>NZ_BDBP01000052.1 GCF_001613045.1 Nocardia lijiangensis NBRC 108240 | reverse complement strand
AACGTGCTCGGCACGCCCGCGGGCCCGTCCCCGCTGACCGCGCCCGCGGCCGTGGCGCCCGCGCTGTTCGACCCGCCGGTGAAGCCGACCACCATCCCGTCGCCGGTGACCGACACCCCGAAGCCGACCGACATCTACCCGGGGACCACGGCGCCCTCCGTGCCGACCACGATCACCAAGACGGTGCCGACCCCGAGCGTGCCGGTACCGACCAAGCCGGACACCGGCACCGTGCCGACCCTGGAACCGAGCGTCATCAAGACGCCGGGCGTGACCATCGTGCCCACACCCGGCGGCGGCACGGACGTGACCACCAAGACGCCCGGCGTGACCGTCACGCCGCAGCCGTCCACCCCGGACGACGACATCACCATCCCGGGCACCGGAACCACGGGCGGTAGCACGGGCACGACGGGCGGCCACACCGGTGGCAGCACCGGAGCGACGGGCGGCAACACCGGCGGCACCTACCCGACCGGCGGCCAGACCACCCCCGACATCCCCACGGTCTCGGTGCCTTCGCAGCCCCCGACGTACGACATCCCGACGCAAACGCCTACTGTGCCTTCGGTCGACATCGACCTGCCGACCGCGCCGGTCCCGACCGGTGTGCCGGTGGTGCCGACCCAGGTCGCGCCGGCCAAGCCGCCGGTTGTGGTCGAGCCGCCGAAGGCGCGCCCGATCAGCGACGAACTCGACCACGCGAGCTACCACCAGGTGGTCGCGCAGATGCCGCTGGAGCACGGCGGGCTCAGTGCGAGCCTGCTGCCGGGGACCACCATGACCGAGACACACCACCTGGTCGCGGGGCCGGATATCACGCTGGTCTGACCCGGATCACCGGTCCGGGGGCGCGCACGTCCATCGGTCGAGCGCAATACGAGGAGTGAGGAGGAGGCTTGTCTGCCGCAGCCGGGCTGGAGTCCGCGACGGTGAAACATCCGGACGCGATGGCGCCGCTCATCCGGGTACTCGACGAACTGCGGGAGATGGCCAGATCCGCGGGCCGCGACGACCTCGGTGGTCGACTCGGCATGGTGCGCGCCAGGATCGGTGACCCCAGGGTCCGTCTCGTCGTCGTCGGCGATCCGAAGAGCGGCATGAGCACGCTGGTCAACAGCCTGGTCGGGGCGCAGGTGAGCGCCACCGACGCCGCGCTGAGCGCACCGGTGATCGTGGAGTACGGCCCAGAGTCGAGCGCCACGCTGGTGAAGTCGACCAGACCGGGCCGCACCGAACGCCAGCCGGTGGATCCGCTGAATCCGGGTCCCGCGCTCGCCGCGCACGGCGTGATCCGCGCCGAGTTCACCGAGCCGAGCGCGCTGCTCGCCGACGGCATCGTCTTGATGGACGCGCCGGGTGCGGGCGACGAGCACACCCGCTGGTCGATGATCGCCGCCGCCGACGCGGTGCTCTACGTCGCCGAGGCCGCGGCCGAGCTGACCCCGGTGCAGTTGGAGTACCTGCAGCGGGTGCAGCAGATCTGCCCGACGGTCGTCTGCGTGCTCAACAAGATCGATGTGCACCCGCACTGGTCGCACGTGCAGCAGCGCAACCGCGATCTGCTGGACGCGGCCGGTCTCGGTTTCGCGGTGGCGCCGGTCTCGGCGCTGCTGCACCGCCAGGCGGGCAACTACCAGCGCGATATCGAGTCCGGGGTGCCGCAGCTGATCGATCACCTCCGCGACTACGTGGTGGCGCGCGCCGACGCGGTGGCCCGCGACGCCGCGTTGCGCGACATCCGGCTGGTGGCCGACCATCTCGCCGTCACCCTGTACACCGAGGCCGAGGCGTTGCGCGATCCGCGCCGCCGCGCCCAGATCACCCAGCAGCTGATCGCGGCCCGCGACGAGGCCGATCAGCTGCGCCAGCGCACCGCCAACTGGCAGGTCACCCTCGCCGACGGCGCCGCCGAGCTGATGGCCGACATCGAGCACGACCTGCGCCACCGGCTGCGCAGCCTGGTGCGCGACGCCGAGGCCGAGATCGTCCAGACCGATCCGGCCCGCGGCTGGAAGGATTTCGGCACCGACCTGGACGCACGCATCTGCGAGGCCGTCGAGGAGAACTTCGTCATGGCGCACTACCGGTCGGTGGAGCTGTGCGAGCAGGTGGCCGCGAAGTTCCCCGCCGACAACCGCACCCCGCCGCTACCGGACCTCCGCCTGTCCAACCCGGGCGAGGTGCTGGAGGCGGTGGCCCCGCTCGAGTCGCTGGAGAGCGCGAAAGCCAGTGTGACCCAACAGGTTCTGTCCGGTCTCCGGGGTTCCTACGGCGGTATCCTGATGGTCGGTCTCGCTACGAGCCTGCTCGGCATGTCGCTGGTGAACTGGTATTCGGCGGGCGCGGGCGTGCTGCTCGGCGTCAACGCGATCTGGGACGACCGCAAGAATCGCCAGCTGCGCCGCCGCGGCGAGGCCAAGGTCGCGGTGGCCAGGCTGATGGACGACGTGATCTTCCAGGTGAGCAAGGAATCGCGAAACCGGTTGCGCGCCATGCAGCGGACGCTGCGCGATCACTTCACCGACATCGCCACCGACGCGCTGCGCACGGCCGACGACGCGCTGCGCGTCGCGGAGGACGCCTACGGCAAGTACGGCGACCGCCGCGAGGACCGCATCGCCGAACTCGACGCCACCATGGGCAAGTTGAAGGCCGTCCGCGATCGCGCCGCCACCCTTGCCGCGTAACCACCGGGACGGCGAGCCGTAGCGGAGGCCCGCCTCAGGCCGGGCTGATCGGCGGGGAGTGCGCGGGCTGGAACTGTCCGGCTCCGCGCTTGGCCTCGGCCCTGATCACGTGGGTGACCGCATTGATGAGCGCCAGGTGGGTGAATGCCTGCGGGTAGTTGCCGAGGTGCCGTCCGCTGCGCGGATCGATCTCCTCGGCGTAGAGCCGCAGCGGGCTGGCGAAGCCGAGCAGACGTTCGCACAGGTGCCTGGCCCGCTGTAGCTCGCCGATCTCGACGAGCGCCGAGACCAGCCAGAACGAGCAGATGGTGAAGGTGCCCTCTTCGCCGGTGAGGCCGTCGTCGGTGGTCTCGGTGCGGTAGCGGAGGACCAGGCCGTTCTCGGTGAGGTGGTCGGCGATGCTGAGTACGGTGGCGCGCACCCGATGGTCGTCCGGCGGCAGGAAGCGGGTCAGCACCACGAGCAGTAGCGAGGCGTCCAGGGTGTCGCCGCCGTAGACCTGGGTGAAGACACCCTCGCCGGTCACGCCGTTGGCGAGCACGTCGTCCCTGATCTCCTCGGCGATCGTGTACCACTCGGTGGCGCGCTGGAACTGGCCGTGCAGTTCGGCCAGTTTGGCGCCGCGGTCCAGTGCCACCCAGCACATCACCTTCGAGGAGGTGAAGTGCTGCGGTTCGCCGCGCACCTCCCAGATGCCGCGGTCGGGCTCGCGCCAGTGCCTGATGGCGGCGTTCACCTGCCGCTCCAGCAGCGGCCACAGCGTCTCGGGCACCTGCTGGCGCGACTTCACGTGCAGGTACACCGCGTCGAGCATGGTGCCCCAGATGTCGTGCTGGTTCTGGTTGTAGGCGCCGTTGCCGATGCGCACGGGCTGCGCGCCGTCGTAGCCCTTCAGGTGTTCCAGCTCGCTCTCGACGAGATCGCGTTCCCCGCCGATGCCGTAGAGCACTTGCAGCGGAACGGGTTCACCGTTCTCACCGGTCGTCGCGTCGTTGAGGAAGCAGAAGAAGTCGTCGGCCTCGCGGTCGAGACCGAGCGTGTAGAGGCCCCACAGCGCGAAGCTGGAGTCGCGCACCCAGCTGAATCGGTAATCCCAATTACGTTCGCCGCCGGGGGTTTCCGGCAGCGAGGTGGTGGCCGCTGCCATCAGCGCGCCGGTCGGCGCGTAAGTCAGGCCCTTGAGTGTCAACGCGCTGCGCTGTAAGTAGTTGCGCCACGGGTGATCCGGGAATTTGCCGAGGGTGATCCACTGGCGCCAGCACTCGGTGGTCATCCACATCTTCTCCGCGGCGTCCTCGAATGTCTTGGGGGCGGGCAGATCCGACCAGGTGAGCGCGACGTAGATCTGGTCGCCCTCGCGCATCCTGGTACGCGCCCGGGCCTCGCGCCCCTCCAGCCCCAGGCGCAGATCGGTGGTGAGCACCAGGGTCGGGCCCGCGCTGGGATCGGTGCTGCACACCGCGGTGGCCTCCTCGTAGACCTTGCCGGTGTACTCCCAGCGCGCGGTGGAGCGGTGGTAGTCGAAGGCCGGTTCGCAGCTCATCTCCAGCTCGACCGTGCCGTTGACGCACTTCACGGTGCGCAGCAGCATGTGCTCGGCGTCCCAGTCCATCGGGGTGCGCCGATGGGTCTTGCTGCGCTGGACGTTGTTGTGCCACGGCCCGAGCACCAGCGCGTCGCGCACGATGAGCCAGCCGGTGTCGGTCTGCCAGGTGGTCTCCAGGATCATGCCGCCGGGCAGGTAGCGGCGCGCGGCGGGCACGTTGACGCCGTACGGGCCGATGCGGAAGTGTCCGGCGCTGCGGTCCAGCATCGAGCCGAAGACGCTGGGGGAGTCGGGGCGCGGCACGCACATCCACTCGACCGCGCCGTTGCTCGCGACCAGGCAGTTGGTCTCGCAGTCGGACAGGAAGGCGTAGTCGTCGATGGGCGGATGGGCGCCGCGATGCCTGGACTGGGTGAGCGCGCTGAGCACGGGCAGGTCGTCGGGCTCGCGAACTGTCAGATCATCCGTTGACGCCATACCCCATGATGTGTGCCGCCCACGCCCGCCGTCCACCGAATGCGCCGCTCGGTTGCTCAGGTTGGGCCAGTAGGCTGGTATCCGTGCATCGCGTTGCAGGATGGTGGGACGGTTTCGAGCTGTGGGTCGCGGGATTGCCGTTCATCCCGCAGTTCCTCGTGGTCCTTGTCGGCATGGTCCCGGTGAGCTTCGCCATCGCGTACCTGCTCGACCGCGCGCTGCGCGCCGCACTGCAACTGCTCGGCCGCAACCGAGCCCCCGAACTCACCGTCGCCGACGCCGCGATCCTCGCCGAGCCGTCTGCGGTTCTGGTCGACGAGCGAGCGACCGACCGCCGCCCCGTGCAGAGCGGAGCGCGTTGATGCCGCGCTCCCGGGTCCAGCTGGCCCTGCTCGCCCTGCTCGTGCTCGTCGTCATCGCCTGGTTCTTCACCCGCTGAACCGCCTTCGCCGCGGCTCTCGACGCCTCGCAGGCCGTCCGAGGTCTGCGAGGCGTGCGAAACATTTGCGAAGCCGACGGGATCGCCGTGACGCGGTCAGTCCTGGCGATCGCCGGTGCGCCAGTCGGTGAGGCGCTTGCCGAGAGTGGAGAGGGTTTCGCCGACCTCGTGGCCGACGGTGCCGACCGCCGCGCCGACGTCGCGGCCGAGGTTGCGTACCGTGCGGACCAGCGGATCCTCGGACTGGTCGAAGTTCTGCCGGTAGGTGCGCGCCGCCTCCTTGATCTCGGCGCTGATGCTGGTGCTCTTGTCGTGCGCGCGGTGCGGATAGTCGCCCGCGAGCACGCGGTTGTACTCGCCGCTCTGGATCCAGCGACGCAGTTCGGCGGCGCGCAGCACCGAGAACGGATGCGACTGCAACTCCAGGTTCAGCAGCTTGAGAACGCCGTCGCGCAGGTCGCCCGCGCGCTCGTAGTCGTCCGCCTGGGCCAGGAACGCGCCGTGGTTCATCTCGTGCACGCACGCGCCGCCCGCGGTCTTCATGTGCACCCGTACCGATGCCTCCACGTCCTGGCCGCAGAGCAGTCCCGCCCGGTCGCCGGACAGCTCCGACTTGCGGCTCCACTCCATGAGCGCGGCCACGATGGCGCGCAGGGCCCAGCCACCGACCGGCATCCAGCCGACGCTCGCCGTGAGGCGCAGCAGGTGCATGAGCATCGTGCGATACACCGCGTGCCCGGACAGCGCGTGGCCGAGTTCGTGGCCGACCACGAAGCGCAGCTCCTCGGTGTCCATGAGGTCGATCAGCGCGGTGGTCAACACGATGAACGGCCGGTCCATGCCGATGGTGAAGGCGTTCACGTGCGGGCTCTGCAGCACGAACATCTCCGGCGTGGCAGACGCGTCCAGAATGTCCACGCAGTCCGCGCGCAGGTCGTGCAGCGTGCGGAACTGCCGCTCGTCCACCCGCACCGCGGTGGCCAGGTAGAGCAGCCGGTGCTGGCGTTCCTGGAGCAACCCGGACAGGGTCCGCAGAACGGTGTCGAATCCCGCCAGCGAGCGCAGCGCCACCAGCGCGGTGCGATCGGCGGGGTGTTCCCACGCGCGGGTGCTGATGCCGGGCAAACGCGTGCGGACCCGATCCGGACTGATCGTCATGGGATGAAACCCCCCCTTGTTCAGGAACTCTTCGATTCGAACTCGTGAGCTGTGCTCTGCTACAGTCTGCCCGTGTCTTCGAGTGCCGTCCCGCAGGTCCGCCATGAATTGGCGTTGATCGCTGTCGGCAACCTCGCGGTCGCGGACATTCTCTGTCGTTGATCGTTGACGGGGCACGTCTGCGCGTCCCTGCCCGTAGACTGGCGTGCACTTTTTCGCAGACGTCCCCGACCCCCGCGTCGGCCGCTTCCGGCCGATAGTCGCGCCACTGCCGCGTCATTCAGCGGCAGGTCTACTCGATCGACACGAATATCACGCTGCCACGGTCTCTTTCGATTCGTGTGGCGGTCCGCAGGAAAGGTCCACTCCGATGTCTCGCAACACTTGGCTCGCCCCGCGCCGACGCTATGCCGCCGCCGCGCTGACCGCGGTCGCGGCGGTCGTGCTCACCGCCTGCGGTGGCGGAGCCAGCGATACCGCGGGCGGAGGTGGGGCCGACGGCAGCGGCGGCACCCTGAACCTGTACGCCTACGCCGTCCCCAAGCCCGGATTCGACAAGGTCGTCCCCGAGTTCAACAAGACCGACGCGGGCAAGGGCGTCCAGATCCAGCCGTCCTACGGCGCCTCCGGCGACCAGTCCCGCAAGGTCAAGGACGGCGCCGAGGCCGACGTCGTGAACTTCTCGGTGGAGCCCGACATCACCCGCCTCGTCGACGCGGGCCTGGTCGACGCCAACTGGAATGCCGACGCCAACAAGGGAATTCCGTTCGGCTCCGTGGTCGCGATCGTGGTGCGCAAGGGCAACCCCAAGGGCATCAAGGACTGGGACGACCTGCTGAAGCCGGGCGTCGAGGTGGTCACGCCCAACCCGTTCAGCTCCGGTTCGGCCAAGTGGAACCTGCTCGCCCCGTACGCGGCGAAGTCCGACGGCGGCAAGAACCCGCAGGCCGGCTTGGACTATCTGAGCCAGCTGGTCTCCCCCGAGCACATCAAGGTGCAGCCCAAGTCGGGCCGGGAAGCCACCGAGACCTTCCTGCAGGGCACCGGTGACGTGCTGCTGAGCTACGAGAACGAGGCCATCTTCTCCGAGCGCAAGGGCGACCCGATCGAGCACGTCATCCCGCCGACCACGTTCAAGATCGAGAACCCGGTCGCGGTGCTGAAGAACAGCAAGAACCCGGAGAAGGCCGTCGCCTTCCGCGACTTCCTGTTCACCCCGGCCGGTCAGAAGGCCTGGGCCGAGGCCGGTTTCCGTCCGGTCGACCCGAAGGTCGCCAGTGACTTCGCCAAGGACTTCCCGACCCCGCAGAAGCTGTGGACGATCGACGACCTCGGCGGCTGGAAGACCGTGGACAAGGAACTGTTCGCCCCCAACACCGGCAGCGTCGCGGTCATCTACGACAAAGCCACCAAGTAGCTGGGTGACCCACAGCACACGGGATACTGGACGATTGTGACTGACAGCAGTACCGCCGAGACCGGGGCCGCCCCCGGTCTCGGCGTAACCAAGAAAACAGCACGCCCGGCGCGCTCGCGCTGGTCGTGGCTGCGGGTGAGCGGCTCGGTCGGCCCGCTCGGCATCGCGACCACGGTGCTGTGGCTCAGCATCATCGTGCTGCTGCCGCTGGCCGCGCTGACCGTGACCTCCTTCGAAGAGGGGTGGTCCGGCTTCTGGGAGGCGATCACCGCGCCCGCCGCGCTCGACTCGCTGCGCATCACGGTCTTCGTGTCGGTGATCGTCGCGCTGATCAACGTGGTGATGGGCACCCTCATCGCCTGGGTGCTGGTGCGCGACGACTTCCCCGGCAAGGGGATCGTCAACGCGCTGATCGACCTGCCGTTCGCGCTACCCACCATCGTCGCCAGCATCGTGCTGTTGTCGCTGTACGGCCCGCAGAGCCCGATCGATATCCACCTGAACGCGACCCAGCCCGGCCTGGTGGTGGCGCTGGCGTTCGTCACGCTGCCGTTCGTGGTGCGCTCGGTGCAGCCGGTGCTCATGGAGGCCGACCGCGAGGTCGAGCAGGCCGCGCTCTCGCTGGGCGCCGACAACTGGACCACCTTCCGCCGGATCGTGCTGCCGACGCTCGCGCCCGCGATCATCAGTGGCGGCGGCCTGGCCTTCGCCCGCGCCATCGGCGAATACGGCTCGGTGGTGCTGATCGGCGGCGCCATCCCGCGCAAGACCGAGATGGCCTCGCAATACATCCAGAAGCAGATCGAGATCGACCGGCCGGTGAACGCCGCGGCCGTGTCGGTGGCGCTGCTGGCGATCTCGTTCGTGACGTTGCTCGTGCTGCGTCTGCTCGCGGACCGCAGCGCGCGTAAGGAGCAGGCGACCCGATGAAACCGTCCGCCCTGACCCGCATTTCGCTGCGGACGGTGGCGCTGGGCTACCTGTTCGTCCTGCTGCTGCTTCCGCTGATCATCATTCTGTGGCGCACCTTCGAGAACGGCATCGGCGCGTTCATCGAGTCGATCACCACGCCCGCGGCCATCTCGGCCTTCCAGCTGTCGCTGCTCATCGTGGTGATCGTGGTGCCGGTGAACGTGGTCTTCGGTGTGGTCACCGCCATCGCGCTGGTGCGCGGCCGCTTCCCCGGTCGCAATCTGGTGCAGGGCATCGTCGACCTGCCGTTCGCGGTCTCGCCGGTGGTCGTCGGTGTCGCGCTGATCCTGTTCTGGGGCGCGGGCGGCTGGCTCGGCGGTCTGGAGGACACGGGCCTGAAGGTGATCTTCAACCTGCCCGGCATGGTGATCGCCACCATCTTCGTGACGCTGCCGTTCGTGGTGCGCGAGGTGGAGCCGGTGCTGCACGAGATCGGCGACGACCAGGAGCAGGCCGCGGCCACCCTCGGCGCGTCGCGCTGGCAGACGTTCTGGCGGATCACCCTGCCCGCGATCCGCTGGGGCCTGACCTACGGCGTGGTGCTCACCGTCGCGCGTGCGCTCGGCGAGTTCGGCGCGGTGATCATGGTGTCCTCCGCGCTGCCCGGCCAGTCGCTCACGCTGACGCTGCTGGTGCACGGCCGCTACATCAACGACCACAACAGCTACGGCGCCTACTGTGCCGCGACGCTGCTGATGGGCATGGCCCTCGTCGTTCTTCTGCTCATGACCCTCCTCGAACGCAAGCGGGGCGCCAAATGATTACCGTGACCAACGCACGAAAGAACTACGGCACCTTCGCCGCGCTCGACGATGTCACCATCGATATCCCGTCCGGCGAGCTGACCGCGCTGCTCGGTCCGTCCGGTTCCGGCAAGTCGACGCTGCTGCGCTCCATCGCCGGACTGGAGTCGCTGGACTCCGGCATCGTCACCATCGCGGGCAACGACGTGACCAATGTGCCGCCGCAGAGGCGCGACATCGGCTTCGTCTTCCAGCACTACGCCGCGTTCAAGCACATGACCGTGCGCGACAACGTGGCCTTCGGCCTGAAGATCCGCAAGCGCCCCAAGGCCGAGATCGCGAAGCGGGTCGACGAGCTGCTCGGCATCGTCGGGCTGGACGGCTTCCAGCACCGTTACCCGGCGCAGCTGTCCGGCGGTCAGCGCCAGCGCATGGCGCTGGCCCGTGCGCTCGCAGTGGACCCGCAGGTGCTGCTGCTCGACGAGCCGTTCGGTGCGCTGGACGCCAAGGTCCGCGCCGATCTGCGCACCTGGCTGCGCCGCCTGCACGAGGAGGTCCACGTGACCACCGTGCTGGTGACCCACGACCAGGAGGAGGCGCTCGACGTCGCCGACCGCATCGCGGTGATGAACAAGGGGCGGATCGAGCAGATCGGCACCCCCGAGGACGTCTACGACCGGCCGTCCAACGAGTTCGTCATGTCCTTCCTCGGCGATGTCGCGCGGTTGAACGGGCATCTGGTGCGCCCGCACGACATTCGCGTCGGCCGCGACCCGAGCATGGCGCAGGCCGCCGACGAGGGCACCGCGGAATCGGCGGGCGTCACCCGCGCAACGGTGGAACGTGTCGTGCACCTCGGCTTCGAAGTGCGCGTGGAGCTGCGCAACGCGGCCACCGGCGACCACTTCGCCGCCCAGGTCACCCGCGGTGACGCCGAGGCGCTGCGGCTCTCCGACGGCGAGACCGTGTACGCCCGCGCCACCCGGATTCCGGAGCTGCCCGCCAGCTGAGCACTCGGTCGGTACATCAGCGCGCCCTGTGCGCACCGCGATGCGGTCCGCCCGCTGAGTGCTCAGTCGGTGCACGCGCTCGCCAGGCACGGGCACATGTCGTTGTGGTGCTGCCTGCGGGCTGAGTTCTCAGTCGGTACACGCGCTCGCGAAGCGGTGCGCCATGGTGCGGGCCCGCCGGTCGGTGACGCGGAACGCACTGTCCCGGAACGGTTCCGGGGCCGTGCGGGCGAATCCCGATGGGCTGCTGGAACATTGCTGACACGTCAGGCCGCTGTCGCTTCTTCGCCGAACCGCCTTCTCACCGGCAAATCCGGACCGGCGATCGGTGGGCCGTGACGCGCCGTGCGGCGTCGCAAACTACCCGCGTGTATCAGGGGTAATCGGGCAGGTCGGACGCTGTGCCGGTGGCCGGTCCGGTTCGCGCGCGGACACCGGCGGGCTGCGGACAACCGGCTGTCCGGTGGTTGGCACGGCGGTCGCGGAGTGGTTGCGTGAGCGGTGTTCGAAGCACATCGGCTCGTCGATCGGGTGAAACGCGATGGCAGTTGGTCTTGGCTCGAGCATCGGTACGGTCAACTCGGTGACCGCGCTGGCGGACACGGCATCGGCCAAAGCGTCACCGGGCTGGCTCGCTCACCGGCGGCACGCGAGACTCGCACCATCCGTCACCCGGCGCAAGCTGACCAGGGCTGCGTCGGCCGCAGCACTGTCCGCCTGCGGTGTCGTCCTCGCTTTCGCGCTGCCCGCAGACGGTGCGGTCGCGGCGTTGGCACCCTTCGGACTGCGCTAGTCCTGGTCACAACGGCGGCGGCCGGGGGAACAGCCCGGTCGCCGCCGTTTCGTGTGCGCGTGCTCGGGATGTGAGTTGACGTCACTCGTCGTAGGTGTAACTATGGGGTACAGGTAAACCGGTCCCATGAGGAAGGCAGTGACGACGATGTCGACAGCCGAGAAGCACGCTATCGATCCCGATCTCGAGCAGGCGCAGAAATACGCCGCGAAGCTGCTGCTGCTGTCCGAGGGCTCGGTGAACAAGCACTTCGATCCGTTCGAGGACATCGACTGGGACAACCCGGACTACGCCGCCGACGCGGGCGAGGAGCGCTGGATCCTGCCGCAGTCGGCCGACCCGCTGGGCCGTCACCCCTGGTACCTGGCCCTGCCGAAGAACAAGCAGATCGAGCTCGGCAAGTACCGCCAGGCCAACGTGGCCAAGGTCGGTCTGCAGTTCGAGTCGATCCTGATCAGCGGCATGGTCATCCATAACTTCGGCCTGCCCAACGGCTCGCCCGAGTTCCGCTACTGCTCCCACGAGATGATCGAGGAGCACAACCACACCCTGATGTTCCAGGAGATGGTGAATCGGATCGGCATCGATGTGCCGGGCATGGGCCCGCTGGTGAGCAAGTTCAAGTACCTCGCCGCGCCGGTCGCCGCCAAGTTCCCGAACCTCTTCTTCATGGCCGTGCTCGCAGGCGAGGAGCCGATCGACCACATCCAGAAGGAGATCCTGCGCTCCGGCGACGAGGTCCACCCGATCATGCTCGGCGTGATGGCCATCCACGTCGCCGAGGAGGCCCGCCACATCTCCTTCGCGCACGAGTTCCTGAAGAACCACGTGCCCGAGCAGGGCGCATTCAACAGGTTCGTGCTGTCGATCGCGATGCCGATCGTCATGTGGATCCTCGGCCGTTCCATCGCGACCCCGCCGAAGACGTTCTTCCAGGAGTTCGACATCCCGGCGAAGGTCCGCAGGGAGCTGTTCTACGGTTCCAAGGAGGCCAAGCAGGTCTTCGCCGACTACTTCGTGGACGTGCGTGCCCTGGCCAAGGAGCTCGGCCTGATCAACCCGATCTCCAAGCGGGTGTGGAAGCTGCTCGGCATCGACGGCCCGATGAGCCGCTACCGCTCGGAGCCGCTGCGCGTCGTGCACGCAGGCTGAGCGGCGGTCCGATATGCCCTACGTCGTCACCCAATCCTGTTGCAGCGACGCGTCTTGCGTGTACGCCTGCCCGGTCAACTGCATCCATCCCACGCCCGACGAGCCCGACTTCCTGACGGCGGAGATGCTGTACGTCGACCCGAAGGCCTGCGTGGACTGCGGCGCGTGCGCCACGGCCTGCCCGGTCGACGCCATCACCTCGTCGAAGCGGCTGACCGAGGAGCAGAAGCCTTTCATCGAGATCAACGCCGACTTCTACCGGCAGTCCCGGCCGCGCCCGCTGCTGGCCCGGCCGGTGCCCGCCGCGGAGATCCGCGCGGAGCGCGCTCCGCTGCGGGTGGCGATCGTGGGCTCGGGTCCGTCGGCGATGTACGCCGCGGACGAACTGCTGACCCAGCCGAACGTCGCGGTCACCGTGTTCGACCGGCTGCCGGTGCCCTACGGCCTCGCCCGGCACGGCGTCGCGCCGGATCATGCCAAGACTCGGCAGGTCAGCGAGCTGTTCGATGTGATCTCGGCGCAGCCAGGCTTCGGTTCGTACCTGAACGTCGAGGTCGGCGCGCACGTGTCGCACGAGGAACTGCTCGGCCACTTCCACGCGGTGATCTACGCCGTCGGCGCGTCCTCGGACCGCAAGCTCGGCATCCCCGGTGAGGGGCTGCCCGGCAATGTCTCGGCCACCGACTTTGTCGCCTGGTACAACGGCCACCCCGACCACGCGGACGCGCAGTTCGATCTGTCGCAGCCGCGCGCGGTGATCGTCGGCAACGGCAACGTCGCGCTGGACGTGGCGCGCATCCTCGCCAGTGATCCGGCCACGCTCGCAGGCACCGATATCGCGCCGTACGCGCTGCGGGCGCTGCGCGAGAGCAAGATCGAAGAGGTGGTCGTGCTCGGCCGCCGCGGTCCGGCCGAATCCGCCTTCACCGTGCCCGAATTCGTGGGTCTGCTCGGCTCCGACGTGGACATCGCGGTCGAGGGCGAGCTGCCGGAGAGCACCGGCGACCTGCCGTACAAGGTCGAGCAGAAGCTGCGCCTGCTGCGCGGCGTCGCCGGCCGTCCGTCCGGTGAGCGCAAGCGGATCGTCTTCCGCTACCTGGCCACGCCTGCCGCGGTGCTCGGCGAGGACCACGTGACCGGTCTGGAGATCGGCCGCAACGAGCTCGTCACCGAAGCCGACGGACGCACCAAGGCCGTCGCCACCGGCGAGACCGAGCGGATCGAGGCCGGGCTGGTGCTCACCTCGGTCGGTTACCGCGGTGTGCCGCTGCACGGACTGCCCTTCGATGAGCAGGCCGGCGTGATCCCGAACGCGGACGGCCGGATGCTCGGCGAAGCAGGCGGTGCGGTGCTGCCCGGCGCCTACGTCACCGGCTGGATCAAGCGCGGTCCCACCGGCTTCATCGGCACCAACAAGTCCTGCGCCCAGCAGACCGTGCGGCAGCTGGCCGACGACTACAACGCCGGTCGCCTGCACGAACCCGCGTGCGGCGCAGCCGATTTCGATCGGCTGGTGCGCAGCCGCAGGCCCGAGGTCGTCGCGGGCGGCGCCGTGGTAGCGCCGTTGACGAAGCCGCTGCGCAGACTGCTCGCCCGGGTCTGAAGGCGGGGAGTACCCGCGGCCTCGGTCGCGCGATGAGGTCGGCCGAGCCGATAGTCCGTCGAACGCCACGACGATGCCCGTCACATCGCCGTGGTGTTCGGCGTTGCGCGTTCGGCCTCAGCGCGCGGTGAATCCGCCGTCGATCGCGAGGGCCGCGCCGGTGACGAAGCTCGCCTCGCGGCTGAGCAGGTAGGCGCAGAACGAGGCGATCTCGTCCGGCGCGGCGATCCGGCCGAGCGGGTGCAGCGCCGCGATGGCCGCCGCGCCCTCGGGCGTCGCGCCCATCGAGTCACGGAACGCGGGAGTGTCCACCGCACCCGAAACCAGCGCATTGACACGGACACCCCGCTCGGCGGACTCCAGCGCGACGGCCTTGGTCAGTCCGACGACGCCGTGCTTGGCGGCCACATACGGCGCCACCGAGCCCATGCCGACCACGCCCAGGTTCGACGCGTTGTTCAGGATCGCGCCGCCGCCCGACGCGATGAGCGCCGGAACCTGGTGGCGCAGACCGTAGAACACCGCCGTCAGGTTGAGTTCCAGGTCGGCGCGCCAGCCCGCCGCATCGATCTCGGCCACCGGTCCGAACGACCGCACGGCGCCCGCGTTGTTGAACGCCGCGTCCAGACGGCCGTATTCGCTGACCGCGGCCTCGGTCAGCCTGGCGACGTCGGCCTCCACCGTCACGTCCGTCGGGACGAACAGCGCCCGGCCGCCCGCCGCGCGAATCTGCTCGGCGATCCGATCACCGGCCTCCTTGCCGCGCGCGCCGAGGACCACCGCCGCGCCCTCCGCCGCCAGCCGTAGCGCGACCGCCTTGCCGATGCCCGAGGTGGCGCCGGTGACGACCGCGACCTGCTCCGCGAACCGTGTCGACATTCGTGTCCACTTTCCTTCCCGTTCTTGCTCTTTCGCTTCGGCGGACGGTGCCGCCCCACATCCAGTCAACCGAGCGGCGGCCGACACCGCTGGCGGCAATCGGACGTGGCATTTGATGTGTCATATATCAGTACGACACGCCCGAGTACTCGAATTAATTGATTCTGGCTAAATGTCGGTTACCGACCAGTCGGTGTGTGCTGCCCGATTTGGCTGCGAGCCCCCAATGGTCCGGTTTCGGCTACCGCCGGTCGCGACATGCGGTCGCTGAGCGGTAGCTAAATCGGGTAGGCCGCAGGCCTTTTGCGGTGTGTCGAGGGGACTGGATCGTTTCCTGCGGTGGGAAATACCTGGGCATTCGACCCAGTGTTGCCGGAAGCCAAACGTTTCATATCAATTCGGCATCCGAAGCTTCGGCGAACAGCTAACCTGTGGGGGCTGTTTGGAAGACGACCGCGGCCACATGGCTCGCTGTGTGCTGGACGTGGTCACGGTGCGTTGACGGGATAGCGAATGACTACATGTCTGGGTTTCAGCATCGGTTCAGTGAACTCCATTGCGGCTTCGGTGACCGATGGTCTGACTCGACCCACGGTGCGCACCAAGCGCACGGCACTCACCTTCGATGACGGGGGCGGCCCCCGCATCGGCGGCATACCCCAATTCAGTTCGGCCATCACCGATTTCGCGGACCTCACCCGCGACCCGGAATCGCTGGTCGTCGGTGGGCGGCTCTACTCCCCGGCCAACCTCGTCGCCGCGGTGGTGAACGGCCTGCTGGAAGCGGCCGAGCCGAGCGCGGGCGCGGTGGTGACCTACCCGGCGGTCTACACCGACAAACAGCTCGCCCTACTACGTCAGGCGCTCGACCTGAACGGCGCGCGGCACGTCATGCTGGTGCCCGAGCCGGTGGCCGCCGCCGAATGGCTGGAGTACGAGCACGGTCCGCTGGAGACCGGCTTCGTCCTCGTCTACGACCTCGGTGGCACCAGCCTCGACGTGTCCGTCGTGCGCGTCGGGCCGGACTGGGAAGACCACCCGATCGTCGGAAGTCCAAGGCGCTCCTACGATTTCGGCGGTCGCCCGCTCGGCGGCATGATCGCGCGATATTCCCGCACCGGCGTGCCCACCGCCACCGTGTCGATGACCTCCATCGTCGACGTCGACGGCCTGCGCGCCGAGCACATCAGGGACTCCTTCGACGTGGTGCGCGCCTGCGTGCGCTCCACCGGGCGCAGCCTCTCCGACATCGGTCGCGTCCTGCTCGTCGGCGGCGCGTCCCGGCCCGCCGAGGTGGCGGGCGCCCTTGCCGAACTCGGCCGCCCGGTAGTGGTGTCGGCCGATCCCGGCCACATCGTGGCCGTCGGCGCCGCGCGGTTCGCGGCCAGGACCTTCGCGCCCGCGACCACCGGGGAACGGCCAGCTCCTCGCGTAGCCGTATTCTCCAGCGCCGCAGTGGCCTCGGCGCTGGCCATGTCGGCGGCCACCGTCTTCGGCGGCTCCGGCGGCTCCGGTCCGCTCCCGGTGCTGGATCGAATCCCGGCCGCCGGGCCGGTCCCGGCCGACACCCTGCTCTACGAACCCAACGGCGACACCGTCCTCGATCAGGCCGTCCGGCAGGGTGTCCCGGCGACCCTGGCGCAATACGCCCCCAACGCCCCCTACGCCTTCTCCGCGGGAGGCGGCTACGACCGGTTCGTGTCGTCCGTCCTGCACAGTACGACGTTCGGGCCCTCGATCGGCGAGTCCCGCCCCGGGACGCACAACGATTCTCGAACCTGCTGCGGCAATGGCCGATACGTGGGAGCGCAGTACGCCAACCCGGCCCAGTTCATCAATCCGATGCCCTTCACCCAGCGGACGCCGCGGGTGAGCACGCCAGGGTGGGCGCGTCCGAACCCGGCCGGTCCGCGCATCAGCCTGCCCTCCTGGCCCAGCAATCCGGCCCCGAATCCTTCGGCTCCCGGCAGCACTCAGCCAGATCCGGGCACTCCCGGGTCGCCGGCTTCCGGCGGGTCGAACACCGGGGGAGCTACCTCGCCGGGGGGAACGCCTACCGGCGGCGGCACGACTCCGGATGGTCCGACCGGGGATCCGGTGGCGGGCGGAAGTACCTCGGGCGGCACCGGCGGGACATCCTCGGGGGGAACGACTTCCGGTGATACGGGCACGTCCGGGGACGGGTCCGGTACCGCGTCCGGGCCGGGTACGGAGGGTGGTTCGTCGGACGGCGGTGCGTCATCAGGTGGAGCGTCCTCCGGCGGAAGTGCTTCGTCCGGTGGTGACGCTTCGGGCGGCGGTGCATCGTCCGGTGGTGGTACGTCCTCTGGCGGGGGTGCTTCCTCCGGCGGTGAATCCTCAGGCGGGGGAGCGTCTTCCGGTGGTGATTCCTCGGGTGGCGGTGCGTCGTCTGGTGGTGGCGCGTCCTCTGGTGGTGGTGCCTCGTCCGGTGGTGAATCTTCGGGTGGAGGTACGTCGTCGGGTGGTGGTGCTTCGTCTGGTGCGGGTGCTTCCTCCGGTGGTGGATCTTCAGGTGGTGGAGCGTCTTCCGGTGGTGGCGCGTCGTCGAGTGGGGGTGCTTCCTCTGGTGGTGCGTCGTCGGGTGGTGGCGCATCTTCCCGTGGTGGCACGCCCTCCGGTGGTGGCGCATCCTCGGGCGGCGGAACGTCGATAGGCGGTGGGGGAGCGTCTTCGTCCGGCGGTGCATCCTCGTCGGGCCGATCGTCCTCCGGCGGTTCGACTTCCGGCGGCGCGTCCTCCGGCGGCGGCTCGAAGGTCGGCGGCTCCGGGGGTGCGGGCGGTTCCAAATTCGGCGGCGGCTCGGCCGGTGGCGTTGGAGGTGGCGGCGGCGCAGGCGGTGGCGCCCGGCGCTGAATCGAAGACGAGTCATCCCACCTCGGGGCACAATGTTTTGATGAAAGCGCTTGGGGGAGGGCCGCGGCTGATCGCTTTGGATGTGGACGGCACGCTGCTCGAGACGGGATCCCCGGTCAGTGCGCGAGTGGCCGCCGCGGTGGCGGCGGCCGTCGCTGCCGGGGCGCACGTGGTGGTGACGACCGGGCGCACGCTGCTGACGACCCGTCCGGTGCTCGCCGAACTCGGGCTGGTCGAAGGGCATGCGCTCTGCTCCAACGGCGCGGTGCACATCGATGTGGCCAAGGGTGTGCCCGTGGCGGTGCAGGCTTTCGACCCGGCGCCCGCGGTCACCGCGCTGCGCGCACTGTTCCCGGAGATGATCTTCGCCGTGGAGAAGGTCGGCATCGGCACCTGGGCGACGGGTGACAGTCCGGGCGAATTCTCCATCGGCGAATACCTTCTCGTCGATCACGGCGCGCTGAGCAGCGAGCCGACGCCGCGCCTCAACGGCTATTGGCCGGACGGGTCGCTGGACGAGATGCTCACGCTGTTGCAGACCTTCGTCGTGCCCGACGCCAGCTGGGTGCACGGGGAATTCGGCCCGTGGCTGACGGTGTCGCGCCGCGGGGTGTCCAAGGGCTGGGCGCTGGAGCGCCTGCGTCTGACCCTCGGCATTCCCCGCGCCGCGACCCTGGCCATCGGCGACGGCTACAACGATCGCGAAATGCTGCGCTGGGCCGGATATTCCGTGGCCATGGCGAACGCGCCCCACGATGTCCGCGCACTGGCGGACGAGGTGACCGGTGACGTCGACGACGATGGCGTCGCCACCGTGCTGGAGCGCTGGTTCGGCCGCTGACCTACACGCCGCCGGTCTTGCCGAGGACCTCCAAGTAGTGCGGGTTGGACATGATCCCGAGGATATTGCCGAACGGGTCCACCACCGCGGCGGTGACGAAACCTCCGTCGTTACCGCGCGGGGTGATCGGTTCGTATTCGGTGGCGCCGAGGTCGAGCAGCCGCTGGAAGGTGGCGGGCAGGTCGTCGACGTGCCACAGCAGGACGCCGCCTCCGCCCGGCGCGTTGCGCGCGCCCTGCGGCGCGTAGGCGCGGTTGATGATGCCCAGCTCGTGCTGGTAGTCGCCGATGCGGAACTCGTAGTACCCGTTCGGCACGTGATAGTAGGGCGCGACGCCGAGGAACTCGGCGTACCAGTCCTTGGCGGCTTCGAGATCGTCGGCGTAGTAGGTGACGGTGGCCATTCCACGCAGCATGTCGGTGCTCCTTCGATGTTCGGTTCTTGTTGTTGACACCATCCTCGCGCATAAAGTGCTCACCAATTGAGCACTTTGTGCGGCAGAATTTTCTTATGCGAGCGGATCGTCTGGTGGCCACCTTGTTGCTGATGCAGTCCCGCGGCCGGGTGACCGCCGCCGAGGTCGCCGCGGAACTGGAAGTCTCCGTGGCGACGGCCCGGCGCGACCTGGAGGCGCTCTCGGCCGCGGGCATTCCGGTGTATCCGCAGCAGGGCCGCGGCGGCGGCTGGTCGCTGGTGGGCGGGGCGCGCACGGATCTCAGCGGCTTGTCCGAACCCGAGGCCAGGGCGCTTTTCCTGCTGGCGGGCGCGTCCGCGAGCGCGAATCCCGAGGTGAAATCGGCGCTGCGCAAGCTCGTTCGAGCCCTGCCGCAGACCTTCCGCGCGGATGCCGAGGCGGCGGCCGACGCGGTGATCATCGATCCGGCGCGCTGGGGCCAGCGCGACCGGAACCGGCCCGGCGTGGTGGATCTGTTGCAGCGCGCGGTTGTTCAGCGGCGACGGGTGCGGCTGGAATACGAGCGGGCGGGCGCCCGCACGGCCCGGATGGTCGACCCGTGGGGGCTGGTCGACAAGGACGCCATCTGGTATCTGATCGCGGGCACCGAGCGGGGGAGCAGGACCTTCCGGGTGGACCGGGTGGCCGACGCGCAACTCACCGACGAAACCTTCCGACGCCCGGATGATTTCGAGTTGACGGCGGCCTGGGACGAAGTGGTCGGCGCGATGGAGCAGCGCCGCGCGGCCACCTCGGCCACCGCCCTGATCGCCCCCGCACTGCTTCCGGTGCTGCGCAATCAGCAGGGCAGGCACTGCGAGGTGGACGGCCCGGTCGCCGACGGCCGGGTCCAGGTCCGCGTCACCGCGCCGACGCCGCGGATGATCGCCCAGCAGCTGGCGGGGTGGGGTGCGGAGATCGAAGTGCTCGGTCCGCCGGAGGTGTGCGCGGAACTCGCGCGGCTGGGCGCGGAACTGGTGCGACGGTACGGGACCGCTGAATGACCGAAAACGATCCTGCGACCACGGTTCTCCGGTTTGTCCGAGTTCGCTGGGCCCGTGCGCTCGATGCCCATTCCATTTCCCCGCCACGACCGCGCGCCGGTTTCGTCGGCGACTCGCCATTGCTGTACGGTTACCAGCGCTGAGCCGCACCGGCAGATAGCGTGCCCCTCGGCACATGCCGAACAAGATCCGCGACGGCAGTCGGTGCGCGAGTTCGTTTGTGAAAGTTCCGTTTCGATGATGTTCGACTGGAGCGTAATGAACCGCAAGCATTCCCATGTCCTGGCCTGGATCACCGCCGTGATGATGGCCGCCGCCGGTGCGTTCGCCTTCGACGGCGCGGCCCGCGCCGAGCCGGGAGAGGTCGACTCCGGCGGGATGCACCTGGTCGCGTCGGTGGATGCCAACTTTGTCAAGTCCACCGGCGATCTCGCATTGGGGATCCCGTTCTCGCACTCGGCCAAGGTGTCCGGGAACTTCACGACCTCCCTCGATGGAGCCTCGACGCTGCGAGGGGGGCAGCTCATCGCCGGATATCTGATCGGCTGCGCGGTGGACATCTCCGAGGGCATCGACATCAGTATCGCGGCCGCCGCGGGCGGCAATGTCGATATCACGACCGGACTTCTCGGGCTGAGTCTGGCTGTTCCGTTCGGTGTCACTGTCGACGATCAGGTCGCCGTCGATTTCGGTGGAGAGCTCGCTCTCGATCTCGGCGGGGATGTCACCTTCGGTGTCTTCAGCGAAATCGGTGGTGAGATCACCGTGTCCATCAACCCGGGCAGCGTGACAGCGGCGGTGATCGCCGAGGCGGAGCTGGACGAGGATTCGTCGTTCCCCTTTACCTTCGCGCACTCCAACACCGCGCTGAACATCAACGGATGCCTCACCCCGGCATCGGCCATGCCGTTCATCACCGTCCGCGCCGACGCCTCCAACGGCATCGTGCAAACGACGGGCTATGGGCAGCAATTCACGTTCTGATTCCCGATTCCCGACTCCCGATCGCGAATCGAGGCGAAGCCGGTGAGGGGTCGATCGTCCGGCCCGGGCATCCGGGAGGGGAGCGGCGATGTACTGCAAGAACATTCCACGGACAACGGGTCGATGAGAGGCGGGAAGCATCATGGTCCGTAGGACCTTCGAGAGCGCGGGTCGCACGCTGATCGCGGGTGCGCTGCCGGTGGCAGCCGCTATCGCGTTCGCAGGGGCCGCCGCCCCGGCGCAGGCGGCTCCGGTGCAGGTGTCTGCGCCGATCGTGCAGCAGGTCGCCGAGCCGGTGCAGGTCGCGGCCGACTCGGGCCTTCCGCTCGAGCGGATCGCGACGGATCCGGCGGCGACGAACTCCGATCCGGTGGTCAACGGCGCGGCCGCGGGCGCGGTCGTCGGCGCGACGGGGTCGGGTGTCGTGAGCGCGGTGTCGTGCCTGGCCGGCTTCATCGTCATGGCGGTGCCGTGCGCCATCGTGGGAGCGATCAACGGCGCGGTAGTCGGTGCGCTCGTCGGCATGCTCGTCGGCGTTGTCATGCCGGAGCTGGTGCCGCAGACGCTCCCCTGATCGAGGGCCGATCGCGAACTGCGTGAACCACCGGGCCGTGCCCCGGGGCGAAAAGCCCTGGGGCACGGCCCGGCTCGTGGCCGACTTCAGTTCGCCGCGGTGTCGGCCAGGACGCGTGCGCTCAGCGCCCGCACCATTTCCGTGGCCACCACCGCGTGGCCGCTCGTCGTGAAGTGGATCAGGTCCGCACTCATGAGCTGCGGCCGCAGCCGGAGCGGGTGCTCCCAGAAATCGACGAGCACCGCGTCGTAGCGCGCGGCCAGTTCGTGGACGATGTCGTTGAGCGCGGCCATGGGTTCGCGCATCGGACGCATCGACGCCATCCGCTCGACCTCCCAGACATCGGCCACCGTGAACGTCATGACCTGAGCGCCGCCACGGCTGACCGCGGCGAACAGTCCGTCGAGGTTCGCGCGCACCCGGTCGATGTCGCCGCCCGGCAGGAACAGATCGTTGCCGCCGCAACTCACGTGGACCAGGTCGGGTTCGAAATCCAGGACCCGCTGGAGTTGTTCGTCGCGCACCTGCGCGGTGGTGGCCCCGACGCGCCCGGTGTTGAGGTAGGCGAGGCCGGGCTGCACCGAGGTCAACAGGGCGGCAAGACGATCGGACCACCCGGCCGCCTCGTATCCGGGGCTCGGGTCGCCGACACCCCTGGCGATGGAATCGCCGAGGACGGCGAAGCGCCGCCACGGCGCGCCCGCAAGCAGTGCACGCGCCGCGTCGGGCGCCAGCAGCATCGGGTCGTCGGCTTCGGTGTGAATGTCGTTGTGTGTCATGGGAACTCCTAGTGGGGAACAGCTGTCGCGGCTGGCTCGAGCTGGCGCGCCGGTACGGCGCACAGCAGGGTCGCCACCACGGCGATGCCCGCGCAGACCGCGAAGAGGGTGTGGAAGCCGGCGAGCGCGTCGCCGGGATGGGCGGCGAACACCGCGGCAAGCACGGCGACGCCCAGCGCGCCGCCGACCTGCCGCGCCGTGAGGTTCATGCCGATACCTGCCGCGAACTGTTGCGGTGGAAGGGAACTCGCGGCCGCCGTGCCGAGCACCGTCACCACGATGCCGACCCCGCCGCCGCCGAGCAGCCCCGCGGGAATCCATGCCGACCACAGCGCGGGCGTCGGCCCGAACGCGTCGGTGCTCATCCAGACGAGAGTTCCGGTGAACATCAGCGCGCCGAGCACCCCGGCCCAGCGGCGCGCGGCGGGCGTGGCGGCCCGCCCCGCCAGGGTGGCGCTCACCATCGAGGCCACCGCGCCGACGGTGAGCGCGGCGGCCGAGCCGAGCACCGAATAGCCCCAGATCGCGTCCAGGAACAGCGGTCCGGACAGCAACCAGGCGAACATCGCCGCACCGAAGACGAACGACGCGGCATTGGCCAGCGCGTACGGCCTGCTCTGCCACAGCTCCACCGCGATGGCCGGATTGTGGTGGCGCGCCGAACGCACCAGCGCCGTGACCAGCAGCGCGCCGCCGCCGCCGAGGGCGGCCAGGGTGCCCCACGCTGTCCAGCCCCATCGCTGCCCCTCGGTGACCCCGGCGACCAGTCCGCCGAACCCGAGCGCGACGGCCACCGTGCCGACCGGATCCGGCAGCGCGCTGCCGACAGGCCGCGGGTCGGACACCGGAATCCGCAAGCCGGGAAGGATGAGTGCGAGCGCGACAGGCACGTTGATCACGAAGACCGACCGCCAGCCGAACGCCTCCACCAGGCCGCCGCCGATCGCCGGGCCGACGACCGCGGCGAATCCGCCTGCGGCCGACCAGGCGCCGATGGCCGCGCCGATCCGTTCCCGCGGGGTCACGCTGAGAACCAGGCCCAGCGCCGCGGGCACCATGAGCGCGGCGGTCGCGCCTTGCAGCACTCGCCCGGCGATCAGCCACGCCGCGCTCGGCGCGAAACCGCACAGCAGCGACGTCAGCGCGAAACCGGCCAGCGCGACGAGGAACAGCCTGCGCCGCCCGAGCGCGTCGGCGAACCGGCCGCCGGGCGTGAGCAGGGCGGCGAATGCGACGGCGTAGCCGCTGACCACCCAGGTCAGCGTGGTCGCCGCGGTGCCGGAGTAGTCGCGGGCGATGGCGGGGAAGGCGATGTTGACCACGGAGAGGTCGAGGAAGGCGATGAACGCCGCGCCGCACGCGATCAACAGCGTGGCGGTGGCGCTCGTAGCGGGGGGACTGGTGGTCCGTGCGGACACCTCGGTCATGAGAGATCCCTTCGGGAATCGAGAACAAAACGTACGACCGTTCGTGCAATTAACGTACGACCGACCGTTCGTATTTGCAAGCGCCCGGTGGAAGAATGGGGGCATGGCCGAGTCGACTACCGATCAGCGCCTGGTCAAGGGCGCTCGCTCCCGGGCTTCCATCGCCAGGCATGCCGCCGATGTCGCATCGGTCGAAGGGCTCACCGGCGTGACCATCGGACGCCTGGCTGCCGATCTCGGGATCAGCAAGAGCGGGATCGCCACCCTCTTCGGGTCGAAGGAATCCCTCCAGCTCGCGGCGACGCAGGCGGCCAGGGAGGTGTTCGTTGCTCAGGTGATCGAGCCCGCCCTCGGTGTGCCGCAGGGTGTGCCGCGGCTGCGCGCGCTGGTCGATCACTGGTTCGCCCACGTGACCGAACCGGTCTTTCCCGGAGGCTGCTTCCGCACCGCCACCCTGGTCGAATTCGACAGCAGGCCGGGGCCGGTGCACGACGCGGTCGCCGCCGACCACGAGGACTGGCTCGCCTTCTTGGCCAAGGAGATTCGCAAAGCCCAGGCTCAGGGGGAGCTGGTCGATCGGGACGCGGACGCGCTCGCCTTCGAATTGAACGCGCTCGTCAGCGCGGTCAGCACGGCGCG
Source organism: Nocardia lijiangensis NBRC 108240 (assembly GCF_001613045.1). Lineage (GTDB taxonomy): Bacteria > Actinomycetota > Actinomycetes > Mycobacteriales > Mycobacteriaceae > Nocardia > Nocardia lijiangensis. The sequence continues at coordinate 44,489 of NZ_BDBP01000052.1, read as the reverse complement.
GCAGCTCGGTGACGAGACCAGGGTGCACACGGCACGGCGGATCGTCGACCGGCTGCTGTCGTGAAACTGCTGCCGGAAATTGTGAGCGGGCGAAGGTTGCCGAAATAGAACCGACCAGTGCCCACTTTTCGAAATTTTCCCAGCCACGCAAAAATGCTCGAGTTGTGCTGGCCGACTGTATCGTTCAGCTATGCGTAGGGGTGTCGGCGATGGTAGCGACTCGTTCGTCTTCGTTCAGCGCCGATGGATCGACACGGCCATCCGAGCCTGGCTGACTTCCTCGGAAGTTAATCGTGTGCTTTTCGTATCGGGACCTACGGGGACCGGCAAGAGCAGATTGCTGCACCAGTGGGAGCGAACGCTGGAATCGCCGGGCTTGCCGCCCGTGACGGTGGCGGCCGCGATCGTGCGAGACCCGCACGCCAGTCGCGTCGATCTGCATTCATGGCTGTCCATCCGGAATGCGCTGTTATCGCTGGTGCCGAAAGAACAGGCCGCGGCGCTGGCCAGGGATCGGGTCAATATCTCGGTTTCCCAGATCATCGAATCGGTGGCCGGTCAGAACAGTGTCGTGGGATTCGGTGCCAATGCTCTGAATATCAATCTCAACGATGATTACGTCAAAGACTTCAGCGACGTCGTCTCGCCGCTGGCGGACTTCATTCCAGCCGGCGATCCGATCGTGATATTGGTGGACGGTATCGACGAAGCGACGCACGATCATGCCGATGCGTTCGTCGCGGCCCTCGCGGTCCTCGGTGGCGCGATACGACATGCTCCCTTTCGTGACAGAGGACTGGGCCGATTGCGGCTGATTCTGGCGGGCCAACCCGAGATGCCGCCGGCCATTCGCGCGCTGAATCCCGAAATGCTGGACCTGAGAAATCCGCCCAAAGGCGACGAGGAAGATCTCCGTCGCTATGCCGATCTTTTGCTCGAGGAATTGGACGAGCCCGACCGGGAACGGCTGGCACCGCAAGTCGCCCGCCGTGCGGCGGGGATCTGGGTATGGGCCTACTCGGTGGCGACGGCGATCGTGGAGGACGTTCGCTCGGGTGGCGCAGCGCCCGCCGAGGTGACGATCGCGCCCGGACTGGAGAATGTCTATGCCGATGCCTTGATCCGCGTGCAGCGCCGCGCGGCCGCGAAAACCTTTCCGTGGCAACGTGTTCTCGAACTGATCGGCGCGATCGCGGCAGCCCAGGACATCGGCGCCGCGCTGCCGCGGGAGATCGCCGCGATGGCGGTCGACGTCTCGCGCTCGGAACTGGCCGTCATGATGTCCGAAATGAAGTCCATCGTCACGGTGGACGGCAGGGACCAGCTGCGTTTCTTTCACGGCGATTTCGGACGCTGGGTGATCGCCGATCGGGTCGAAGGAATAGATGTCGGAGAAAGCCACGATCTGCTGGCGGGTCTGCTGGCCGATCTGGGGAAAGCGGGCTGGTCACATGCGGGGATCTATGTAGCCGAGTGGGTGCTCCCGTATGCGATAGCTGCCGCGGAACGCGGTGTGGGCGGAGTTTCCTACGGACGACGCGTACAGCGTTGTATCGGGCTGCTGGCCGATGTCGGGCGCCTCGCCGTCGATCCGTTGCCGTGGATCGTACGCTTGCGAAATGTTGCGGAAATCTGTGGATCGAATGCCGTGCTGCCCGGCACGACGGTCAGGATCAGCGGTCTGTACCGAAGAATCTATTTGCTGCTCGAGTTCGATGTCGGGACGGCGATCGCGCGTCCACTGACCACCGCGCAGATCGAAGAATTCGAGCACATTCACAAGACCCAAGGTAATTCCGCGGCCAGTTTGTGGATGGAGGTGAACACTCCGTCGTATCGGCAAGTTGTGCTCGAGACCTCGCGGAACCAGGCAATCAAGTTGCTGTCCGGGTGGGAGCCGACCGGATGGGAACCGGAATCCAGGCAAATGCTGTCCGAGGAGCTGATCGCCGATTCCTACGCGATCACCGACCCGCGGTTGCTCGAATCCGCAGTGCGGTCGGCAGAGCAGGCGGTCGAATCCACGCCCGTCGAGGACGAGCGGTACTCCAGCCGATTGCGGAGTCTGACGACCAGTCTGTGGTTTCGCATCGGCACTGCCGGTGAGCAGCCGGGGGATCTGGATCGGTTGATCGAACTGCAACAGCGGCTCGTGGCACGCCCCGATCTGGACCCGGCCGGGGTGGCGGCGGCGAGCAAAGTGCTTGCCGACGCATCGCTCGATCGAGCTCATCGTGGGGGCGAAGGCGCGGAAGCCGACATCGAGCGCGCGCTGGCGGCGGCTCGGCACTGCGTGGAGCTGACGTCGAGTGACGACGAGCGATACACAGGTCGCCTGATGAGTCTGGCGAACGCCCTGATGTTGCGCTTGCGGGGTGCCGAAGAAGAGCAGCCGGACGAGCTGGATCGGCTGATCGAGGTTCAGCAGCAGATCGTGGACCGGCACGATCTGTCTCCGGCATCGTCGGCGGCGGCCAACGAGTTGCTCGCGGATTGTTTGATCGCGCGGGCCCGACATACGGAAGAGACAACCGATGATCCGGATCGGGCGTTGTCGGCGGCGCAACTGGCGGTAGATCTGACGGACTCCGACGACGCGCGATACACCGGGCGCTTGATGAGCGTCGCCGACAGTCTGGCGGCGCGGGTAGGCGGTGCCGGTGAGCAGCCAGGCGATTTGGATCGATTGATCGAAGCCCAGCAGCAGGTCGTGGACCGGCACGATCTGGACGCCGCAGGCCTGGCGTCCGCGAAGCGGCTTCTCGCCGACTGCGTGGACGAGCGGGCTCGTCGCGGCGGTGACACCGTGCTTGCCGACCGTGCGCGTGCGGTGTCGTTGACTCCGATCGATGATGAGCGCTACCTGGACAGGCTGCGAGGTTGGGCGAACAGCCTGTGGTTGCAGGTGCAGGGTGACGATGAGCAGCCGGGAGATCTGGATCGATTGGTCGAAGTCCAGCAGCAGATCGTGGACCACCCGGATCTGGACCCGGCTGGCGCGTCGTCTGCGAATCGCTTGCTCGCCGATTCTCTGAACGAGCGCGTAGTTCGTGGTGGTGCGGGTGAGGGTGCGGAGGCGGATCTGGAGCGGGCCCTGGCGGCGGTGCAGTGGTCGATCGAGCTGACTTCCGTCGATGACGAGGAGCATCCGGATCGGTTGATGACGTTGGCGAACTGCTTGTGGTTGCGGGTGCGCGTCGGTGAGCAGCCTGGAGACTTGGATCGATCGATCGAGGTGCAGCAGCAGGTCGTGGATTCACCGCACTTGGATCCGGCGGTGCGAGCGAACGCCTGCAAGGTGCTTGCCGACTGGTTGATGGATCGGGCTCGTCGCGGTAGCGAGGGTGCGGAGGCGGATCTGGAGCGAGCCTTGGCGGCGGTGCAGTGGTCGATCGAGCTGACTTCCGTCGATGACGAGGAGCATCCGGATCGGTTGATGACGTTGGCGAACTGCTTGTGGTTGCGGGTGCGCGTCGGTGAGCAGCCTGGAGACTTGGATCGATCGATCGAGGTGCAGCAGCAGGTCGTGGATTCACCGCACTTGGATCCGGCGGTGCGAGCGAACGCCTGCAAGGTGCTCGCTGAATGGTTGATGGATCGGGCTCGTCGCGGTGGTGAGGGTGCGGAGGCGGATCTGGAGCGGGCGTTGGCCGCGGCGCAGCAGTCGGTCGAGCTCACCTCGGCGGACAACGAGCGCTATACAGCACGGCTGATGACCCTGGCGAACTGCCTGGCACTGCGCATGCGTGGCGAGGACGAGGTGCCCGAGGAGCTGGATCGGTTCATCGAGATTCAGCAGCAGGTCGTCGACCGGCCCGATCTGACTCAGGCGTCGTCTGCGGCGGCCAACGAAATGCTCGCCGATTGGCTGGTCGAGCGGGCTCGACGGACGGAAGAGGTCACCGACGATCTGGATCGTGCCTTGGCGGCGGCACGACTGTCGGTGCAGCTGACTGCCTCCGATGACGAGCGATACGCCGGGCGCTTGATGAGCGTCGCCGACAGCCTGTGGTGGCGGGTGCGGCGGACGGAGGACCCGGCGGAGCTGGACCAACTGATCGACGTACAGCAGCAGATCGCGGACCGGCCCGATCTGAGCCCGGCGAGAGCGGCGTCCGCGAACGAGTCGCTTGCGGACTGTCTGTTCGATCGAGTCCCTCGGCACGCCGGTTATGGCGCTTTGGTCGATCTGGAGCGTGCGTTGCTCGCGGCCGAACGATGCGTAGCGCTGGCTCCGGTCGACGACGAGCGCTACACGGGCGGTCTGACGAGCATGGCCAACATCTTGTCGTTGCGGCTGCGGCGCGGTGAACAGCCGGGTGATCTGGAACGGTTGATCGAGGTTCACCAGCAGATCGCCGATCGGCCCGACCTGGATCCGGCTCGGCTGGCCGCCGCCCACGCATTGCTCGCGGAATCGCTGACCCAGCGTGCCCTCCGCGGCGGTGACGGCGTGCGGGCCGACCTGGAGCGAGCTGTGTCGCTGGCGGAAAAGGCGCTCGAGATGACACCCGTCGACGATGGTGACCACGTGGACAGGCTCGTCGTGCTGGCGAACACGTTGTGGCGCGGCTACGTGGAAGGAATTGCGGGCTGTGACCCAGAGCGAATGCAGGACGTCGTCACGAAAATAGGGACTTCTCCGAAGAATGGTCGATCGAAACTGGCGGACCCGCTGACAAAACTTGTGCGCGAATATCGAATAGAATGGGAGTCATAACGGTGGACCCGATTACCCTCGCCGCGCTCGGTGCGGTGGCTTTTTCCGAAACGGTCAAATTCCTTTACGGGCAGGCCTCGGAACTTCTGAAGGCGCGACGCGATCGCAAACAGGCAGCCGTCCAGGCCGATACCCCTATCGAACTGGCCGTTCCCGCTTCCGCACCGCTGGATGCCAGGCCCGCCACGCTGGTCGCCGACGCAAGTTCGCTGGATTCTCTGCATCCGCAATTGGCCGAGCTTGGCATGGAATTGGCGCCGTACGCCGTGGAGTCCGCGGAGATCGGATCGGATCCCAGTGACATCGAGCGCGCGGCGTCCGAGCTGCGGGCGCTGCTCGAGGAGATCTATGGCAGGCGGCTGACTTTCGCGGGCGAGGATCGTCCCCCGACGGGGACGCGTCTCGATATCCGGCAGGAATTCGAGTCGGTATCGGGCGTACTGCGGGGCGTGGACGCCGACGAAATCGGTCAGGGCGCCGAGGTGAATGTCGAACAGCGCGGCAAGGATCTGCACGGTGGCGGCACCGTGGAGGGGGTGCGAGCGAAGACCATCGGCGGCCGCTGAGCGTGGCGCGACGCCCTCAGGCACACAGCGGGAGGCTCGCGGCGCACGCGGCGTCGTAGCGATCCCAGACGATCTCGGTCATGGCTCGGTGCGCGCCGAGGACGCCGGCGTGCGCCAGGTCGGGGGCCGCGGCCGCCAGCCGGTCGGTGAGCAGGCCGGGGGCGAGGAACCACGGCGCGAGCAGGACGCGTTCGGCACCGCGGGCGCGCAGGCGGGAAACCGCCTCGTGGACAGTGGGTTCCGTGGTGGCGAAGCAGATCTCGGTGTGCCAGCCGGTCATCGCGGACAGGCGCCGGGCGACGTCCGCGCTGCGGATGTTGGCGGTAGCCGAAGAAGACCCGACAGCGGCCACCGCGACACCGAGCCGAGCGTCGGGTGCAGCCGGAGGGTTCGCAACATTCCCGAGAGCTTCCATCACACGGTCCCGCAGCGCGTCGACCAGGCGCGGATCGGGTCCCAGAACATCGGCCTGCGTGAGCCGCAACCGCGGATGCCTGGCGCGGCACGAGTCCAGCAGACCGGGCAGATCGACCCGCGCGTGAAAGGCGCTGCCCAGCAACAGCGGAGCCACGATCGCATGGGTATGCCCCTGTCCCACGACGGCGTCCACCACTTGCTCGACCGAAGGCGCGCTCAGATCGAGAAAGGCGAGGTGAACGTCGAGATCCGGTCGGGCGGCCGCGATCTCGGCGACCACCGCCGCCATGGTGGCGGCCGAGCGCGGATCGCGGCTGCCGTGCGCCACCGCGATCAGCGCTGGCGCGGTGGACCGACGGTCGCCGCGCGGCGGCACCGGCTGCGCGCCGATGTCGCGCGCGGCGAACACGTCGGTCATCTCAGGCTCCGGTGCCGACCTCGACCGCGGTCAGCACATCGCCGACCAGGCCCGCGCCGAGCGTGTTGCCGCCCGCGGGGTCGATCAGCAGGAAGCTGCCGGTGTGCCGGTTGGCCCGGTAGTCGTCGGCCGCGATCGGCTCGGCGACCCGCACCGAGATGCGACCGATGTCGTTGAGCTCCAGCGCTTCCGGATTCGGATCCGCGGCAAGCCGCTGCTCGTCGAAGCGCTCGATGAGCGCGCCGACGATGGCCTGGGTGGTCCGGGTGCCGTGCTTGAGCAGCAGCCGGGCGCCGGGGCGCAGCGGCTTGTCGCCCAGCCAGCAGACGGTCGCGTCGAAGCTGTCGATCGGTTCCGGCGCGTCGGACACCGCGGCGATGATGTCGCCGCGGGAGATGTCGACCTCGTCGGCCAGGATCAGCGTCACGCTGCGCCCGGCCTGCGCGACGGCGAGCTCACCGTCCGGGGTGTCGATGCGCTCCACGGTCGTGCGCACGCCGGAAGGCAGCACCACGATCTCGTCGCCTGGCGCCACCGAACCGGCCGCGATCTGGCCCGCGTAGCCGCGGTAGTCGGGGTATTCGGCGGTGCGCGGCCGAATCACGTACTGCACGGGGAAACGCAGACCCAGCGAGTGCGCGCCGGTGCTGTCGGCGTCGACCGGCACCGACTCCAGGTGCTCGATGAGCGACGGACCGTTGTAGTACGGCGTGTTCTCGGAGCGGCTGGCGATGTTGTCGCCGTGCAGCGCCGAGACGGGGATCTCCAGCACGTCCTCGGACGACCAGCCCAGTGTGCTGGTGAGCTTGTTGAATTCGGCGGAGATCTCGGCGAACACGGTGGCGGGGTCGTCCACCAGATCGATCTTGTTCACCGCGAGCACCAGCTTCGGCACGCCGAGCAGCGCGAGCACCGCGGCGTGCCTGCGGGTCTGCTCGATGACGCCCTTGCGCGCGTCGACGAGCAGGATCACCAGCTGCGCGGTGGACGCGCCGGAAACGGTGTTGCGGGTGTACTGCACGTGCCCGGGGGTGTCCGCGAGCACGAAAGACCGCTGGGGCGTGGCGAAGTAGCGGTAGGCGACATCGATGGTGATGCCCTGCTCCCGCTCCGCGCGCAGCCCGTCCACGAGCAGCGAGAGATCCGGGGTGGCCAGACCCTTGTCCACCGACGCGCGGGTGACGGCGTCGATCTGGTCGGCCAGAACGGATTTCGTGTCGTAGAGCAGCCGTCCGACCAAGGTGGACTTACCGTCGTCGACAGAACCGGCGGTGGCCAGCCTCAATAGGTCGGACATGTCAGAAATAACCCTCTCGCTTGCGGTCTTCCATCGCGGCTTCGGAAACCCGGTCGTCACCACGGGTCGCGCCGCGTTCGGTCAGTCGGGACGCGGCCACCTCGGCGAGGATCGCCTCGTTGTCGTTCGCGTCGGAAATGATGGCGCCGGTGGTGGATCCGTCGCCGACGGTGCGGTACCGCACCGAGCGGGTCTCCAGCACCTCGCCCTCGCGCGGGCCGCCCCACACGCCCGGCGTCATCCACATGCCGTCGCGCTGGTACACGGGACGCTCGTGCGCGTAGTAGATGGTCGCGAGTTCGACGTTCTCCCTGGCGATGTAGCGCCAGATATCGAGCTCGGTCCAGTTGCTCAGCGGGAACACCCGCACGTGCTCGCCCGGCGCGTGCCGCCCGTTGTACAGGTTCCACAGCTCGGGGCGCTGGCGCTTCGGGTCCCACTGGCCGAAGGCGTTGCGCAGCGAGAAGATTCGCTCCTTGGCGCGGGAGCGCTCCTCGTCGCGTCGGCCGCCGCCGAACACCGCGTCGAAGCGGTTCTCGGTGATGGCGTCCAGCAGCGGCACGGTCTGCAGCGGGTTGCGGATGCCGTCCGCGCGCTCGGTGAGCCTGCCGTCGGCCAGGTAGTCCTCGACGCTGGCGACGTGCAGGCGCAGCCCGTACTTCTCGACCACCTTGTCGCGGAACTCCAGCACCTCGGGCAGGTTGTGGCCGGTGTCCACGTGCAGCAGCGCGAAGGGCAGCGGCGCGGGCCAGAAGGCCTTGAGCGCCAAGTGCAGCAGCACGGTGGAGTCCTTGCCGCCGGAGAACAGGATCACCGGCCGCTCGAACTCGCCCGCCACCTCGCGGAAGATGTGGATGGCCTCCGACTCCAGCGCCGCGAGGGTGTCGAAGTCGGTGATGCCAAGAGAGCGTTCACTGATGATCTCGGTCATGATTGGTGCAACCCGCATTCGGTCTTTGCGAGGCCGGCCCAGCGGCCGCTTCGCGGATCGGATCCCGGCTCCGGCTTCCGTGTGCACGGAGCGCAGCCGATGGACGGATATCCCTCCTCCACCAGGGGATTGACGAGGATGCCGTGCTGTTCGATGTAGGCCTGCATCTCGTCGTCGGACCACGGTGCGATCGGATTGATCTTCACCAGGCCGAAGGCCTCGTCGTAGGAGATCAGCGGCGCGTTGGCGCGGGTGGGGGCCTCCACCCGGCGGATGCCGGTGACCCAGGCGTTGTAGCCCGACAGCGACTTCTTCAGCGGCACCACCTTGCGCAGGCGGCAGCACTCGCCGGCGTCACGCGCGAACAGATCCTTGCCGAGCAGTTCGTCCTGTTCGGCGACGGTGTGCTCCGGGCGGACGTTGACCACGTTGACCCCGTACACGGCCTCGACCGCGTCGCGGGTGCCGATGGTCTCGGCGAAGTGGTAGCCCGTGTCAAGGAACAGCACGTCGACGCCGGAACGGACCTGCGCCGCGAGGTGGACGAGCACGCCGTCCTGCATGTTCGAGGCGACGATATAGCCGCCGCTGGTGACCGCTTGCGGGTCACTCGAAACAGCACGGCCGAAGGTCTCCTCGGTCCAGCGCAGCAGGTCGGCCGCCGAGGCGTCGGGGCCGAGTTCGGCCGCTCCGCGTTCGGCGATCGCCCGCAGCTCGTCTTCGGCGAGCTTGTCGGCGAGTTTCGTTGTCACAGTTGATCTCCCGTCAGCCGAGGCACGATCGTGCTCATCGCAGGTCGGCCTCGTCGGCGCGGACCGCCCACTGGGCGAACCGCTCGTCCGCGTTCCGGTTCTTGACGAAGTTGCGCACCACGCGCTCGATGTAGTCGCCGAGCTCGGCGCTGGTCACCTTGTGCTGGCGCAGCTTTCGGCCGAAGCCGCTGTCGAGTCCGAGGCTGCCACCGAGATGAACCTGGTAGCCCTCGACTTGATTCCCGTCGCCGTCGTCGACCAGCTGGCCCTTGAAGCCGATGTCGGCGATCTGGGACCGGCCGCAGGAGTTCGGGCAGCCGTTGATGTTCACCGTGATCGGCACGTCGAGGTGGGCGTTGACGTCGGCCAGCCGCTGCTCGAGCTCCGGTGCGAGCACCTGGGAGCGCTTGCGGGTCTCCACGAAGGAGAGCTTGCAGAACTCGATACCGCTGCACGCCAGCAGGTTTCGCCGCCAGATGGACGGGCGGGCCTGCAGGCCGAGCGGTTCCAGTTCGGCGATGAGCTGCTCGACCTTGTCGTCGGCGACGTCGAGCACGATCAGCTTCTGGTACGGGGTGAAGCGGATCCGGTCGGCGCCGATCTTCTCGACCGCGTCGGCCACCTTGGTGAGGATGGTGCCCGAGACGCGACCGGCGATGGGAGAGAAGCCTACGGCGTTGAGGCCGTTGCGCAGCCGCTGCACACCTACGTGATCGATCGGCTTGGCGGGCTGCTCCGGCGCGGGGCCGTCGATCAGCTTGCGCTTCAGGTACTTCTCCTCGAGCACCTCGCGGAACTTCTCGATGCCCCAATCCTTGATCAGGAACTTCAGCCGCGCCTTGGTGCGCAGGCGGCGGTAGCCGTAGTCGCGGTAGAGGGAGACAACGGCCTCCCACACGTCCGGCACCTCGTCCAGCGGGACCCAGGCGCCGACGCGCTGGGCGAGCATCGGGTTGGTGGACAGGCCACCGCCCACCCAGAGATCCAGTCCGGGACCGTGTTCGGGGTGCTCCACGCCGATGAACGCGACATCGTTGATCTCATGCACCACGTCCTGCTGGCCCGAGATCGCGGTCTTGAACTTGCGCGGCAGGTTCGAGTACTTCTTGTCGCCGATGTAGCGGCGCACGATTTCCTGGATCGCCGGGGTGGTGTCGATGATCTCGTCCAGCGATTCACCGGCCAGCGGCGAGCCGAGCACGACGCGGGGGCAGTCGCCGCACGCCTCGGTGGTCTGCAAGCCGACTTCCTCGAGCCGCCGCCAGATCTCCGGGACGTTCTCGATCTCGATCCAGTGGTACTGGACGTTCTCGCGGTCGGACAGGTCGGCGGTGTCGCGGCCGAACTCGGTGGAGATCTGGCCGAGCGTGCGCAGCTGCGCGACGTTCAGCGCGCCGCCGTCGCAGCGCACCCGCATCATGAAGTACTTGGCTTCGAGAATGTCGATGTTCTCGTCGCCGGTCCAGGTGCCGTCGTAGCCCTGCTCACGCTGGGTGTAGAGACCCCACCAGCGGAATCGGCCGCGCAGATCGGCCTTGTCGATGCTGTCGAACCCGCCCCGCGCGTAGATGTTCTCGATGCGTGCGCGGACGTTGAGCGGGTTGTCGTCCTTCTTGCTCTGCTCGTTCGGGTTGAGCGGTTCCCGGTAGCCGAGAGCCCACTGGCCCTCCGACTTGCGGCGTACGGGCTTGCCGGTGCGGGCGCGCGGCGCCGCCGACGCCTCGGGGCGCGGGCGGTCCGGTCGCACGCGGCGCTCGGTGGCCGGGCGTTCGGGACGCGCCTGCCGGGGTGTCGGCTGATCGCTGGGACCGGCGTCGGTGCTCGACGTCATGAGGTCGCTCCTGCTGGGTGGGTGGTACATCCGTGCTGAAGGCGTGAGGGGCTGACTCACGCCCGCGGTGTCAGCGGACCGATGCGATAAGGGATCGCCGGGAAACCCGGAAGAAGGCGCCGCTGAGCTACCGGTGAGAACCGGGCAGACAGCAGGCGCTACAGACGCGCTTGTAGTCGACGTGGCGACGTGCCACAAGTCGTACTCCCGATGCGCGCATGAGGGCTATTGTGCCATGTCAGCAGGGGCGTTCCGACCGTCATCCCAGTATTTCCCGCGGAATAGGGGGAAATTCCCTGGACCGCGAGGTCTATTTGTGATGGTCGTCATATTTCCCGGGGCGAATGCGGCCGGTGATTCGCCCGAACTGTCCGATGTGAACCGCGGCACTACCCCGTTGACCTCGAGTTTGCTCGAGGTACGAGTGTGTACCGCATGAGTACCGCACCCGTCGACGCCGACGTCGAAATCGAAGCCATCCGCCAGCTCGTCGCCACCGTCGAGCACGTGCAGCAGCACGAGCTCGTCGACGAATTCGTCGCGCTGTTCCGCGCCGACGCCATCTGGACGACGGGTCACGGCAAGCGCCTGTTCGGCCGCGACGCCATCGCCGAGTTCACCGCCGCCGTGCTGCCCGGCGCGACCGCGCACGGCAAGGCGACCTACGAGCTCGAGCACGTCCTGTTCATCCGCCCCGACGTGGCCGCGGTGAAGGTGCGCCAGCGGTACTTCACCACCGAGGGCGTCCTGGAGAGCGAGGGCACCCCGATGTACGTGATGGCCAAGGAGGAGGGCCGCTGGCTGCTCACCGCGAACCAGAACACGCCGATCGTCGCGGAGTGAGTTTCGGTCGTTCGCGGCCGCGCGCTGGTCAGCGCGGCCGCCGGGCCCCCGACTGGCGCTTCCAGTCGTGATGCATCGCCGACAGCGCCGGTCGCAACGCCCCACCACCTGACCGACGACCGTTCGGCTTGCGTGGCACCGGCGCTGTGTCCTGTGGGAGGGTGGCGTTTCACGCGTGAATGCGCTTGTGTTGTGTGGATGCCGATACGCGTCCCGAGGAATTCTGGAGCGAGGAGCGGCTTGGTGGAAGCAACGTTCGATGTGGCCGGGCTGGTGGGGCATCGCTATCGTGCGGACGACTACTACGAAGTGGGCCGGGAGAAGATCCGCGAGTACGCGCGGGCCGTGCAGGATTTCCATCCGGCGCACTGGAGCGAGGACGCTGCCGGTGACCTCGGGTACGCCGGTTTGGTCGCACCGACCACGTTCATCTCGACAGCCGCGATGCTGGCCAACCGTAAGCTCTTCGAAACGGTCATCAGGGGCTACGACGTGTTCGTGCAGACCGATCAGGTCTTCGAGATGTACAAGCCGGTGCTCACCGGTGATCGGTTGACCAGCGATGTCGAACTCTCCGCGGTTCGCCGCATAGCGGGCAAGGACCTGCTCACCATCACCAACACCTTCACCGATCAGACCGGCGAGGTCGTGCAGATCATGCATACGACCGTCATCGGCATCACGGGCGAGGACGTCGCCGCAGGCATCGGTGAGGCGATCGAGCGTGTGGTCATGCACGGCATCGACATGACCTCTCGAACCGCGGCCTCGGCAGCGCCCGCGCACAATGCGGCTGACCCGGTTTCCGAGACCGGCCCATGCCTTTCCTCGACCTCGCGGACCCGTATCCCGCGTACCACGGTCCGATTCGAGGACATCGCCGTCGGCGACGAGCTTCCGGCTCGGGTCGTGCGGCTGACGCGAGGTGACCTCGTGAATTACGCCGGGGTCTCCGGTGATGCGAACCCGATCCACTGGCACGAAGGGGTCGCCGCGCTCGCGGGTCTTCCCGGTGTGATCGCGCACGGCATGCTCACCATGGGCCTGGGGGCAGGATTTGTCACCGGGTGGCTCGGTGACCCGGGCGCTGTCACCAAGTACGCGGTCCGGCTGTCGAACTACACCGTCGTCGAAGCCGCCTGCGCCGGAAGCGTCGAGTTCACCGGGCGTATCAAGTCGATCGACCCCGAGAGCAGGAGCGCTGTCGTGGTCATCGTCGCGAAGTCCGCGGGACGCAAGGTCTTCGGCCTTGCCACCGTGGACGTCCGCTTCGCGTAGCCTCCGCGGGCGGTCCCCGGGCGGAGGGCGTCGAGGTTCGGCGGGCACACTGGACAGGTGAGTTCCGCCGTATCCCTCTCGGAGATCGACGCCGACGCGCCCGTGCTGCGCGACTTCGGCGGCGGGCCGTTCGGTGTGTACGTGCACGTGCCCTTCTGTGCGACACGCTGCGGATACTGCGACTTCAACACCTACACCGCGGGGGAGCTCGGCAGTTCGGCGTCGCCGCAGTCGTGGCTCGCGGCGCTGCGCGGCGAACTGGCCGCGGCCGCCGATCGGTTCGCCGGGCTGCCGTCGGCCACGCCCGAGGTCTCGACCGTCTTCGTGGGTGGCGGCACACCGTCGCTGCTGGGTGGGGACGGTCTCGCCGAGGTGCTCGACGCCGTCCGGTCGGCGTTCGCCCTCGCGCCGGATGCCGAGGTGACCACCGAGTCGAATCCGGAATCCACCTCGCCGGAGTTCTTCGATCGCCTCAGGGCGGCGGGGTACACCCGCATCTCGCTTGGCATGCAGTCGGCCGCCCGCCACGTGCTTGCCGTGCTGGACCGCACCCACACGCCGGGCCGCGCGGTCGCTGCCGCCCGCGAAGCGCGCGCCGCGGGATTCGAGCACGTGAACCTGGACCTGATCTACGGAACGCCCGGCGAGCGCGACGCCGATCTCGACGCCAGCCTGGACGCGGTGCTCGACGCCGGTGTGGACCACGTCTCCGCGTATTCGCTCATCGTCGAGGACGGAACCGCGTTGGCGCGCAAGGTACGTCGCGGCGAACTACCCGCCCCCGACGACGACGTGCTCGCCGCCCGCTACGAACGCATCGACACCCGCCTCACCGCCGCCGGACTAACCTGGTACGAGGTATCCAATTGGGCGGCAAACGATTCCGCTCGATGCAGGCACAACCTCGGCTACTGGGACGGCGGCGACTGGCTGGGCGCGGGTCCCGGCGCGCACAGCCACCTCGGCGGCGTGCGCTGGTGGAACGTCAAGCATCCGGCCCGGTACGCCGAGCGCGTCGCCCGCGGCGGACTGCCCGCCGCCGGCTGGGAGTCGCTCACCGACGACGAGCGCTACCTCGAACGCATCATGCTCACGGTGCGCCTCCGCACCGGCCTCCCGCTGGCCGATCTCGCACCCTCCGCCGCCCCCGCCGTGGACCGAATCATCGCCGACGGCTTGGCCATTCGATCCGCTGACCACCTCGTCCTCACCGACCGCGGCCGCCTCCTCGCCGACGGTATTGTGCGCGACCTCCTCGCCTGACCCCGCAGCCCCACCCGGCCTCTTCAGGCACGCACAGAGCGTGCTGTGGTGAAGCACGTTGCGAGAATCGGCGGGAGTCGAATGGTGGCTGTAGGACTGGTGCGGCCGCAGCACCTTTCGTGTCGACTACCGCGCCGGGTACTTGCGGTCCAGCCATTCGTCGAACGTCGGCCCCGCCAAGATCGCGTCCGGTCCGGGCAGCAGCGCGCCGGCGACCTGTAACTCGAAGTTCGGGTCCGTGCTGGCGGTGATCGCCTCGACGCGAGACGGATCACCCCGTCGCGCAGCGAGTTTCGCCACGGCAGCGGCGAGGTCCAGCTTCTCGGGGCCCGCGATCTCGACCATGTCGGCCGCGCTGTCGGCGAGTGCGAGGGCGGCCAGCTCTTCGGCGGTGGTGCGGGCCGCGACGAGTTGTGTCGGGAACGCGGGCACGTAGGCCGTGTCGTCGCGAGTCGTCCACTCGAGCATCATCTCGGTGAATTCGTGGAACTGGGCCGCCCGCAGCACCCGCACCGGCACCGGGCCCTCGCGGTAGCCCGCCTCGTGCGCCAGTTTTCCGGCGTAGTGCCCCGCGGTGAACGGGTCGATGCCGATGATCGAGATGACCGCGATGCGCCGCACGCCCGCCGCGGCCGCCTCCCGCTGCACGGTGCGCGCGACGGTGCCGAAGTAGTCCGTCACGGCCGCGGTGTCGGTGGTCGTCGTGCTGACCGCGTCCACCACGACGTCCACCCCGGCCAAGGTGTCCGCCAGTCCCGCACCGGTATAGACGTCCACGCCCGAGGTCCTGGTGATCGCCACGATGTCGTGGCCCTTGTTCTTCAGCACGTCGACCACTTCGCGGCCGATCCGCCCGCTCGCACCCACTACTGCGATTCGCATCCGGTACTCCTTCGCGTCGATACCTACCTCCGGAGGACGACGCGGCCACCCGAGGTGTGACATGTGTCCGCGAACGTCCTGGTATGCGCTCTATCGCGGGCCGGGGAACCCGCGTAGGCTCCGGCTCGACACCGAGGAGTCCCATGTCCCAGGACCAGCCCATCGATCTCGTTCCATGTTCGGGAGAATTCGCCGAGACCAGGGCCGCCCAGAAAGCGGAGAGCGCGCGCAAGAGCGCGATCGCGGCCCGGACGGTCGCCGCACACGCCTACGACGCCGCCGACTGCGAGTCGCTGCTCGCCATGCTCGGGCTCGACGCCCAGGCGGGCAAGCACGCCAAGGGTTTCGACAGCCGCTGAGAGTCAGCGCACGAACAGCTGCATGATCCCGAACACGATCGCGAGGGCAAGGGGGAGCCCGATGGTCGTCCAGGTGAGGGAGAACCAGACCAGGCCGGGCAGCGGCGGTGGTTCAGCGCCGATCGCGCCGTTGGTGGTCGGTGCGACGGCCGCGCGCGAGTAGATGATGGTGGTGTGTCCGGCGACGACCGGGACCACGGCTCGCCGGTCGCCCACGGGGCGCGCCAAGGCGGCGGTGCGACCCTCAGATGATGCAAACCGCGATCGGCCGTGATCATCGTGCTGCCCCACTGTGTCGGCTGCCGAAGAGTCCCCTCCCCATTGCGTTTCGCGACAACGTCGCCGAGAATGCCACGATCGCCCGGTCACGCGCTACGCGAGGCCGGGCGATTGGCAGGTCGGCCACTAAACTGGATACTCAGACGACCGGGAGACCGCGAGGCTTCGTGCCCTCCCACATGCGTCGGCGGGCCCGCGGCGTATCGAGAAGGCGAGGAGGTGGGGCCGATGTCGAGCACCGAGGATCGGCGCTTCGAGGTCCTGCGCGCGATCGTCGCGGACTATGTCGCCACGAAGGAGCCCATCGGGTCGAAAACCCTGGTGGAGCGGCACAATCTGGGTGTCTCCAGCGCGACGGTCCGCAACGACATGGCGGTGTTGGAGGCCGAGGGCTACATCGCCCAGCCGCACACCAGCTCCGGCCGCATCCCCACCGACAAGGGCTACCGGCAGTTCGTCGACCGGATCTCCGAGGTCAAGCCGCTCTCGCCCGCCGAACGGCGCGCGATCATGGAGTTCCTGGAGTCCGGCGTCGATCTCGACGACGTGCTGCGCCGCGGCGTGCGGCTGCTCGCCCAGCTGACCAGGCAGGTCGCGGTGGTGCAGTACCCGACCGTGTCGGCCTCGACGGTGCGTCACATCGAGGTGGTCGCGTTGAATCCGGCGCGTCTGCTGCTCGTGGTGATCACCGACACCGGCCGGGTCGATCAGCGTCTGGTGGAACTCGGCGCGGTGATCGACGACGAGGACCTGGCCGCGTTGCGCGCCATGCTCGGCGGCGCGATGGACGGCAAGCGCCTTGCCTCCGCCTCGGCCGCGGTCGCCGAACTTCCCGAGCGCGCCCCGCGTCAGCTGCGCGACGTGCTGATCCGGGTGTCCACCGTGCTGGTGGAGACGCTGGTCGAGCACCCGGAGGAGCGCCTCGTACTCGGCGGCACCGCGAATCTCACCCGCAACGCAGCCGATTTCGGCCTGCCGGGTTCGCTGCGGCAGGTGCTGGAGGCGCTGGAGGAGCAGGTGATCGTGCTCAAACTGCTCGCCGCCGCACAGCATCCCGGCACGGTGACCGTGCGTATCGGCGAGGAGACCCAGGTCGAGCAGATGCGCACCACGTCGGTGGTGTCGACCGGCTACGGCGTGGAGGGCGCGGTGCTCGGCGGCATGGGTGTGCTCGGGCCCACCCGGATGGATTATCCGGGCACGATCGCCTCGGTCGCGGCCGTGGCGCGCTATATCGGCGAGGTGCTCGCCGAGCGCTGACGCCGAACCGTGCTCACGGCGCTGCTACTCTCGAACCTCTGGCCGGATAAAGTTGAGTGCATCCGACTAATGCCGACCACGTCGGCATTCGGTTGGAGCGGCACAGGCGAGTCACAGCGACCAAGGACTAGAGAACTCAAGTGGCACGGGACTACTACGGACTGCTCGGCGTCGCGAAGAACGCGACCGACCAGGAGATCAAGCGCGCCTACCGCAAGCTGGCTCGCGAACTCCACCCGGACGTCAACCCCGACGAGGCCGCGCAGGCCAAGTTCAAGGACGTGTCGGCGGCCTACGAGGTGCTCTCCGACCCGGAGAAGCGCCGGATCGTCGACATGGGCGGCGACCCGCTCGAGTCCGGCGGAGGCGCCGGCGCGGGCTTCTCCGGCGCGGGTTTCGGCGGACTCGGCGACGTGTTCGAGGCGTTCTTCGGCGGCATGAGCGGCGCGGGCGGCGGCGGGCGCAAGCCGCGCGGCCGGGTGCAGCCGGGCGCCGACTCGCTGCTGCGCACCCGCCTCAGCCTCGCCGAATGCGCGGTCGGCGTCACCAAGCACCTGACCGTCGACACCGCGATCCTCTGCGACAACTGCCACGGCGCGGGCACCAACGGCAACTCCAAGCCGGTGCGCTGCGAAACCTGCGGCGGCGCAGGCGAAGTCCAGTCCGTGCAGCGGTCGTTCCTCGGCCAGGTGCTCACCTCGCGGCCGTGCCCGACCTGCCGCGGCGCGGGCGAGACCATTCCGGATCCCTGCCACAAGTGCGGCGGCGACGGCCGGGTCCGCGCCCGTCGCGAGATCGCCGCGCCCATTCCGGCGGGCGTCGCCAACGGCATGCGGGTCCGGCTGGCGGCCCAGGGCGAGGTCGGCCCCGGCGGCGGCCACGCGGGCGATCTGTACGTGGAGATCGTGGAGCAGCCGCACGACGTGTTCGTCCGCGACGGCGACGATCTGCACTGCACCATCCGGGTCCCGATGGTGGACGCCGCGCTCGGCACCACCGTCGTCGTCGACACGATCCTGGACGGCCCGACCGAACTGACCATCGCACCGGGCACCCAGCCGAACGAGGTGTCGGTGCTGCGCGGGCACGGCATGCCCCGGCTGCGCTCGGGCGCCCGCGGCGACCTGATCGCGCACCTCGACATCGTGGTGCCGACCAAGCTGGACGGCAAGCAGACCGACCTGCTGCGCAAGTACAAGGGCATGCGCGAGCGCGACCGCGCCGAGGTGATGTCGGCGCAGTCCGAGCACAACAGCGGTCTGTTCGCGCGGCTGCGCGCCTCGTTCAGCGGGCGCTGAGCCGTTGGCCGCCACGGTCTTCTACCTCGACGACATTCCCGAGCCCGGCGCGATCGCGGTGCTCGACGGTCCGGAGGGGCGGCACGCCGCGACCGTGCGGCGCATCCGGGTCGGCGAGCCGATCACCCTGTCCGACGGACGCGGTGTGCTCGCCACCTCGGAGGTGGTCGCCACCCAGCGCGACCGGCTCGACCTGAAGGTGCTGAACAAGACCGTGGCGCAGCCGGTTGCGCCACGCGTCACGGTGGTGCAGGCGCTGCCGAAATCGGACCGTTCGGAGCTGGCCGTCGAACTGATGACCGAGGCGGGCGCCGATGTCATCGTGCCGTGGCAGGCGGCGCGCTGCGTCGCCAACTGGGAGGGCAAGGCCGCCAAGGCCGTCGACAAGTGGCGCGCCGCGGCGCGCTCGGCCGCCCGCCAATCCCGGCGCGCCTACATTCCCGAGGTCGCGGACCTGCACCGCACCCGTGAGCTGCTCGAGTTGGTCCGAAAGGCCAAGGGCGAGGGCGCGATCGTGGCCGCGTTGCACGAATCCGGCCGCGGTCGTTTCACCGAACTGCCCTTCGCGGACGCGCCGGAGGTGGTGCTGATCGTGGGTCCCGAAGGCGGACTGGACGACGTCGAGCTCGCCGAACTCGTCGCGGCCGGAGCGGACGTCGTGCTGCTCGGGCCGACCGTGCTGCGCACGTCCACGGCCGCCGCGGTCGCGCTCGGTGCGCTGGGGGCGTTGACGCCGCGCTGGTGAACGGCCGGATCTACGACGGCTGGTGCGCGGCATCCCGCCGCGAACGAATCGTCGCGACGGCGAACAGGATCGCCCCGGCGGCGAGCAACGCGGCGACCGTGCCGATCAGCCCGAGCCAGCCCGTCTGCGCGAACACCAGACCCGACAGACCGCCGACGACCGCGCTGCCGAGGTAGTAGAAGAACAGGTACAGCGAGGAGGCCGCCCCGCGGTTGCCGTTGGCCAGCGCGCCGACCCACGCGCTCGCGACCGTGTGCGCGGCGAAAAAGCCCGCGGTGTAGAGCAAGACGCCCGCGACGACGCAGCCAAGCCGATCCGGAACGCTCAGCGCCAGCCCCACGCCCATCAGCGCCATCGACGCGGTGAGCATCCGATGCCTGCCGACGCGGTCGGCGAGGCGGCCGCCCCAGGCCGAGGTCACGGTGCCCGCCAGATACAGCAGGAAGACCGAACCCGCCACCGCCGCGGGCAATTCGAAGGGGTGTTGGGTGAGCCGGTAGCCGAGGAAGTTGTAGATCGAGACGAAACCGCCCATCAGGACGAAGGCCAACCCGAACAGCGCGAGCAGCTGATGGTGCCGCAGCTGTTGCCCGAGGTCGCCGAGGACCGTGCGCAGTCCGGCGGGCCGGGCGACGAAACCGCGCGAGGCGGGCAGCAGCCGGACGAACCACACCGTGCACGCCGCGGCCGCCACGCCGACCGCCGCCGCGGCCCAGCGCCAAGACGCCACGTCGAGGGCGAACGAGGGAATCAGACGTCCTGCCAGACCGCCGATCGTGGTGCCCGCGACATACACGCCCATCGCGGCGCCGAGTCCTTCGGCGCCGATCTCCTCGGCCAGGTACGCCATCGCCACCGCCGGTACTCCGGCCAGCGCGATGCCCTGCAGCGCCCGGCCCGCCAGCAGCGCGTCGAGCGAGGGACTGAACGGCAGCAGCAGGCCGATGACCGCGGCGGCTACCGCCGATCCGATCATCACCTTGGTGCGGCCGATCCGGCTGGACAGCGCGCTCACCGGCACGATAGCCACCGCGAGGCAGCCGGTGGTGAGCGAGACCGCCAGCGCCGCGCGGGCGGGCGTCGCGCCGAACGCCTCCGACAGGCTCGGCAGCAGCGCCTGCGCGTTGTACATGGACGCGAAGGTGGTGAGGCCCGCCGCGAACAGTGCGAGGGTGATCCGCCGGTCGTGCGCAGGGCCGGTGACGGACGGGCTCGCCGCGCGGGTGCCGGTCGACGGTTGCGCCGTGGTGCTGGTCATGGCTACCTCCTGAATTTCAGGATGGTCTTGGCCCTTTCCGAACGGAAATGAATAATGATTACCAACTTGATGCCTGTGTGACATATAGGGAGGTAGCGGGGTGCTCGGCGAAGATCTGCGGTGGTTCACGACACTCGCCGAGCTGGAGCGGATGAGCGCGGCGGCCGAGCGCTTGCACATCGCGCAGCCGACGCTGTCCCGCATGCTCGCCCGGTTGGAACGCAAGCTCGGCGCGGAATTGTTCGACCGGCGCGGAAAGCGCATCGCGCTCAACGAGTTCGGTCGCGTCTACTACGAACACGCGCGCCGCGCGCAGGCCGAGCTCGACGCCGCGGGGCAAGCCGTCGCCGATCTGGCCAATCCCGCGCGCGGAGTGGTGCGGCTGTCGTTCCTGCATACGTTCGGCGGCTGGCTGGTGCCGCAGTTGATCGCCGGTTTCCGGCGCAACGCGGGCCGGGTCACCGTGACGTTGCGCCAGGGCAGCGCGGAGAAGATCACGCGGCAGGTGCTCGACGGCACGGCCGACCTCGCCGTCGTCTCGCCGCGCCCGGCGGTGTCCGGCGTCGGGTGGCGCGGCCTGCTGCGCCAGCCGCTGGTGCTCGCCGTGCCCGCGGAGCACCGGCTGGCCGGGCGCAGGCAGGTGCGCATGGCCGAACTGGGCGGCGTCGAGTTCATCACCATGCCTTCCGGGTTCGGCATGCGGCGGATCTTCGACGAACTGTGCGCGGCCGCGGACATCCGCCCGCGGGTCGCCTTCGAGTCCAGCGACACGCGCACCGTCACCGGTCTGGTGACGGCGGGACTCGGGGTTGCGCTGCTGCCGCTGGAAGATCCGGCCCCGGCGGCGGCGCGCTCGGGGCCGGTGCTGGTGCCTTTGGCCGACGACAGCGCGTGGCGGGAGGTCGGGCTGATCTGGTCGGCCGCCGCGGCGCCGTCGGACGCGGTGCGACGATTCCGTGACTTCGCCGAGGATTGGTCCGACGGACACGGGGGAATATCCAGCACACGGCGGGAAAGGCCGCCGCATCGGTAGCCGTTTATTCACTGTGCGCTGTCGGTGGGGCGCGTTAAACTTTTGTCATTCCACCACGGCTGTCGAGACCGGAAAGCAGGCTGTCACCACTTTTGCGAACACAAGGCGAGATCGGCGACCCGACCAACCCCACTGCAGGCATTGGCGCCGGCGACAACGGCTCGGGCCCCGCAGCACGCACCGTGCGCTCCAGCATCGAGCTCGCTCCTGAATCCGTGTTCCCCTTCCTCGGTTCGGCCGACCAGAATCTGCGTCAGCTCGAGCAACTGCTCGACGCGGACATTCACGTCCGCGGCAATTCCGTGACCCTCACCGGCAAGGCGGCCGACGTCGCCCTCGCCGAGCGGGTCATCGAACAGTTGATCGCGCTGACCGGCCGAAACAGGGTGGTGACGCCGGAGGCGGTGCGGCACACGGTGTCGATGCTGACCGAGGGGTCCTCGGATTCCCCGGCCGAGGTGCTGAGCCTGGACATCCTGTCCCGGCGCGGCAAGACCATTCGTCCCAAGACGCTGAACCAGAAGCGCTACGTCGACGCGATCGACGCCAACACCATCGTGTTCAGCATCGGTCCCGCGGGCACCGGCAAGACCTACCTGGCCATGGCCAAGGCCGTGCAGGCGTTGCAGACCAAGCAGGTCAACCGGATCATCCTCACTCGTCCCGCCGTGGAAGCGGGCGAGCGGCTCGGCTTCCTGCCCGGCACGCTCAACGAGAAGATCGACCCGTACCTGCGCCCGCTGTACGACGCGCTGCACGACATGATGGACCCGGAGGCGATCCCGAAGCTGATGGCCGCGGGCGTCATCGAGGTTGCGCCGCTGGCGTACATGCGCGGCCGGACGCTCAACGACTCCTTCATCATTCTCGACGAGGCGCAGAACACCACGGCCGAGCAGATGAAGATGTTCCTGACGCGTCTGGGTTTCGGGTCCAAGATCGTGGTCACCGGCGACATCACCCAGGTCGACCTGCCCACCGGCGCTCGCTCCGGCCTGCGCGCGGCGGCGGAGATCCTCACCGAGATCGAGGACATCCACTTCTCGGAGCTCACCAGCAGCGACGTCGTCCGCCACCGCTTGGTCTCGGACATTGTCGACGCCTACGACCGCTGGGAGTCCAACCGGCCGCAGGTCACCCCGCACTACCCGGGCAACCGCGCCCAGCGCCGCGCCGCAGGCCGCGACCGGCGCTGAGCACTACGCCTGCCACAGCCGAATACACCGGCCGCTGACCCTCGTCGGCGGCCGGTCTCGTCTGTCCAAGATCGGCTGCCGCGCCTTCGACCTGCCCGGTGCGGGGTTGCGTCCAGAAGGCGGCTGCCTCGCGTTCGTTCGGTCCAAATCCGGGGCTGCGGGCGGATGACGTCCGACTGGTCGAATACGCGGCTGCCTCGCCTTCGCTCGGCCCGGCGCGGGGCTGCGGGCGGACTACGTCCGGCTGCGTCTAATAGGCGTACCTCCGCCTTCGCTCCGGCCGTGCGCGGGGCTGCGGACGGACTGCGTCCGACTGCGTCGAATAGGCTGTTCAGGTGAGCATCGAGATCGCCAACGAGTCGGGTATCGACGTACCCGAAGAAGACCTGGTCAGTGTTGCGCGGTTCGTGATCGCCCGGATGGACGTCCATCCGGCGGCCGAGCTGTCGATGGTGCTCGTCGATCTCGACACCATGGCCGACCTGCACATGCGCTGGATGGACCTACCTGGCCCCACCGACGTGATGTCCTTCCCGATGGACGAGCTCGAGCCGGGCGGGCGGCCGGACAGCCCCGAGCCGGGCCCCTCGATGCTCGGCGACATCGTGCTGTGCCCGGAGTTCGCGGGGGCGCAGGCGCGCAAGGCGGGGCATTCGCTCGAGCACGAGCTCGCGTTGCTCACCGTGCACGGCGTGCTGCACCTGCTCGGCTACGACCACGCCGAGCCGGAAGAGGAGAAGGAGATGTTCGAGCTGCAGGCCCGGCTGCTCGAGGAGTGGTACGAGAGCCTGCGCGAGGCCAGGCGGCGCGCCGAACTCGCCGAGCGCGACGCCCGCCTGCTCGGCAAGGCCGGCTTCACCGGACCCGGTGACGCCCTGGGCCCGGCGTGAGCTCACTGACCCTGATCCTGCTGGCCGTCCTGCTGGTACCCGCGGGTGGACTGTTCGCCGGTGTCGACGCGGCGCTGAACACGATCTCCCTGGCACGCCTCGGCGACATGGTGCGCGTCGATCGTCCCGGCGCCGCGCGATTGAGCCGTATCGTGGCCGACCGCGCCCGCTACGTGAACCTGATGGTGCTGCTGCGCGTGCTGTGCGAGATCGGCGCGACGGTGCTGCTCGCCGCGGCGCTCATCGAGATCTGGGACGACAACTGGGCGCTGCTGATCACCGCCGCGGTGATGGTGCTCGTCGACTACGTGGTGATCGGTGTCGGTCCGCGCACCCTCGGCCGCCAGCACGCCTATTCACTCGCCTTGGCCGCCGCGCTGCCGTTGCAGTTCATCGGCGCGCTGCTCGGCCCGGTGAGCAGGCTGCTGATCCTGATCGGTAACGCCATCACACCGGGTAAGGGTTTCCGCAACGGCCCCTTCGCTTCGGAGGTCGAGCTGCGCGAGGTGGTCGAGATGGCCGGCGAGCGCGGCGTGGTGGCCGACGACGAACGCCGCATGATCCAGTCGGTGTTCGAGCTTCGCGATACCGCGGCTCGCGCGGTGATGGTGCCGCGCACCGAGATGGTGTGGATCGAGGCGGACAAGTCGGCCGCGCAGGCCATGTCGCTCGCGGTGCGCAGCGGTCACTCGCGCATCCCGGTGGTCGGCGAGAACGTCGACGACATCCTCGGCGTCGTGTACCTGAAAGACCTTGTGCCGTACGCCGATCGCAGCCGCAAGGTGCGGGTGCACGACGTGATGCGCCCGGCGGTGTTCATGCCCGACTCCAAGCCGCTGGACGATCTGCTCGACGAGATGCAGCGCCGCCGCAATCACATGGCGCTGCTCGTCGACGAATACGGCGGCATCGCGGGCCTGGTGACCATCGAGGACGTGCTCGAGGAGATCGTCGGCGAGATCGCCGACGAGTACGACATCGCCGAGATCCCGCCCGTGAAGGAGCTTGGTGAGGGCCGCTTCCGGGTGTCCACCCGGTTGTCGGTGGAGGATCTCGGCGAGCTGTACGGCATGGACATCGAGGACGAGGACGTCGACACGGTGGGCGGCCTGCTCGCCCACGAACTCGGCCGGGTGCCGTTGCCCGGCTCGAAGGTCGTGGTGCACGGGCTGGTGCTGCGCGCCGAGGGCGGTCCGGATCAGCGCGGCCGGATGCGGATCAACACGGTCCTGGTGCGCAAGGCGCCGGAGAAATCCGAGAAAGCGGGCGCGGCCCGTGCCGACGGCGCAAAATCCAACGGCGGCAAGCGCAATGACAACGAGGACGAGGACGGAGCAACCGATGACTGAACTGGATGCCGAGGACACCAAGCTGCTGACCCTGGCGCGCGGCGCGATGGGCCGCACCGGTGGGACGGGCGGCGCGGCGATCCGCGACACCGACGGCCGCACCTACGCGGCGGGCGAGGTGGACTTGCAGGTGCTGCGGCTCACCGCGCTGCAGGCCGCCGTCGCGGCCGCGATCTCCAGCGGCGCAGAGGGTTTCGAGGCGGCCGTGGTGGTCGGCGGCCGGTTCTCCGACGCCGGGGTCGCCGCGGTGCGCGAGGTGTCCGGCGAGGCGCGGATCATCTTCACCGACCGCGCTGGCGCGGTGTTCGACATCGTCGACGACGCGGCGGGCGCCGAGGTGCAGGGTGGCTGACAAGTCGGATTCCGCCGAATTCCGTTCCGGTTTCGTCTGTTTCGTCGGCAGGCCGAACACCGGCAAGTCGACGCTGACCAACGCGCTGGTCGGCGCGAAGATCGCGATCACCTCCTCGCGGCCGCAGACCACGCGCCACACCATCCGCGGCATCGTGCACCGCGACCACGCGCAGCTGATCCTGGTCGACACGCCGGGTCTGCACCGCCCGCGGACCCTGCTCGGCCAGCGGCTCAACGATCTGGTGCGCGATACCTATTCCGAGGTCGACGTGATCGCGATCTGCATCCCCGCCGACGAGAAGATCGGGCCCGGCGACCGCTGGATCGTGCAGCAGATCAAGCAGATGGCGCCGAAGACCACGGTGCTCGGCGTGGTCACCAAGATCGACAAGGTGAGTCGCGACCAGGTCGCCGCCCAGCTGCTCGCCGTCTCCGAACTGCTCGGTCCCGAGGCCGACGTGGTGCCGGTGTCGGCGGTCAAGGGCGAGCAGGTCGAGGTCCTCGTCGACGTCATCGCCTCGAAAATGCCGGAGGGCCCGGCCTTCTACCCCGACGGCGAGCTCACCGACGAGCCCGAGGAAACGCTCATGGCCGAGCTCATCCGCGAGGCCGCGCTGGAGGGCGTGCGCGACGAGCTGCCGCACTCGCTGGCCGTGGTGATCGAGGAGGTTCTCCCGCGCGAGGAGAACGAGGAGATGCTCGACGTGCACGCGCTGCTGTACGTCGAACGCCCGAGCCAGAAGGCCATCGTCATCGGCAAGGGCGGCAGCCGCCTCAAGGAGGTCGGCACCAACGCGCGCAAGCAGATCGAGCACATCCTCGGCGTGCGGATCTATCTGCACCTGCACGTCAAGGTCGCCAAGGATTGGCAGCGCGATCCGAAACAGCTTGGCAAACTGGGCTTCTGAGCGAACGGCCCGTTCGCGGGTCGCGAACTCGAGCGAACAAGCCGCCCGAGTCCGATTTGTAACGGTACAGTCCCCGATGACGCCCTGGTGTGCGTCGCAGCAGACACGCATTGCACGGGGGAGGCCGTCGAATTGCCCGATACCGCCAACGATGTCCCCAAACTGCTCGAGCTGCTACGCGCACTCGAGGTGCCCGACGCGAAGCCGCGCGTGTTCCGCACGCTGCTGCGGCGCAGGCGGCCGTTGCCACGGCCGGTCGTCGGTCTGGTCGGTGCGGGCGCGGGCGGTGCGCTGCTCGTCGAGATCTACCGCTGGCTAGGCGAATCCGGCGGCAGGCGGGCGACGCCACGGGCGCGGGTGGACTTGCAGGCGGATCTGCCGCCCGACGCGCTCACGCCCGACCCGAACGCGACGGGCGAGGAGATCCAAGGCCACTGCCTGCCCATCCTGCAACGGCTGGTCGAGGGCTTCTCCGGCGACGACACGGCGATGGGACCGATCAAGTTCCCGCGCTACCGCACCGCGGATTGGCTGACCCGCCAACGGGTTACGAGCGACGAGACCGAGGCGACGGTCGAGCTGCGCTCGCGGTTGCCGCGCCTGCTGCGCAGCGGTTCCCCGGCCGACCGCTCCGATACCGCCGAGGGCGTCAGCGGTGACACCATCTCGCGGCTGGTGTTCGGTGTGCTCGCGCTGTGGCCGGTCCTGCGGCTGTGGCTGTGGGTCAGCGGACGCATCCCCGGCATGTCCAAGGTCACGCGCTGGTTCATGCGCCAGCGCTACCTCGCGCCCGAATACTCCGACAGTTTCCTGGGTTTCGCGACCCGGCTGACCGCCTCGCGCCGCGGCGACGAGAACGAGGAGCAGGTCGCCAAGCTGCTGGTGCACGCCTTTCTCGAGGACATGCGCGACGCCTACCGCAAACGGCTGTGGCGGCCGTCGAGCTGGCGGCGCACCGCGTATCCGGTGGCGCTGCTCGGCGGTGTCGAGCGCAACGGCGCCGCGAAGCGCTTGATCTGCTGGATCAACGACATCCGCAACGAGACCGGGCATTCCGATCCGCTGGTGGTGCTCGCTTGCCTGGACTACGACCCTGCTGAGCCCGCCGAAACCGTCGAGCCTGCCCCGCCCGGCCGGCCTGCCCGGTCTGCCGAGCCGACGCCGGACGAGCTGTCCAGGATCGGCGATCTCCAGCACCTCGCTACCCTCGAAAGCCTGGTCGACCGCCCGTATTCCGGTCAGCAGCCGGATCCGCTGCAGCGCTGGCTGCGCGATATCGACAACATGCGCACCAACCGGTCCGACTACGCGTGGTTCCTGCCGCTGCGCGTACAGCTGCCGGATCCGCTCGACGGCCACGTCCGCGACCCGAGCCTGGCGCACCTCGCGGTGCCGCCCGCGCCACCGCTCGCCGCGCGCAAGTGGTTCGTCGCCATGTGCGTGCTGATTCCGATCGCGCTGCTGGTGGGCGCCGCGCTGATCTACATCCCGCCGCTGCGTGGCGCGCCGTGTGCGCACTGGCCGTGGACGGCCGGAATCTCGGTGCAGGAACGCGGCGGCGAATGCGTCGGCTACAGCGACAACGCCGATCAGATCTTCACCGACGACGCGGAACTCACGGCGATGCAGCGAGAAGTCTTCCGGCTCAATGTCGCCGCCGCCGACGCGCGCCGCGACAACCCGCGCCGCCCGGTCATCACGCTGATCTACTTCTCCGGGCTCAGCTACGTGGACTCGAACGTGCGGTACCCGCACGCCCAGGTCGAGGAACTCGCCGGACTCGCGGTGCAGCAGCGCCGCGCGCTACTCGCCTCCGACGAGTCCGAACCGCTGGTGCGCGTCGTCGTCGCCAACGGCGGTTCCGACATGCGGCACGCGACGTGGGTGGTGGACAACCAGCTGCGCGGCCTGCTGCGCGACGAACCGGGCATCCTCGGCGTGGTCGGCATGGATCGCAGCAACACCGAAACCCGCCGCGCCATCGGACGACTCGGCGAACTCGGCGTTCCGGTGGTCGCGACGACGCTCTCGGCCGACGGCATGGAGAAGGCATCGCCGCTGTATTTCCAAGCCGCGCCGAGCAATACGACGCAGGCGAAGCTGATCGCCGACTACGTGCAGGGCGCGCGCCATCCCGCGGGCACGCCGCGGGCGGGTCAGCCGCGCTACAACCAGGTGGTCGTCTACCACCCGAAGGCCGACGGCGACATCTACGTCGAGACCCTGGTCGAGGATCTGCGCACCGAGCTGGAAGGCCGCGGCGTGCCGTACCGCCGCATGGAGTGGACCGAACAGCAGGAGCTGAATCGCTTTCCCGCCCCGTGCGAGACAACCGATTTCGACCGCGGCACCCTGCTGTTCTTCGCCGGGCGCAACGACGATTTCGCGACCTTCGCCAAATCGGTCAGCCGCGGCTGCCTGACCGGTGAGTCGCCCGCCATCCTCGGCAACGACACGGTGACCCGGCTGATCACCGATCAGAAGGCGATGGCGGCGCTGCCTGCCAATCTGTCGGTCCGCTACGTCGCCAAGGCCGCGCCGGTGATGCTCGGCGGCGCCGAATGCGTCCGCGGCAATGGCGAACTCGGGGACGAGCCGGTCGCCTTCGATTATCAGCAGCTGTGCGCCGAGCTGGCCGTGCTCATCGACGACCTGCGCGCGTACCCGCAGATGGCCGACTATCAGCCGTCCTGGCCCGGCGACCGTACCGGCCTCGCCTACGACGTGGTCGGGCTGTTCCTGCGCGCGGTGCGGACCGGATCGCAGCAGGACGAAGGTTCGCTGAACCGCACCGCCGTCGCAATGCAGTTGCGCGAGATGGACTATCGCGGTGTCACCGGCACGCTCGGCTTCTCGACCAGCCGGGTGGCGGACGGCTCGTCGATCGCGGTACTGGTCACGGCGGGCGTCGGCCAGCCGGGTCCGCAGCAATGCCTGGTGATGTCGCCGCGTCCCGCCGATCGGGACGGTTGTCCGTCGGGCACGAAGAGCACGTCGGAGGACTGGTCCCCGCCACGGCGCTGAGTGATCGTGAGCTGGCGCTGAGTGGTCTCGAGCTGGCGCTGAGTGATCGTGAGCTGAGCAACGAAGACTCGCCCGCATCAGGCGGATCTGTATAGTGGGCCCGGTGGAGGGGAGTATTCCCCCGACGTCAGCCCCGTCAGTACGGATCCGCCTTCGGATCCCGGGGTGGCGGCCCGGCCCTGATCCGAAGCGGCCGGGTGGAAGAGACCTCCGGTAGCGACGCATGCCGTCGCGGATACCGGAGGTCCTGTCGTGGAAGTTTCGCCGACCCTGTGGGTCGCCACCATCGTGGTGCTCGGTGTGTTGATCGCGGTCGATTTCTTCATCGGGCGCAAGCCGCACGAAGTGTCGCTGAAGGAAGCCGGGATCTGGACCGTGGTCTGGATCGCGCTGGCGGTGCTCTTCGGGCTCGGGTTGTGGATCTTTGCGGGCGGGCAGCCCGCCGGGGAGTTCTTCGCGGGCTTCGTCACCGAGAAATCCCTCAGCGTGGACAACCTGTTCGTGTTCGTGATGATCATGGCGAAATTCGCGGTGCCGTCGAAGTATCAGCAACGGGTGCTGCTGATCGGCGTGCTCCTCGCGCTCGTGCTGCGCGGTGTGTTCATCGCCGCGGGCGCCACCCTGATCGCCAGCTTCTCCTGGATCTTCTACCTGTTCGGCGCCTTCCTGCTGTGGACCGCGTGGAACCTGATCAAGGAGGCGCGTGCCGGCGGCGAGAAGGAGGAGTTCGAGGAGGACCGCCTGCTGAAGAGCCTGGAGCGGCGCTTCGGCGTTGCCGACCGCTATCACGGCACCAAGCTGTGGGTGGTGCAGAACGGCAAGCGGATCATGACGCCGATGCTGGTGGTCATCCTGGCGATCGGCACCACCGACCTGCTGTTCGCCTTGGACTCCATCCCGGCCATCTTCGGGCTCACCCAGAACCCGTACATCGTCTTCACCGCCAACGCTTTCGCCCTGATGGGTCTGCGCCAGCTGTACTTCCTCATCGGCGGGCTGCTCACCAAGCTCGTCCACCTCAGCTACGGCCTCTCGGCCATCCTGGGCTTCATCGGCGTCAAGCTGTTCCTGCACGCGCTGCACGAATCCGGCGTCGCGGTGCCGGAGATCTCGATCGGCGTCTCGCTCGCGGTGATCTTCGGCGTGCTGACGGCGACCACGATCTCCAGCCTCGTCGCGACCAAGCGTCAGCAGCGCGCGGAACTCACCGCCGCGTGCAGCTGACCAGGCCGTCGATCACCACCACGGTTCGGCGCGGTGCCGCTCCCAGTGCAGCTCGGACTCCAGTTGCGCCGCAACGGAAACCAGCAGCGCCTCGGAGGCCGCGCTGCCCATCAGCTGAGCGCCGACCGGCAGGCCCGCCTCGGTGAAGCCGGCGGGGACGTTCACGCTCGGCCAGCCGAGCACGTTCCACGGCCAGGTGTACGGGCAGGCGGCGGTGATGAGGTTGTTGGTGGCGTTGACCCCGATGCCGTCGATCTCCTCGGCGCGCGGCGGGGGAGTGGCGGTGGTGGGCGCGAGCACCAGGTCGTAGTCGGAGAAGAAGGTGCCGATGCGCTTGTGCAGCAACGGTTCCGCCTGGCGCGCGGCGAAGAGCGCCGGTCCGCCGAGCACCCGGCCGAAGCGGACGTTGGCGCGGGTGCGCGGGTCCACCTCGGCGCCGGGCATCCGGTCGTGCACGGTGCGGATGCCCGCCATCGAGCGCGGCAGGAACGAGGCGCCCATGAGCAATCCGTAGTGCAGGTCGGCGACGGTGACCGAGTGGCCGAGCTTGCGCAGCACCGAGGCGATGCCGCGCACCGCGGCCCTGACCTCGGGGTGCAGCGTCGTCTTGGTGGCGGTGAACGGAATCCGCAGCGAGAGAGCGATTCTCAGGCGGCCGGGGTCGCGCCCGACGGCGTCGGAGACACGGATCGGCTCGGGGGTGTGCCGGTCGCCGGGGTGCGGGCCCGCCGCCGCGTCCAGCAGGAGAGCCGCGTCGGCGACGGTGCGGGCCAGCGGCCCGTTCACCGTGAGGCCCTGGAACGCCTCGGCTTCCGGCCAGGTGGAGATGCGTCCGCGCTGCGGCTTGATGCCGACGAGGTTGGTCCAGGCCGCGGGGATGCGGACCGAGCCAGCGCCGTCGGAACCCAGTGCGGCGGGCACCAATCCGGCCGCAACGGCGGCCGAGGAGCCGCCCGAGGAGCCGCCGGGCGTGTGCTCGCGGTGCCACGGATTGCGGGTGTGCCCGAAGGCCGCGCCGCTGGTGAACGGCAGCTGGCCGAGCTCGCAGGTGTTGGTCTTGCCGACGATCACCGCGCCCGCCGCGCGTAGTCGCCGAACCGCTTCGGCGTCTTCGGTTTTCGGCGCGAAGTCGCCGCCGCAGCCGAATGCCGTCGGCTCACCGGCGATGTCGGTGTCGTCCTTGACGGCGATCGGCACGCCGAGCAGCGGCAGCCGCTCGCCCGCGGCGAGGCGCCGGTCGGCTTCGGCGGCCTCGGCCAGCGCCCGGTCCCTGCGGACCACCCGGAAGGCGTTGAGCGTCGGCTGGCTCGCCTCGATCCGGTCGAGCGCCGCCGCGACGGCCGCCGTGGAGCTCACCGTGCCCGCCGCGAGTGCACCGGCCAGCTCGGCGAGGCCGGGGTCGCCCGACGGCATCGCGCCGTCGGCGGATTCCGGTTCGGCGGCAGGCTTGAGCGCTCGGTTCGGCACCGTCATGTGAGCTCCCTCTCTTCGGTCGTCCGGTGTGAACGGTAGCGCTGTATTGGACGACCGTCCACATCGTGTTATCGCCGGGCGCTCCCGAAGTGCATCACCGCCGGGTCGTGGATGACCGCTCGTTGTTTCGTACGTGGCGAGGGCCGTCGCGAATTTCCGTTGCGTCCCGCCGATCCTTTACGTACATACGGTATGTATGTAAAGGTGGAGGGGTCGCCCGAACATTCGGAGGAAACCATGGGAATCAGCCCGTCACTCGGTCCCGCGCACGAGATCGCCCTGCCCGGCGGCCGCATCCGCTACCACGAGACGGGAACCGGCGCGCCGGTCGTCTTCGTGCACGGCCTGCTCGTCAATGCCGATCTGTGGCGCGGGGTCGTGCCCGCCGTCGCCGCCGCGGGCTACCGCTGCCTGACACCCGACTGGCCGCTCGGCTCGCACTCGATCCCGATGCCCGACGCGGACCTGACGCCGACCGGGGTCGCCGATCTCATCGCCGCCTTCCTCGAGCGGCTCGACCTGACCGACGTCACCCTGGTCGCCAACGACACCGGCGGTGCGATCACCCAGGTATTGCTGGCCCGCAACACCGACCGCATCGGCCGCGTGGTGCTCGCCTCAGTCGACAGCCACGAGAAGTTCCTGCCGCAGCCGTTCACCTCGCTGCCGCTGCTCGCGCGCGTGCCGGGATCGATGCGCCCGCTCGCCGAGGCGCTGCGCCTGCGCGCGCTGCACCGGCTGCCGCTGGCGTTCGGCTGGGTGAGCAAGCGGCCGGTGCCCGCCGAGTACGTCGACTCGTATCTGCTGCCGAGCCGCCGGTCCGGCGCCATCCGAAAGGACCTGCGGCGCTTCCTGAAATCCGCGCACCGCCGCTACACGCTGGACGCCTCGACCCGGTTCGGGGACGTCCGCCTTCCGGTGCTGATCGTCTGGGCGCGCGAGGACAAGCTGTTCCCCGTCGCCTACGCCGAGCGGCTGACCCGCGAGTTCCCCGACGCGACACTGGAGCTGATCGACGACTCCTACACCTTCCTGCCCGAGGATCAGCCCGAGTTGCTGACGCAACGGATTCTGGAGTTCACTCGGCTGCATGCCACGCCGTAGCCAGGAGGACCGCTCCCGCACGACAAGGGCCGCCCTGGAAGACGCGGGGCGGCGCCTGTTCGCCGAGCGTGGTTTCGCGGCCACCTCCGCCGAGCAGCTGGTGGCCGAGGCGGGTGTCACCCGCGGCGCCCTGCACCACCACTACGGCGACAAGCGCGGGCTGTTCCTCGCTGTGCTCGAACGGCTCGAGTCGGACAGCACCGCGGAGATCCGGCGGACCATCGCCGCCGTCGATCCCGACGACATCCTCGCCTCGATGGCCGTCGGCCTGAACGTCTTCCTCGACATCTGCCAGCGGCCCGAGATGATCCGCATCGCGCTCCACGACGCACCGGCCGTGCTCGGCTGGGAGGAGTGGCGCGCCTTCGAGGCCAGGCACGGACTCGGCCTGATCACCGCCGAGCTCGAACGCGCACGCGCTGCGGAGCTGATCGCGGACGCTCCCGTCGAGATCCTGGCGCGGCTGCTGCTCAGCGCCGTGGCCGAGGCGGGGCTGATCGTCGCGCACGCCGAGGACAAGGAGGCCGCCCGCGCGCAGGCCCAGCAGTCGCTGCTGTTGCTCGTCGCGGGTTTGCTGCGCACCTAGAATGCGGCAGCTACGCCGAGGCGAGGCGGCCGTGCGCTGTCGCCGGTTCGTGGGAGGATGACCGTGTGCAGTTGTATCGGGATGAGGCGGTCGTGGTGCGCCAGCACAAGCTGGGCGAGGCGGACCGTATCGTCACACTGCTGACGCGCAGGTACGGCCTGGTCCGGGCGGTGGCCAAAGGGGTGCGGCGGACCAAGTCCCGGTTCGGCGCCCGGTTGGAGCCGTTCTCCTATATCGACGTGCAACTGCATCCCGGCCGCACGCTGGACACGGTCACCCAGGTGACCACCGTCGAATCCTTCGCCGCGGACATCATCGACGACTACGGCCGCTACACCACCGCCTGCGCGGTGCTGGAGACCGCCGAACGCCTCGCGGGCGAGGAACGCGCGCCCGCGCCGCGGCTGCACGCGCTGACCGCGAGCGCGCTGCGGGCCATCGCCGCCCAGCAGCGCCCGCACGAACTCATCCTCGACGCATTCCTGTTGCGCGCCATGGGATTTGCGGGGTGGGCGCCCGCGCTGGACGAATGCGCCAAGTGCGCGACCCCCGGTCCGCACCGCGCCTTTCACGTGGCGGCGGGCGGCGCGGTCTGCGTGCACTGCCGCCCGCCGGGCGCGGCCACGCCCGCGCCGGGAGTCCTGGATCTGCTCGTCGCCCTGCTGAAGGGGGAGTGGGACTACATCGTGACGGTGCCCGATTCGGTCCGCCGCCAGGCCAGCGGACTGGTCGCCGCCCATCTGCAATGGCATCTGGAACGTCAGCTGCGGACGCTGCCGCTGATCGAGCGCAGCAGGACGCCCGCGCCCGCTGGACGCGTCGGCTGAGCCCTGTGCGCTGGTCGCCTGCCCGATCGCGGCCGCGGAGATGTCCCGGCCGTCCGGTCGGCGGTTCGATTCGCGGGGGCGTCTCGCGCAGCGCGCCGGATCAGGCAGGATGGAAGCCGTGATCCTCCGTCGAGACTCCTCCACCGCGACCAGGTCGAGCAGCGGGCAGCCGAACGCGGGCCGCACCGTCCGCCCGCCGTCGCCGCATCCCTCGGGCGCGCGGCCGCCGCAGCTGCCGCCGGAACTGGTGCCCAACCACGTGGCGCTGGTCATGGACGGCAACGGCCGGTGGGCGCAGGAGCGCGGGCTGCCGCGCACCGCGGGACACGAGCGTGGCGAGGCGGTGCTGATGGACACCGTCGAAGGCTGCATCGAGATCGGCGTGAAGTGGCTCTCGGCCTACGCGTTCTCCACCGAGAACTGGCGGCGCAGCCCGGACGAGGTGCGCTTCCTGATGGGCTTCAACCGTGACGTGATCCGCCGCCGCCGCGACGAGATGCACGAGATGGGTGTGCGGGTGCGCTGGGCCGGGCGGCGACCGCGCCTGTGGCGCAGCGTGATCAACGAGCTGGAGACCGCCCAGGAGCTCACCAAGGACAACACGGTGATGACGCTGACGATGTGCGTCAACTACGGCGGTCGCGCCGAAATCGCCGATGCGGCAAGGGAAATCGCGCGGCGCGTGGCGGCGGGCGAGATCGATCCCGAGAAGGTCACCGAGGCCACCGTCGCGCGGTTCCTCGACGAGCCGGACATGCCCGACGTCGACCTGTTCCTGCGTCCTTCGGGTGAATTCCGCAGCTCGAACTTCCTCATCTGGCAGTCCGCCTACGCCGAGTACGTGTACCAGGACACCTTGTTTCCCGATTTCGACAGGCGCAACCTGTGGGAGGCCTGCCTCCAGTACGCTTCGCGTGACCGCCGCTTCGGCGGCACGAAGTGAACGGCGGCACGGATATGGACGCAGCGGTCACCCCCGACATCGAGCTTCAGGCGCGGGCGGGAGCCTGCCTGTCCCAGTACGACGTCGACGTGCGCGTCGACGCGGACGGTTCGCTCGGCTTCGAGTACGAGGGCGCGCTGTGCTCGCTGCGCGCGGTGAATCTGGCGCCCGGCCTCGACGTGGTGTCCATGACCTGCGTGCTGGCCTGGGACCGCCCGCTGAAGCCGCAGCTGCACAAGCGAGTCGCGGAGCGCAACAGCAACTTGCAGTTCGGTTTGCTCACCGTGATCGGCCACGGCAAGCTCGCCGACGTCATCCTGCGCTACACCTTCCCCGCCGCGGGCCTGGACGACCAGGCGCTGACCACCATGCTGCTGCTCGTCCTCTCCGGAGCGGGCCGGGCGCGCCAGGGTTTGCTGCCCTGACCGACCGCCCTCAGCGAACGGCGGGCTTGCCGACCGGGACGAGCAGGTCGACGCCGCGGGCAAGGGTCTCGGGGTCGAGGTCCTCCAAGATCAGGTGCTGCAGGATGAAGCCGGGCAGGAATCCGATGATCGCCTTGGCCACGGCGTCGGTGTCGGCGTCCGGCGGTAGCCAGCCGACCTCGCGCATGCGCACGGCGTAGTCGCGCCAGATGTCGCGCATCGCGTGCATCGTTTCGCGCACGGGTCCGGCCGCCCCGTCGTTCACCAGTGCCAGCGCCCACGCCTGGGGAGCCAGGCGGACCGGGCCATCGGGGCCGCTGCGGCGGACGACCTCCTCGGCGATGTCGCGCACCAGCTCCGCGGGCGTAGGCAGCGGGTCGGAGCGCACCGCCTCGGCCATTGCGAGCCGCAGGTGCACGGTGGTCTGGGTGGCCAGCGCCGCGATGATCTCGTTCTTGCTCTTGAAGTAGCGGTACACCGCACCGGCCGAGAGCCCCGATTCGGCGAACACGTCCTGCATCGAGGTCTCGAAGAAGCCCTTGCGAGCGAAGCACAGCTGCGCGGCGTCGAGGATTTGCTGTCGGCGGCGTTCCAGGTGCTCTTCGCTGACTCGTGGCATGAGCCCAAAGTAAAACGAATATCCGTTCTTGACAACCTTTCTGGGCCGTGCGACCGTTGTGGCATCGAAAGAGAACGAGCATTCGATTTATAGGGGAGAACGTCATGAAAACCATGCAGCGAGCGGTCGCCCTCGGCTTGGGCGCGGCCCTGCTCCAGGCATTGATGCTGATCGCCTTCGCATGGCCCGCGGCCAATATCGCGCCGCGTGACCTGCCCATCGCCGTCGCCGGTCCGCAAGCGGCTGTCGTCGCCGACCGGCTCGGGCAGCGCGACCCCGAGGCCTTCGAGATCACCACCTCGGCCGACGCCGCGGCCGCCCGCGCCGCCATCGAGAACCGCGAGGTCTACGGCGCGATCGTCACCGGAGCGGGAGCACCTGCGGTGCTCGTCGCATCCGGCGCGAGCCCGGCGGTGGCCCAGCAGCTCACCGCCGTCGCCCAGCAGTTGTCCGGTGCGCCCGCCGCCGCGGTCGAGGACGTCGTCCCCGCCGATCCGGACGACCCGCGCGGCGCCGCGTTCGGCGCGATGGTGCTGCCGCTGGTGATGGCGGGCATCGCCGCGGGCGTCCTGCTGAGCCTGGTGATCCCGACGGCGGGCGCGAAGGTGGCGGGTCTGGTGAGCTTCGGTCTGTTCGGCGGGCTGCTGAGCATCGCGATCGTGCAGGGCTGGCTGTCGGTGCTGCCCGGCAGCTACCTCACGCTGGCGGCCGTCGCCGGGCTGGTGTCCTTCGCGGTCGCGGGCGCCGTGACCGGACTGGCCGCGGTCATCGGGCCCGCAGGCATCGGAGTGGCCGCGCTGACCATGCTGCTGATCGGCAATCCGTTCTCGGCCGCCACCTCCGCGCCGGAGCTGCTGCCCCAGCCGTGGGGCGCGATCGGCCAGCTGCTGCCCCCGGGCGCCGCGGCCTCGCTGCTTCGCTCGGTCGCCTACTTCGACGGGGCCGGAGCCGCGAAACCGCTTGCGGTACTTGCGGTGTGGGCCGTCGCGGCGCTCGCCCTGCTCGGCGTGGCGGCACTGCGCGGGCGCAACGCCGACGTCCCGGCCGCGCCGGCGGCCGAACCCGTCCCCGCGGCCTGATCCGCCGACGCCGAAGGCCACCCGCTTCCGAGAGATCGGGAGCGGGTGGCCTTCGGTCGTCGTTCGATCAGTCGCGGACGGTCTTGGCGCAGGCCCGGCAGGTGCCGAAGACCTCGATGGTGTGGCTCACCTCGGTGAAGCCGTGGTCGCTGGCGATCGCCTCGGCCCACGCCTCCACCGTCGGGCCCTCGACCTCGACGGTGCGGCCGCAGTGCCTGCACACCAGATGGTGGTGGTGGCCGGTGGAGCACTGCCGATAGACGGACTCGCCGGAGTCGGTGCGCAGCACGTCGACCAGGCCCGCGTCGGCCAGCGACTGAAGGGTCCGGTACACCGTGGTGAGCCCGATGCCCTCGCCGCGCTTGCGCAGCTCGTCGTGCAGTTCCTGTGCGGAACGGAATTCGTCGATGTCACCGAGCAGCGCGGCGATCGCACTGCGCTGGCGCGTGCTGCGTATCCCGACCGGCTTCTGTGGATCCATCGTCTTCTCCTGCACGGCTCACCCTTCCTCGGCGTGCGCGACGGCGTCGACGACGATGTGCGCCAAGTGGTCGTCGACGAGTTCGTAGAGCACCTCGCGGCCGGACCGCTCGCCGTGCACGACGCCCGCGGCCTTCAAGATGCGCAGATGCTGGCTCACCAGCGGCTGGGTCACGCCGAGCGCGTCCACCAGCTCGTGCACACAGCGCGGCGATTCCCGTAGCTGGAGCACGATCGCGATGCGTACGGGGGCGGCGAGCGCGCGGAGCAGCTCACCGGCGTCCTCCAGGACGGTCCGCGCGGGGACCGGCGCGGGTCCGGGGGATCGATACGGTGTGTGCGAGTGCGCGGCGGCCGTCTCGGCGGTCATCGGAACCAACTCCTTATTGGAAAGCGATCCCATTTTGATATGCACAATTGCGCATGTCAAACACGGCGCGCCCGGTGGGCGGGCAGGGCGCAGATTACCGGCAACCGTCCTCGGTCGGCATCGGGATGCGGGGATCGAAGTATTCCTCGCTGCGGCGGGCCTGCGGCGCGGCGGCGGCGGTCTGCGGCGGGTTGTTGTAGCTCGGCGCGAGGAAGCCGCGTTCGGACTGCGCGCAGTCGATCGAGTAGTTGAAACCGCGCACCTCGCCGAACCAGATGCCTCGCGAGTCGGCGGTGTATTTCGGATCATCGATCCAGCGGAACTCGATCTCCTGTCTGATCATCGCCACGATGTCCATCGGGCCGTCGATCTTCTTCGGATCGGGGACATCGAAGGCGTAGGCGACCAGATAGTTGGTCCGGACCGCGAGCTCGCCCTCGTCGTTGACGGTCGGTGTCATCCACCCGGTGACGCGCGGTTGCACGGGAAGCAGCCGAGCGCCCTCCGCGAGGCGTGCGGCCACATACCAGGACTTCTTCTCGTTGCCGGGAGCCAGGTTCGGCCGGAGTTTCTCGACCAGCGCGGGCGCGAGCAACGCGAGCACCGGGCTCGTGTCGCCGGTCTCCATCACCGTGCGATCCAGGCGCGCGGTGATGATCAGCTGACGTACCCGCTCCATGAACTGCCCGACCTGCTCGGCCGAGTACGGGCCGACGGGCTGCGCGGGCGGCGGTTCGATGCCGCCCGCGCCCTCGCGCCACATGGCGGCGGGGGTGTCGGCGAACGGGCGGGTCAGGTCGACCTCGGCGTCATTCCGCAGCGGCGCCGTCGAGGTGCTGGAGGGTGCGCTCGCCGTCGGCGCGGTCCCGTCCAGGAAGGCGAAGCCCGCCCACACCAGCGCCACCGCGACGCTCAGCGAGAGCATCGACAACAGCGCCCCGCGGCTCGGCCGAGCCAGTCGGCGCGCCCTGTTCGCCCTGGTTGCACGCCGATGGTCGCGCATCGCTCGGCGCTCGGCCTCGCGCGCCCAGTCGGCATCGAAAAGATC
Source organism: Nocardia lijiangensis NBRC 108240 (assembly GCF_001613045.1). Classification (GTDB taxonomy): domain Bacteria; phylum Actinomycetota; class Actinomycetes; order Mycobacteriales; family Mycobacteriaceae; genus Nocardia; species Nocardia lijiangensis. The sequence continues at coordinate 5,160 of NZ_BDBP01000052.1, read as the reverse complement.
CGGTGGCAGATCAGCCACGGCCCACCCCTAGTACTACCCGCCGAATCGTTCGGAGCTCAGCGCCCCGCCCCGCCCCGGCCGTCTTCGGCAAAAACGTTGGCGCCGGGGCATTCCCGGCGGTCCGTCGGAACATGATCGCACCCGCCGGACGGGCGCGCGTCCCGGGGCCGTGATCCCAGGAGGGCGCACTTGCGTCTCCGCTCCGGTCGTGCGCAGGCTACCGACGAACCACGTCCGGCAGTGCCGATCGCGGGAAGCTCGAGCAGCGGATGCCTCGCGCGCGATCCGGTGCAGGTGGCTGGCGGTGCAAACTCGATTGCGCGATGCCGATAGGCTGGAGGGAATCTATAGCATTCAGTGCAAACAATGCGATGCAGTGAATGAAAATCCGACTCGCAGTGGATGGAGAAATCTCGCGTGGCACCCAAGTCGAAGGTGGACACCGTTGCCAACCTCGCCAAGCGCCGGGGTCTGGTGTACCCGTGCGGTGAGATCTACGGAGGCACCAAGTCGGCATGGGACTACGGTCCGCTCGGTGTCGAGCTGAAGGAGAACATCAAGCGGCAGTGGTGGCGGGCCATGGTCACCAGCCGCGAGGACGTCGTCGGCCTCGACTCGTCGGTCATCCTGCCGCGCCAGGTGTGGCAGGCCTCCGGCCACGTCGAGACCTTCACCGACCCGCTGGTCGAGTCGCTCATCACGCACAAGCGCTACCGGGCCGACCACCTGCTGGAGGCCTACGAGGAGAAGCACGGCCACCCGCCCGCCAACGGCCTCGCCGACATCCGCGACCCCGAGACCGGCGACCCGGGCCAGTGGACCGAGCCGCGCAACTTCTCCGGCCTGCTCAAGACCTTCCTCGGTCCGGTGGACGACGAGGAGGGCCTGCACTACCTACGCCCGGAAACGGCGCAGGGCATCTTCGTCAACTACAAGAACGTCGAGACCACCGCGCGCAAGAAGCCGCCGTTCGGCATCGCCCAGATCGGCAAGAGCTTCCGCAACGAGATCACCCCGGGCAACTTCATCTTCCGCACCCGCGAGTTCGAGCAGATGGAGATGGAGTTCTTCGTCAAGCCGGGCGAGGACGAGCAGTGGCACCAGTACTGGATCGACACCCGCTTGGCCTGGTACACCGAACTCGGCATCGACCCGGAGAACCTGCGGCTCTACGAGCACCCGAAGGACAAGCTGTCGCACTACTCGACGCGCACCGTCGACATCGAGTACCGCTTCCGCTTCCAGGGCAGCGAGTGGGGTGAGCTGGAGGGCGTCGCCAACCGCACCGACTTCGACCTCAAGACACATTCGGAGCACTCCGGCACCGAGCTCAGCTACTTCGACCAGGCGAGCAACGAGCGCTACATCCCGTACTGCATCGAGCCCGCGGCCGGTCTGACCCGTTCGCTGATGGCGTTCCTGGTGGACGCCTACGCCGAGGACGAGGCGCCGAACGCCAAGGGCGGCGTGGACGTTCGCACCGTGCTTCGCCTGGACCGCAGGCTCGCGCCGGTGAAGGCCGCCGTGCTGCCGCTGTCCCGCAACGCCGACCTGACCCCGAAGGCCAAGGACCTCGCGGCCCAGCTGCGCAAGCACTGGAACGTGGAGTTCGACGACGCGGGCGCGATCGGCCGCCGCTACCGTCGCCAGGACGAGATCGGCACCCCGTTCTGCATCACCGTCGACTTCGACACCCTCGACGACCAAGCGGTGACCATCCGCGAGCGCGACTCGATGGCGCAGGAGCGGATCGCGCTGGACAAGGTCGAGGGCTACCTGGGCCAGCACCTCATCGGCGTCTGATTCCTTAGCGCGACGACCCGCGACCGGTGCGCCGGTCGCGGGTCGTCGTGTTTCCGCGGTGCTCGAATCGCGTTCAGTGACAAGGGGTCTGGTCGATCCCGTAGCGGTCGTGATGCATCGCCTCGCCCACGTGCCGCTGCCTGCCGAGCGGGGTCAGGTCCAGATAGTTGTGGGTGCCGATGTGGATGTCGCCGCCGCGGCTGTAGGACGAATAGGTGTGGAACACCGTGTCGTCGTCATCGCGCCAGAAGACGCTCGTCCCCGGCTGTTCACCCTCCACGTCCGAGGTCCGACCTTCGAGCTCCAGCTCGGCTTTGCTCAGGTAGTTGTACTCGACGGGCGCGACCGACTCGTCCAGGGTGACATGGAAGTCGTAGTTGAAGTCGCCGCCGAACGAGGAGTACATCGGGAACGTCCAGCCCATCCGTTCCCGATAGGGCCGCAACGATTCCCACGGCCCGCGCGAAACGGCCGCGAAGGACGTGTTCTGCGCGTGCAGGTGGGCCAGGTGCCCGACGTTGTCGAGCACCATCGCACAGCTCGGGCAGCCCGTGTCCAGATCCCAGAGCCACATCATGTGGTAGACGATCAGCTGGCGCCGGCCTTCGAACAGATCGGCCAGGCTCGCCTTGCCCGCCTCGCCCTCGAAGACGTAGTCCTTGTCGATCCGGACCATCGGCAGTTCGCGCCGCTCGGCTGCCAGCGCGTCCTGCCTGCGGGTGAGTTCCTTCTCCTCGGCGAGCAGCCGCTTGCGCGCACTCAGCCATTCGTCCCTCGAAGCTTCGGTCGGGCGGGTCATGACGGTCCTCCTCGCGTTCGGCACACCGGTTCATCTAGGTAGACCGGACCGGCGCGCGGAACTCATCGGTCGCTCACGTCAGTCCAGCGGAACGTCCCAGAATGCCAGCTCGTGGCGCATGCCCTCGCGGAAGAGGAGTTCGGCGCGCCCGGGATCGACGCCGGACTCGTCGAGCATCTCGGCGCAGCGGCGGGTCAGCGCGGCGAAGCCGGGATCGGCGTAGGTGTCCACCCAGCGCCGGTAGCGCGGCTCGGCGGGCGGGTCTACGGCCAGCTGTGCGCCGAGCGTGGAGTAACCCCACATGCACGGGTAGAGCGCGGCGAGGCCTTCGCCGTAGTGCGCGGCCGAGTTCAGCAGGAAGGCGGTGTAGTCCGTGCACGGGCCGCCCTTGACCGCGCCGTCCAGGTCGGCGCCGAACTCGGCGGCCAGCGAGCGGTGCAGCGCGAGTTCGTCGTGAAAAGTGGCGTGCGCCAGGTCGACCAAGTCGCCGAGATGCGCGGCGGGCGCCTGCCAGGCCAGCCTGCTGAACACCCGCACGTAGTCGAGCAGGAACAGGTAATCCTGCTCGAGCCAGGAACGGAACACCGGCTCGGGCAGATCGCCCGCGGCGATGCCCGCCACGGTCGGATGCGCGCGCTGTGCGGCGACCAGCGGGGCGCCGATGTCCTCGAGATGTGCGGCGAGACTCATGCCCGCCAGTCTTCCGTACTGTTCGGTTTGCGCAGGACCCGGCGGTGCCGCACCCTTGGCGGTGTGTGGTGGACAGCGGACGATACGGTGCGGGTGCTCGCGCCGTCCGAGCAGCGTTTCGTGCGGCACGCGACCTACACCGGTCGCTCCGTTCTGGTCGAGGGGAAGCTCGACATCGCCGTAATGCGAAGCGCATTCGGCGCGCTGGTGCGGACCCATCCGATCCTCGCCTGCCGCATCGGCGAGGACGCCGCCGGGACCGGTCACCTGCTGCGCCCGGCTGGGCACGCGGTCGGCGCGTGGGTCCGCGCGGGCGACACCGCGACCGTCCGGCTGCCGGACGAGGCGCTCGATCCCTCGGTTCAGCTCGCCTACCTCGACGTGGTGACCGAGGGCACCCGCGCGCGCGTGACGCTGTACGCGCACCATGCCGTGGCGGACGCGGGTCACTGCGTGGCGCTGCTCGCACGGCTGTGGGACCGCTACACCGACGAGGTGTCGGGCTCTGCGAACGACACTGCGCCGCACGACTATCCGCGACCACTGGAGTGGTACGCCGCCCGGCACGGCATTCCCCGGTCCGCGGTGTCCGGTCTCGAAGCCGCGTCCCGGCCGATGGCACACGCGCCGATGTTGCCGCCCGATCCGGCGACGCCCGCGCCCGCAGCGCTGGCCCGGCCGGAGCGGACGATCCTCGAGCCGGAGGCGACGGCGCGGATCGTGGAGCTGGGTCGTCGCCACGGTGTCACCGTGAACGGGCTGATCACGGCCGCGCTGCTGCGGGCCTACGCTGAAATCGCCTCGGTACAAGGAGATTCGAGTCCAAGTCCGTCGAGGTCGCGCGCTGCGACGCCACGCGAGTCCAATACGGACGAGCGGGGGCCGGGAGATTCGGGTGCGGGCGACTCCGTGCAACTGCGCTGCGTGTACCCGGTGGACATGCGCGCGAGGCTCAATCCGCCGGTCGCCGCCGCCGACGGCACCAATATGGCCGGGCTCGCCGCCTTCGCCGCCGACGTCACCACCGCGACCGACATCGTCGAACTGGCACAGCGTATTTCGGCACGGCTGCGCCACGACCTCGCCGAGGGTATCGTCCAGCAGTCGGTGCTGCACTTCCCGGAGTTCTTCGGTCCCACCGCGATTCGCTCGCTGGCCGGGCACATCGCGGTGACCAACACCGGCAGGGTGCCCCGCTTCCGCACACCGCCCGGGCTCGCGCTCACCGACTACGAGATCGTCTACCTCTCCGCCCACCCGCGCCCGTCCGCGGGACCGTCGGCGGCCATCACCTTCCTCGTCTACACCTTCGCGGACCGCCTCTGTGTCGGTGTGCTCGGCGGCGGACCGCTCGCGGCGCGGCTCCCGGACGCGGTCGCTCGCGCGCTCGCCGAACTGGTGGCGGTGTCGATCGGCGCCTGACCGCCGCCGCACTACCCGCTGCTGCGGGCACCGTTGCCGGATCGGCATGCGAACCCGCCGATCCGGCGAAAGTGCGCCTCGTAATCACGCGAAGGGTCTCCGCCCGCGCTTCGGCCGAGCGCGGTCTTCGGGCGGATCTTGTCCGGTCATGCATCTTCCCGTGCCCGCCGATTCGTGGACAATGCTGGGGGAGAACATCGAAGGCGATGAGGCGGAAGCGGGTGTTTCGGGCGGTGCGGACGAACGGAAAGAACGGCGGCTTCGGGGCGGCCGCGGTCGGGGTGGCCGCGCTGGGGCTGGGGGAGGCGATCGCCGCAGCCGGGGGCGGATCGCTGATCGACACCATCGGCCGGGGCATGATCGACACCGCGCCGGTGCCGGTGGTGGAGGCCACCGTCGCGGTGTCGGGGCGGCACGACAAAGAGATGACCCGGCTCGGCGTCGGC
>NZ_BDBP01000051.1 GCF_001613045.1 Nocardia lijiangensis NBRC 108240 | reverse complement strand
GCGCAGGTCGTGCGCGACGGCGCGGGCGATGGCGGGCCAGCCGCGCGGGTCGAGCAGGGCGCGCGGCGAGGACTCGACGCCGAATTCGCGGTACAGAATCCGGTCCGGGTCGGCGATGACATCGAGCGGCAGATCCTCGGCGTACTTGCGCAGTTCGTCCGCGTGCGAGTGGAAGACGATCACCTCGCGGATGTTCGCCGCGGCGATCTCGGCGCGGCGGGTGACGATCGAGCGCAGGTGCAGGTTGCACACGGGACAGCCCGCGAAGCGACGGAATTGCAGGTGGACGAGGCAGTCGGGGTCGGGGATGGGCACCTCGACGCCGGTGATGGTCGTCGAGGTGCGCATGGTGACGGAAGTCGGCAGTGACATGGTCTCTCCTTCGTAGGTGTACGAGGTACGCCTACGTCCAGTATGCGCGTACCTTGTACGCTGTCAACCCATGCCACGTCCTCGTTCGTTGACCACCGACGACATCGGGAACGCCGCCCTCGCTGTCATCGACCGCGAGGGACTCGACGGACTGACCATGCGGGCGATCGCGAAGGAGCTGCGCATCGCCACCATGGGCCTGTATCGCTATGTCGCCGATCGGGATCGGCTCGAGGTGCTGGTAGTCGACCGGGTGCTCGGCGCCATGGACACCGCCCCACTGGAGGGGCCGGACTGGCGAGCCAGGGCGACCGCCCTGCTGACGCGCATGCGCGCCGCCGTCGCGGACCATCCCGCGACGGTCCCGCTCATCCTGCGGCATCGCCAGTCCTCGGCCGCGTCGCTGCGCTGGATGGAAGCCATGCTGACGGTGCTTACCGACGCGGGCTTCACCGGCCGGGGGCGGGTGATCGCGCAGCGCACGGTGGTCGGCTTCCTGCTCGGCTTCCTGCAGAACGAGCACTACGCCTCGATCGCGGGGCCGGGCACCGCGACCATCGCCGCGCTGCCAATCGAGGATTTCCCGCTGCTGGTGCAGACCGCGAGCCAGGCGCGGACGATGTCGATCGACGACGAATTCCGCGGCGGCGTCGAGATCGTGCTGCGGGGACTGTCCCCACGCTGAATCGGTCTGCCGCCGAAGGAATTCCGCCTCAGCCGAAGATCGCGATGAGATCCACGGCCTCGGCCATCGCCCGCGCGCCCGCGTCGTTGAGGTGCATGCCGTCCCCGCTGTCGAACTCGGGCCGGATGTAGTCCGGCCGCAGCGGATCGGCCACGGCGCGATCCACGTCGAAGACCGAGTCGAAAATGTCGGTGCCCCGGATCCATTCGTTCACCGCGCGGCGGGTGGCCAGGGTCTCGGCGATGGGCATGCCCGGGTAGATGCAGCCCGCGTAGGGGCCGATGGTGCCGACGTGGATGGTCAGCCCGGCGGCGTGCGCGCGACGGGCCAGTTCGGTGAAGCCATCGATGAGTTCCGTTGTGGTCGAGGGCGGTTGATCGCCCATGCCGCCGAGAATCAGGTCGTTGATGCCGAAATGGACCAGGATGTGGCGCACACCGGGGACGTCGCGGGCGTCGCGCTCGAACCGGCCCAGGCCGCGTTCGCCGATTTCGCCGGTGAGCAGCCGGTTTCCGCCGATGCCCTGGTTCACCACCCAGCCGCGTGAGGTCCGCTCGTTGAGCGCGTCCACCGAGCGGCGATTGGCGCTGGGCGTGGTGCCGACGCCCTCGAACCAGGAATCGCCGAAGGCGACGGCGATATCGGTCGGCGCGGAGGTGAGGACATCGACGCCGCTCACGTAGAACCGCGAGGGAATCTCCTGCGCGTCAGGCATTTCGAGGCTGCCGGTCTGATCGCCAGTCGCGGCGTAGGCGATTTCGGCGGGCATGTGCGAAAAAGTCGCCAGCCCTGTCGGTTCGGGCAGGTAGAGGCTGAGCAGCAGATCGTCACCCGCGGCGACCGCGAGATCGATCGGATCGCTGATCGTCTCACCGCCCACGGGCACGGTGACCTGCGCGGCTCCGGCGAATCGCAGTTCGCGGTCGGTCTCCAGGACGATCGCGTCGGCGGTCTTGCGCAGCGCGATCCTGGCCGCGCCGACGACGAGCGGGGTCCGCCCGTAGCGGTTGGTCAGACGGACGCGGATCTGCTCGCCGCCACCTGCCAGATGCAGGACCTGGCGCAGGGTCTGGTCGGCGAACTCGTGCGGTTCGGTGAGCTTGATCCCCTCGTACGGGCTGATCACGGCCGAACGGAACCCGGCGACCCACCGGGTGGCTTGCGTTGTCATGGCCCCTCCATGTTTATTGATCTGAGGAATATTGCGTAGGCATATATCTACTCTGATGTATTCCTCATGTCAACTATCCGCGAGTCAATGATGTGCGGTAGGTTGGTGTTCATGGGCGAGTCAGATCTCTTCGACGATCCGCGGCTGACCGCGATGGGCCTGCTCTACGAGGCGCACAACGGTCTGGTCGCCAAGCTGGAGCCGACCTGGAAATCGAACGGCCTGTCCGGCCTCGACCTGAATGCCCTGATGCGCTTGAGCCGTTCCCCGGGGCGACGGCTGCGCATGACGGACCTCGCGACGCAGACCGCACTGTCGACCAGCGGCGTCACCCGTCTGGTCGATCGGCTCTCCGCGGCGGGATTGGTCGAGCGCGTGCTCGACCCTGCCGATCGCCGTAGCGCGCACGCGGTGCTGACCGACGCCGGGGTGCGTCTGCTCGAACGGGTGCTGCCCGACTATCTCGACGCGTTGCAGCGCTGGTTCACCGGGCTGCTCACGCCGGAGCAACTCGACGGGCTCACCACCGCGCTGCGGATCATTCGCGACGCCACCAATCCGGACGCCACCGCGGGTACCGACTGACGAGCTACTCGGTCGCGTCCAGCAGGCGCTCGAGTCCGTCGAGAACGAGATCGAGGCCGAATTCGAACTCCGCGATGCCGTCGTGCTCGCCGTCGATGACCAGCCGGGTGAGCGCGTTCATGTGCGGGTGTGTGGATTCCGGTATGCGAGGCAGGAAATGTGTTGCCGCCGCGATGTATTCGGATGGCGCCAGCGGAAAGGTCGACTCCCGCATGCTGAATCCGTAGATGTGCCCGTCCATCGCGTTCCAGGCCCGGTCCGCCTGCTGGTAGGTGAAGCCCGCGGCGCGCAGGCAGCCCAGCGTGGCGTCGATGTAGCGCAGCATCGCCGGGCCGACGTTCACCCGCGAGCCGATCAGCCCCGTCGCCCAGGGGTGGCGGCGCAGTACCTCGTGCGCGGAGGCGGCGCGGGCGCGCAGCGCCGCCTTCCAGTCTCCGCCGATCTCGGGCACCGCCATCTCGGCGACCACCAGGTCCGCGATCCCGTCGAGCAGGTCGTCCTTGTTCGCGACGTGGTTGTACAGCGACATCGCCTCCACGTCGAGGGCCTGGGCCAGCTTGCGCATGGACAGCGCGCCGAGCCCCTGTTCGTCGGCGAGACGGACGGCGGTGCGCAGGACGCGCTCGCGGGTGAGCCGGGTGCGGTCGGCGGGCTTGGTCATGAATCGCTCTCCTTGACGGACTTACACCGTAAGCGTAGCGTTCGAGCCAGTACGCTTACGGTGTAAGTAAAGGTTGGTGCCGCCATGTCGGAGTCGTCGAATCCGCACGCCGCGATCCCGGTTCCCGAACGGAATGTGATGACCGCGGTCGTCGCGCCGCGCTACGGATCCAGCGATGTCCTGCGTATCGAGGAGGTGCCGAGGCCGACGCCCGCCGCGCACGAGGTGCTCGTCCGGGTCCGGGCGGCCGCCGTCGCCTCGGGCGACGTGCACCTGCTCACCGGCAAGCCCTATCTCATCCGGCTGATGGGCTTCGGGGTGCGCAAGCCCAAGCAGCCGGTGATCGGGCACGATCTGGCGGGCGAGGTGGTGGCCGTCGGGTCGGCGGCGGGCTCGTTCAGAGTCGGCGAATCCGTCTACGGAGCAGCCGATTTCGGCGCGTTCGCCGAGTACGTCTGCGTCGACGCCGCCAGGCTCGCGCCGATGCCCGCCGGTCTCGGCTTCGAACAGGCTGCCGCAGTGCCGGATTCGGGCATGACGGCGCTGCAAGGGCTGCGCGACGTCGGCGGGGTGCGCGCCGGGCAGTCGGTGCTGATCAACGGGGCGTCCGGCGGCGTGGGCAGTTTCGCGGTGCAGATCGCCAAGGCGCTCGGCGCGCGAGTGACGGCGGTGTGCAGCACGCGCCACGTCGAGTACCTGCGCGGACTCGGTGCGGATCAGGTCATCGACTACACCGCAGCGGATTTCGTGGACTCGGGCGAGCGCTACGACGTGCTGCTCGACCTGGTCGGCAACCGCAGCCTCGCCGACTGCCGCAGGGTGCTCACGCCCGAGGGCGTCTTCGTATCCTCGGCGGGATCGCCGGGCGGTGACTGGATCGGTCCGGTGCTCTGGATCGGCCGGGTGGTGGTGGCCGACGTCTTCGCGCGCCAGTCCCTGCGTCCGCTGCTGATGAAGCCGCGACGAGCCGATCTCGAATTCCTGACCGAGCTACTGGAGACCGGCAAGATACGCCCGGCGATCGAGCGCGAGTACGCGCTGCGCGACGCCGTATCCGCGATCGCCCACGTCGCCGAGGGGCACGCCCAGGGCAAGACGGTGCTGATCGTCGGCCCGCGGGGTAAGTCCGATCCGTCGTGAGGTCTCCGGGTCAGGCGCGCGCCGAGCCCGGGGGCCACACGATGTCGACCGGCACGCTACGTTCGCGGGCGAGCTCGACGACATCGCCGGTTCCCCCCTTGGCCCCGGTCGCGCCGTCCCACACCGCGACCAGACGCTGGCACGACGACAGCATCGCCTCGTTCGCCGCCGCGTAGGCTTCCCGGTTCGCATCGGCGAACGCCATGACCCGAACGACCGTGGCGCGCTCCATGAGCCGATCGAACAGCTCGGCGTGATCGGGTTTCACCTTGTCCGCCCGGTAGTTTCGCGACGGCAGCACCACCTCGAGCCGCCCGCCGCCGTCGAGCACGGCTCGGGCGAACACGGAGTCGGCGCCGCGCGCGAGACAGCTGATCCCGGTGACGGGGCCGTGCACGGCGAGCAGATCCCTGATCGCCGCGTATACCAGCGCCTCGGTGGCCTCGGTGATGTTCATGTGCCCGCTGACCCCGATACGCACCATCCAGGCTGCTTCCTATGCTGTCGCTGCGACGAGCGGCCGCATGCGATCTCGCAGCTCGGCCACCACACCGACGTTCACGTACTGTCCGGTGCGTTTGTACACCCTGGCGAGCTTCTTGGCCACGCGGTCGGACGCGGTCTGCTCGACGACCTGCAACGCCGCGTGGCCGACTCGGCAGGCTTCTTCGACCTCGCCCTGGATCAGGCGCGCCTCGACCATGCCCAGCTGGTCGAGCGCGGCACTGCGCCGCCGGTTCGGTCGCCGCAGCTCGATCGCACGCCCGATGTACTCGGTGGCCTCCTGAGCTCTCGACGGATCCCGGCGGGCGATGTCGAGCAGCCTGCCGCCGATCGTGCCGGACAGCTCCGAGGCATCGAAGTAGTGAATCCAGTACGGGTCCTCGGCGGGCCGGGCGCCCTCGAAGGCTTCGCGGGCTTTGTCGCTGCTACGCCGGAAAGCTGTCGGGCGTTCGAGCTGCCCGTAGGCCCACGCTTCTCGCGTATAGAGCATCGCCTTGGTCGTCGGCGTGATGTGACCAGCGGAGTAGTCCTGCGCGAGACGGACGAGCTCGAGTGCGTCGGCGGACCTGCCCAACGACAGCAGCTGACGGGCCATTCCGGCCAAGGCGACCGCGGCGAACGCCGGATCCTGTGCCTCCCCTGCCGCGCGGACGGCGAGCGCGTAATAGTGCTGGGCGAGCCGCTGTCGTCCGGAGTCCCAGGACATCATGGCCGCGGTCTCGGCCAGCTGCGCCATCGTTCCCGCCAGCCTGCGGCGGATTTCCGGTGGATGCGCTTCGCCGAGAAGGTCGTTCACCTCGGCGAGCTGACCGATGATCGCTCTGCGCCGAAGTCCGCCGCCGTGCTGGTCGTCCCAGGAGCGGAAGACGCGGGCCGCGCTCTCCAGCTGTTCGACTTCCTGGAGACCGACGCCGACACGGGCACGGCGCGGCACGGTGGGCGTGCTGCCGTGTCGCAGCCAGCGCTCGAGCGGTTCGAGCAGCGGCGCGCCGGCAACGACGCCGAGCAGTGCTCGGCCGACCTGTCTACGGTCCACCGTCAAGTCTTCCCCGGCCAGGTCGAAGGCGACCCGCGCCGTGTCGGCCGTCCACATACCTGGAACCCACTGGGTGTCAACCGGATCCGCCGACCGCTCGTCGCCGGCGGGATCGTTCGCCACCGCGGCGGCGAAACGCGCTCGCTGCTCGGGAGTCGCCCGAGCGAGCAGCGTTTCCATGATCTCCGCGCTGTGCTCGGTCAGCGTGATCGAACTGCCCAGGTGCGCCCATTTTTTCACGGTGCTCGATCCGATGCCCGCCTTGGATGAGAACCGCTGCTGCGTCAGTCCCAGTGCCTCGCGCAGGGCAGTTGCCTCGGCACCGGTCCACGTGAGATGCATGATCAACGTTCGCCCCCTGCCGGCGTCGCGGATACCGCGAGTAGACCGAAGTAGACCGCCTGTGGCCCAGCGTAGTCCGCAAATACCCTCCGACGTGCGCGAACGAGAGCGATCCTGCTCTGTGCACCTCGGCGCCGGACCGCAGGCGATCGCTCATCCCGCTTCGGATACGGGCTCCGGCCGCACGGGAAGTCGTGTAGGGCTCGGGTCCGTCGCGGCCGGTACAGCGCCGAGGTGCCCCATCCGTCGCAGGAAGGAGGCACCATGTGGTCGAGGAACAGCGCCCTGCTCGGTTCCTATGGCGCGCGGCCGACGCTACCGCGATGGCGAGAACTGTCGGCAGCGTTCCGCGGCGCTGCCGGACATCGGCTCGGGGAGCATCCGGTGCTGCGGTGGGCGAACGCGCTGGCCCGCCTGCACCGGAAGCGAAGTGTCAACCCCGCTGGACAGATTCGGATCGATTCCCGCCGCGCCGAGCTGCGCACCTCGATCGATGACTGGATCGACGTCCATATCCAACCGCGCCAGCCGTGGTCGCAGGTGACCGGCTACGGCCGGGCCATCGACGACATGGCGGCCGCGCTCGTGGCCGCCGAGCGAGTCCTTGCGGCCGAGCACACCGCCGACGAACTGCATCGGGCATGGTCGCGCGTCGGCGACCTGGCCATCCGATGGGCCGATCTGGTCACCGAAGCGGTCGATGGCCAGCGCACGATGCCGCCGCGGCCGCCCATTCGCGGGTGAGCGGATTTCAGGACACGGCGTCCGCGAAGCGCGCCGCGAGAACGCGGACGCGCTCGACGAGTTCGGGCGGTTCGTGCACCTGGAACGGGAAGTCGAACAGCGCCACGTATATCGCCAGCTCGTCGAGGGAGTTGGAACCCGTACGCAGCAGGCAGCTTTCGGCATCGATCGGTTCGATGACGCCGACCGTCGGCGCGATGCGGTCGGCGGCCACCGCCGCGGGCACCCGCAACGTGACGCGGGCGGCGTAGCGGTAGGGCGAGGTGGTCACGCCCCGGGTGAGGTAGCCGGCCAGATCGGTGTCGGGCGCCTCGCGCGGCGCGAACCGCGGTCCGGTGGGGATGCGGGGGTGCATCCGGTCGACGCGGTAGGTGCGCCAGTCGTGGCGGTCGACGTCCCAGCCGATCAGGTACCAGTGGCGGCCGGTGTGCACCAGCCGATGCGGCTCGGTGGTGCGCAAAGACAGTGCGCCGTCGTGATTTCGGTAGTCGAAGCGCAGGCGGTGCTGGTCGCGGATGGTGGCGGCGACGGCGGTGAGCACGTCCGGGTCGACGGTGGCGCTCGCGGCGGGAACGGTGACCGTCACCGCGTGCAGCAGGTGCACGCGGTGCCGCAATCGGGAAGGGAGCACCTGTTCGAGCTTGGTGAGCGCGCGCAGCGAGCTGTCCTCGATACCGGCGATGCTGCCGCCCGCCGCGGTGCGCAGGCCGATCGCGACGGCCACCGCCTCGTCGTCGTCCAGCAGGAGTGGGGGCAGTTTCGCGCCCGCGCCGAGCCGGTAGCCCGCGACGCCCGCGCTGGCATGTACCGGATAGCCGAGGCCGCGCAGCTTGTCGATATCGCGGCGCACGGTGCGCACGTCCACCTCGAGGCGTTCGGCCAGTTCGGTCCCGGTCCAGTCGCGTGGCGTCTGCAGCAGCGACAGCAGGCGGAGCAGGCGAGCAGAGGTTTCCAACATGAAACCAAGTCTGCCCGAAACCTAGGGCCGAAGCTGTCCTAGGTGGTTCCTATCGTGGTTGTCATGACCTTCGAGATCACCGAATTCCGCATCGACATCCCGCAAGAACAGCTCGACGACCTGCATCGACGGCTGGACGCGGTGCGCTGGCCCGAGCCGCTGCCCGGCGACGAATGGGACACCGGCGTGCCCACCGCGTGGCTGCGCTCGCTGGTCGAGTACTGGCGCACCGGCTACGACTGGCGCGCCGCCGAACGCGAACTCAACGCGCACCCGCAATTCCGTACCGAGATCGACGGACAGACCATCCATTTCCTGCACGTCCGCTCGCCCGAGCCGGACGCGCTTCCGCTGCTGCTCACGCACGGCTGGCCCGGCTCGGTGGTCGAATTCCTCGATCTGATCGGCCCGTTGACCGACCCGAGGGCACACGGCGGCGATCCCGCCGACGCGTTCCACGTCGTCATTCCCGCGCTGCCCGGGTTCGGATTCTCCGGTCCGGTGCGCGAATCCGGCTGGACCATCGAGCGTGTCGCGAGCGCCTGGGCGGAATTGATGCGCAGGCTCGGCTACGAGCGCTACGGCGTGCAGGGCGGTGACATCGGCGCGGCCGTCAGTCCCGAGGTGGCGCGGGTGGCGCCGGACCGGGTGGTCGGCGTGCACACCAACGGCGGGGCGGGCGCGTTCCCCGCGCTGCCGCTGTCGGAAGAGGAGCTCGCCGAGCTGACCGACCTGGAGCGCGATCGGATCCGCCGGATCGAGGCGTTCATGAACGAGGAGTTCGGCTACATCGCGATCCAGTCGACCCGGCCGCAGACCCTCGCCTACGGGCTCACGGATTCGCCGGTCGGTCAATTGGCGTGGATCATGGACAGATTCCGCGAGTGGACGCATCCGCGCGCGGTGGAACCGGACAAGATCATCGACCGGGACCGCCTGCTGACCAACGCGATGCTGTACTGGCTCACCGGCACCGCGGGCTCGGCGGCCTACGTGGGCTACGCGCAAGACGCGCCGTGGGGCGCGACCAAGGCGAACTCCGGTGTGCCGACCGGTGTTCTGGTGTTCGCCCACGACGTCGCCATCCGCCGCTACGACGAGCGGGAGAACACCATCACCCGCTGGACCGACGTGGACCGCGGCGGACACTTCGCCGCGCTGGAGGAGCCGGAGCTGCTCACCGACGACGTGCGCGCGTTCTTCCGCGAGGTGCGCTGAACGCGTCGAAAAGCGAAGCCGCTGCGCCTGTTCCGGCGTGTCAGAACCGGAACAGGCGCACAATCGGAGGGCAGGACCGCGCTGAGCAGGAGCGATCGCCATGACCGAGCCGTTGCGGATGACGCAGGAACATCGAGAGGCCTTCTGGCGGCGCTGCGGCTGGTCACCCGAACAACCCGAAGCGCAGCGCCGCGCGATCGAGCAGCGCTGGGGCGACGAGTGGATCGACCTGGCCGAGCTGCTCGGCTGGTGATCCGGGCGGCTCAGTCCGCGCCGAGCTCGCCCGCGAGTCTCCACGAGTCACGCTCGGCGGCAAAGGCTTTCGCCTGCACCGCGCGGAAGCGGTCGATGGCCGCCGCATTGTCGTCCAGGAACGCGCGGTAGTCCGCGAGCCGGAACTCACCCTCCTCGGCGCGCACCTCCACCTTGCCCGCGGCGAAATCGGCTCGCATGTCGAGCAGTTCCTCCGCGCTCACGGGATACCAGCTGATGCGGTCGAAATACCGCAGCAGCCAGGGTGTCTCGGTGGCGGCGTGATTCCACACCTGGGTGGTGCGGCCGACGAACTGGTAGCCGCCGGGCCCTTCCATGCCGTAGATGCACAGGTAGGCGCCGCCGATGCCGACCGCGTTCTCCGGCGTCCAGGTGCGGGCCGGGTTGTATTTGGTGGTCACCAGGCGGTGGCGCGGATCGATCGGCGTGGCGACCGGGGCCCCGAGGTACACATCGCCGAGGCCGAGCACCAGGTACTGCGCACCGAAGACGGTGTCGTAGACGTCCTGCACCGTGGCCAGGCCGTTCATGCGTCGAATGAACTCGATGTTCCAGGGGCACCATGGCGCATCGGCGCGCACGCCGTGCATGTAGCGGGTGATCGCCTCCCTGGTCGAGGGATCGTCCCAGGAGAGCGGCAGGTGCACGGTGCGGCTCGGCACCACGAGTTCCGTGGCGGCGGGCAGCTCCCGCTCGGCCTCGGTCAGCAGCTCGAGCAGCTTGGGGACAGACAGCACGTGCGGATCGACGCGGATCTGCAAGGACCGCACACCGGGGGTCAGCTCCACCATCCCGCGCGGGTTCGCCGCCAGCAGGTGCTGGTGCAGGGCGTGCACGCGGGCCCGCAAGCCGAGATCCAAAGTCATCGCGCCGTATTCGACGAGGACGCCGTCGTCGCCCGCCCTGCGATACGTCACCCCGGTCTCGTCGTCGACCTCGGAGCGGCGCAGCACGCCGTCGTCGCCGTCGCCGCCGGGGGAGAGGACCGAAGGCCACGCGGCGCGGCGGCCGGGGCCGAGATCGCGCAGCGAGGCGGCGTGTTCGCGGCGCACCGGCACGAAGCGCACCCGGTCGCCGGGGCTGAGCTGGCCCAGCTTCCACCGATCGGCCGCGACCACCGTGACCGGACAGACGAAGCCGCCGAGACTCGGACCGTCGGGACCGAGCAGGATCGGGGTATCGCCGGTGAAGTCCAGCGCACCAACCGAATACGGCGTGTCGTGGATGTTCGACGGGTGCAGGCCCGCTTCCCCGCCGTCGGTGCGCGCCCACTCCGGCTTGGGGCCGATCAGCCGCACGCCGGTGCGGTCGGAGTTGAAATGCACCTCGTAGTCGGTACCGATGATGGTGTCGACATCGGCGCGGGTGAAGAATTCCGGTGCGCCGTGCGGTCCTTCGGTGACGGCCAGTTCCCAGCGCTCGGTGAGCACCGGCCGGTTGTCGGCAGGCACGGCGGTTGTGAGAGGTTCGCGCGATGTGCCCAACGGCAGGATCTCTCCGGCGCGCAGTGCCGCGCCCGCGCTGCCACCGAACCGGCCGAGCGTGAAAGTGGCCATGCTGCCGAGATATTCGGGCAGCTGGATGCCGCCCGCGAACAGCACGTAGGTGCGCATGCCCGGTCCGCGAATCGCCCCGATCTCCAGCACACCGCCCGCGGGCACCCGGACCGTCCGCCACTGTTCGACCGCCGCGCCGTCCACCGTCACGGTCGCCGGTGCGCCCGTCACGCACACCCACGTCGCGATGGTGAAGCGGAGCGCGGGACCGCCGAGCGTACATTCCAGGCCCGCCGCGCCCTCGGCATTGCCGAGCACCCGGTTGCCGAGCCGGAAGGACAGGTCGTCCATCGGGCCGGACGGCGGAACACCGACGTGCCAGTAGCCGATGCGGCCCGGCCAATCCTGCACGGTGACAAGCATTCCTGGCCGCACTACTTCGACGCGGGCGGACGCGTCCTCGACGGCCTCGGGCTTCGGAACGCGGGACGGGGCCTCGACGACGGTCATCGCGACACCACCATGCGCACGGGCGTCGGGTCGAAACCGTTGCACGGGTTGTTGATCTGCGGGCAGTTGGACACCAGCACCAACGTGTCGATCTCGGCGCGCAGGGTGACCTTCTTGCCTGGACCGGACAAGCCGTCCACGATGCCGAGAGTCCCGTCGGGCTCCACCGGGACGTTCATGAACCAGTTGATGTTCGACACCAGATCCCGTTTGCCGAGGCCCCATTTCATCGCCTCGGCGAGGAAGTTCTCCACGCAGGCGTGCTGGTGGCGGGTGTGATGCCCGTAGCGCAGGGTGTTGGACTCCTGCGAGCAGGCGCCCGCGATGGTGTCGTGGTTGCCGACCTCGTCGGCGAGCACCGTCATCAGCGCGGTGCCCGCGTCGGTCAGCAGCACGCTGCCCGTGGTCAGGAAGATGTTGCGCTGGGCGACGATGGTGGCCTGGGCGCTGTAGCGGTCGGCGTGGTCGGCGGCGGAGTAGAGCAGGCAGTCCACGGCCTGGTTGCCGTGCAGGTCGATGATCTCCAGCTGCTCGCCCGCGCGGACGATCGCCGACCAAGGCGCGCGGGCGGGAACGGTCTCGTCGAGCACGATGGTTCGGGACAGGGTCATGCCGTCGGCTCCATGGTCAGGGCCGTCCAGGCCGCTTCGGTGTTCTGCACGGCCCGTTGGTATTCCGGGTCGCTGTCGCGGGCCGCGGTCAGGTCTTCTGGCGCGGACCAGGCGACGATGTCGAGGTCGGTGGTCGCGCGCTCGTCGAGCGGGTGCGCGGCGTTGGCCACCAACAGCACCGCGGGGAGGTGGACGAGCAGGTCCACCGACGACCCCGCCGCCGCGCTGCCGGTGGCGGTGAGCGCGCCGTCCGGCTCCACCCGGACGCCACGGAAGAAGGAGACGCTCGGCGCGATGTCGCGCGGCGCCAGACCCTGTTTGGCGCCGGCGAGGCGCAACAGCTCGCGGGCCTCGGGCGTGGGTCCGCACAGGGTGTCGTGGTGTCCCGAGCCGTCGGCCAGCACGGTGGCCAGCACCCGGCCTTGATCGGTGAGCAGTGGATGGCCAGCCGAAAGATAGGCCTGCCACGGCACTTTCACGGTATCGGCGACATTCAGCCGCTCCCACGGGGCCTCGGCGCGCAGCAGCAGCACGTGGGCACAGGCGGATCCGGCGGGATCGCTCAGCCGGATGCGGGTGCCGCGGCCGAGGACGACAGTGGCGTAGCCGCCCGGCGGAATGCGCTGCGACCAGGTGATCTTCGCGGGCGCGACGTCGGAGGGCAGGTCGGGTCGGGTGAGGATCGCGGCCGCGGCCTGGGCGCGCGCGTGCGCGCGTGCGCCCCCGGTGGAGGCGGTGCCCGCGTGCTCGGGGCTGCTCGGCTCGGTCATCGTGTTCCTTTCGAAGTGGAGCCGTGCGCGGCGGCCGGCGGGCCGAACGCCGCGCACGGAATGGACGCGGTCAGGCGGGTTGCCCGGCGGGTTCGCCGCTCGGCTCGGTGCGCGGGGCTGCAACGACGAACCGGTGCACGACCGCGCCGATGGAGACCACCGCGAGCACGAACAGCGGTGCGGCCCAGCGCATCCACCAGCCGCCGCCGTTCGGCGTGTACACCTCGGCCCGCGGCCAGGCCAGGTTGATCGCCATGGCGATGCCCCACACCACCGCGAGGGCGTTGATCGGAATCCCGAAGCGGCCCAGCGCGAACAGCGATTCGCCCGCGACGTCCTCCGTGCGGCCCCATCCCTTCCACCGCCGCAGCAGCAGCGGCACGGTGACCAGCAGGTAGGCCAGGTACAGCGAGACGATGCAAACGCTGGCGAGGGTCGCGAAGATCGCGGCATTGCCGAGATTGACCACCAGCAGGGCTATTCCGAGCAGGCCGATCACCACCGCGGGCAGCGCCGGTGTGCCGTACCGGGGATGCACCGCCGCGAGTTGCCTGGCGAAGGGCAGCTTGCCGTCACGGGCCATCGAGAACATCAGCCGCGATCCCGCGGTCTGAATCGCCAAGGTGCACACCATGATCGCGACGGCGACACAGCCGAGCAGCACCTTGCCCGCCGGGCTGTCCAGCTTGGAGGTCAGGACGTAGGCGAGGCCCTCGGTGGCCAGAGCGCCGTCGTCCAGGCTCGGAGCCGCCATCAGCGCGCCGAGCAGCATGAGCCCGCCGCCGAGCGCGGAGACCGACAGCGCGGTGAGAATGGTGCGCGGCGCGACCCGGCGCGGATTCTTGGTCTCCTCGGAAAGCTCACCGGCGGAATCGAATCCGACCATCACATAGGCGGCCATCAGGCCCGAGACCAGGAACGCGGCCCAGTACGGCCCTGGCGCAGCCTGGTCGGTCTGCAGCACGACGACCGGCCCGCGCTCGCTGTTCACGAAGAACAGGCCGATGATCGCCGCGATGCCGACGATCTCGATGGTGACGCCGATGGAGTTGATCTTCGCCATCAGGTCGATGCCGATGACGTTGATCGTGGTGGTGACGACCAGCAGGATGCTGCCGAGCAGCACCGCGTTGGTCGCGCCGGACGGGGAGGTGAGCGCGGTGTCCTCGCCGATGATCTGGAATCCGGTCCAGATCGTCGGCAGCACCACCTGCAGCGCGATGGCGGCCGCGGCCGCGGTGACGATCTGCGCGATGACCATCATCCAGCCCGCGAACCAGCCGACGAGCTCACCGCCCAGCCGCCGCGACCACTGGTAGATGCAGCCGGAGAGCGGGTAGCGGGCGGCCAGTTCGGCAAAGTTCAGCGCGACGAGGAACTGCCCGGCGAACACGATCGGCCAGGTCCAGAAGAAGGCGGCGCCGCCGAACGAATAGCCGAAGCCGAAGAACTGGAAGATCGTGGTGAGAATCGAGACGAACGAGAAGCCCGCCGCGAACGAGGCATAGCGGCCCAGCTTGCGGTGGAGTACGGGCCGATAGCCGAAACTGGCGAGGTCGGCGCTGTCGATGTTGGCGTCGGAGGGCGGAGGCGGGACGACTGTTGTGGCCATGAGCGGGGTCCTTCGGCGTGCGGCCAATATCTATCGCATGACAGTTTTACGTCCACGGTCGCGCTTTCGGTGTCCGCCATGTATCGCTTGCGGCAACGCCGGTAACTTCTGCGTTGCCTGAGTTTCTATCAAGTGACAGAAATCTCTCCGTCGAATGACGGTCGCCGATGGCGTGGACCGCGGCTGTGGATCACGGTGCCAGAATGGGAAGGTGGCAAACCTCGGTCCGGGCCGTCCCCGGCTGGAACAGCGACCTCGCCGCGGGCACACGCCGCGCGCGGAAATCCTTGACGCGGCGGGTGAGCTGTTCACCACCAACGGCTACGCCAACACCTCGACCAGGGCGGTGGCCGACGCCGTAGGCATCCGCCAGGCCTCGCTGTACCACCATTTCGCCGCCAAGGACGACATCCTCGACGCGCTGCTCGCCGAAACCGTCGCCACCCCACTCGAACTCGCCGAGCGCCTGCGCGCCGAAGCGGAGCCCGCGCCCACCCTGCTGTATGCGCTGGCCTGGTTCGATGTGCGGCAACTCTGCGCGGCACGCTGGAATCTCGGTGCGCTGTACCTGCTTCCGGAGCTGCGCACCGAGCGGTTCGCGGCGTTCCGCCTGCGTCGCGACGAATTGCGCGGGCACTACGAGACATTGGCCGAGGCCGTGATCGAAGGCGCGGGCGAGGCGGGGATCCCCGGCGCGGAAGCGCTGCCGTTCCGGCTCGTCGAGACGGTGATCAGCATCCGGTCCGACGAGGGCAGCGCGCCCGCCTACGCCGAGCAGACCATTCCCGACGCCGCGCTGCGCATGCTCGGCTGGGCAGGAGACCTCGAGGAGGCGCGCGGCGACGCGGCCGTTCTCTTGGAACGGCTCGCCGAGGACTGAGACCGCTACGGTCAGCCCTTGCCGCGGCCCGCCTTGAAGCCGAAGTCCCAGTTGTACATTCGCGCGATCTCCATGACACCGGCGCCGGGGCGGCCCGCGGGCGGGCGGATGAAGGTGCCCTCGCGGCGGACCACCAGTTCGCCGTTGATGTTCTCGATGTGCGCGAGCACGGCGTCGCGCGAGTCGTCCATGCAGCCGTCGAGCGTCATTTCGATCGGCGGGCAGTTCAGCGGGTAGAGCGTCGCGGTGGCCTGGACGCCACGGAAATCGTTGGCGCCCTCGTAGATCGAGGTGAAGACCAGGATGCGGCGGAACTGGGCGGTGAAATCCAGGTTGATGTCCAGGTTTTCACCGGTGGCGCTGCCGCCGGTGCGGTCGTCCTGGTCCAGCCGGATGAACGGCGGTTGGTCCAGGGCGCCGAACGAACGGTCCAGGGAGCGCACCGAACCGATCCGGCCGTCGGCCAGCTCGAAGAAGCAGCTGAGATCCAGATCCAGGCCGCCTCCGCCGCGCCGCCTGCCGAACAGGCCGCCGCCGCGGTGGGATTGGCTGGTCCAGTTCAGGTTGATCCGCATGGTGCCGCCGGTGGCGCCCTGCTTGGTGAGCGACACCGAGGGCGCTTCCTTGGTGAGCGAGATCTTGCTCATGTTCACCGGCGCGCCGCCGCCCTGCGGAGGCGGCGGGGGAGCGTACTGCTGCTGCGCAGGCGGCGGTGCGTACTGCTGCTGTGGCGGGGGTGGCGCGTACTGCTGCTGAGGCGGCGCGAATTGCGGTGGTGGCGGGGCGTATTGCTGCTGCGGGGGCGGTGGTGCGTACTGCTGCTGGGGCGGCGCGTACGGCTGTTGCTGCTGCGGCGGCGCGTACTGCTGGGCAGGCGGCGGCGTGAACTGCTGGGTCGGCGCGGGAGGCGGTGTCTGCTGCTGCGCCGCGGGCGCCGGATCGTTGTCGACGGCGATGCCGAAATCGGTCGCCAGCCCGGCCAATCCGGAGTCGTAGCCCTGGCCCACCGCGCGGAACTTCCACGCACCTTGGCGGCGGTACAGCTCGCCGAGGACGAACGCGGTCTCGGTGCTGGCGCCGGTGCTGTCGAAGCGTGCCACCTCGGCGCCGTTCGAGGCGTCGAGCACCCGCACGTACAGGCCGCGGAACTGGCCGAAGGTGCCGCCGTCGGAGGATGCCGCGATGACGACGGTCTCGACCTGCGGTTCGACCTGCGCCAGCTGCACCGACAGCACGTCGAGCACCGTCGGGCCCTGCTGCTTGCCCTCGTGCCGGACCGCGCCCGACGGGTGCAGCGGCTGGTTGTAGAAAACGAAGTCGTTGTCGGAGCGGACCTTCCCGCCGACCAGCAACAAGGCCGAGGCGTCCGCGTCCGGAACGCCCGGACCCGATTGCCACCCCAGCTCGATGCGGACCGCGGACATCGGCACCGCCACGTTGGCGCCCTTCATCATCGACACAGCTGTCAACGTATACGACGCGGGTGGTGCTCGTCATCCGTGTTCGCCGCGACGGGCGCGACCGATTGAGACGCGCGCGGGATCAGCGCGTCGGCGGGGCGATGTTCCAGTGCGTGCTCAGCGCACCGGCGATCTCCGGCAGCACGGTCACCGGAACGTGCTTGTGGCGCAGCATCTCCCGTATCTGCCTCACCTGGTTGCGTTTGCGAAGGTCATAGGCGCCCGACACGGGGCGAATGACCGGCGGGATGGACAGCAGCACCAGTTCGCCGTGCCGCTCGTCGCTGCCCGCCAGATCGAGGGCCAGCGACCAGCGCGCCTGGTCGTCGAGGGTGAATCGGCCCGCGACCACCCGATCCCATTCGATGCTGGATTCCGCCCACGGCGTGCGGCGGTAGATGGCGCCCTCGGTGAGCACGATCGCGTCCCGCCCGAACAGCGCAACCAGGAGGGCGATGCCGCCGATCCCGCCCGCGAGCAGGCCGGTGAACACCCGATGCAGTCCGAAACCGGAGACGATCGCGGCGCACACGAGGACGGTCACCGCGATACCGAGCACGCCGTACAGCACGGCTCGCCGAGTCGGGACCACGCCCGCGCGCACCATCGTCATTCTGTCTCGCTTCCCGCGTACTACGGGCCTCACCGTACCCGCTCGTCCAGTTGGGCCGACGCGGGTGACGCCGTGCGTGCCCGGTACGCCGGGCCGAGACGCCCGGCATACCGACCGCTCGCGAGCAGCGTCAGGCGCGCAACGCGACCGCCGCCTCCGCGGTGTAGACCAGGAACTGCAGACTCTGCTGGAAGTAGAGCTGCACCGACTCGGCGTCGTGCGAGAGGTAGCCGATGGAGAGGTCCTGGCCGAGGCTCAGGTCGAAGTCGCCGCCCCGGGTGGTCAGCACGAACGCGCCGTCGATGGCCGGGGCCCAGATGATCTGGCCCTCCGGGATGAGCCGCTCGATGTGGGTGCGGATCGGGTGGCCGTGGTCGGAGGTCTCGCTCACCGCGGTGTAGAGGTCGGCGCTCAGCAGCACCGAGTACGGTCCGTCGACGCCGGCCAGGCGCAGCGCGCTCAGCGATTGCGCGACCGCCTCCGGGACCAAGCGCGGATCGCTGGGCACCTGGATCGCCTCGTTCGACGAACTGGCCCGGATACCCGTGATGTTCGCGCCGGGATAGCCCTCGAAGATGGCGCGGTCCTCGGCGAAGGCGATGCGTCGCGCGGCCTCCTTCACCGGGTCCAGATCGGTGTCCTTGGCGCCGCGCTCGACGTTGTCGAGTTCCTCGCGCGAGAGCGTGAACGGCACCCGCAGCTCGACCAGCGGCGCGACGACGCGCTGGCGCGCCTGCACGCCCTCGTCCGGTGCGTCGATCGCGGTGGTGCGGCCGAGCCCGACGGCGGAGTAGGCGGCGCCGTGCGGGCCGGACACATCGACCACCCGGCGGCCCGCGATATGCCGCTTGAAGGTGCGGCCCGCCTCTTCTTCGATCGCCGTCCATGCCTCGGAGGTGATCGGCGCGAGTTCGCGATGGAGGTTGTTCACAGCGTGCTCCTTTTCAACGTGCCGATACCGAGTGAGCCATCGCCCGCCACGGCGGACATAGAAACGTCGTTGGGCGGCAAAGATTCCCCGCCCGTCTCCGCGGCGGCCGCGTCCGGCGGAGGCGGCAGCTCGTCGAAGAAATCCAGTGGTGGCGTGAAGAACAGCGTGCCGGTGACCGCGACGGAGAAGTCCAGAATGCGGTCGTAGGCAGCCTCTTCGGTGCCCTCGAACATTCGCGAGAGCATGGTCTCGGTGACGCTCGGGGTGGCCGCGTAGGCGATGTAGTAGGTACCGAACTGGCCTTCGCGCACGCTGCCGAACGGCATGTTGGCGCGCACGATCTGGCGTTCGGTGCCGTCCGCGTCGACCACGGTGTTCACCGCGACATGCGAATTCGCGGGCTTGTCCTCGTCGGAGAGCTCGAAATCGTCCAGTTTGGTGCGGCCGATGACCTTCTCCTGCTCCTCGACCGTCAGCGCGCGCCACTCGTCGAGCGGATGCAGGTACTTCTGCACGATCACGTAACTGCCACCGGCGAATTCGGGATCCTCGGAGCCGATCAGCGCGGCGCCGACCGCGGACGCGCCCTCGGGATTCTCGGTGCCGTCCACGAAACCGAGCAGGTCGCGCTGCTCGAAATAGCGGAAGCCGACGGTCTCGTCGACGATGGTCGCGGCGCCCGCCAGCCGATCGCCGATCACCATCGCCAGCTCGAAACAGGCGTCGTGCACCTCGGACCTGATATGGAACAGCAGATCGCCCGGTGTGGAGGGCGCCCGATGGTGCGCGCCGACGAACTCACGCAGCGGATGCAGCTCGGCGGGCCGCGGCCCGGCGAACAGGCGGTCCCACGCGTCCGAGCCGATCGAGGCGACACAGCTCAACCCGGCGCCCGGTAACCGGAAACCGACCGAACGGCGCAAACCCGGCAGATCGGCGAGCAGATCACGCACCGCCGCTTCTCCGCCATGGTCGATGGTGGCGACGAGGAAGATCGCGGCCGGCGTGAGCGGTTCAAGGATCGGCTGCGGCTCACCCATGAGCGGAGTCTATTGGCGCGCTGGCGCGCGCGTGTTCGCGGCCCTTATGTCTCGCTTCCCAGCGGTCGAGACTCGCGCCTGCGGCGCATGCGCTTCGACCGCTGGGAAGCGAGACGGCCGCGAACGGTCGCTCGTCGGGCTCGCTCCGTGGGTGGTTGGGAGTGCGAGGAAGGCGCGTTTGCTCTGAGCGTGCGCGGATGGGCGGGCTGTGGGGAGGCGGCCTACTTCGCGACCGTCAGCAGGAATGCGACGTCGTCGACCGCTTTCACGCTGTGCCTTGCCTTGGGGACGACGAGCAGGTCACCCGCCGAGCCTTTCCATTCGTTCGCGCCGCTGATCAAGGTCAGGGTGCCGGTGAGCACCAGCAGGGTGGCGTCGCCCGCGTTGTCGTGTTCGGCCAGGCTCTGGCCCGCGGTGAGGCCGACGACGGTCTGACGCAGCGTTTGGGCGTGGCCGCCGAAGATGGTCTGCGAGCTGCGCCCGCTGGTGGCAGTTGCGGCCAATTTCAATTGCTGACGAGCGACCGCGGTCAGGGATTTCTTGTCCATGGACTGCCTTTCGCGTCACATCCGCCGGTGCAGGGCTGGTGTCACCGGCTCGGTGCGCTCGGGCGGACGATGGTCCGCGCCGCCGCATATCCAGGAGTATGCCCGACCTGGGCCGTCCGCGTGCCCGGTTTGCCGGGCCTGCCCGTACCCGGCGTGTTGCCGGGCGGGTCCGATCAGACCGCGGCGCGGCGCAGATACCGGCGGATGCGAAAGCGCAGACCGGTGGTGGACGTGCGCCACGGCTCCGGCTCATCGGCGTGCCATTCCGGACCGATCGCGGGGGCGTGCGCGTCGCCCTGAACGCTGATCTCCACTTCGGTCACCACCAGTTCGGTCGCGAAATCCATGGCGGTGCGGTAGATCTCGCCGCCGCCCGCGATCCACACCGAATCCGGCGCGCTCAGCTCCAGCGCCTCGGCCAGCGAACCGGCGCGTTCGGCGCCCGGCGCCGACCAGTTCGGCTGCCTGGTGACCACGATGTTGCGGCGCCCGGCCAGCGGGCGGAACTTCGGCGGCAGCGAATCCCAGGTGCGCCTGCCCATGATCACCGGGTGGCCCCAGGTCACGGTGCGGAAGTTGGCCATGTCCTCGGGGACGCGCCAGGGAATGGTGTTCTCGAAGCCGATCACGCCGTCGGGGGTCTGCGCCCAGATCAGGCCGATGGCGCGGGTGCGCAGCGCCGAACTCATACCGCCACCGGCGCCTTGATCGCCGGATGGTGCTGGTAGCCAACGACTTCCACGTCTTCGTAGGTGTAGTCGAACAGGCTCGGCGCGCGGCGAAGGCGCAGCTCGGGGAACAGGTACGGCGCGCGGCCCAGCTGCTCGGTGACCTGATCGACGTGGTTGTCGTAGATGTGGCAGTCGCCGCCGGTCCAGATGAAGTCGCCGGGTTCCAGCCCGGTCTGCTGCGCCACCATGTGGGTGAGCAGCGCGTAACTGGCGATGTTGAACGGCACGCCGAGGAACAGGTCGGCGCTGCGCTGATAGAGCTGGCAGGACAGCTTGCCGTCGGCCACGTAGAACTGGAAGAACGCGTGGCACGGGGCAAGCGCCATCTTGTCCAGCTCGCCGACGTTCCACGCGGAGACGATGATGCGGCGCGAATCCGGGTCGGTGCGCAGGGTGTCGAGCACCTGGCCGATCTGGTCGATGTGCGCGCCGTCGGGGGTCGGCCAGGAACGCCACTGCACGCCGTAGACGGGGCCGAGTTCACCCCGCGGGTCGGCCCACTCGTCCCAGATCGTGACGCCGTGCTCGCGCAGCCAGCCGACGTTGGAGTCGCCGCGCAGGAACCACAGCAGCTCGTACACGATCGACTTGAGGTGCACCTTCTTGGTGGTGATCAGCGGGAAGCCCGCCGCGAGGTCGTAGCGCAGCTGATGGCCGAACACGCTGCGGGTGCCGGTGCCGGTGCGATCCGCCTTCGCGGTCCCGGTCTCCAGCACCAGCCGGAGCAAATCCTCGTACTGCGTATCCGTCGCCACGAGTGGCAAGCTTACTGTCGGGCTCGCGCGGACCACCGCCTGGATTGCCGCCCGGAGTCGGGATGCTGGCAAGCTCACGCGCATGCGCAAGCTCTTCGTGATCGGCATCGGTGCGGGCGACCCGGACCAGGTGACCGTGCAGGCGATCAAGGCCATGCGGCAGGTCGACACGTTCTTCGTGATCGCCAAGGGCGTCGAGAAACAGGAGCTGCTCGACGTGCGGACCACGATCCTGGCCGAACACGTCGAGCGGCCGTACCGGGTCGTGGAGATCACCGATCCGCCGCGCGATCGCGATCCCGCCGACTATCGCGGCGTCGTCGCGGACTGGCACGAGCGCCGTGCCACGCGGCTCGCGGAGGCTTTCGCGGCCGAGGAGGGCGTCGGCGGGATCCTGGTGTGGGGCGATCCTTCGCTCTACGACAGCACCCTGCGCATGGTGGAGCTCGTGCTCGACAGCGGGCGGACCACCTTCGACTACGAGGTGATCCCCGGGGTGACCAGTGCGCAGGCGCTGGCCGCGCGGCACCGCATGGTGCTGCACCGAATCGGTGAACCGGTGCACGTCACCACCGGCCGCAGGCTGCGTGAGGAGGGGCTCGGTCCCGGTTCGACGCTGGTCATGCTGGACGGCGAATGCTCCTTCACCGAGGTGCCCGGCGCCGATGTGCACATCTGGTGGGGCGCCTACCTCGGCATGCCAGACGAGACGCTCGTCGCGGGTCCGCTGCGCGAGGTGGAGGCGGAGATCCTGCGGCGGCGGGCCGGGCTGCGCGCCGAGAAGGGCTGGATCATGGACATCTATCTGCTGCGCCGCGACTGATCGTTCGTCGGCCGCGCTGTCGGTGGTCCCTAGTAGCCTGGGACGCGTGCCCGAGCTACCGGAGGTGGAGGCGTTGGCGCAGTTCCTGCGGGAACACGCGGTCGGCGCGGTGGTGGGGCGTGTCGACGTCGCGGCGCTCAGTGCGGTCAAGACGTTCGATCCTCCGGTGACGGCATTGTCCGGGCGGGACGTGACCGGCGCCGATCGCTGGGGCAAGTTCCTCGGCATGGACTGCTCGGGAATCTGGCTGATCACCCACCTGTCCCGAGGCGGCTGGCTGCGCTGGATCGACGAACCGAGCCCGACCCCGCCGAAACCGGGCGGCAAGAGCCCGCTGGCGCTGCGGGTGCACTTCTTCACGCCCGAGGGCGCCACACCCGCTTTCGACTTGACCGAGGCGGGCACCAAGAAGCGGCTCGCGGTGTACATCGTCGAGGATCCGAAGAGGGTGCCCGGCATCGCGCGGCTCGGACCGGACGCGCTGGACGTCACCGAGCCGCAGTTCGCGGAAATCCTGCACAGCGCGTCGCAGCGGATCAAGACGGCCATCGTCGACCAGTCGCTGCTGGCGGGCATCGGCAACGCCTACTCCGACGAGATCCTGCACACCGCCAAGGTCTCGCCGTTCGCGAACACGAAGACCCTCTCCGCCGAGAAGATCGCGCAGCTGTACGAGGCGATGCGCGCCGTGCTCACCGACGCTGTCCAGCGCTCGGTCGGCCAGGACGCGGCGCGGCTCAAGGGCGAGAAGCGCTCCGGCATGCGGGTCCATGCCCGCACCGGGCTGCCGTGCCCGGTCTGCGGCGACACCGTCCGCGAGGTCTCCTACGCCGAACGGTCCTTTCAGTACTGCGCCACCTGTCAGACCGGAGGCAAGGTGCTCGCCGACCGCCGGATGTCGCGCCTGTTGAAGTGAGCCCGGTCGATGGCCGAAAGCGTTCGCCGCAGGTGAGAACCTGATCCAGTTACCATCGATCAATGGTGGCAACGATCGACATCGAGACCGCCGACGGTGTTGTCCGCGGTCGCCGCGGTCGCCGCGTGCTGCGCTGGCGCTCACTGCCCTACGCCGCACCGCCGGTGGGAGACCTGCGATTTCGCGCTCCGCAACCGGTGCCACCGTGGACCGGAGTGCGCATCGCCACCGAGTTCGGTTCCGCGTCCATGCAGCACCGGGCGGGCGCCCGCATCGGACCGCGGACCTACCAGCCGACCAGCGAAGACTCGCTGACGTTGAACGTCACCGTGCCCGCCGCGCCGTCCGCGGGCCCGCGACCGGTGCTGGTGTTCATCCACGGCGGCGGCTACCTGATCGGCACCTCGGCGCTGACGCTCTATTCGGGCTCCCGGCTCGCGCTGCGCGGCGATGCGGTCGTCGTGTCGCTGAACTACCGGCTCGGCGCCTTCGGCTATGTCGACTTCAGCGGCTTCGGCACGCCGCAGCGGCCCTTCGACTCGAACCTCGGCCTGCGCGACCAGGTCGCGGCGCTGAAATGGGTGCGGCGCAATATCGCCGCGTTCGGCGGCGACCCGGACAACGTCACGATCTTCGGTGAATCCGCGGGCGCGCACGCCGTGCTCGCGCTGCTCGCCACCCCCGCCGCGCGCGGACTGTTCCACCGCGGCATCGCCCAGAGCCCGCCCGCCGATTGGGCATTGAACGCCGAGGACGCCGCGACCTTCGCCCGCCGCTGCCTCGACGCCTTGGGCGCCGATCCCGCCGACGCGGCCCGCGCCCTGATCGAGGCGCCCGCCAACGACATCCGTAAGGCCGTCGACCGCACGAGCAGGGCGGTATTGAGCGAGCTGCCTGGCCTGTTTCCCATCTGCCCGGTGATAGACGGCGAATACTTGCCGCACTCCCCGGTCGACGCGATCTCCGACGGCACCGCGCACCGAGTGCCGCTCATCATCGGCACCAATCGCGAAGAGGGGGCGCTGTTCGCGCGGTTCGCCGACATGCTGCCCACCAATCCGGCTCGCCTGCACAAGATATTCGAACGCGCCGGTGCGGACACCGAGGCCCGGGTCACGGCGGCCTACCCGGGCTACCCGCAGCCGTCGGTCGCGGTGCGCATGGGCGGTGACTATGTGTTCTGGCGTCCCTCCGTCACGGTCATGGAGGGACACAGCCGTTACGCCCCGACCTATGCCTACCGCTACGACTTCGCCCCGCGCGCACTGCGACTCGCCGGCGTCGGCGCCACGCACGCCATCGATCTGATCCCGGTTTTCGGCGCCGCCGACAGCCCAATTGGGCGCGCCTTCACCGCGGCCGGCGGGCGCCGCGGCCTGCTCGCGGTGACCGATCAGTTCCAGGACAACTGGATATCGTTCGCCCGCACCGGCGTACCGCTGCCGTCCTGGCCCGTCTACACCGAGACCAGCCGAGCAACCCTGATCATCGATCACCCGACCCGGCTCGAATACGACCCGGAGGGCGCGAAACGATTGGCATGGAAGGGCATTCGCGTTCCGACCCTGACCTGAGCCGAATTTCGTTCTCGGCCATGCCGTGTCACCGGCGGCGAGCCTCCAGCAGGCGCAACCAGATCTCGCTGACCGTCGGGTATGCGGGCACGGCGTGCCACAGGGTGTCGAGCGGGACCTTGCCGACCACCGCGATGGTGGCGGCGTGCAGCAGTTCGCCGATCTCCGGTCCGGCGAAGGTCGCGCCGAGCAGGGTGTCGGCGGCGGTGTCGATGACGATTTTGGCTCGGCCCGAATAGTTTTCGCGGGCGAGCGAGGAGCCCGCGACCGCGATATCGATTTCCACGGTGTCGACGCGGTAGCCCGCGCGGCGGGCTGCCGACTCGGTGAGGCCGACCGAGGCCACCTCGGGGCTGGTGAACACCACCTGCGGGACCTGCTCGTGGTCGGCGGTCGCGGCGTAGCGCGCGCCGGTGAGCGGACGCTGCTCGGCGCGCGCAGCGATCACGTCGCCGCACACCCTGGCCTGGTATTTGCCCATATGCGTCAGTGCGGCACGGTGATTCACGTCGCCCACCGCGTACAGCCACTGGCCGGGTACGTCGCGCGCGGACAAATGGTCGTCGACCTCGACGTAGCCGTCCGCCAATCCGACTGCGGCGAGCCCGAGTTCGGCGGTCGCCGGTCCGCGCCCGGCCGCGACCACGATCTCGTCGGCCTCGATCGAGCCGGTGTGCGCGCCGCGCGTCTCCACGGTGACGGCGCCGCCGTGGATCCGGCCCTCGCCGGTGTCCTTCGGCTCCGAGCGCGTGACGCGCGCCGGTTCGGTCTCGAACAGCACCTGGACGCCCGCCTCGGCGAGCGCACCCGCGACCCGCTCGCCCGCGAACGGCTCGGCGTTGCCGAGCAGCGCCTTGCCGCGCACCAGCAGGGTGACCTCGGCGCCGAGCATGGCGAGCCAGGTCGCCGATTCGCAGGCCACCACGCCACCGCCGATCAGCACCACGCGCCGCGGGACCTCGTGCAGGTTGGTCGCGTCACGCGAGGTCCACGGCAGGGCGTCGCGCAGGCCGGGCACATCGGGGATGCGGGCCCGGGTTCCGGTCGCCAGCACCACCGCGTGCCTGGCGCGCAGCGTGCGACCGCCGACCTCGACCAAGCGTTCCCCCGCGAGCCGGCCCGCGCCCTTGATCACCTCGATGCGGCTCTGTTCGGCCCACTCGACCTGGCCGGTGTCGTCGTGGTCGTGCACGATCCGATCGCGGTGGGCGAGCACGGCCTCGACGTCCAAGTCCTTCGCATCGATTCCCGGCACAGCGCGGACGGCGGCCAGCAGATGCCCGGGACGCAGCAGTGCCTTGCTCGGCATGCAGGCCCAATACGAACATTCGCCGCCGAGCAGTTCGCGCTCGACGATGGCGGCGGTGCGTTCGCTGCCCGCGATCGCGTAGGCGGCGGCGTTCTCCCCGGCGGGGCCGCCGCCGATCACGATGACGTCGTATTCGGCGGACGGGTCGGAGCTCACTGCAGATAGCCCTCGACCTGGCGCGGCGAGCTGACCTGCGCGTCGTCGGGGGAGGCGCCCGCGTAGATCCTGGCCCTGCGCTGCCGCAGCAGGTCCCAGCACTGGTCGAGCATCACTTCCAGCTCGGCGAGCCGCTGCCGTTCGGTCACCGGGTCCACGTCGCCGGAGGTCGCCTTCGAGCGCAGCTTGTGCTCGTCGTCGACCAGTTGCTTGATGCGTTCCAGGATGTCCTGTTCGGTCATGAGTCACCACTTCGATACTCGGAGGTATACGGCAGGGCGTGCAGTGACCGGGTGCGGTCATGCACCATGCTACGACCGGGCCGGGTCGGTTCGGTTGCCCGCAATGAGACAGTGCGGCCGGCGGACGGTCAGGGGGCCGGATCGCCGCAGGCCACCTCGGCCAGGCACTCGGCGGCTATCGGGACGGCCGCGCGCAGGTCGCGCGAGCCCGGCGCCGCGTACCCGAGCGCGATGCCGAAGCTGCTCGGCGGCGTGGATCTCGTGTCCTGCTGGGACGAGAGGTGATGCCTGGACAGCCCGTCAAGGACGACGCCATGAGCGGCAGCCGTGTCGACCGCGCGCTGTTCGGCCTCCGCTGTCGGCAGCGGCACCACGACGTGCGAGCCCGCGTCGTCACCGAGCACGGTCAACCCGCGGCGGCGCAGCTCGGTGACGACCAGTTCCCTGCGCGGCGGGAGCGCGCGCCGCAGCCTGCGCAGGTGCCGGGCCAGGTCACCGTGCGCGGCCAATTCGACGAGGACACGCTGGCCCGCGGGACTCGGCGAGGTGCCGGTGCGGTCGCGATGTGCGAGCACCGCAGCGGCCACCCACGGGGCGGCGACCAGCCAGCCGACGCCGAGGACGGGGGAGAGGATCTTGCTCGTGGTGCCGAGGTGCACGATCACGTCCGGAGCCATCGCGGCGAGCAGCGGCAGCGGCGCGGTGTCGTAGCGCAATTCGCCGTCGTAGTCGTCCTCGATGACGAATATGCCCGCCCGCCTGGCGAATTCGACAAGCTGCACGCGACGGGCCGCGGGCAGCAGCGCGCCGAGCGGAAACTGGTGCCCCGGAGTGCAATACACCGCCTTCACCTCGCGCGGCAGGTCCTCGACGCGCAGACCCTCGGCGTCGACCGGCACCGGAAGCACGCGGATGCCCGCGGCCAGAAAGGCGCCCGCCGCACGCTGGTAGCCGGGGTCCTCCATGGCGACGGCGTCACCGGGTCGCAGCAGGGCGGCGGCGAGTTCGCCGACCGCGGAACTGGTTCCGGCCGTGGCGAGCACCACGGTATCGCTGCCCGCGCTCAATCCCCGGTGGCGCAGCAGGTGTTCGGCCACGGCCGCGCGGTATTCCGGTTCGCCCGCGCGGTCCTTGCGCACCACCGGCGGCTGATCGGAGGCGGCGCGCCAGGCGCGGCGCCACGCGGTTCGGTCGATGGCCTCCACACAGGGCGCGCCGGGGGCGAGGTCGTAGCCGGGGCCCTCGGCGTGCGGGTCCACGATGACGTGGTGCTGGGTGGGCGCGGCGGCCGGGGCGGTGGTGAGGTACGTGCCCGATCCCCGTTTGCCCGCGATCCAGCCTTCGGCGTGCAACTGGTCGTAGGCCGCCGCGATCACCGTCCGGCTGACGCCGAGTCGCTGCGCCAGCGCCCGCGACGACGGCAGCCGGTCCGAGGCGCGCAGCAGACCGGAGGTGGCCGCGGCGCGCAGGCCATCCGCCACCTGCACCGACAGCGGTTCGGGCGCGTCTCGATCGAGCGCGAGGGGGAATTCGTCGAGCAACAGGCCACCTCGAATTGGACTGTGAGAATCAGGATGAATTGGCTATTCCAGGATGCCACTTCGTAGCGGACGCTGATCTCATGACGCACTCGACCAGCGCCCGCCCGCCCCTGTCGCCGACCCCGCGCAGCACGCTGACCCGGGAGAAAGAACGCGGCCGCAGCGACCGCGCCGAACTGGATGCGGTGCTCGACGCCGGTCTGATCTGCCACCTCGGCGTCCTCCTCGGCGGCAGCCCGGTGGTGCTGCCGACCGCGTACGGACGCGACGGCGACACGCTCTACCTGCACGGATCGACCGGCGCGGGCAATATGCGCGCCGCACTGGCCGACGACATCTCCGTCGCGGTCACGCATGTCGACGGCATCGTCTACGCGCGCTCGGCCATGCACTTCTCCATGAACTTCCGCTCGGCGGTCATGCACGGCCGCGCGGTCGAACTGACCGACTCCGACGCGCGCATGCACGCCCTGCGCGTGATCGTCGAGCACGCCGCCCCCGGCTCCTGGAACCGGGTGCGCCCGCCGAACAAGAAGGAACTCGCCGCCACCATGGTGCTGGCGCTCGACCTGACCGAGGCGTCGGTCAAGGTCCGTGAGGGCGGGCCGCGCGACGATCCGGCCGATGCAGACAGTCCGACGTGGGCGGGTGTGCTGCCCCTGCGGCAGGTGTGGGACGCGCCGATCGATTCGCCGGACCTGGCAGCCGGGATCGAGGTTCCGGCCGATGTGGTGGAACGGAGTGTGGATCAAACTTTCGGGGCGCGGCCGAGCAAGACCGCGAAGGTCACCAGCCATGCGCTCCACAGGATGTAGCCGATGAAGTTGGCGGTGTCCACGTACGACAGTGCGAGCGGGGTGAGGGCGCCGAGCGCGATCAAGGCTGCGCAGGCGTGGCCGAGTGTGGTGAACCAGAGGGGGAAGGTCTGTCGTAAAGCGAGGCAGACCACGGTGATCCACGCGGCGGTCAGCAGGTAGCCCAGGGTTTCGCCGAGTGCGGTGCCCAGGATTGTGCCGAGTAGTTCGAAGGTGTGCACCGCGGAGGAGTCGGGTCCTTCGGCGGCGGCGCGGTCGGCGAGGGTGGGGACGAGCAGGGGCCAGCGCAGCAGGCCGATCGCTTGGACTACGGCGGCCGCGACGCCGACGTGGACCGCGCGGCGCATGGTGGCCGAACGGTCGAGTCGGCCGATCAGCATCGCGAGCGGGGCGAGCGCGAGGGCAGCGGCGGCGAGCACCGTGAACCACGTGACCACCGCGAGCTGGTTCGCGCGGAACAGGTCGAGCACTTCCGGGGCGGGCTGTTGCAACACGTCAGGGTAGTCGAAGACGGCGCCCAACCCGAGGAAGGCGACGTTGAGGGCGACGGGGGCGGCGACGAGCAGGGCGATGGTCGGCCAAGGCCTGGTGGGCACGATTCACTCCATTCTGGCTGTACGGAGTACAGCTAGCTGTACGCGGTACAGTCAAGCGCGTGTCCGCAGCGAAGTCAATGCCCCAGGGGGAGCGCAGGATCCGCCCCGAGCGCCGGTCCTTCACCGAGGCTCAGGTGGTGGACGCCGCGTTGCTCCTGCTCGACGAGGGCGGTGCGGCGGCGGTCTCCATCCGGGCGGTCGCGGGGCGGCTCGGGGTGAACCCGAACGCCGTCTACACCTACGTCGCGAGCCGCGCGGACCTCGAGCGCGCGGTGATCGAACGGGTGCTCGGCGCGGTGCCACTGACGGTGCTCTCCGATCCCGCCGTCGAATGGCGTTCGGCCATCATCGAATTCGCCGTCGAACTGCGCCGTCGCGTGCTGGAACACCCGGCGGTCGCGGCGCTGATGATGACCGCGCCCATGGACGGCGCCGCGGCGCGCGACGTCGGCGAAGCGCTGCTGACCTGTCTCGCCAGGGGCGGCCTGTCCCCGGACCGCCGAGCGCGTGCCGCCTATGCCCTCATGGTGCAGGTGATCGGCGCGATCGCGATGGAGGTCGCCGAGACCGACGGCCGCCCGCCGCTGCCGCCCGAATCCGAGCGCATCGCGCAACGTCGCGCCGCCCTCGAGGAAATCCCCGCCGAACACTGGCCGCACACCCACGAGAGCCGCGACCTGATGGCGCAGTGGATCGGTTCCGAACAGTTCGCCTGGAGTCTGCGCGCGCTGTTGAACGGACTGGCCCGAGAGGGGGCCTGATGCGCGCATGCCGCCTGGGCGTCAGGTCCGTCGATGGCCGGGTGGTCTTCGCCGCCGGAGCATTAGGACAAGCGCCTACCGCGTAGCTGAGCGGCGGGTGGGATCGGAAGCGTTGGCGGGTGCCAGGCAGGTCGCCACGAGGTGCCGTCGAGCCCCTGGCGGGAGGCGGCTTCGACGGCGAATTCGGCCAGCGCCGTGCCTGATTCGATGGCGGGGTCGAGTCCGTCCACGGACGCCGATGGGGTTATTGCTGCGGCGGCGCAGGTAGCCCGCCAGGCGGCGGGCAGCGATAAGGCTGCGGTCGTGGGTCACTACGAGGTGCCGTCGAGCCCGAGGTGGTCGGCGGCCGCGACGGCGAGTTCGCACAGGTCCCTGGCGGATTCGATGGCGGCGTCCAGGCAGGCCGAGGGCTGGACGCCGCGGCGTAGGTAGCTGGTTAGGCGGGTCGTGGCAGGTGGGCGGGGGTGAGGCTGGGCTCGTGGGTCACCACGAGGTGCCGTCGAGTCCAAGGCGGGCGGCGGTTTCGACGGCGAGTTCGGTTAGTGCCGTGCCTGATTCGATGGCGGGGTCCAGGCCGGTCAGGGACAGGATGTAGTCCTCGCCGCTGCGGCACAGGTAGCCGGAGAGGCGGGTGCGGGGGAGGTGGGCGGGGGTGAGGCCGGGGTGGATGGCGCGGGCGGCGACGCCGGTGCAGGGGTGGGTGCCGAGGGTGCGGAGGGAGTTGGGCAGGGTTCCGATGTTGGAGCACAGGATGTCTCGTTCGCCCGCGCCCTTGGACAGGGTGTAGGCCCAGCGGTCGGGGATCACCTGGAGCAGTTGCTCGGGCATGCCGCCGGGGCTGGACATCCGGCGTTCGTACGCGGCGCGGGCCTTCGTGCGCAGGGTCGCGGGGGTGTCGGTGCGGTCGACGACGATCTCGGTCATCGCGAGGTCGTTGTCGACGCGTGGTTCGTCGCGGGTGTCCACCGGGAGGCTCGCTCCGATCGTCGGATCGGCAAACCCGATGCCCCACAGCAGGTCCGCGACCAAGTGGATGAACAGGCTGTTCGCGGTGCCGCCGTGTTCCTCCGCCACCCTGTCCCATTCGGCGGCGCCGAACTGCACCACCGCACTGTGCACGCGCAGTTCGTGCCCGCCCGCGCGCACCGGCGCGCTGGACACGGGACGTTTCGGAATGCCCTGGCGCAGCGCCCTGATCGTGCCACTCACGACGATCGACCATTGGCGGAACGCGTCCGCCCAATCGGACTCGCGAGCAGCTGTCGGCCGGGCCGAGCTCGGTTCCGCGGCCGGGTCTACCGCGACTCCCGGCTGCTGCGAACCGGCCTCGGCCGCAGCCGGACCGGGAAGCCGATCGGTATTCGTGCTCGCGCCACTGGCCTGACCAGCACCCGCGGACCCCGCCCGGGTATCGGCTGCCGCCTCCGCCACGCCAACCTCTCGCAGCGCAACATCCACCGCGTGCACCAGCCCCCGCGCATCCGCCAACGCATGCGAACACGTCAGCACCACAACCGACCCACCATCCGCGAGCCAGGCCGCGGCGAGACGCCAACCCGGCCCGAACTCCGGATCGAGTTCCGCCCCAAGCCCATCCGCCCACGGCAACAACTCGGGGACCTGAAGCGGATCTTCGAGGAAAACCAGGGGATGGGCTCGGGTGTTCATCCGCCAACCGCGACGCGCACCGGGAACATGTGGACGAACCACCCTGCGCCCCAACGGCCCCGAGCGCAGTGCGTCGTGAATCTGTTGCAGCAGAGCGGGTTCGATGCGGTCGAAGGTCCGCCACAACCCCTGGAGGGCGATGGGGGTGCCGAGCCCGCGGTGGGTGCGCAGGAAGATCTCGTCGACGACGCCGAGGCGGTCCATTCTCAGCCGGAGGCTCCGTGTCGTCCCGCGCCCGCGGCGAAACGCTGGGCGCCGTCGAGCGCGCCGTCGGCCAGGGCGGAGAGTCCGTGCCGGAATTCGTTGCGGATGGCCGCGTCCTCGTCCATGCCGTCCTGCTCGAGCAGCGACATCCGGTCCGAGCGCAGGCAGGTCTGCGGCAGTACGGCGAGTTCGGCCGCGAGTGCCTCGGCGGCGTTGCGCGCCTCGCCGGTCGGCACGACGCGGTTGATCAGGCCCATCCGGAGTGCTTCCGGCGCGCCGACGGCCCGGCCGGTCAGCACCAGATCCATGGCGCGGCCCGCACCGATGATGCGCGGCAGCCGGACCGTGCCGCCGTCGATGAGCGGCACGCCCCAGCGGCGGCAGAAGACGCCGAAGGTGCTGTCCTGCTCGGCAACTCGCAGATCGCACCACAGCGCGAGCTCGAGTCCGCCCGCCACCGCGTAGCCGGAGATCGCGGCGATCACCGGTTTGGACAGTGTCATCCTGGTCGGGCCCATCGGGCCGTCGCCGTCCTCGTCCGTGCGGTTGGACCGCTCCGTCCCCAGCGCCTTCAAATCGGCGCCCGAGCAGAAGGTGCCACCGTCGCCCCAGAACACCGCGACGGCCGCGGTGGAGTCGGCCTCGAACTCGCGGAAGGCGTCGGCCAGTGCCAGGGCGGTCGGCCCGTCCACCGCATTGCGCGCCTGCGGCCGGTGCAGGATCACCGTCGTCACAGGCCCGTTCTTCTCGACACGAACGCTCACTGCCGCCCCCTCTCGAGTGCCGTCCCCGCCGCGGCGGGGGTGCTGTATGGATGGCTCACGTTCTCGACCATACGACGGCCCGGCCCTTGTGTGAAGAAGTGAATCCATGATTCACTTCTTTCGTGGCGTACCGCAGGACCCCTGCCGTCCAGGCCCGCCTGGACGCTCAGGAGCAGCTGATCGTGCAGGCCGCGACCAAGGTCCTCTCCGAGGCCGGGTTCGCGGGCCTGTCGATGGCCGCGGTCGCGAACCGGGCCGGAGTGGCCACTGGAACCGTGTACAAGCACTTCGACGGCAAGGCAAACCTGGTGACCGCGGTCTTCCGCACCGTCGTCGCCAGGGAGGTCGCCGCCGTCACCGCGGCGGCCGAGAAGGGCAGCGCGGTGGAGCGGGTGACCGCGGCCGTGGAGACCTTCGCCGGGCGCGCCATGAAAAACCCCAAGCTCGCCTACGTGCTGCTCGTCGAGCCGGTCGATACGGTGGTCGACGCCGAGCGCCTGCATTTCCGCCGCGCCTTCGCCGAGGCCTTCGAATCCGCGGTCGCCGACGGTGTCGCGCACGGCGAACTGTCCGCGCAGGACCCGCGCACCAGCGCCGCCGCCTTGGTCGGCGCCATCGGCGAGGTGCTCGTCGGTCCGCTCGCCACCGAGCCGCACGCCGAATCCGTTGTCCCCCAACTCGTCACCTTCGCGATCCGTGCGCTCGGCGTGCGGCCGCCGGCGAGCGCCGAAGAAACAGGAGTGTCCGATGCAGACGCATGAGGTCTTCAACCAGGTCCCGAACATCGTGCCCTTCGACGCCGCGCAGAACCCGGCGCTGCTGGAGGGCCTGCACCGCGAGGGCGCGGGCTGGGCCGAGGACGAGGTCCGCGAACTCGGCAGGCTCGCAGGCGGTTTCGCGGCGCAGGAGTGGGGCAGGCTGGCCAACGAGTACCCGCCGGTGCTGCACACCCACGACCGCTACGGCCATCGCGTCGACGAGGTCGAGTTCCACCCGCACTGGCACGATCTGATGAGGGTGGCGGTCGAGCACGGTCTGCACGGCTCGCCGTGGACCGACGACCGGCCCGGCGCGCACACCGCCCGCGCCGCGAAGTTCTACACCTGGGGCATGGCCGAGGCGGGGCACATGTGTCCCATCTCCATGACCTACGCGGTCGTGCCCGCACTGCGCCACAACCCCGAGCTCGCCGCGCGCTACGAGCCGCTGCTCGCTTCGCGCACTTACGATTTCGGGCTGCGCGAACCGTCCACCAAGGCCGGGCTGATCGCGGGCATGTCGATGACGGAGAAGCAGGGCGGCTCCGATGTGCGGGCCAACACCACCACCGCGACCCCGCAGCCGGACGGCAGCTACCGCATCGTCGGGCACAAGTGGTTCACCTCCGCGCCGATGTCGGACATGTTCCTGACGCTGGCGCAGGCGCCTGCGGGCCTGTCCTGCTTCCTGCTGCCCCGTGTCCTGCCGGACGGCACCCGCAATCCCATTCGCATCCAACGGCTCAAGGACAAGCTGGGCAACAAGTCCAACGCCTCCTCGGAGATCGAGTACGAGAACGCCACCGGCTGGCTGGTCGGCGTGGAAGGCGCGGGCGTCAAGACCATCATCGAGATGGTGAACATGACCCGCCTGGACTGCGTGATCGGCTCGGCAACCAACATGCGGGCGGGCACCGTCCACGCCGTGCACCACGCCAGGCACCGAGCGGCGTTCGGCGCCAAGCTGATCGACCAGCCCGCCATGCGCAACGTGCTCGCCGACCTGGTGATCGAATCCGACGCGGCAACCACCGTGATGATGCGCCTTGCCGGCGCGACGGACCGGGCGAGCGGCGATCCCGCCGAGGCCGCGCTGCGCCGCATCGCTCTCGCGGTCACCAAGTACTGGGTGTGCAAGCGGGCTCCGTCGCACGCCGCGGAGGCGCTGGAGTGCTCGGGCGGCAACGGATATGCCGAGGAATCGGGGATGCCGCGGCTCTATCGCGAGGCGCCGCTGATGTCGATCTGGGAAGGCTCGGGCAATGTGGCCGCGCTGGACGCGCTGCGCGCCATGGGCCGTCAGCCGGAGACCGTCGAGGCCTACTTCGACGAGATCACGATGGCCAAGGGCGCGAACCCGCGCCTGGACGACGCCATCGCCAAGATCGGCAAGGAACTGGCCGACCTCAGCGACATCGAATACCGCGCCCGCCGCGTCGTGGAATTGATGGCGCTGGTCATGCAGGGCGCGCAGCTGGTTCGCCACGGTCACCCCGCGGTTGCCGACGCGTTCTGCGCCACCCGGCTCGGCGACGACTGGGGCATCGCCTTCGGGACCCTGCCGACCGGCGTCGACACCGGCGCCATCATCGAACGCGCCTTCGCCGGGTGACCGTCGCTCGGTAGTGTCACCGCGGTGAGCGAGGTCGAGGTTCCGCTGCACCGGCTGGTGCGCAGGGTGCTGGATCGGGCGGCCGAGCGTCCGGAGCGGCGGTATCTGCTCGGCATCGCGGGACCGCCCGGAGCCGGGAAGTCCACGCTCTCGGTGCTGCTTCGCGACGCATTCCCGGCCGCCGAGATCGCGCCGATGGACGGCTACCACCTGTCCAACGCACGGCTCCGCGCGGCGCGCAGCCAGGCCCGCAAGGGCGAGCCGGACACCTTCGACGTCGCGGGCTTCGTCGACAACCTGCGCCGCCTGCGCGCCACCCCGCGCGGCACACCGGTGCCGTGGCCGACCTTCGACCGCGCCACGGACGAGCCGACCCCCGCGGGCGTGGTCTTCACCGATCAGCCGGTCGCCGTCGCCGAGGGCAACTACCTGCTGCTCGACGACGTCGACGGGCACGGCTGGTCGGCCGTCCGCGCGGAACTCGACGAATGCTGGTACCTCGACGCCGACCGCGAGGTGCTGGAAGAGCGTCTGCTGGAACGGCATCTGCGCGGCGGGAAGCCGGCGGAGGCGGCCAGGATCAAGGTGAGGGACAGCGACCTGCGCAATGCCGACCTCGTCGGCGCGACCCGCGAGCGCGCCGACCTCGTGCTGCGCGAGAAAGACGGGCGCTACTTCGTCGTCGGTTGATCTCCGGCCTGCCCGGTCTGCGCGACGGAACTTCGTGACGTGGGAGTCGAGTCGTTGCCGCTGATTGCCGTGCGCACCGAGAGCAGCTGGACGTCGAGGGGGCGTCCATGCGGCAAAGTCCCGCGAATCGCCCGGCGTGGGTGAGGCACCGACCATCCCACCGCGCCGATCATGGACCCATGACGGAGTCGCATCGGGTTTCGGGGAGAGTGCACGCCTTGCGGACCGCCGCCGTGCTGCTGTGCGTGCTCCTGTTCTACTACGGCGTCCCGATCGACTGGGCCGCGACTCCCGACTGGCCGGGCCGAATCCTCGGGCTGGTGGCCTTCCTAGCGGGCATCGGCGGGCTCATCTGGCTGACGGTGCGCCGCATCGAGCGCTACCTGCGCGCGCCACATGTGACCGGCGGACGAGTGGACGGCGTGCTGTTGCTGCTGTGCGTGGTGGCGATGTTCTTCGCGCTGTTCTACTACCGGCTCGGGGTGCACTACCCCGGCCAGTTCGAGGGATTGTCGACCCGCACGGACGCGCTCTACTACACCATCGTCACGCTGGGCACGGTCGGCTACGGCGACGTCTACGCCGTCGGCCAGGCCGCGCGCATCGCCACCATGGTGCAGATCGTCTTCGACCTCGTCGTCATCGGCAGCTTGCTGGCGATCGTCTCCACCGGCGTCGCCCGGCGGCTGGAGGCGGCCGCGGCGCGTCGACCGGACAACGCGCCGCCCTCGGACGACACGAAGCCCGGATCCGGCGACGGTCCCCGCCAGGACGGGCACGACTGATCAGCGGTTGGCGCGATACCAGCGGATGAGCGCGTCCGTGGACGAATCGTCCTGCGGTGCCGGGTCTTCGGCGGCGGTGAGCAAGGGAGCGAGCGCCAGCGCCTGCTGTTTGCCGAGTTCGACGCCCCACTGGTCGAAGCTGTCGATGCCCCAGATGCTGCCCTCGACGAAGACCTGGTGTTCGTAGAGGGCGATGAGCTGACCGACCACCGAGGGCGTCAGCTGTGGCGCGAGGATGGTCGTGCTCGGGCGATTGCCCGGCATCACCTTGTGCGGCACCACCTTCGGGTCGGCGCCCTCCGCGACGATCTCCTCGGCCGTCTTGCCGAACGCGAGCACCTTGGTCTGGGCGAACAGGTTGCTCATCAGGATGTCGTGCATGCTGCCGGTACCGTCACGGGTCGCCAGATCGTCGGTGGGACGGGCGAATCCGATGAAGTCGGCGGGGATCAGGCGGGTGCCCTGGTGCAGCAGTTGATAGAAGGCGTGCTGGCCGTTGGTGCCCGGCTCGCCCCAGAAGATCTCGCCGGTGGAGGTGGTGACCGGGGTGCCGTCGGCGTGCACCGACTTGCCGTTCGACTCCATCGTGAGCTGCTGCAAATAGGCGGGGAAACGCGCCAGGTCGTTGGAATACGGCAGCACCGCGCGGGATTCCGCGCCGAAGAAATTCGCGTAC
The DNA here is from genome assembly GCF_001613045.1 of Nocardia lijiangensis NBRC 108240. Classification (GTDB taxonomy): domain Bacteria; phylum Actinomycetota; class Actinomycetes; order Mycobacteriales; family Mycobacteriaceae; genus Nocardia; species Nocardia lijiangensis. The sequence goes on along the minus strand of NZ_BDBP01000051.1, from coordinate 33,419 downwards.
CACACGCCGAGCAGACCGAGCAGCACCGGCGCGTTCGCCTCCAGCGGCGCGGACGCGAAATGCACATCCACGGCGTGCATTCCGGCCAGGAATTCCGCGAAGCGCTCCTTGCCGATGGTGGCCATCACCGAAAGCCCGATGGCCGAGTCGACCGAATAGCGACCGCCGACCCAGTCCCAGAAACCGAACATGTTCGCGGTGTCGATGCCGAATTCGGCGACCCGCTCCGCATTGGTGGACACCGCGACGAAATGCTTGGCGACCGCGTCCTCGCCGAGCGCGGCCACCAGCCACCGGCGCGCGGCGGTGGCGTTGGTCAGGGTCTCGAGCGTCGAGAACGTCTTGGACGCAACGATGAACAGCGTGGTCGCCGGGTCGAGGCCGGCGAGCTCGGCGACCAGGTCGGCGGGGTCGACGTTCGAGACGAAGCGGGCGCCGATGCCCGCGTCGGCGTAGTGGCGCAGCGCCTGGTGCACCATCACCGGCCCGAGGTCCGAGCCGCCGATGCCGATATTCACCACGGTGGTGATCCGCTCACCGGTGGCGCCGCGCCACTCACCCGAGCGCAGCGCGTCGGTGAATTCGCCCATTCGGCGCAGCACTTCGTGCACCTCGGCGCCCGCGTCGGCGCCGTCGATGATCATCGACTCGCCCGCGGGCAGACGCAGGGCCACGTGGCCGACCGCGCGGTCCTCGGAGGTGTTGATGTGTGCGCCCGCGAACATCGCGTCGCGCCGCTCGGCCACCCCCGCCTCGTGGGCCAATTCGACGAGTAGCTGCAAAGTTTCCCGGGTGACCCGGTGCTTGCTGTAGTCGATGTGCAGGTCGCCCACCTGGACGGTCAGCTCACGACCACGGTCGGGATCGTCCGCGAAGATCTCCCGTAGGTGTCGCTCGGAGACGGCGCCGTAGTGATCGTGCAGTTTCCGCCATGCCGCCGATGCGGTGATGTCGCTGCTCACGTCCGCCGAGCGTACTCACCGCGCCGCGCCGACGCACGGCTGAGGCGGGCAATCTCCGGTCGCGTCGGGGCTGCGCGCGGACGGCGCGTCGGTCGCTGCGCGGACGGCGTGTCGGTTGCGGTGCGAATGGCGTGTCGGTTGCGGTGCGGATCGCGCGTGGTCGCGGTTCTGATCGCGCGAATTTCCGGGTTCGAGTCGAGCATGGGCGACGAGGTCGAGGCCTAGGCTGGCCGCATGGTGTCCGAACGCGAACTACTCCAATCCGTACCGACGCAGCTGTGGATCGGTGGGCCCGTCGACGCCGAGGGCGGCGCCACCTTCCCGGTGCACAATCCCGCGAACGGGGAGGTGCTGATCCAGGTCGCCGACGCGAGCCCGCAGGATGCGGTGCGCGCGCTCGACGCCGCGGTCGCCGTGCAGGCCGAATGGGCCGCGACCCCGGCCAGGCAGCGGGGCGAGATCCTGCGCGCGGTGTTCGAGCAGATCACCGCGCGAGCCGAGGAATTCGCACTGCTGATGACCCTGGAGATGGGCAAGGCGCTGCCGGAGAGCCGTAACGAGGTGCGCTACGGCGCCGAGTTCTTCCGCTGGTTCAGCGAGGAAGCGGTGCGCGTGCACGGCCGCTACCTGCACGCGCCGTCGGGCACCGGCCGGATCATGGTGCACAAGCAGCCGGTGGGGCCGTGCCTGGCCATCACGCCGTGGAACTTCCCGCTGGCCATGGGCACCCGCAAGATCGGTCCCGCGCTGGCCGCGGGCTGCACCATGATCGTCAAGCCCGCCTCGGAGACGCCGCTGACGATGCTGCTGCTCGCCAAGCTGTGCCAGGAGGCCGGGCTGCCCGAAGGGGTGCTCTCGGTCATCACGACCAGTCGTTCCAGCGCCGTGACCGGGCCGCTGCTGGAGGACCCGCGGCTGCGCAAGCTCACCTTCACCGGGTCCACCGAGGTCGGCAAGAAACTGGTGCAGCAGTCCGCGCACGGCCTGTTGCGCACCTCGATGGAACTCGGCGGCAACGCGCCGTTCGTGGTCTTCGACGACGCCGACGTCGACGCGGCGGTGCAGGGCGCGATGCTGGCCAAGCTGCGCAACGGCGGCGAGGCGTGCACCGCGGCCAACCGGTTCCACGTGCAGAACGGGGTGCTCGAGGAGTTCACCGCCAAATTCGCCGAGGCGATGACGAACTCGGTCACCATGGGCCCGGGCACCGACCCGGAGACGACCCTCGGACCGCTGATCAACGAGGACCAGCTCACCACCGTCGGCGAGCTCGTCGACGACGCGGTCGCGGCGGGCGCGCGGGTTCGCCTCGGCGGCAAGGCGCCCGGCGGTCCCGGCTGGTTCTACCCGGCCACGATCCTCAGCGACGTGCCGCCGCAGGCCAGGATTCTGCGCGAGGAGGTGTTCGGCCCGGTCGCGCCGATCGTCGGTTTCGAGACCGAGGAGGAGGGCCTCGCCGCCGCCAACGACACCGAGTTCGGCTTGGTCGCTTACGTCTACACGAGGACGCTGGACCGCGCGTTGCGGGTGGCCGAGGGGCTGGAATCGGGCATGGTGGGCGTCAACCGCGGCGTCATCTCCGATCCGGCCGCGCCGTTCGGCGGCGTGAAGGCCTCCGGGTTCGGCCGCGAGGGCGGCATCGAGGGCATCGAGGAGTATCTGACGACCAAGTACATCGCGCTGACCTGACCGGACGCGCCGAGGTGGCCTGAAAACGCAAGGACCGCCCCGGGGTTCGAACACCCGGGGCGGCCTGGGGAGGCGGTGGTCTTGCGATCACCGCAAGGTTCGCGCGCCGCTCGACGCGGCAGGAGAACGAGGGGTCAGTGGCCGAGGCGGCCGCGCCCGAGGCGCAGCAGCAGCATGGCGAGGGTGTGACCCTCCTGGCCGAGCTCGCTGAAGCGTTCCAGCACCTTCATCTCGCGACTGTGCACCAGTCGCGGGCCACCGGAGGCCATCCGAGTCCGTCCGATCAACCGGGAGATCTCACTGCGTCGCTTGATGGCGGCGAGGATCTCGGCATCGAGCTGGTCGATCTCCTTGCGGAGCTTGTCGATCTCCGCCTCGGTCTGCGGCAGCGCCGCGTCGGACCCGGTGGTCGTGGCAGAAGTGCTCATCATTCATCTCCTCGTGTCAGAACGTGGATCGGCGGGTGCGCGCGGCGCGTTACCGTCCGGTTCTTTCACCGTGAAACAGACCTGGGGGGCTTCTATAGTCCCCCCAGAAGCGTGTGGTCGGCTACAAGGCTCCGCGATACCGATTTCCGGCGGGTAACCGAATCGGATGTATCGCGGCAACGCTGACCATGGGGGCCAGTCTGCCACGCGGCCGAACCAATGCAAAACGTCTGATTTTGTGAATCTGCTGAGAACGAGTCGCACAGATTTGCAGGGTCCCGCGCCGCGAGGTGTTCACTGAATGTTAGCCGGTGGTCGCGGCGTGGCCGCGAGCGCACCCGGGGGCTTCGCCTGTGTCGGTGTCCGCCGGTAGCGTGGATGGGCAATGGATATCACGGTGGCTCCCCAGACGCAGGCCGGTCGGAATCGGCATCAGGACGTGAACCCCGCTCCGCAGCTCGAGGCCGATGCGGCCGCGGCCGCGGGGCAGTCCGGCGCGCCGCCTTCACTAGCGGAACAGGCGCAGCGTCGCGCCGACGAGCAGTCCGAGCGTCGCGCCGAGCGGGATCGTCAGCGGGCCGAGGAAGCCGAGCGGCTGCTCGACGGGCTCAATCCGCAGCAGTGCGCCGCGGTGATGCACACGGGTTCGCCCCTGCTGATCGTCGCGGGCGCGGGCTCGGGCAAGACCGCCGTGCTGACCCGTCGCATCGCCTATCTGCTCGCCGCCCGCGGTGCCACGCCGGGCCAGATCCTGGCGATCACGTTCACCAACAAGGCTGCCGCCGAGATGCGGGAGCGGGTGATCGGACTGGTCGGACCGCGCGCGAACAACATGTGGGTTTCCACTTTCCACTCCAGTTGCGTGCGGATCCTGCGTATGCAGGCGGCCCTGCTGCCCGGCTTGAATTCCAATTTCTCGATCTACGACGCCGATGATTCGCGGCGGTTGCTGACGATGATCAGCCGCGATTTCGACATCGATACGAAGAAATACTCCGCGCGACTCCTGGCGACCGCGATCTCGAATCTGAAGAACGAGTTGATCGGGCCGGAGCAGGCCACCGCCGACGCCGAATCGGACGACACCGAGCTCCCCGGTTTGGTGGCTCGCGTGTACACCGAATACCAGCGGCGGCTGCGCGCGGCCAACGCGCTGGACTTCGACGACCTGATCGGCGAGACGGTCGCTCTGCTGCAGAACCACCCGCAGGTCGCGGAGTACTACCGCCGCCGCTTCCGGCACGTGCTCGTCGACGAGTACCAGGACACCAACCACGCACAGTACGTGCTGGTGCGGGAACTGGTCGGCCATCACACCGCCGCGGTGGAGCAGGACGAGGACGAGGCGGGGGCGCCGCCGAGCGAACTGTGCGTCGTCGGCGACGCCGACCAGTCCATCTACGCCTTCCGCGGCGCGACCATTCGCAACATCGAGGAATTCGAGCGCGATTTCCCCGACGCGGAGACCATTCTGCTCGAGCAGAACTACCGCTCCACCCAGCACATTCTGTCGGCGGCGAACGCGGTCATCTCGCGCAACGAGGGCAGGCGCGAGAAGCGACTGTGGACCGATTCCGGCGAGGGCGACCTGATCGTCGGCTATGTGGCCGACAACGAGCACGACGAGGCCTCGTTCGTGGCACGCGAGATCGACAGGCTCGTCGACCAAGGCGAGGCCAACTACGGCGATGTCGCGGTGTTCTACCGCACCAACAACAATTCCCGTGCACTGGAAGAGATCTTCATCCGGATGGGTCTGCCGTACAAGGTGGTCGGCGGCGTCCGGTTCTACGAGCGCAAGGAGGTTCGCGACATCGTCGCCTACCTGCGTGTGCTGGAGAATCCCGACGACGCGGTGAGCCTGCGCCGCATCCTCAACACCCCGCGCCGCGGCATCGGCGACCGGGCCGAGGCGTGCGTCGCCGTGCACGCCGAACAGCGCGAGATCGGTTTCGCCGCGGCGCTGCGCGATGCCGCCGACGGCAAAGTCGCGCTGCTCAACACCCGCGCGCAGCGTGCGATCTCCGGATTCGTCGATCTGCTCGAGGAGATCAGGGCGGCGGGCGTGCAGGCCGACGCCGACTTCCCCGACGTGGGCAACGTGGTGGAGGCCGTGCTCGATCGCACCGGGTACCGCGCCGAACTGGAGGCGTCCGACGACCCGCAGGACGGCGCTCGGCTCGACAACCTGAACGAATTGGTCAGCGTGGCGCGCGAGTTCAGCTCCGAGGCCTACAACAACGCGGTCGCGGCGCGCGAGGAGGGCATCGTGCCCGAACTCGGCGAAGGAGAACCGGACCCGGGCTCGCTCGCGGCGTTCCTGGAGCGCGTCTCGCTGGTCGCCGATACCGACCAGATTCCGGACGAGGGCTCCGGGGTGGTCACCATGATGACGCTGCACACCGCCAAGGGCCTGGAGTTCCCGGTGGTCTTCGTGACCGGCTGGGAGGACGGCCAGTTCCCGCACATGCGCGCGCTCGGCGATCCCACCGAGCTGGCCGAGGAGCGCCGCCTCGCCTACGTCGGCATCACGCGGGCCCGGCAACGGCTCTACGTGACCCGCGCGGTGGTCCGCTCCGGCTGGGGGCAGCCGGTGTCCAACCCGGAGTCGCGCTTCCTCCAGGAGATCCCGGGCCACCTCATGGACTGGCGTCGACTGGAACCGGCCGGTTCCTCCGCCTCGCGCGGCATCCGCAGGCGCGGTGACGACGACGGGCTGGAACGCGACTGGACCCGCGGCGACGGCTGGTCCGAGCGGCCCGGTGTGCGCCCCGACCGCGGCCCGCGCCGCCCGGCCCCCGGCGGCTCCGCGCGCAACAACACCAATCTCGTGCTCGCGGTCGGCGACCGCGTCAGCGACGACAAGTACGGCCTCGGCCGCGTGATCGCCGCCGAAGGCTTCGGCCCGCTGGCGACGGTGACGATCGACTTCGGCACCGCGGGCAAGATCCGGTTGATCCCGCAGTACAGCCGGACGCTGGTGAAGCTCTGAGGCTGATTCGCCACGGCGGGCAGCGGGAGGTCGGTGAGCGCTGTGCGGGGCGGCGTCGGTTGAGGGTGACCAAGTGACAGCGGCGGAGGTACGTTCGACCCTGCCGGGGGCCGCGAGAACGCGGTAGCGTCCGGCAGGTGGAGACCATCGCGCAACATCTGGTGTGGTTCCTGCCCATGCTGTGGCTCGGCATGGTGCTGGCCATCTCGTTCCTCGAAGCGCCGCTGAAGTTCCGCGCGCCGGGCGTGACCCTTGCCTTGGGGCTCGGTATCGGGCGGATCGTGTTCCGCGCGTTGAACATCGCGGAGGCGGTGCTGGCGGTGGTGCTGGTGCTGAGCGCCGTGGTGCTCGGCCCGAACGCGGCGACCTGGATATGGCTGGGCCTAGCCGTCGCGATCCTCGCGACCCAGATCCTTGTCATCCGCCCACCCCTGACCCGCCGCTCGGACCGAGTGCTGGCGGGGGAGGAACTGCCCCGCTCGCACGCGCACTACTGGTACATCGGGCTGGAGGTCGCGAAGGTGGTCGCGTTGATCGGGCTGGCGATCGTCGCCGCGGCTTGACGCCGCTGAACGCCACACACTCTCCGCACGCCCTACACAGGCGGTGCCTATGTAGGGCGTACAGAAGGTGTGTGGTTGGGGCCGCTCAGTGCGGCAGCAGATCCCGCAGCGCCTCATCCAAGTGCGAGTACCGGAACTGGAAGCCGGTCTTGCCGAGCACCGCCGAGGTGGCGTGGCGACCGGTCAACCCCAGTGCGGCATCCGTGCGCAGGAAGATCGCGCCGAGCTTCAGTACAGGTGCCGGGGTCGGTGGTGCGGGTGGGCGGTGGAGGTGGCGGCGGAGTGTGGCCATCAGTTCTCGGTTGCGCACCGGAAAGTCGGTGGCGGCCACCAGAATTCCGTCCGGCAGGGTGACCGTGGGGTCCAGGCCGAGGGCCGCGCGGACTATGCCCAACCAGTCTTCGATGTGGATCCAGCTGAACCACTGGTCCCCGCGGCCGACTCGCCCGCCGAGGCCGGCGCTGGTCAACTGGCAGAGGCGCCGCAGTGCGGGCGCGTGGGGGTCGAGCACGATGGACGTGCGCAGGATGGTGTGGCGTTTGGTGTTCGCGCCTTCGAAGGCGCGCTCCCACGGCTCGGCCACGCCGGTCATCTGCGGGAGCCCGATCGGCAGCGGAGTCGTTTCGGTGCAACGGATCTCGCCCGCGTCCGACCAGATCGCCGTGGTGCTGGCCTGCACCCAATAGTCGACGGGCGCGGCTAGCTTGCCCGCGGCCGCCACCAGGGCGCTGGTGGGATCGACTCGACTGCTGCGCAATTCGGCGACGTTGCTTTCGGTCGGGCGGCAGTCCACCAATTGCCCCGCCAGATTGACGATGGCAGTAGGACCCGGATTAGCAAGTGCCGCAACCCATTTACCCACCGACTTGCCGTCCCATTCGACTTGGTCGAACGGCAGCGCGGGGTCGCGGCGGCGGGTCAGGATGGTGACTCGCTGCCCGCGGCAGACGAGGTCGGCGGCGAGCTGCCTACCGAGTGCGCCGCTGCCGCCCGCGATCACCGCGGTCAGCGCGTCGGGTTCCGGAGCGAGACCGGCCAGTCGGGCCAGCCGTGCGAAGCAGACGCGCAGGTCCTGTTCCAGCAGGCGGGCGACCACGGTCCGCGCCGGGCGGGCCGACGGTCCGGAAAAGGTCAGTTCCTGGGTGAGGTTCGTTCCGCCGTCGGCGGGGGTGAGGCGCCAGGTCAGCCGCATCCGGCCCGCCGGTTCCGGCTGCTCGATGGTCAGTTCGCGCTGCGGACGCAGGACGGTGATCGCGAACGGCGGCGCCGTCCGACCGTGTAGCGCCCCCACGAAACGTCCGCGCGGGAGGTAGTCGCCGGTCGTACCGACCTCGACGGGACCGTGCAGCCGCACCGAGGCGACAGCCGGATTCCACTCGGGCCACCGCGCGGGATCGACGACCACCTGCCACACGAGTTCCGGTGGCAGCGCCAAGAATTGGGTGTACCTCGTTGTACGAGCCATACCCCGACGCTAGAACGCGGACGACGGCACGGGAAGCGTGCCCTTGCTCACCCGCGCCGCGTCGTCAGTCGCGCCGGGGGCCGAGGCCGATGCCGCGGGTGGCGAGCCAGGGCAGCGGGTCGACCTTGTCGACGCCGTTGAGCCAGACTTCGAAGTGCACGTGCGGGCCGGTGGAGAAACCACGGTTGCCCATGGTGGCGATCTGGTCGCCCGCCGTCACCCGCTCGCCCTGCGAGACCGTGGCGGTATCGATGTGGCCGTAGATCGTGACGGTGCCGTCGTCGTGCATCAGGCGCACCCACATGCCGAATCCGGCGGCCGGACCGGCCTCTATGACGGTGCCGTCGGCGACCGCGTAGATGGGGGTGCCGATCGGGCCCGCGACGTCGATGCCCAGGTGCTGGACGCCCCAGCGGGCGCCGAAACCGGAGGTGAAGTTGCCCGCGGCGAAGCGTGCGAACAGCGGGCGCAGCTTCGCGGCCTCCGCGGCGGCGAGATCCTCCGCGTACTTGCGGCCCTTCTCCAGGATGTCGTTGAACTGGCCGAGATTCGCCGGGGTGGAGACGTTGAGCACCTGCGGCGAGTCGGGCGAGGAGTTCGGGTCGGCCAGGCTGACCGACTGGGCGGCGATCTCGTGGATCTGTCCCGCGGCCTCGTAGTCGATGGTCTGTGACGGCTGCTCGGGCGAGGCCATCGCGGCCTGTCCCGCGGCGACGACCGCGCCCGCGGCGACGGCGACGACCGCGGCACGCCCCTTGAGCGCGGCGGGCGGCGCGGGCATCCGGTGCGCGCCACCGCGTCTGTTCGGGTCTCTCGCGGGGATGACGGTCGGCGTGGCCGTGCCTTCGGCGGCTTCTGCCTCGGACCAGGAGTCCTCGCCGGACCAGGAGTTCTCGGAGGACCAGTCGTCCTCGGCGGGTTCGGTCCACGCGCCGTCGCCCTCGGCGAACCAGCCGTTGTGTGCGTCCTGCCCCCAGGAGTTGTCCGTCTCCTGCGCCCACTCCGCGCCGGGCTGCGGGGTCCACGCGTTGTCGGCGGCAGGCGTCCACGCCTCGTCCGCGTCGGGCGACCAGGAGTCGCTCGCGGCCCACGCGCCGCCGTCGGACCACGAATCCTGTTCGTTCCACTCGGCATTCGAGGACCAAGCGGACGCGTTCTCGTCCCCGTGCGCGCCGCTCGCGGCGTATCCGGTCGCGGCAGTGCCCGCGGCGCCGGCGTAGGGGTGGTTGGACGACGGGAAGGTGCGTCTGCCGTGATCGCCAGGGGCGAAGGGTTCGTCGTCGTCGTCGCGATAGCGATGTCCCGAGCGAGTGTGATTGTCGGGAAAGAGGGTGGAGCGATGATTCATCGGCGGTGCCACATCATGGAGCGGGAGATGGTCACGGTGCCGAGAGATCGGCAGAAGGTCGATGTCGGAGGCTCGTGCAAGGATCGGCTCACCGTCTGCGGAGCGCTGTGCTGCATCAAGGCTTGCCGTCCTCCTAAATCCCTTGGAACAACGGAGTCGTGACCTAGTTGTGACATCGACCTCAATTACGGTAACGAAACGATTGCGGGGTCCGCAAGCGCTACGGCCAATCTGTCCAAGCATGTGAGATTGATCACCGTAACACCACGGAATAACTCACTGTTTTCGGGGCACGCGAGTGAGGTTGGCTGACGACGGTTCGTAGTAGATCGGCATACGATCCTGGCTTCGGTGGCTCTACCTGGCAAACCGGCAACAAACTACTCGCCAGTAGCCTTGGCCAGCGGTTTTTCTGTACCGATGACGCCGCCCGTGACCTGCGCCACTTAGGATGAACGTGGCCGATTGGCCCTCCATGTGACTGGTTAGAGTCCGACCCGACCCGCTTCCGACGTCGGGCCGCCAACAAAGACGTTGTCATCACAACGCAGACGAGACGGTGAGTACATGGATCTCTTCGAATATCAGGCGAAGGAGCTCTTCGTTAAGCACGGAGTGCCTTCGTCCGAGGGCCGCGTCACGGACACGGCCGAGGACGCCCGCGCCATCGCGGAGGAAATCGGCAAGCCGGTGATGATCAAGGCCCAGGTCAAGGCCGGTGGCCGCGGTAAGGCGGGTGGCGTCAAGTACGCCGCCACCCCGGAGGACGCGCTCACGCACGCGCAGAACATCATCGGCCTGGATATCAAGGGCCACATCACCAAGAAGATCCTTGTCGCCGAGGCCAAGGACATCGCGGAGGAGTACTACATCTCCTTCCTGCTCGACCGCTCCAACCGGACCTACCTGGCCATGTGTTCGGTCGAGGGCGGCATGGAGATCGAAGAGGTCGCCGCGACCAAGCCCGAGCGCCTCGCCAAGGTGCCCGTCGACGCCGTCAAGGGTGTCGACCTCGCGTTCGCGCGTTCGATCGCCGAGCAGGGCCACCTGCCCGCCGACGTGCTGGACGCCGCCGCGGTGACCATTCAGAAGCTGTGGGAGGTGTTCGTCAACGAGGACGCCACCCTGGTCGAGGTCAACCCGCTGGTGCGCACCCCGCAGGACGAGATCCTCGCCCTCGACGGCAAGGTCACCCTGGACGAGAACGCCGAGTTCCGTCAGCCCGGGCACGAGGCGTTCGCGGACAAGGACGCGACCGACCCGCTGGAGCTGAAGGCCAAGGAGAACGACCTCAACTACGTCAAGCTCGACGGTGAGGTCGGCATCATCGGCAACGGCGCGGGTCTGGTCATGTCGACCCTCGACGTCGTCGCCTACGCCGGCGAGAACCACGGCGGCGTCAAGCCGGCCAACTTCCTCGACATCGGTGGCGGCGCCTCGGCCGAGGTGATGGCGGCCGGGCTCGACGTCATTCTGGGCGACGCGCAGGTCAAGAGTGTGTTCGTGAACGTCTTCGGCGGCATCACCGCCTGCGACGCGGTCGCCAACGGCATCGTCAAGGCGCTGGAGATCCTCGGTTCCGAGGCCAACAAGCCGCTGGTCGTGCGCCTGGACGGCAACAAGGTCGACGAGGGTCGCAAGATCCTGGTCGACGCCGCGCACCCGCTGATCACGCTTGCGCAGACAATGGACGAAGGCGCCGACAAGGCCGCCGAACTGGCAGCGGCCAAGTAAGGAATCCGGAAATGTCTATCTTCCTGAACAAGGACTCGAAGGTCATCGTCCAGGGCATCACCGGTGGCGAGGGCACCAAGCACACCGCACTGATGCTGAAGGCGGGCACCCAGGTCGTCGGCGGTGTCAACGCGCGCAAGGCGGGCACCACCGTCGCGCACACCGACAAGGACGGCAACGCGATCGAGCTGCCGGTCTTCGGCACCGTCGAAGAGGCCATGAAGGCGACCGGCGCGGACGTCTCCATCGCGTTCGTCCCGCCGAAGTTCTCCAAGGACGCCATCATCGAGGCCATCGACGCGGAGATCCCGCTGCTCGTGGTCATCACCGAGGGCATCCCGGTGCAGGACACCGCTTACGCGTGGGCCTACAACGTGGAGAAGGGCAACAAGACCCGGATCATCGGCCCGAACTGCCCCGGCATCATCACCCCCGGCGAGTCGCTGGTCGGCATCACCCCGGCCAACATCACCGGCAAGGGTCCGGTCGGCCTGGTCTCGAAGTCCGGCACGCTGACCTACCAGATGATGTACGAGCTGCGCGATTTCGGCTTCTCGACCGCCATCGGCATCGGCGGCGACCCGGTCATCGGCACCACCCACATCGACGCCATCGAGGCGTTCGAGAAGGACCCGGAGACCAAGCTCATCGTCATGATCGGCGAGATCGGCGGCGACGCCGAGGAGCGGGCCGCGGCCTACATCAAGGCCAACGTCACCAAGCCGGTGGTCGGCTACGTCGCGGGCTTCACTGCCCCCGAAGGCAAGACCATGGGCCACGCGGGCGCGATCGTCTCCGGTTCGGCGGGCACCGCCCAGGCGAAGAAGGACGCGCTGGAGGCCGCGGGCGTGAAGGTCGGCAAGACGCCGTCCGAGACCGCCGCGTTGGCTCGCGAGATCCTGGAGAAGGCCAGCATCAGCGCCTGATCCTTCCGAAATCGTTACGAGGGCCGCCTTTCTGCAGGGAAGGCGGCCCTCGTCGTCGCCTATCAGGGCTTCCTGCCAGTTGCTTAAGGGTGACCCGAACGGGCGAGTGCAGTAGCGTCAAAGTGATCCAGCCGAACAACGACTCGACGTAGGAGACGACGACATGTCATACCCGACCGGGGGCTCCGGGTACAACACACCCGCGACGCCCTCCGCACCACCCAGCCTCGGCCAGACGAGCAGTGGTGCCAGTACAGGTGCGAGCGCTTCCGGTTCCGATGCCAAGGGCCTGCCGTTCTTCCTGGTGGTCGGTGTCGCTGCGCTCGGCGTGATCAACTTCTTGCTCGGATTCCTGCCGTTCTCGGTGGAAGAGGTCGAGCGCTCCGGCGCCACCATCACCGGCGACAGCTACAACGGCTTCACGCCGTTCGGCGCGACCGGCGCGCTCGGACTGCTGCTGCTCGGCGGTCTGCTCGCGGGAGTTTCGGTGCTACCCAAGCAGAATTGGAAGGGCGCCGCCGCTGCCGCATCGGCCGCGGGCTTCCTCGCCCTGCTGTTCCAGACCATCTCGCTGCCGGATCCGCTGACCCCGGAGTTCGGCGCGTGGGTGCTGATCTTCCTCGCGCTGGTGCAGACCGGCGTCGCGATCGCCGCGGTGCTGTTCGAGGCGGGCATCATCAAGGCGCCTGCCCCGAAGCCCGCGACCGCGCAGGGCGCGCAGGCTGGTTTCGGCCAGGCTCAGGGCGGCTACGGTCAGCAGCAGTTCGGCCAGGCCGGTCAGTACGGCCAGAGCCAGCCGAGCCAGCCGGCCTACGGTCAGCAGCCCGCCCAGTCCTACGGCCAGGCCGGCTACGGCACCGGCCCGCAGTACCAGTCGCAGCCGCAGCAGCAGCAGCCGTACGGCCAGAGCCAGCCGAGCCAGCCGACCTACGGTCAGCAGCCGGGGCAGTCCTACGGTCAGCAGCCCTACGGCCAGCAGCCCGGTTACGGTGCGCCGCAGCAGGGTTCGCCGTACGGCGCCGCACCCGCGCAGCAGCAGCCGCCGCAGCCGCGTCCGGACGAGGGCGCCACGCAGCACTTCGGCGGCGCTCAGCCCGGCCAGCAGCAGTACGGTGCGCCCGGCTACGGCCAGAGCCCGCAGCAGGGTCAGCCGTTCGGTGGCGAGAAGCCGTCCGACCCGGCCAGCGACGCCACCCAGGCTTTCCGTCCGTCGGACGACAACAACAAGTAATAGAAGCAGGTTTCCGCGAGCACCTACCCCTCCGGGTGGGTGCTCGCGGCGCGCCTGACCCGCTCACCTCGGGAAAGGTGTGACGCTGAAGTGCCATGAGGGAACGCAGTGAGCGAATCATGTGCCAGCGCGCCGAGTACATGCCGGAGCCGAGCGTCAGCGAGGACAGTGCATGAGTCCCAGGAACTCTCTCGTCCGCTGGACCGGTGGGGACTCCGACGCCTCGGAATCTCCGATGCGTAGCGGTCATCCGCCCGAAGCCGACGACGCCGGGTTCCTGTCTCTGACTCCGGAACGCGCCAGGATCCTGCTGCTGGTCGCGGCTCGCCCAGCCGCCTTCGCACTCAGTGCGATTGCGGTGCTCGTGCTGGTCACCTTGCTCGCCGCGGGCAGCGGGCTGGCGGGGGCCGCGGGTGCGATCGCGGCGAGCTGGCTTGCGGTGCACCAGGTTCCGCTGGTGATCGGAAAGACCACGCTCGGCTTGCTTCCGCTGCTGCCGACCGCGCTGTTGCTCGGCGCGGCGGGCCGGGAGTGCTATCGGGCAGTGACGCCGAACAGTTCGCGCACCGAACTCGGCTGGGTCGTCGGGGCGGCGCTGGGCGGACCGCTACTGTTCACCGCCGTCTGCCTGGCGGTGGCCGAGGATGCCTCGGCCGTGGTCGCGCTGCAACCGCCGGACACCCTCGCGGCCTTCGGCTGGGTCGCCTTCCTGCATCTCGGCGCGGCGGGCGCGGGCATCGCGCTGCGGATGCGCCGCCGGATGTTCGATCTGGCGCTCGCGCCGGAATGGGTGATCGCCGGAATCTACGGCGCGGGCCGCACCGTGCTGCGGCTGCTCGGCTGCGCGGCCGCGGTCACACTGGTGTCGTTTCTCGCCCACTGGGGCGACATCGGCGACACCTATCGCACCGCGGGGAATGCCTGGGGATTCATCGGTCTGACGCTGCTCTCGCTGGCCTACCTGCCCAACGTCGTGCTCGGCACGCTGGGCGTGCTGATGGGCGCGAGCGCGAATTTCGGCGCGGCCTCGATCGGTCTGTTCGGCGTTGTCGGTGGGCCGGTCCCGGCGGTGCCGGTGATGGCGGCGGTGCCGACCGGGTCTGCGGCGGCCTGGTGGTCGGCGCTGCTGGTGATTCCGGCCGCGGTCGGCGTGCTCGGCGGTGTGGACGCCGGGCGCACCTCCGGCGATCGCCTCACCGCCCCGTGGGCGACACTGACCTCGGCGGGCGCGGCGACCCTGTCGCTCGTGCTGCTCGGCGCGCTCGCGGGCGGGGAATTGGGCACCTTCGGGCCGGTCGGCCTCGAGCTGCCGATCTTCGCCGTGGTGAGCTTCGTGTGGCTGGCCGCGGCGGGCTACGTCGGCCTGGTCTGCGCCCGGTACTTCATCGGGCCGGTCGGCGCGGTGCTTCCCGGCCAGGACTACTACGACGATGACGACGCGGACTACTACGACGCCGACGCGGACTACTACGACGACGACTACGAATCCGACGGTCACCACCGTCACGCGGACGACGACTACCGTGACGACGACTATTACGACGACGAGTACTACGACGACGATCAGTACTACGACGACGACCCGTACGACGACGACCGAGACGACGCACTCGAAGCCGAGCTCGTCGACGAACCGCCCACCCTCGCCACACCCCAGCGGCAGGCGGCCCCCGACATCGTCGACGCGGAAGTCGTCGAGACCGATCCGGACCTCGACTCCCGGGCCGACGGCAGGCGCTAGCCGACGCCGCGGGGGCACACATAGCATCCCGGCGGCCTCGGCGGGCCCGCTACCGGTGGAAAGCCGCGAACAGGCCACCGACTAGGCTTTACTCCGGCGGCGCCCCGATTCGGCCGCCGTCCGACCGATACGCAGGAGTAGAGCGCTGACGTCTCCGCATGCCCAGTGGGTGCCCGCCGCCGCGCCCGCCACCGTAGTCGTGCTCGCCTCGGGCACCGGGTCGCTGCTGCGCGCGCTCCTCGACGCGGCGAGCGCCGCGGGCTATCCGGCCAAGATCGTCGCGGTGGGTGTCGACCGTGTCTGCGCTGCCACCGAACACGCCGACGCCACGGGCGTTCCGCATTTCCGGGTGGCGCTGAAGGACTTTCCCGACCGCATGGCCTGGGATACCGCGCTGACCGACGCGGTGGCCGCCTACGAGCCGGATCTGGTGGTCTCGGCCGGTTTCATGAAGATCCTCGGTCCCGCGTTCATGAACCGCTTCGGCGGGCGGATCATCAACACCCATCCCGCGCTGCTGCCGTCGTTCCCCGGTGCGCACGGCGTGCGCGACGCGCTCGCGTACGGGGTGCGGGTCACCGGCTCGACGGTGCACCTGGTCGACTCGGGCGTCGACACCGGGCCGATCCTCGCGCAGGAGCCGGTGCCCGTGCTGCCCGACGACGACGAGGACGCCCTGCACGAACGGATCAAGGTTGTCGAGCGACGGCTGCTGGCGGAGGTAGTCGCCGCCGT
The DNA here is from genome assembly GCF_001613045.1 of Nocardia lijiangensis NBRC 108240. Lineage (GTDB taxonomy): Bacteria > Actinomycetota > Actinomycetes > Mycobacteriales > Mycobacteriaceae > Nocardia > Nocardia lijiangensis. The sequence goes on along the minus strand of NZ_BDBP01000051.1, from coordinate 17,605 downwards.
CGCGACGCGAGGCATTGTCACCGACGGACGAAAGGCAGTAATTCCAGATGAGCGGGTGCGCCAGTGAGTGAGCGTAGCGAAACGACCGCGGTTCCGGCCGAGCGCAAGGCGATCAGCAGGGCGCTGGTGAGCGTCTACGACAAGACGGGCCTCATCGAGCTCGCGACCGGTCTGCATGCGGCGGGCATCGAGCTGGTCTCCACCGGTTCGACCGCGGGCAAGATCGCCGACGCGGGCATCCCGGTGACCAAGGTCGAGGACCTGACCGGGTTCCCTGAGACGCTGGACGGCCGGGTCAAGACCCTGCACCCCCGGGTGCACGCGGGCATCCTCGCCGACTCGCGCAAGCAGGAGCACGTCGACCAGCTGGTGGAACTCGGGGTCGAGGCGTTCCAGCTGGTCGTGGTGAACCTCTACCCGTTCACCCAGACCGTGGCCAGCGGCGCGAGCCAGGACGAGTGCGTCGAGCAGATCGATATCGGCGGTCCGTCCATGGTGCGCGCGGCGGCGAAGAACCACCCGTCGGTCGCGGTGGTCGTCGACAGCGGGGACTACGACGACGTGCTCGCCGCGGTGAAGTCCGGCGGCTTCACCCTCGCCGAGCGGACCGCATTGGCCGCCAAGGCTTTCCAGCACACCGCGAGCTACGACGTCGCGGTGGCCAGCTGGATGACCGGTGTGCTGGCCCCCGGTGTGGCCGAGGAGCAGGCGAGCACGCCGTTCCCCGGCTGGATCGGCGGCAGCTGGGAGCGCGCCGCGGTGCTGCGCTACGGCGAGAACCCGCACCAGGCCGCGGCGCTGTACACCAACAACGACGGTTCGGTCGGTCTCGCGCAGGCGGAGCAGTTGCACGGCAAGGAGATGTCGTACAACAACTACACCGATGCCGATGCCGCCTGGCGCGCCGCCTACGACCACGAGGCGCCCGCGGTGGCGATCATCAAGCACGCCAACCCGTGTGGCATCGCGATCGGCGCCGACATCGCCGAGGCGCACCGCAAGGCGCACGCCTGCGACCCGGTGAGCGCGTTCGGCGGCGTGATCGCGGCCAACCGCGAGGTCACCGTGGAGATGGCCGAGCAGGTCGCCGACATCTTCACCGAGGTCATCGTGGCCCCGTCCTACGCGGACGGCGCGGTGGAGGTGTTGCAGCGCAAGAAGAACGTGCGCATCCTCGTCGCCGAGGCGCCGCAGCGGGCGGGCGCCGAGCTGCGTCCGATCAGCGGCGGAGTCTTGTTGCAGCAGCGCGACATCCTCGACGCCGCGGGTGACGACTCGGCCAATTGGACACTCGCCACCGGCGAGGCCGTGGACGCGCAGACCCTCGCCGATCTCGAATTCGCTTGGCGCGCTTGCCGCGCGGTGAAGTCCAACGCCATCCTGCTCGCGCACGACGGCGCGTCGGTGGGCGTCGGCATGGGACAGGTCAACCGGGTGGACGCGGTGCAGCTCGCGGTGCAGCGGGCGGGGGACCGTGCCAAGGGCTCGGTGGCCGCCTCCGACGCGTTCTTCCCGTTCCCGGATGGCCCGCAGCAGCTGATCCAGGCCGGTATCCGCGCCATCGTGCAGCCGGGTGGTTCGGTCCGCGACCAGGAGACCATCGACCTGGCCCGCGCGGCCGGAGTGACGTTGTACCTCACCGGTTCTCGCCACTTCGCGCACTGAGCCCGAACTTCACGCACTGAGTCCGACGAACGCGGAGAGCGATCCCGAAAGGGGTCCGCTCTCCGCGTTTTTCGTGTTCAGGCGGGCTGTGCAGCAATCGATGTGCCGGAGCCGCAAGGCTTTTCGGTAACAAACTGGACGTCTGGATCTCATTATCCGGTATGGAATCCCCGGAATAGTATTTCCATGGTGCAGAATGTACGCATGCGTATCGTGGTCGCCGGGGCTTCGGGGTTCCTCGGCAAGTATCTGGTCTCCAAGTTGAACGACGAGGGCCACGAGGTGGTCCGACTAGTGCGCCGGGAAGCCGTGCGACCGGACGAGATCAGTTGGGACCCTTATGGTTCCAGCTTCGACAGCGGCATCGTCGCCGGCGCGGGTGCGGTGATCAACCTGTGCGGGGCCACCGTCGCGGGCAAGCGCTGGTCGCCCGCCTACAAGGAGGAGATCCGCGACAGCCGCATCGTGCCGACCAGGGTGCTCGCACACGCGGTGGCCGAGACCGGCGTCCCGATCCTGCTCAACGCCTCGGCCGCGGGCTGGTACGGCGACAGCGGAGATCAGGACGTCGACGAGTTCGCGCCGCACGGGCCGGACTTTCTGGGCACCATGTGCCGGGATTGGGAGGCCGCGACCGACGAAGCCTCCGCCGCGGGCGTCCGGGTGGTCACGCTGCGCACGGCGAACGTGCTCTCCGCGGACTCCATGATGGTCGAGCGGCTGCGCCCGCTGTTCCGCCTCGGTCTCGGCGGCAAGTTCGGCACCGGCCGTCAGTACCTGCCGTGGATCACCCTGCACGACTGGCTCGAGGCGGTGAGCTGGCTGCTGACCTTCTCGGTCTCGGGCCCGGTCAACCTCTCCGCCCCGGAGACCGTCACCAATGCCGAGTTCACCGCCGCCTTCGCCGCGGCGCTGCACCGGCCCGCCGTGCTGACGCTGCCCGGCGCGGTGCTGAAGCTGATCGGCGGCGAGGGCGGCGCGGAGCTGCTGCACGGGCACAAGATGGTGCCGAAGGCGTTGGTGGGCAGCGGTTTCGAATTCACACACAACACGCTGGATCAGGCCATGGGATACACCTTCGCCACGCACTGAGCGTCGCGCCGAGCGGGCGGTGGCCGTCCGCTCGGCCGAACGGCGGCGCCACCACCGGGCCGCATCGCGCGGACCGGTGACCGTCCGGGTCAGGCGGCGCTGAGCACCGCCCGGTCGCCGAGCGGCGCCTTCAGCGGGATCTCCATCGTGCCGAACACCGCGATCATCACGCACATCCGCCCGACGGCGTCGGCTCGGGTGCCGCCGCGCAATTCCACCGTGACCGTCGTGTCGGTCTCGGTGGTCACCGCGTCCACGCCGTAGCACTCCGGCGCGCCCGTCTGGAAATTCACGGCGATCTTGTCGTCCGCGACGCGCGCCCACGACGTGAACGGGATCGGATGCGCGCCGACGATCGTCGGATCGGCCGTGAACGGCTGGCCTTGCGGCTGCGCGACCTCACTCGGCGGGGCAGGCGCGGACGTGATCGCGCCGGGGGAGGTGTTCTGTTGCGCGCCATCGTCATCCGAGCCGCCGCATCCCGCGACGGCGAGACCGAGCAGCAGTGCGACGGCGGCGAGCGAGATGCGTCGGCGATTCATGCCGACCACCCTAGGGGACGAAGTCCGTGGACCGGCCCGCGCATGGCTGCCGGAGGTGCACCCAGATGGCACTGCGGGACTTAGCCGATCGAGAACCTCACGCACGGCGGAAAACAACGTGGGACCCCGGGACTAGCTCTCGGGGTCCCACGTCTTTCGCGTGAATGGTCTGATGGCGCTTCGGCGCCTTGCACTTTCGCCCGCGATCAGTACCGCATGGCGTAGGAAACCTTGCGCCACAGCGATTTCTTGCGCTGGGCTTCCTTGAACCGGTCGTCCTCCTCGAGCACCTCGGTCGCGGCGCTGACCCGGCGCTTGGCCTCGGCGATCGCCTCGTCGACCGGCATCACGGTCTCCAGGTCGAACAGTTCGATGATCCGCGAGACCCGTTCGTGCACGGTCCCGCCGACCACCTCGTAGGGCAGCCCGATGTCCTTGACCACTTGCAGCAGCGTGTCGTCGGAGAGCTTGCGGAACGGTTCGGACACCGGGCGGTGGCCGTCGGCCTTCATCTCGAACTCCACGGGCAGGTGCACATAGGCGTCGTAGAGCCGGGCGGCCCGTTGCTTGACCACGTCGCCGATGATGTCGGTGTACTCCCGCAGCGGCGCCTTGCGCCCGATGCCCGCGGCGGCCTTCACGGTGCGCAGCAGCAGCCCCGCGCCGGGATTGATGCCGACCGCCATTCGCGCGGTGCCGTACACCCATTCGTGCACCACGGAACCGTCGGAAATGAAAGAGCCGTCGCAGGATTCGTTGTGCACCCGCTCCTCGAAGCGGCGCAGCCCGAGTTGCAGCAGCTCGATGGAGTTCAGCTCCATCACCGTCTTGCCGGGCGCGAGATCGATCAGCAGCTCACGGGAGGTGAGCGCGTGCGTGCGTGGAATGCCGGTGGCGATCGAGAGCGTCTCGGTCGTCGTGCTCTTTCCGACGCCGTAGGTGCCGGAGATGGCCAGCTTCAGGCTGTCGCGGCGCTGTCCGCCGACTAGGTACACGGGTTCTCCGATCGCTCAGTGGTCGTCACGCAGCACTTCCCAGCCCCGCGCGGTCGCGACCTGTTCCAGCGCGGGATCGACAGGGACGACGGCCGGGTGGCCGACCGTTTCCAGCACGGGTACGTCGCTGAGGTGGTCGCCGAAGCCGAAATCGCCCGAAAGATCGTGTTCGGGATACCTCGCCGCGAACGCCTCCACCTCGGCGCGCTTGGCCGCGCCGATGAGAGACTTGCGCACCGCGCCGGAGTACACGCCGTCGCGCTCTTCCAGCTCGGTGCACAGCACGCCCGCGCAGTCCAGTTCCCGCTCGATGGGCCGCAGGCAGGCGCGGAAGGAGCCGGACACCAGCACCGTCTCCACGCCCTGCGTGCGCAGCTCGCGCAGGCGGCGCACCACGGGCTCGCGGTAGAGCCCGTCGGCGCGCACCCGCTCGTGCCACGTGCGCGCATGGTCTTCGACCTCGCGGACCGGGATGTCGGCCCAGAGCAGGTAATAGCTCCGGTTCAACGTCTCCCGGTCCGCTCCGTTTGCGGCCAGGCGTTGCATGCGCTGCTGATGCATCGCCAGCACCTCCGCGCGCCCCGTACCTTCGAAGAAGTACAGCGCGAAGTGCTGCAGCGTGCTGATCCGCAGCAGGGTGTGGTCCACATCGGTGAACGCGAAGCGCGGCCTGGTCGCCAGCACGGTCAGGCCACCGGCGTGGGCTCGGTGGCGCCTTCGGTGGGCACGCCGGGGGTGGCCAGCGCGGCCTCGTCCAGATCGCTGCTGCGCAGCGTGAAGAACGCGATCGCGCCGGAGATCGCCGCGAGCACCGCGGCCAGCACCATGGCGTTCTCCAAGCCGCTGACGAACGCCGATTCCGCGGCGGCGCGGACCGATTCGGCGACCGACTCGGGCAGTTCGGCCGCGACGACGGCGGGACCGCCCGCCGCCACCGCGTCGCCGGCCTCGGCGGCCCGGTCGGCGAAGACCGTTTGCGCCGCCTCGGACTCGGTGAAGGCGCTGCCGACCCGGTTCTGGAAGAACGCGCCGACCGCCGCGATGCCGATGGCCAGACCGGCCTGCTGGAAGGTCTCGTTCACGCCCGAGGCCATGCCCGCCTTGTCCGGGCTGGTGACCGCGATGGAGAACGCGGCGCGCGGCGGGTTGAAGACGCCCATGCCGAGACCGATCAGCACCATGCCGGGGATCAGCGCGGTCCACGAGGAGCCCGGCTCCACGAGCAGCACCGCGATCAGGCCTGCGGCGATGAGGAACTGCGAGGCGCCGACCAGGATCGCGGGCGGCAGCTTGGCGACCATGCTGCCCGCGATCGCGGCGGCGACGAACAGCAGCAGCGTCAGCGGGAGGAAGCGGACGCCGCTGGCGAAGGCCGAGTAGCCGAGCAGGTTCTGCACGTAGGAGATGAGCAGGAACAGCGCGGGCATCACCGAGAGCGCGCACAGCGCGGTCACCACGGACAGACCGTTGAAGGTCCGGTTGCGGAACAGGGTGAGGTCGAACATCGCGTGGCTCGGCCGGGAGATCTGCAGCCAGGTGAAGGCGGCGAGCAGCACCAGCGCCAGCGCGAAGCAGCCGATGATCCGGCCGCTGGCCCAGCCGTCCTGCTCGCCACGCATGAACCCGAGCACCAGGAAGAACAGACCGGCCGAGAAGGTCACCATGCCCGTCCAGTCCACGGGCGGCGGTGTGTCGCTGCGGGATTCGCGCATCTTCAGGTAGCCGACGGCGAGCGCGGCAATGGTCACCGGCACGTTGATCAGGAAGATCCAGCGCCAGCCCGCGGTCTCGGTGAGGGCGCCGCCGATCAGCGGGCCGAACGCGATCGCCAGACCGGCGACGCCACCGAACACGCCGAAGGCCATGCCGCGGTCCTTACCGCGGAACTCGTGCCCGAGCAGCGCCGGGCCGACCGCGAAAAGGATTGCGCCGCCGAGGCCCTGGACCAGGCGGGCGACGATCAGCACGAAATCGTTGGGTGCCAGACCACACGCCAGCGACGACAGCACGAAGATCACCAGGCCTGCGTCGAAGACCTTCTTGCGGCCGATGCGGTCGGCGAGCGAGCCCGCCGCAAGCAGCACCGCGGCGAGGCCGAGTGCGTAGGCGTCGAGGATCCACTGCAGCGCGGAGAACGACGAATCGAACGCCGCCCGGATATCGGGTAGCGCGACGTTGACGACGGTGAGGTCGAGCATCAGCATGAAGGTGGCCAGCGCGACGACGACAAGCGTCCAGATTGCGCTGTCCGATCGCTGTGGTGGCTTGGTCAAGGCGCCTCCGGATGCCATGGGAATTCCCCTCCAGGTGTTGTGCGGCGACGGCTGTTGTTTCACGCGGCTTGCAGCGCTGCGGAGACCGCGTCGGGCACCGGCATCAGCTGCGGCAGCTGATACATGCCGGCCACCCGGGTGACGATTTCTTCGATGGACCCCCCGATCACCAGATAGGGAACGGTCCCGTCGTGCAGGGTGTCGAGCAATAGTCGATCGATGGTGCTGCGGTATCGGTCATCGCCTTCGCTGGCCGATTTCCGGTCGATCCGCAGATGGACGAACCCGTCGTAGGTGACATTTGCCCGCCGCGTCACGATTCCGCCGTGTGCAAGCAGGTACCGCTTTTCGAAGATGCGATAGGGCAGGTCCCGCGGGTTCCACACCCAGTGCCGGAGCCTGCGGGTCCGCCGCAGCGCCTCGGCCGCCACCCATTCCTGGAGCACCGAACCGTCGGAGACGAAACCCGAGGTCAACCGGGCTTCGGAATCCACGCGCTGTTCGAAGCCGCGCACCGCGGCGTCGACCGTCGGCGCGAGCCTGCGGTCGGCACCCGGGGTGGCCAGGTGGGTGGAGATGGCCGCGTAGTCCAGGCCGGTGGCCAGCGCGAGAGCGGTGCAGACGGTGGTCTTTCCCGTTCGCGGTGCGCCGGTCACGGCCAGTCGTAGCGCGGGTGCATCCTTCATCAGGCGTCCTTGTATCGCGGGTGCCCGCATTTTCGCGTATCCCCTTGCTGGCAAGTGGAATACGCGAGCGCGAAATACGGTCTCACCGGGTTCATCGAAAATCTAGTAATCAAGTGATAACTTGTCAACATGAGGGCCAGACTGAGCGCGGCCGAGCGTCGCGAGATGATTCTCGAGGCCGCGGGGCGGGCGTTCTCGCGCGGTGGCTACGCGGGCACCAGCACCGACGTCGTCGCGCTGGAGGCCGGGGTCTCGCAGCCGTACGTGGTGCGCATGTTCGGCACCAAGGCCGACCTGTTCCAGGAGGTCTTCGACCGGGCCGTCGCAGCCCTGCTCACCGCGTTCGCCGCCGAACTGGAGGATCCGGAGGTCGCGGCCTCGCCCGAGGTCTGGAGTCGGCTCGGCGGGGTGTACAACCGCCTGGTCGAGAACCGGGACGTGCTGGTGGTCCTGCTGCAGGGGTTCAGCGCGGCCGCCGGTCATCCGCAGATCGCCGCCGCCGCACGGCGTTTCGTCTCCGCGCTGTACACCCTGCTGGTCGAACGCACCGGCTGTAGCCCCGAGCGCGCACGGGAGTTCATCGCCAATGGGATGCTGCTCAACGCGCTGCTGGCGATGAACGCCACCGAACACGCCGATGACCCCGCGTTGGCCGCGCTCGCGGAATGCGCGCTCGGCCACGACTGCGGGTTCGACGCTCCTGGACCGGAGTGATTCGCCACCGGAGGCCACTCCGACGCCCGGCATTTCTAGTCGGGCAGCTGGTGGGCGAGCAGGCAGAACCCGGTGACGCCCTGGAATTCCTTGATCAGCAGATCCGCGCTGCGCCAGCGCTGGCCGCCGCGGTCGATGGTCGAGGTGCGGCGGATCTCCACCGTGCCGTCGAACGACTCGGCCGAGGAGCGGCGCGGCCCGTCGGCGAAGAATTCGAGCTTGCGCATCCACAGGGTGTTGCTGTTGCGCCGATCCAGCCCGTCCATCTCGTAGAGCAGGATCTGGGATAGCTGCGCCGCGCCGACGATGGCGTCGATCGGCGAGACCGAATCCCAGTAGGCCGATTCCGCGCCGACGTAGCCGCCCTCGACACCGGTGCTCACCCGCTGCCTGCCGCTGATGCGGGAGACGGATTCGTCGACGGTCAGGTCCGTCGCGGTCAGCGTGTGGTCCTTCACGCCGTTCAGGTAGTAGTGCGGCGCGGGTCCGTGGATGTCGCTGAGCTGTTCGACGTGGTCGACGCCCGGCACGTCCAGTGCGCCGGAACCGACCGGATGCACCATGGTCAGTGTGCCGGTCAGGTTGCCGACGCGGAACTTGAAGGCGGTTTCGATCTCCTCGGCATCCTCCGCGGCGGTGGTGGCGGTGATCTCCGCCTCGACCGGGATGTGCTCGAGGTCCTCGTGCGGTGCGGCACCGGCCCGCACGGCCGCCTGGCGCACCCACATGCGCGAGGATTCGGCCGGGTTCAGGTCGCGAGCGTGGGTGATCGCGGCGTCGCAGAGCGAGGCGGCGAGCATGACCGTGTCGACGCTGCTGACGTGCGGCACGAGCTCGCGGTGCTTCTTGGTCGACCATGCGGCCGGGTAGCTCAGGCGCGCCGTGCCGGAATGCTTGGCGCCGAGCTGGGTGGAGCGGCGGATCTGGAGGTCGATCAGTTCCGGGCTGACCTTCTTGTAACCCTCACCGAAATATCGATCGGACCGTGGTCCGAGGGGCTCGTCGTAGCTGGAAAAGGAAACGGTCATGGCAGAGCAACTTTCGAAGAGCGATCGAGCAATTCGGTTTCAGGCAACCTGGGGCAGGTCGAAAACCTGTCCCGCATACGACAGACCGGCGCCGAAAGAAACTTGCAGAGCAAGTTGTCCCGGCTTCGCCCGGCCAGAAGACACCAGGTCATCGATCGCCAGCGGAAGGGCGGCGGCGGAAGTGTTTCCGGTCCGTCGGACGTCGTCTGCGATCACTATCGATTCGTCCTGCCAGCCGAGTTTGCGAGCAACCCCGTCGATGATTCGCAAATTCGCTTGATGCGGGATGAATACCTCGACGTCGGCGAGCGTGATACCGCCGGCGTCTGCGATTTCGGAAACTATCCGGGGCACAGCGGCGGTCGCCCAGCGGAATACTTCGGTGCCCTCCATGTGCAGGAAGGGAGTGTCCGTCGTGGTCGGCGCTGCGCGCAGCTCCTCCCAGGTGGGTTCCTGCCTGATCAGGCGGGACTGCGTGCCGTCGCTGCCCCATATGGTGCGCCTGATGTGCCCGGATTCGGTGCGGCCGACGAGCGCGGCCCCGGCGCCGTCGCCGAAGATGGGAGCCACCGACCGATTGCTGAGATCGATGACGTGGCTGAGTTTTTCGGAGCCGATGACGAGAATGTTGTCGGCTTGGCCCGCATTGATCAGCGCGGCGGCTTGGCCGATGCCGTGTGCGTAGCCGGAGCAGCCTGCCGAAATGTCGAAGGCGGCGGGGCCTGCGCAGCCGAGTTCGGCGGCGACGATGGCCGCGGCGGCCGGAGTCTGGTTGAGATGGGTCGAGGTCGCGATCATCACGACGTCGATCTGGCTAGCGGACATTTTGGCGGCATCGAGCGCTTTCTGCGCGGCCGATGCGGCCATCGAAATTACTGTTTCGTGATTTCCGGCGAATCTACGTTCGGTAATTCCGGTCCGCGTGAATATCCACTCTTCGTCGACCCCCAATTCCGGGGCTAGATCGGAATTGAAAACAATTCGATCGGGCCGGTATGATCCGACCATCAAAACTCCGGCTTGTAAAGCCGTCATACTTCCCACCCCCGAGAGGTGAACGCGTCAATTCTGTATGCATCAATGTATCACTCGGCCTGAATTCGGGAATTAGATCACATTGCTATAACGCCTGTATAACAGGCAACTGTGACGAAGGTCACGTTTTTTCATAGACTGTTGACATGGCTCGATTATCGACGTTCGACAGAGCCGCTACATGCAGATAGCCGTCAATTAACTACTAATTGGTAATCGAGTGATTTTCGCCCGGAGAATCATCGGCGTACGAGTTCGCGCCGGTTGTTTCGGTTCGCTCGATCGATAACTGTGAATTGTCCGCCGCGCGGGCGCGGGTGGCGACCGGTCGACTGCAGGCGGATACGACAACGGCGGGGGCTCGGGTGTGTGTCACACCCGAGCCCCCGCCGTCGAGACTGGAAGAGCCCGCGCTACCGGCTGGTGAACGGCAGCAGGGCCATCTCGCGGGCGTTCTTCACCGCGACGGCGACCTGGCGCTGCTGCTGCGGGGTGAGCCCGGTGACGCGCCTGCTGCGGATCTTGCCGCGGTCGGAGATGAACGTGCGCAGCAGGTTCACGTCCTTGTAATCGACCGTCTCGATCCCCGCGGCGATGAGCGGGTTCTTCTTGGGGCGGCGGGCCTGTTCGGCGCGGACCTTCTTCGACGGTGCTCGCTTGACTGCCATATCAGGGGTTCCTTCTACGGGATCGGTGGTTCTTACCAGCTCGATTTGTGCACACCGGGAAGCTCTCCCCGGTGGGCCATCTCGCGCACACGCACACGGGAGAGACCGAACTTCCGGAGGTGGCCGCGCGGGCGTCCGTCCGCGGCGTCCCGATTGCGCAATCGTACCGGACTGGCATCGCGCGGCAGGCGCTGCAGGGCCGCCTGTGCGGCGGCGCGATCGGCGTCCGACGTGGCCGGACGGCGGATGAGTTCCTTCAGTTCGGCCCGGTCAGCGGCGTAGCGGGCGACCACGGCTTTGCGCTGCTCGTTGCGCGCGATCTTCGACTTCTTCGCCACCTCAGCGCTCCTCGCGGAAGTCGACGTGCTTGCGCACCACCGGGTCGTACTTCTTCAGCACCAGGCGATCCGGGTCGTTGCGCCGGTTCTTGCGGGTGACGTAGGTGTAGCCGGTGCCCGCGGTGGACTTCAGCTTGACGATCGGCCGGATGTCGGTGGATTTCGACGCCATGGCGCTCCTCAGATCTTCTCGCCACGAGCCCGGATGCGAGCGACTACGGCCTCGATCCCGTCCCGGTCGATGGTTTTGATGCCCTTGGCCGAGACGTTCAGCGTGATGCGGCGGTCCTCGCTGGGCAGGTGGTAGGTCTTGCGCTGGATGTTGGGGTTCCAGCGGCGGCTGGTCCGCTTGTGCGAGTGCGACACGGTCTTGCCGAATCCGGGCTTGCGCCCGGTGACCTGGCAGTGGGCCGACATGCGGGCTCCTCCATTCGGGGATGGCAGCCGGCGGAGCCGGCGGGGCGGGCAGGGGGAGATGACAATCATTTTCGACAACGGCTGATTGGCACTGTACCGTTGCCGAGTAGCAAATGAAAATCGTTATCGAAAGGGGTTCCGGTGGTTGTGCCTGATCCCGCCCTGCTCCCACCCGAGCCTGATCGCCGGACGCCGGTGGTGCTGGTCGCCGGTCTGCCCGGACGTGCCGCGGCGGGCGTGGACCGCGTTGCCTGCGCGCTGCTCGGCGGCGACGGCGCGGTCGTCGTACGTCACGAGCTGAGCGAGCTGCGCGAGGGCATCGTGCGACGCACGGTCCGCACCGCGACGGACACCAGGACCGCCGTGCTCGAACTGGCGCACGGCTGTGTCTCCTGCACGCTGCGCGCCGACTTGCTTCCGCTGCTGTGCACGCTGGCCGCGCGAGAATCGGTGCGGCGCATCGTGCTCGCGCTGGACCCGGCCTTCGAGGCCGAGGCGGTGTGCCAGGCCATCGCGGATGTCGTGGTGACCGGAGTCGTCGGTCGTGCGGACGGCCCCGCCGGGCGGAACGTGCGGATCGAAGCCGTGCTGACCTGCCTGGACGGCCGGGAATGGTTGTCCGACGCCACCGGCGACGAGACCCTCGCCGAACGCGGGCTCGCCGCCGCGGACGACGACCGCACCGTCGCGCAGGTCGCGGTCGGCCAGGTCGACTTCGCGGACGCGGTGGTGACCATCGGTCCCGCGCTCGACGGCGTGGATCAGGCCAGGCTCGGCGCCGTGCTGACCCGCCTGGTGCCGGACGCACCCGTCGCCTGGATCGATGACCTGGACGCGGTGACCACCGCGGACGTCGATGCCCTGCTCGCCCGGATCCCGGCGCAAGCGCGCCGCGGGCGGATCTTCGACGCGCACGCGCCGCTGTTGCGCGGACAGCCGCCGCTGGTGGCCGAGGACGGCGTCGCACTGATCGAGTTCGCGGCGAGCAGGCCGTTCCACCCCGGCAGGCTGCACGACGCCCTCGATGTGCTGTTCGAGGGCGTGGTCACCGCGCGCGGCAGGCTCTGGCTGGCCACCCAGCCGGACGAGGTGGTGTGGCTGGAATCCGCGGGCGGCGGGCTGCGCGTCGGCGGCGCGGGCCGCTGGCTGGCCGCGATGAGCGAAGACGAAGTGGCGCAGGCGGATCCGGCCCGGCGGGCGCTCGCGGCGCTGCGCTGGGACGAGCGCTTCGGCGACCGGGACGTCTCGCTGGTGATCCTCGCGCACGACGCCGATCCGGCCGAGATCCGCCGCGCCCTGCACTGGGCGCTGGTCGAAGACGACGAGCTGCGGCTGGTCGAACGCGCGCCCGAGCGGGTCGCGCTGTGGGACGACCCGTTCGGCGACTGGCACGCCGACCCGTGCGACGACGCCGCGGGCCTGGTCGACGAGGTCGTGCAGCCCAAGAGTCGAGGAGGAGAAGGAAAGTGAAGACAGGTATCCACCCGGACTATCACCCGGTGGTGTTCGAGGACTCGAGCACCGGCAAGCGGTTCCTGACCAGGTCCACCGTCACCAGTGCGCGGACCGTCGAATGGGAGGACGGAAACGTCTACCCGCTGCTGGTGGTCGACGTGACCGCCGACTCGCACCCGTTCTGGACCGGCGCGCACCGCGTGCTGGACACCCAGGGCCGGGTCGAGAAGTTCGAGCGCAAGTACGGCAGGCGCGTGCGCGCCGGACAGGAGGCCTGAGATGGCGGTGCCCAAGCGGAGGATGTCGCGGTCCAACACCCGCAGCCGTCGCGCCCAGTGGAAGGCGACGCCGCCCGCGCTGGTGCCGGTCACCGTCGGCGGGGTGGTCCACCAGGTGCCGCGCCGCCTGGTGCAGGCCGTGCGCCGCGGGCTGATCGACCTCGATCGCCGCTGAGCCAACCCGGCCGTCGACGGCCGGACACGGGAAACGCGTCGGGCCCTGCGCACCATAACGCGCTCGACACCCCCGCGTGCGCCGAACGCGCCGCGCGATCGGTGCCCGGTTTGCCGGGGTAGCGGAAGACTCGGGTCACCGCGATCGTGATGTTGTGGCAACCGATCGGCTATCAGTGTGTCGCGCATCACATGGAATTATTCCTGAATTCTCGCGTGCGACAAGGTAACTGGGCCGTGAATTGCATACTGAGAGTTGGTTTTTGGCCGTCGTAAAAGTCTCCGTGTAGTGATGATTTTGTGCTCACACGCCGGTACCCTCATCCGAGAGGGCGGGTTCTTCCGGTTCCTGGAAGAACCCGCTCATCGCCAAATTCGGCATTCTTCCACGTAAACCGTTCTCGCGAACGATGTTCGGCGACGTCTAGGTCTTGCCGTTTCGCGGTACGGACTCCGCGTCCGAATGTCCCGGCAATCCGGGCAAATCCGGCAGCAGCGATTCCAGTCGGGCCAGCTGCGCACCGATCAATTCCGCCGGACCCTCGATCAACGAGAGCGGCCACGGCCAGCGGTGTCCCTCCAGGCGCTGTACCTCCTCCACCAGGTCCGCGGTGGTGGCCTCCAGTTCACTGATCTCCGTGCGCAATTCGCCGACCTGGGTGCGCAACGCCGCGGTGTCGCCCTCCAGCTCGTCGATGCGGCCTTGCAGCTCGTCGATGCGGGTCAGCGCCGCCGCCAGCCCGTCGACCAGCGTCAGATGCCTGCCGTCGGCGTCCGTGCCCAGCTGCGGCCACCCCGCGAGGCCGGGGCCGCGCAGCTGGGTCTGGATGTCGCGCAGCACCGCGTCCTGCTCCGGCGTCATGTCCGGTTCCTCCTGTACGAAATCCCACTGGCCGAAATCCGCTGTCTCGGCGACGTTCACATCGCAGAGCACGCCGTTGACCCGAATCTGGCGCAGCGTCTGGTGAATAGCGCGCCGGGTCTCCACATTGCCGCCCGACCACGCGTCGGTCTGCCAGGCCCAGGACGCGCTGCCCGCGTCCAACGCCCGGCTCACCGACCAATACCCGCCGTAGATGCCGACATTCGCGCGGCCGAGCACGCTGGCGGCCCCGTCCAGATACGCGTTGATCGGCACCTGATCCTGCGGGGTGGCGTCGAAATCCGCCGAGAAGTAGATGGGCCGGTCCGAGCGGCCGCCGCAGCGCAGCACCTGCGAGAGGCCCGCCCGCGCGTCCACGATGCCCGCGTTGTAGCCGTCCAGCATGCGGGCGGCGGTGGTCTCCCAGTTGGAGACGAGGGAAATGCCGTGCGCCCGAAGGTCGTCGGCCTCCGCGGGGGTCAGCTGCTTGCCGGGCAGACTCGGTCCGCCCGGCGTCAGATAACGCACCACGAAATCGAAACCCGCCGCCCGAATGGCGGCGCCCCCCGGACGTCCACCGGCGTAGTCCAGGCCGAACCGCATGTGTCCCACTGTAAGACGTAGACGCTGCGGTCCGCCGGGGTTCAGTGCGTGAACTCGGGCCGCCGCGCCGGTGCGGGCGGGGTCGACGGCGTGCGACGGTCGGGGGCGACCAGCACCGCGGTGATCGGTACGGCCAGCGAGAGCATGCCGATGACGAACATCGGCACCAGGAAGGAGAACAGGTCCTCACCGCTCGGGATCGTCTTGCGCGGATCGATCCGCAGCTCCACCCCGGCCATGCGCAGGTAGTGCATGCCGACGACGGCGCATCCGAACAGCGCCGCGGCGCCGACGACCGCGGCCGTCGGCCACGAGCGCAGGACGAACCACAGTATGCCGAGCGAGATCACGACGCCGAGCACGCCGGAGGCGATCACCTGCCACAGTCCGAACTCGATGTCGCCGCGCACCTGCACGGCGCTCATCCCCAGGGCCAGCATCAGGCTCAGTCCGGCGCCCATCAGCAGACCGCCGCCGAGCAGGCGGGGCAGCCGCAGCGTCCGCCCGAGCGCCATCAGCCCGCCGAAGACCGCGAGGACGGCGAGCACCGCCGCTCCGGTGAGCCGGGCGACGTCGTAGCGGATCAGTGCGTCGCCCGAGGGCGTGACACCGAGCATCGACACGAAAACCGCCAGCCAGGTACCGATTCCGCCGATGGAGATCGCCGCCGAGGCGAGCCAGACCAGCCGGAACTTGGACGTCACCGACTTGGTCGACTGGCGGATGCAGATCAGTCCGATCAGCGCGCCCGCCATCGCCACCAGGATCGACAGGCCGAGGACCCAATAACCCATGGAGAAGTAGGACAAGACAGCGACCCTCACACCTGTCCGACGGGCTGCTCGTGCTGCTGTGCCGCGAGCCGCTGGATCGCGTATTCGGTCACCGCGGCGAGGGATTGGCGCACTTCCATCGCATTGCGCGCATCGATGTCGACGATCGGGACCCCGGACCGCACCGAGAGCGCCTCACGCAGCTCGGCCACCGGGAACCGCGGGGCATCCGGAAAACGATTGACCGCCACCAGGAACGGCAGGCCGCGGGCCTCGAAGAAGTCGACGGCGGCGAAGCTGTCTTCGATGCGGCGGGTGTCCACCAGCACCACCGCGCCGATCGCGCCGCGGATCAGGTCGTCCCACATGAACCAGAACCGGCGCTGGCCCGGCGTGCCGAACAGGTACAGCGTCAGGTTCCCCGGCAGCACGATGCGTCCGAAATCCATGGCGACCGTGGTGGTTTCCTTGCCCGGCGTGGCGGCCAGGTCGTCGATGCCGTCGGAGAAACCGGTCACCATCGCCTCGGTGCGCAGCGGGACGATTTCCGACACCGCGCCGACGAAGGTGGTCTTGCCCGCGCCGAAACCCCCTGCGACAACGATTTTCGTCGACGCGGTGCGGTTGTCCAAGGATGCCGAGCCGTACGGCTGGGAGTTATAGGGCGCGGAGTCCACGCAAAGTCCTCTCCATCAGGGTCCGGCGCTCGTCGTAGCTCGCCTGGTCACTCAGGGTCGAATGCACGCGCAGCGTCCCGGCGACGACGAGATCGCCGATCACGACCCGGACCAAACCAAGCGGCCGTTGTAGCTGAGCCGATATCTCGGCGACCGACAGACGTGCGGTGCCCAGCCGCACTATATCGGTCCGGATATCGCCGACCGGCCATTCGAAATGGGCAGTGTAGGAGATGGTCTCGATGACCGCCTCCAGGGGAAGGTCGACCGCGGGTTCGGTACGCCCCGAGGTCAGGGCATAGGGACGAACGCGGGTGGGTGGTATGCCCGGCCCCCCGCCGGATGGGGTAGACATCGCACGCTCTACACGGCCGTCCGGGCGGTGGCTTGGACCACCGAACCGACCCGGTCGACCAACAGCGCCATCTCGTAACCGATCCGGCCGATGTCGTGCGTCTTGTTGGCGAGCACAGCGAGATGCGAGCCGTTGCCGACCGTCATCACCAGCAGGTAGCCGCGCTGCATGTCGACGATCGACTGCATCACCTTGCCGCCGTTGAACAACTGGGCGGCGCCGCTGGACAGGCTCGCCAGGCCTGCGGTGACCGCGGCCAGCTGCTCGGCGCGATCCGAGGGCAGGTGCGGGCTGGTCGCCTGCAGCAGGCCGTCGGCCGACACCAGCACCGCGTGGGTGACGCCCGGTACATCCCGGGTGAACCGGGTGACCAGCCAGTTCAGATTCTCGTCTGTGGTGTTGCCTGGTTTGTCGGTCATGCAAGCCCTCCGTCGTTGTACTGGGCGTCGGCCCGCCCGCTGCGGACCCCGCTGAGATGCCTGGTCAAGCTGGTGCGGATCTCGTCAGGATTCCGCGTGTTGGATTCGTTGGCCGGCGCCAGTCCGCCAGGGACCAGCTGCGCTCCCGGCTGCCGGATGGGCAGGCCGCCGGAGGTGCGGCCGGAGTTGGTCGGATTGCTCGCCTCCGCGGCGGCGGCCCAGCCGACGTCGGCGGGGGACGACCAGGATTCGCCGTCGTTCTCGGATCCGGCGGAAGCGGGTTCGACCAGCCACTCCGAGACCATGCGCTGGTAGATCGGCGTCGGCGATTCCGGGTTCACCGGTCGCAGACCGGTGACCGTGGCCTGCGCGGCGTTCGCGAGGGCCGCAGGCTCGGGCACCTCGAAGGTGGCGGTCTCGGCCCAGACGTCGACCTGCACGGGTTCTTCGCGCGCGGGCGCCGGTGCGGGCGCGGGCAGCGCCAGCGGCTCCACGGGGCGCGGCGTGCCGTTCTCGGTACGCGCCCGCATCGGCAGCGGGCCGCCGCGGCCGGGAT
>NZ_BDBP01000050.1 GCF_001613045.1 Nocardia lijiangensis NBRC 108240 | reverse complement strand
ACGATCGCGGTCGCGGATTCGCGGTCGGCGGTGCGGATTTCCGGCGTCATAGACGGGGCCCGCGTACCGCGCTTTCCGCACGGGATGTGTCGAAATTCATGGCGCTCTCCGAATCCGGCGTCAATGCCAACATCCGTCAAGCTAATCGGTACTCCGCGTCACAACAAAATTCGCATGCTGTGACGCTGACCACTCACAAGTCGTTCATGTGACCAGTTCCAGTCATTCGCGAGACACCTCACGACGCCTAAGGGCTAGCGGCGAGGAACACAAAAGCCGAGAACAGAGCCAGATGCACGCCGCCCTGCAGCAGGGTCGCCCGGCCGGGAACGATCGTCAGCACGCCGACGACTACCGTCAGCGCGAGCAGAACCATCTGCGTCGCACCCAGCCCCAGCACCAAGGGACCCGATAGCCAGATAGTTGCCACGGCGATGGCCGGGATGGTCAGGCCGATGCTCGCCATTGCCGAACCCAGCGCCAGGTTCAGGCTGATCTGCACCTGATCGCGGCGCGCCGCCCGCACCGCGGCCAGCGTCTCGGGCAGCAGCACGAGCAGCGCGATCGCCACACCCACCGCCGCGGGCGGCAGGCCCGCGTTCACCACGGCCGATTCGATGGCGGGCGAGACCACCTTCGCCAGACCGACCACGCCGACCAGCGCGACCAACAGCAGCCCCAGACTGAGCAGTGTCGCGCGCACGGAGGGGCGCTCGTCGCGCGCGTCGTCGTCGGTGACCACCCCGTCGCCCTCCACCGGGAGGAAGTCGTCGCGGTGACGCACCGTCTGGACCATGACGAACAGGCCGTACAGCGCGAGCGAGGCGAAGGCGGCGAAAGTGAGCTGCGCGGGCGAGAACTCCGGGCCGGGCACACTCGAAGTGAAGGTCGGCAGCACCAGGCTCAGGGTGGCCAGCGTCGCCACTGTGGCCAGCGCCGCGCCGGTGCCCTCCGCGTTGAAGACCGCGACGCGTCTGCGCAGGGCGCCGACCAGCAGGGCCAGACCGAAGATCCCGTTGCAGGTGATCATCACCGCGGCGAAGACGGTGTCGCGGGCCAGGGTGGCGGCCTTCTCGCCGCCGGAGATCATCAACGTCACGATGAGCGCGACCTCGATCACCGTCACGGCGACCGCGAGCACCAGCGATCCGAACGGCTCCCCCACCCGGTGTGCGACGACCTCGGCGTGATGCACCGCGGCGAGCACCGCTGCCGCGAGGAACAGCGCGACCACGACCACCCCCACCCCCGGCAGGCTTCGTCCCCAGGTGGCGACCAAGGCGAGCGCGGCGAGGAGAGGGGTGAACACGGTCCAGCGGGTTGTCAACGCACGGAGCATGCCTTCCATCGTCCCAGCTATCTCCGAGCACCCGGATCGGTATCATCGGGGGGATGCAGCAACGACTCCGCAAGGCCGTCGCCGCGAGCATCCTGCTCGCCCCGCTGCTGGCGGCGTGCACCACCGCACCGCAGGCTCAAACGCTGCTCGCCACCTCCGCGACCAGCGAATCCGTGGAACGCGCCGGAACCTTCGTGATCGATGTGGCACCGCAGCCCATGCGGTGCACCGGGGTCGCGCCGAGGGAGTGCTTGCAGATCCGCCGCGACCAGAACGGTCCGTGGGAGTTGTTCTACGGCTCGATCGAGGGATTCGAGTTTCAGCCTGGCTACCGCTACCGCTCACGCATCGAGCAGACGCCGGTGGAGAACCCGGCCGCCGATGCGCCGTCGGTGGCATGGCGGCTGGTCGAGGTGCTGGACAAGCAGCCCGCCTGAGGTGGGCGGCACAGCCGGACGCAGTTCGCCAGAAGCACGGAGCGACAGGGCAGCTGTGCCCTCAGCGATAGACGCCGAGGCGCCCGGCCCGCAGGTCGTCGAGCGCGTCGAGATAGACGGGATTGTTCAGCGCGGGCGTGGCATCCAGATCGAAGTACCGCACCTCGAGCGATTCCGCGTCGCCGCCGAGCCGCCCGCCGATCGGCGCGCAGCGGAAGAACACGGTGATCGGCTGCACCACATCGCCGTTCGGGTACACGTGCCGATATTCGGTGTAGATGCCTTGCAGCGCCTCGATTTCCACGCGCAGGCCGGTCTCCTCGGCGACCTCGCGCACAACGGCGGACGCGGCCGACTCGCCCAGTTCGATGGCGCCGCCCGGCAACCCCCACTCGCCGTCGTCGCTGCGACGCTGCATGAGCACGCGGCCGTCGGTCACCACGCACGCCGCCGCATACGCCAATTGGATGTGGTCGTGGCCGACCCTCTCGCGTAGCCAGCGGATGTAGTCGGGCACCACTCAGTCGTCCAGGTCCACCCGGACCGTCAGCAGGTCGGTGCCGACGAGGCGAACCGCGGCACTGTTGGCGCGCGGCAGCTCGCGCAGGCGCGCGCGGGCGTCGTCCTCGGGGAGCAGGTGGGCGGTGCCGGTGTGCCAGTGACCGTGCAATCGCACGCGAACCCGGTTGTCGGCTTTGATGTTCCGGATGTACTGCGAGCGCTCGCCGAATTCGGAGACCAGCCAGAACTGGCTGCCGACCTGGCGGCCGCCGATCGGGGTGATACGCGGTTCGCCGCTCACCCGGCCGGTCGTCTCGAGCAGCTGCTGGCTCGACAGTCTGCGCAGAATCGGATTACCGACCAGGCGCTGAAAGGTGGTCACCAGACGGTGTTGCACATCGTCCTTCTTCGGCATACGCCGACCGTAGCATCGGAAAGGGAAAGCGACACGATGCACACCGTCATATCGAACCGCTATTTCCGCTGCACACGGCGACTTTCGCGGGTCAGGAAGGCGCGCACGGCGGATATCGCCATACCGGGCAGTGCGAATCGTTTCCCTGCTCGCCCCGGCATAGGCGAGAATTTGCCGGTGCGGACCCAGTTCACCCACGAGCTCAACGCGTTGACGAACGATCTGACGCTGATGTGCCGACTCGCCCACGACGCCGTCGAGCGCGTCACCGATGCGCTCGCAGCCGCCGACCTCACCGTCACCTACGAGGTCTTCGCCCTCGACGAGCAGCTACAGAAAATGTACGGCGCGTGCGAGGCGCGGACGGTGGTGCTGCTCGCGCTCCAGGCGCCGGTGGCCAGGGATCTGCGGCACGTGGTGACGGCGATCCAGATCGCCAACGAGCTGTCCCGCATCGGCTCGCTGACCAGCCACGTCGCCGACGAGGTCTACCGCAGCCATCCGAACCACGTTGCACCGCAACCCATCCTGGACGTGCTGGCCGAACTCGGCAGATTCGCCGCGCACCGCACCGCCCTGGCGGGCGAGGCCGTGGCCACCGCCCACCAGTCCGCCGACGCCGAACAGGTCACCGCGGCGCTCACCGATCTCCGGGTGCGCCTGCACGCGGCGTTGATCGATCCGGAGCGGTCGCAGCCCGCGACCGCCGCCATCGACCTCGCCCTGCTCGGCAATCACCTGGAGCGCTGCGTCGACCACACCACGCGCATCGAGCGGCTGATCCGGTTCCTGGACACCGGCGTTCCGCCGATGGCGCAGCCCGCGGACCCGGAGATGGACGAGGACTGAGCAGAGCGCGGCCGCCACGGAGTGACGCTTGCCACAGGGTAGCGAGGCTCGCCGAGCCGCCGAGCGCGCATGACATGCCCCAAGAACGCCCACGACAGGCCATTTTCCGTAGTAGCACAGTAGAGCTCACCCGATAACTCGCATTGCCGCGGTTCGCAATTCGCTGGTTGTCAAAAGCCCGTCATTTATCTACTATCTTGCTACGTAGAAGACAACGAGGTCGGGGACGGAGAATCCATCGTGGATCAGCCATCGAAGCGGATCGGAACGCGTGACGCTCGCCGGAAACCAGCACCGGTCCGCACCCGGGCCCGCGGCTCGCGCTGAGCGAGCCCCTCGAACGTCACGAACGAGAACGTCCCGTGCGGAGCTTCACCTCGGGACCTACCCCTCATCAGCCCCGTGGTGTCGCGCGGTGCGCCCGCGGCCTGGACAACCGCACGCCCGCGCGCACGCGGACGGATTCGTTTGTGATCCGCCACCCCTGAGTCGGCGCCGGCACGGCGGCTCAGGGGTGGTCCGGCATTTCCGGGACTACGCCGGAAAAACACCGACCAGGAACAGCACTCGGCGATTGAGCGCCCGCTGCTCAGAACTCGGCTGGGGATACTCGAGCTGGCCCGCGCCTGCGTACACCAGCGCCCAGGTGAATGCCGGGTTCGACTCCCACCACTCGTCGACGGCGGGCACGCCGTGCAACACCAGCCGGCCGTTGACCTGAGTCTTCACCCACGCCCACGCCGACGAGGCGCGGTTCTCGGCGGCCTCGCTCTCGCTGGTGCGCCGCTGATCGCAGGTCATCGCCGCCAGATCCTGCCGGTCGGAGTGACCGACGATGGTCAGCGACGTGAAGCCGGAACCCGCGGGATTGAGCACGTGCTGCGTGATCCGGTCCAGCACCTGGTGGAGACGAAGCCGCTCACCGGGCGACGCGAGACCTTCGACGGCGTCGAAATCGGTCTGGCCCGCGCCGTACCCGGCGAACTTGATCGGTTGGGTTCTCATGCCCTGCCCCTCTTGCAGCTTCGGAGAGGATCCGACCGTATGCCGCCACGGACCACCGCGTCCCGAGTAGCGGGCTACTCGGGTGTGCCGAACCTCATACGCGGCGTTCGCATTCCGGCATAGCCGGGACAGGTACTTTGGCGCCCGCGATAATTGCACGAGGCAGGCGTTAGGAAACAACTCGATGAAGCTCACGGCCCGGCAGTCGTCCCTCTTACGCCCGGTGGCCGGGAGAGTCATCGGCGATGCGCCGGTCTCGTTCGGCGGTGGATCGCTGTGAAGTGGACCGCATCTCGCAAGGTGGTGGCCGTTGTCGCGCCGATCGCCGTCACTCTCATGCTGACCGCCGCATGCACCGCTTCCAGCGGCACCGACAGCAAACCACCGACTTCGCCCGGACAACAGACTTTGGCGTCCGCCAAGGACGTCCGCGACTTGCTCACGAAACTCGCTGTGGCGCCGGAGGCCCCGATGACGGGGTACAGCCGCGAGAAGTTCCCGCACTGGGATAGCAATAAGCCCGAACACGGTTTCGGCGCCGACTTCACGCAGTACAGTCGCTGCACCACGCGGGAAGTGATGATGCTGCGCGACGCCGTCGGCTCGGTCCGGCTCGATCCCAAAACCTGTGAGCTCACGATCGGTTCCGACGGGGGCTGGCGCGATCAGTACGGCGTCCTGGACAGCAAGACCGGACAGCTCAAAGAGTACAAGTGGATCACCGCCCCGTCCGGTGTCGACGCCGAGCACATCGTCCCGCTGGCAGAGGCATGGCGATCCGGAGCGGCCTCCCGCGACGAGGACACACGTCGCCGCATCGCCAACGACGCCCTCAACCTCGTCGCCTCGGACCCGTCGGCCAACAGATCGAAGGGCGATCAGGACGCCGCGAACTACCTGCCACCGGGAAACTTCCGGTGT
Source organism: Nocardia lijiangensis NBRC 108240 (assembly GCF_001613045.1). Taxonomy (GTDB): domain Bacteria; phylum Actinomycetota; class Actinomycetes; order Mycobacteriales; family Mycobacteriaceae; genus Nocardia; species Nocardia lijiangensis. The sequence continues at coordinate 65,837 of NZ_BDBP01000050.1, read as the reverse complement.
GGCTATATCGAGCACTACCTCACTGTCAAAGTAAAATACGGTCTGACCATTGATTCTGCCGAACAGTCCGCACTGCGCACCGCAGTCGACGACTGCGTCAGCCGAGGAGGGTTCAGATAATCGACATCATCGAGATCTCCGGCAAGGCCGCCGTCATGACCGAAGAGGAAGGGACGGTGTCCGGCGATCTCGATGTCACCGTCGACGAGACCGGCAAGGGACTGGTCCGCTACCGCGACACCGACACTTGGCTGACCATCGGCAATCTCGACGGCAACCCACCGCGCACCTGGTCCACCGTCACCGAACTCGCCACCGCCATCGAAGCCGGACTCGGCGCCCGCGACGCGGCGGGCAACCTGGTGTTCTTCGAGGCGTGACGAGTTCGCGTGCGTCCTGCTGACGGGAACCGCCGCGACGTGACCGGCTAGGCGTCGATACCGATGTACTGGTGGTCCAGGCGGATTCGGCCCTCGCCGTCCAGCGCGATCACCTCGTAGCCGCCGCCGACCACCGCCCCATCGGCCCGGGCCACCATCGCCCAGCCGAGGCCGATCAGGTTCGTGGTGAGCCGGGTGGCGGGACCGTGCGTTTCGAAGACGTGCTCGCCGGGGGCGACGAACATCTCGTAGGCGCGGCTCACGCGCCGCTCCAAGGCTTCGGCCCCGCGCACCTGGAGCGGCGGGATCGGGAAGGCCAGGTCGGTCGCGGCGTTGCGGATGGCTTCGGGCGGATCGACGAGCACCTGCGCGCCGTCGACGGCCCAGAGTTCGTCGATCAGGCTGCGGCGCAGCGCGGGGTCGGGCGGCTCGTTCCAGAGTGCGATGTACCGCTCGGCGAAGCGAGCCAGTTCTTTGTCTTCGTGGTGAGTGCTCATGGCACCGAGCCTGGCGCGCGCGGTGCGACGCCGCGATTCCCCGCAGGGTATGGCGCGGCCGCACCGGGTTCGATATCAAGGACCGATGAGCACCGTGGCGCAGTCACCCAGGTACACCGTGGCACAGCCACAAATAGGCACCGCGGCTGTCGGCGCGGCCACCCAACCCGACGCGTTCGCGAAGCAGCTCAAACGCTGGCGCACCATGCGCCGGGTGAGTCAGCTGGACCTCGCCATCCGCGCCGACACCACCCAGCGCTACCTCAGCTTCCTCGAGCAAGGCCGCTCCCGCCCCGGCCGCACCATGGTCGTGCGCCTGGCCGAATCGCTGGAACTCTCGCTGCGGGAACGCAACGGCCTGCTGCTCGCTGCGGGCTACGCGCCCGTCTTCGCCGAATCGCGATTGGACACACCGGAATTGGCGCCCGTCCGGGACGCGGTCGACCGCATACTCGATGGCCACATGCCCTACCCCGCGGTCGTGGTGCGCCCGTACGGCGTGCTGGTCGCCGCCAACGCCGCCTTCGAACTGCTCACCGAGGGCGCGGCGCCCGAATTGCTCGCGCCGCCGGTCAACGTGCTGCGGCTGGCGCTGCATCCCGACGGCCTCGCCTGCCGGGTGCTGAACCTGCCGGAGTGGGGCAGGCACGTGACCGAATCCCTTCGCGGGCGCGCCCTGCGCAGCCCCGATCCCGAGCTGGACGCGTTCATCGCCGAGTTGACGGGTTATCTCCCCGTCGCCGAACCCGGCCCCGACCACCTCGGTTTCGCTGTCCCGCTGCGGTTGCGCAGCGAGGCGGGCGAGCTGCGGCTGATCACCACCATCACGTCCTTCGCGACCGCCGTCGACGTCACGCTCTCCGAGCTGCATCTGGAGGCATTCCTCCCCGCCGACGACCACACCGCGTCCATCCTGCGCCGCCGCGCGGGCCTCCTCTGACAAGTTCTCCGTCGCACATGGCCACCACACGCAGCACACAGCCGCCGCCTGTGCGAGGCGTCGACACCGCCTGTGTCAGCGGCGGCTGGCGCGCCGGTAGCCGATCACCGCGGGCACGGCGAAGACGATGATCGCGCCGAGCGACCAGAGGATGGTCAAGGTCAAGGGGCGGGCCAGGGGGCCGCCCAGGGAGAGGGCCTTCATGGTGTCGACCGCGACCGACATTGGCTGGTTGCGGACCACGGGCTGGATCCACTGGGGGAAGGCGATCAGCGGGACGAAGCCGGTGCTGAAGAACATCAGCAGCGAGGTGAGGATCGTGATGCTCTCCACCAGTGTGGCTTTCGCGGTGAACACCGCCATGGCGGTGACCATGGTGGCGAAGGCCAGCCCGAAGAACACCGGGATGAACACGAACACCAGCGCGGGCACGATGCCCTGGTGGAAGCGGAATCCCAGCAGATAGCCGACGAGGATCACCACGAGCGTGCCGAGCAGGATCCGGCAACCTTCGGCGAGAACGCGCGAGATCAGCCCGGAGGACCGGTGCACCGGCAGCACCCAGAAGCGAGCGAGCAGGCCCGCGTCGCGTTCCCTGCCGAGCATCACCCCGCTCGCTATGGCACCGCTCAGCGCGCCGACAGTGGCCACCATCGGCACCGACCCGTACAGCGCGTCGGTGCCGGAGAACTTCTGGATCTGCCCGCCGATGACGATGTCGAGCATCAGCAGCAGCAGACACGGGATGATCAGCGTCTCCAGCAGCGCCACCGGATTGCGGGACCAGCGCAGCAGCAGGCGCTGGGTCTGGATCGCGGTGTGCCGCAGCAACGAGAGCGGCGAGGTCTCGCCGTGCGACAGCGTCTCCTGTTGGACCGTCAGCGACATCACGCCCTCCTCGAACTCAGCCGGATCGCCGCGGGCAGGCAGACGACGACGATCGCCCCCGCCCACAGCAGCGGCGGGCCCATCAGCGCCCAGGTCACCTCGCCCGCATTGCCTTTCGTGTCCCCGGCCAGTGCGCGCAACGCGATGACGAACTGCGAGACGGGCTGGTTGCGCACGAAAGGCTGGATCCAGCTGGGAAATTGCTCCGCGGGGGCCAATCCCGTCGACAGCATGCCGAGGATCAACGGCGGAAGCACCAACGCCTGAGTGGTCGCCTCCGGGCTCTTGGTCACCGTCCCGATGACGTCGGCGCCCAGCGTGAACACAATCCCGATGAGCAGCGAGAAGGCAAAGAAGCCGAGCGTGTGCCAGGCGTCCAGGACGAAGCGGAAGCCGATGATGTGTCCGCAGACCAGGCCCGTCGCGATCGCGATGCACAGCCGGAACATGTTGCCGGACATGCGCGCCGCGACCGGAACCAGCGGACCGATCGGCATCGAGCCGAAGCGGCGATCGATCCCCGCGACGACGTCGGTGGCCGAGCGGAAGGCCGCGCCGATCGCGGTGAACGCGCAGGCCTGCAAGATGACGATCGGCATCATGAACTGCGCGTAGCTGCTGAATCCGGTGCCGATGACGGTCATCACCGTCTTCAGCGGAATGTAGAAACTGGCGGTGAAGGCGGCGGGCGCGACGATGGAGCTGAGCACCTCGCCGCTCTTGATCGCGGGTGTCACCAGCCTCGTGGTGAGCACCCACCACTGCTGCGCGCGGACCGGGGTGGCGCGGATGTCGGTCAGCCAGGCCCCGGCGGTCATTCGGCCGCTCCGGTCTCGGTGGCCGCCAGGTGGCCGGTGAGCTGGAGGAACACATCGTCGAGCGAGGGACGGCGCAGGGCGATGTCGACCAGTTCGACGCCCGACGAATCCAATCGGCGCAGCGCCTCGGCGAGCGTCTTCGCGCCTTCCGGAGCGGGGAGCGCGATGCGGTCGGAGTCGGGGGTGAGCGCGGCCCGGCTCTCCTCGGGCAGCAGCGGACCGAGCGCGGCGGCGATGGCGGGCAGATCCTCCAGCCGCAGCGGGACCACCTCGCAGTAGCTGCCGCCGGTGCGCGACTTCAGCTCGTCGGCGGTGCCCTCGGCGATGACCACGCCGTGATCGATGACGATGATCCGGTCGCACAGCGCGTCGGCCTCTTCCAGGTACTGCGTGGTGAGCAGCGTGGTGATGCCGTGCTTGCGGAAGCTGGACACCAGATCCCACACGCCCTGCCGGCTGCGCGGATCGAGTCCGGTGGTCGGCTCGTCGAGGAACACCACGTCGGGCCGGACGACGAGCCCGCACGCGATATCGATGCGCCTGCGCATACCGCCGGAATAGGTCCCCACCCGCCTGCCCGCGGCGTCGACCAGGTCGAATTCGGCGAGCAGTTCGTCGGCGCGCGCCCGCGCGGCCGGTTTGCGCAAGCCCATGAGTCTGCCGAACATCACCAGGTTCTCGTAACCGCTGAGCATGTCGTCCAGCGCCGCGAACTGCCCGGTGAGCATGATCGAGCGGCGCACGGCTGCCGGGTCGGCGACCACGTCGTGCCCGGCGACCTGCGCGCGGCCGCGATCCGGTGCGATGAGCGTGGACAGGATGTTCACCGTGGTGGTCTTGCCCGCGCCGTTCGGGCCGAGGATGCCGAGCACTTCTCCTTGCGCGGCCGTGAAATCCACGCCGCGCAGGGCGCGCACCTCGCCGAAGGATTTCTCCACGCCTTCCACCACAACTCCGCTGTCGTTCACTGCATGCCTCCAAGATGCTCGTCGAGCACACGCGCGATGATGGGCAGCACGTGTGGTGAGGACATTTCGTCGTGGGTGACCTCGACGTCGTAGTTGGTGATCGCGCCGGTGATGTACGGCCGCCAGCCCTCGGGGCCGAAGATGTCCGAAGTGTCCACGGTGGCGCTGAAATACAGGGCGTCGCCGTGGTAGACGGGACGCTGATATCCGGTTCTGGTGCGCGCCAAGTCGTTGTAGGAGCCCGCCATTCGCTCGAGGGTGCCTGCGTCCACCAAGGCCACGCCGCCGGTCCGCTCGGCGATCACAGCGGCCGCTTCTTGTGCTGTGGCGTCGGTGGGGATGTCATCGATGCCGAACATCGCGCCGAAGGCGCTGGCGAACGCGCCCGCGGAGAGCGTCTCGATGCTGTCGGCGTCGATGTCGGCGGTGTCGGCGTCCATCAGGGCGAGCACGCCGACCGGCACGCCCTCCTGCTCGAGCCGGGTGGCCATGGCGTGCGCGATGAGCCCGCCGTACGACCAGCCGAGCAGGTGGTACGGGCCTTCCGGCTGCACGGCGCGGATCTCACGAAGGTAGCGGTCCGCGAATTCCTCGATGCTGCGCATGGCCTGTTCGCTGCCGCTCAGACCCGGCGCTTGCAGACCGTAGATCGGGCGGCCGGGCGCGAGCGTCTCCGCGAGACCCAGGTAGGTCCACGACAATCCGGACGACGGATGGATGCAGAACAGTGCAGGTGCGTCGCCGTCCGGCCGGATCGGCAGCAGCACGTCGAGACTGAGGGCCGCGCCAGGCGCGGGCTGCGCCGTGGCGGCGGCGAGTTCGGCCATCGACCGCTCCTCCTCCGCGCCCGCCGCACGCGCCTCCGGGGTGGACGCGAATTCGGCTGCGGCACCGAGCACTTCGATCCAGAGGCGAGACAGCTCGGCCACGTCGGCCCGGTCGAGCAGCGTCGCGGGGAAGCCGAAGGTGACGCGCAGCCGGTCGCCGAGGACCACGGCGTTCACGTCGATCTCGGATTGCAGTGGCACGTCGAGGTATTCGGTCGCGGGCAGATCGCCGAGCTCGTCGGTGGGCAGCCAGCCGAGTCCTTCCAGGCCGGGCGGGATATCGCTGGTGGCGTAGCGACCCAGGTAGTTGAAGGAGACGCGGCCGGGGAGGCGGCGCGGAAGCTGCGCGGCGGTCTCGTGATTCAGGTAGCGCAGCAGACCGAATCCGATGCCCTTGTCCGGCACGGCGAGCAGCTGATGCTTGATCGCGCGAAGCGCCTCCCCCAGCGCGGGACCACCGGCCGAGGCATCGTCGACGTCCACCGTCCCGAGGTCGAGGCGCACCGGGTAGATGCTGGTGAACCAGCCGACGGTCCGGGAAAGGTCGGCGCCGGGAATCACCTCCTGCCGACGACCGTGTCCTTCCAGCCGAACCAGGACGCTGCGCTCCTCGCTCGCGCGCCACCGGTGCACGGCGAGGGCCAGCGTGGTGAGCAGGGCGTCCTCGACGCCGCCGTGGAACAGCGCGGGCAGCGTGGTCAGCAGCGCGGCGGTGACCTCCTCGGACACCTCCGCCTCCACCAAGCGCAGTTCGCCCGCCCGATCGACGGCCGGATCCAGCTCGCGCCCGCCGATCAGCGGATCGGGTCCGTCGATCGTCCCGCGCCAGAAGTCGAGTTCGGCGACCCGCGCGGCGCTGTGCGCTTCCTCGGCGAGGGCATGCGCCCACCGCCGCATCGACGTCCCGGTGTCGGCGAGCACCGGCGTCGCGCCCGTCGAGACCTGGGCCCAAGCGGCCATCAGGTCGGGCACCAGGATCCGCCAGGACACCCCGTCCACGACGAGGTGGTGCGCGATCACGATGAGACGCCCGGCGCGGCTGCGGTCACCGGCCTCGCCGACCGGATCGAGCCAGAGGAACTGCAACACCACACCGCGCGCCGGATCCAGCCGGTTCATCGCGGAATCCAGTTCGGTGAGCGCGTATTCGCGCAGGTCGACGGTGTCCGCGTCGGCGGCGAACTCGATGCGGCGGATCAGGCCCGCCACGTCGACGCTGCCCGGCTCGGACACCTCGAGTCGCACGTCCGGGTCGCGGGACAGCCTGGCGCGCATCATGTCGTGCCGGTCCACCACGGCCGCGACGGTCGCCGCCAGCTGCTCGGCGCGGATGCCGACGGGCAGTTCGAGCACCGCGGTCTGCGCGAAACGGTCGTAGTCGCCGCCGCGTTCGATCATGTACCGCACGATCGGCGGCAGCGGCATCTCGCCGACCCCGCCGCCGGGCAGCTCCTCGAGCACCACCTGTTCGCCCGCGGCGTCGGCCGCGGCGGCCAGAGCCGCGACGGTGCGGTGCTCGAAGACCTGAAGCGGGGTGATGGTCACACCGCCCTGCCTGGCGCGGGAGACCAGCTGGATGGCCAGGATGCTGTCGCCGCCGAGCGCGAAGAAGGAGTCCTCGACGCCGACCCGCTCGCGACCGAGGAGTCCGGCGAAGACCTCGGCCAGGGTCTGCTCGGTGGGCGTGCGCGGTGCGACATACTCGGTGCGCTCGTCTGCGAACACCGGTTCCGGCAACGCTTTTCGGTCCAGCTTGCCGACGGCGTTGAGCGGAATCGCGTCGAGCACCACGAAGGCGGAGGGCACCATGTAGCCGGGCAGCGCCGCCGCGGCGTGCTCGCGCAGCGCCTCCACGTCCAGTTCGACACCGGACTCGTGGACCACGTACGCGGCCAGCGCGGTGGCGCCGGACGGGCCGGGGACACCGAGCGTCACGGCGAAGTCCACGCCGTCGGCACGGCCGAGCACGGCATCGATCTCGCCGAGTTCGATGCGCTGGCCGCGCACCTTCACCTGGAAATCGGTGCGGCCCACGTACTCCAGTTCGCCGTCGCCGACCCAGCGCACCAGGTCGCCGGTCCGATACATCCGCTCGCCCTGCGTCCCATAGGGATGCGCGACGAAGCGGGTCGCGTTCAGGTCCGGACGGGCGTGATAGCCGCGCGCCAGGGCGGGCCCGGCGAGATACAGCTCCCCCGCGACGCCCACCGGCACGGGACGCAGCCGTCCGTCCAGCACCAGCACCGACGCGCCGCGGATCGGACCGCCGATGGTCACGGGCGCGTCCGCCGACAGCGGACCGGAACCCGTTGCCCAGATGGTGGATTCTGTTGGGCCGTATAGGTTCACCATGGTCCGGCCCGGCGCCCAGCGCTCCACCAGCTCCGCGCCGACCGCCTCACCGGCCACTGCGAGCACCTGCAGACTCGACACCCGCGCCGGATCCACCGTGGCCAGCGCCGACGGCGTGATCACCGTGTGCGTGACCCGTTCGGTTTCGATCAGTTCGGCCAGCGCGTCCCCGCCGAACACCTCCGGCGGCGAGACCACCGAGGCGCCGCCCGCGCCGAAGGCCATGATCGCCTCGAACACCGACGCGTCGAAACTCGGTGAGGCGACCTGCAAGACGCGCGCGTGCTCGTCCAGCGCCAGCGACTCCCGCTGCGCGGCGACGAGATCGGCGATGCCGCGGTGCGAGACCGTGACGCCCTTCGGCGTTCCGGTGGAACCCGAGGTGTAGATCATCCACGCCGGGTGGTCCGGCAGGATCGGCACGCGCAGTTCGCCTGCGCGCAGCGGTGTCTCGTCGGCCGCGCGCCAGCGGGCGGCGAAGGTCGGCTCGTCGAGGACCAGCCACCGCGTGTCCTCGGGCAGCTGCGGCCGGTGTGCCGCGACGGTGATACCGAGCACCGCACCGGAATCGGTGAGCATGTGCTCGATGCGGTCCACCGGGTGCTTCGGGTCGACGGGGAGGAACGCCGCGCCCGCCGCGGCCGCCGCCCACATGCCGACCAGTAGCTCCGCGCCCCTGGTCAATCCGAGCGCGATCACCGTCTCCGGCCCGGCGCCCGCCTCGATCAGCAGGCGTGCGAGTTGCCCTGCGCGGGCGGCCAATTCGCGGTAGGTCATCGTCGCTCCGGCGGCGACCACCGCGGCGCGCTCCGGATGCGCGGCCGCCGTCGCCGCGAACAACTCTGGCAGGGTGCGCACTCCGGCAGATTCCGGGCCGCTCGCGGGCACCAGGTCGGCGCGTTCCTGCGGTACCAGCAGGTCGATGTCGCCGAGGCGCTGTCCCGGATCGGCGACGACCGCGCCGAGCACCGCGAGCCAGCGGCGGGCGAGGGTATCGGCCGTCGGCTTGTCGAACAGGTCGGTGGCGTAGGTCAGGGTGGCGTCGATGCCTGCGCGCTCGCCGCCGTCGTAGCGCTCGCGCAGGTCGAGGGTCAGGTCGAACTGCGCCGCGTCGCGATCCAGATCCTCCACCTCGATCCGCAGGCCGGGCAGTTCGAGCGCCGGTTCGACGAAGTTCTGCAAGGACAGCGAGACCTGGAAGATCGGGTGGTGCGCGGTCGACCTGGCCGGGTTCAGCACCTGCACGAGGCGTTCGAACGGCACGTCGGCGCTGGCGAAGGAATCCAGATCCGACGTGCGCACGGCGGCGAGGAATTCGCGGAAGGACAGGTTCGGGTCGACGGGCGTGCGCAGCGCGAGGGTGTTCACGAACATGCCGACCATCTCGTCCAGCGCCGCCTCCCCGCGCCCGGCGACCGCGGTGCCGATCACCACGTCGTCGGTGCCGCCGAGCCGCGCGAGCAGCACCGCGAGGGCGGCGTGCACCACCATGAACATGCTGACGTCGGTGTCGGCGGCCAGCCCTGCCATGGCCCGGTGCAGCTCGTGCTCGACCGCGAAATTCAGGTCCGCGCTGCGCATCGACTGCACCGCGGGGCGCGGCCGGTCGGCGGGCAGTTCGAGCAGATCCGGTGCGCCCGAGAGGGATTCGGTCCAGTAGCGGATCTGCCGTGCGGCGAGCGATTCCGGGTCGGACTCGTCGCCGAGCAGTTCCCGGTGCCACAGCGCGAAATCGGTGTACTGCACCGGCAGCGCGGCCAGCGCCGCTTCCTGGCCCATCGTGGCCGCGGCGTAGGCGGTCATCAGGTCGGTGGCCAGCGGCGCCATCGATGCGCCGTCGGCGCTGATGTGGTGCACCACGAGGACGACGACGTGCACGGGCGTCGCGCGGCCGTTCCCCTCTGCCGTGTGCAATCGGAACAGTCCGACCCGCAGCGGCGGCTCGGTCACCAGATCGAACCCGACGCCCGCCAGTTCGACGATCCGATCCCGCAGCGGCGCACCGGGTTCGGTGACGACCGAGGCGAGTTCGGGCGCCACGGCGTCCGCGCCGAGGACCACCTGCCGCGGGCCCTCGGCGTCGGCCGGATACATGGTGCGCAGGCTTTCGTGCCGGTCGATCACCGCACGCAGCGCGCGCCGCATGGCGGCCACGTCCAGCTCGCCGGTGAGCCGCAGCGCGACGGCGATGTTGTAGGCGGGCGAGGTGGGGTCGAGCCGGTTGAGCACCCACATCCGCTGCTGGGCGGGCGAGAGCGGGATCCGGTCCGGCCGGATGCGCGGCGCCAGCGCGAAGCGAGCGCGCTCCCCCGCCGCGGCGGGGACCACGCGCGCGGACAGCTGCGCGACCGTGGGGGCGTCGAAGAGGTCACGCAGCGCGATCGTGGCGCCGAGCGCCGCATTGACCCTGGCCACCACCTTGGTCGCGCTCAGCGAGTTGCCGCCCAGTTCGAAGAACGAGTGGTCGATGCTGACCCGCTCGGCGCCGAGCACCTCCGCGAACACCTCGGCGACCGCCTGCTCGATCGGCGTGCGCGGCGCCAGGTATCGGCGCAGGAACGCCGCGAAATCGGGCACGGGCAGCGCCTTGCGATCCAGCTTGCCGACCGGTGTCAGAGGCACCTCGTCCAGCACGATGAGGTAGCCGGGCACCATGTAGCCGGGCAGCGCGCCCGCGATGCGCGAGCGCAGCCGTTCGGTGTCGTATTCCGCAGCCTCACCGAGGGATTCGCGTCCCGCGTCGCTGAGCACCACGTAGGAGACCAGCACGGTCTCCCCGGCCGGGCCCGGCATGCCCACGGTCGCGGCGTATTCCACGTGATCGTCGGCCGCGAGCACCGCGTCGATCTCGCCCAGCTCGATGCGCAGGCCGCGGATCTTGACCTGGAAATCGCTGCGGCCCAGGTACTCCAGCTCCAGCACCGGTCCGCCGGGGCGGCCGGACTCGACCCAGCGCACCATGTCGCCGGTGCGGTACATCCGCTCGCCGCGCGCACCGTACGGGTTGGCCACGAAGCGGCCCGCGGTCATCGCGAATCGGTTGAAGTAGCCGCGCGCGATGGCGGGCCCTGCGAGGTACAGCTCACCCTCCACGCCGACCGGAACCGGCCGCAACCAGGTGTCGAGCACCATGACCGCCGCGCCGCGGATCGGGCCGCCCATGGTGACCGGCTTGCCCGCCTCCAATTCCCCGGGCCCGGTGGCCCAGATGCTGAATTCCGTGGGGCCGTAGAGGTTCAGCATGCGCCTGCCGACGGACCACTGCGCGGTCAGCTCCGCCCCGGCCGCTTCGCCCGCGACCGAGAGGACCCGCAGGTCGGTGAGACCGCCGGGGTCCATCGTGGCCAGCACCGACGGTGTGATCACCGCGTGGGTGACCCGCTCGGCGCGCAGCAGGTGTTCGAGTTCCGCGCCGCCGTACACCTCGGGCGGCGAGAGCACCAGCTGCCCGCCCACCGCATGCGCGGTGAGCAGCTCGAAGACCGAGGCGTCGAAGCTCGGCGAAGCGACCTGCAACGCCTTGGCCGTGGGGTCCAGGTCCAGCGATTCGCGTTGCGCCGTGGTGAGATTCGCGACGCCGCGATGGCTCAGCAGTACCGCCTTCGGTTTGCCGGTGGAGCCGGAGGTGTAGATCAGGTAGGCGGTCTGGTCCATCCGGATGGCGCCGCCGCGCTCCTCGTCGGTGATGGGTCCGGCCGGGACCGTCATCGCCCTGCGGATGGTGTTCAGGTCGTCGAGCAGCAGCCAGTCGATCGTGCTCGGCAGGGTCTCACCGGTGGCGCGGACGGTCACCCCGATGGGCGCTTTGGAATCGGTGAGGATGTGCTCGATCCGTTCCACCGGGTAGTTCGGGTCCAGTGGCAGGAACGCCGCGCCCGTCTTGACCAGCGCCCACACCGCGACCACCGACTCCACCGAACGGGTGAGAGCGAGCACCACGAAGATCTCGGCGCCGATGCCGCGGCGCAGCAGCACCCTGGCGTACCGGTTCGACCAGGCGTCGAGCTCGCCGTAGGTCATGGTGTCGCCGTTCCCGCTGACCGCGATGGCATCGGGGTTCACCGCGGCGCCCGCGGCGAGGATCTCGGGCAGCGTGCGCTGGGGCACCGAGTCGACGCCGTGCACCGGCAGCAGGGCGGCGCGCTCGACGGCGTCGCAGTGCTGCACTCGCGCGACGCCGAATTCCGGATGCTCGGCGATCTGCTCGAGCAGCAGGACGAAACGGTCGAGCAGCATGCGCGCGTCCTGTTCGGCCAGCTGGTCGGCCATGAACTTCACCGTGACCCGCAGCTTGTCGCCCGCCTCACCGGGCATCCCGTGCAGCGGAATCACCATGAGGTTCAACGGGTACGGCGTCGCGTCGGTCCCGGCGATGTCGAGTATCCGCATGCCGGCGATGTCCAGCGACTGCGACAGCGCCTCGCGGTCGATCGGGTACGACTCGAAAACGGTGAGGGTGTCGAACAATTCGGCAAGACCGACGGCCTGGTGGATGGCGGCCAGCCCGACGTGCTGGTGGTCGAGCAGACGTGCCTGCTCGGACTGGATGCGGGCCAGCAGATCGGCCACCTTCTCCGCCGGATCGAGCCGGACCCGCACCGGAAGGGTGTTGATGAACAGGCCGACCATGTCCTCGACGCCCGCCAGCTGCGGCGGCCTGCCGGAGACGGTACCGCCGAACACCACGTCGGTGCGTCCGGTCAGCATGGCGAGCAGCAGCGCCCACGCGGCTTGCACGGCCGTGTTCACGGTCGCGCCCGCGGCGCGGGTCGTCGCCTCCAGTCGCGCGATCGTCTCTGCGGACAGATCGACCGAGACCATGCCGGATTCGGTGGACTGGATACCCGCCAGGGTCGGGACCGCGCGAGTAGGTGCGTCGATACCGGCCAGTGCCTCGCGCCAAGCCGCGATGGACGCGGAACCGGCTGTGCCGGTGAGCAGCCCGGCGGCGCGCTCGAGGTGGGTGGCTTCCGGTCCGGCAGGAGCTGCGGTCTCGCTCTCGGCCGCGATCGGCTCGGTGACACCCGAAGGTTCGGTGCGGGTGGTGTCGACGGCGAGTTCGCCTGCGGCAGGGGCGGGCTCGGCTCCGGCGGGGGCAGGCTCGGCGACGTGCTCGAGATCAGTCGCCTGTGGTTCGGCAGTAGCCGCGGCCTCGCTGACGGCCGCAGCCTCGCTGACAGCCGCGGTCGGTTCTGTGACGCCCGCGGGTTCGGCGGGGGCAGGAGCGGAGACTTCCTCGGCAGCCGCGGAAGCGGCGAGTTCCTCGGCGGAAGGTCTGATTTCGTCGCCGGAGGGGACGAGCTCGGCCGGAGCGGGGACGTTTTCGGCGGCTTCCTGTTCGGCGAGCCACGCGAGGAACCCGCGATAGGACGGGGCAGGGGGCAGCACGTCCGCGGCGCTCACGCCCGCGCCCGAAGCGATGTAGACGGTCAGCAGCTCGCGCACCAGCAGCGGCGTGGACCAGCCGTCCAGCACCAGGTGGTGGTTGGTCATCAGCAGGGTGTAGGTGTCGTCGGCGGTGCGGACGAGCTGGAAGCGCAGCAGCGGCGGACGGGTGAGGTCGAAGCGGGTGTTCGCGTCCAGGGCGAGGATCCGGTCGAGTTCCCTTGTCCGCTCGGCCTCTTCGGCGAGGTCGGTGAGATCCGATTCGTGCCAGCGCACTTCGGCGTCGGCGAGCACCAGCTGGCGCGGACCGTCCGGTGTCTCGACGAACGCGACCCGCAGGTTCTCGTGCCGGTCGACCAGTACCTGCGCCGCGGCGCGCAACCGGGCGGCGTCCACCCGGCCCGCCAGGGTGAGCCGGGTCTGCACGGTGTAGCCGTCGGCGGTGTCGGTGTCGTACCAGGCGTGGAAGAGCAGCCCGTATTGCAGCGGTGACAACGGCCAGACGTCGGCCAGGTTCGGGTAGGTGCGCTCCCAGCCTGCGATCTGCGGCTGGGTCACCGTGGTGAGCGGGAAGTCCGACGGGGTGTGCCCACCAGCGCCGGTCGTCCGCGCGTGGTCGGCGAGGGCGGCCAGCGCGGTGGCCCAGTGCTCGGCGAACGCGCGGACATCGTCCTCGGCCAGCAGCTCCGTGGCGTACGCCCAGGTGACCTCCAGACCCGCGGCGCCCATGATGGCGTTGACGTCCACGACGGCGGGCAGTGGCGCGCGATCGTCCTGCGTCGCGGCGAATCGCCGTGGCAGCCAAGGCCCTTCGGGGCCTCCGGCGGCGCGGCCCAGGTAGTTGAAGCTGATCTGCGGTGTCGGTCCGGTGGCGAGTTCGGTGGAGGTCTGCCGATTCAGATACCGCAGCATCCCGTATCCGACGCCGCGGTCGGGAATCGCGCGCAGCTGCTCCTTGGCCGCCTTGATCGCCAGACCGGCCGCGGGCCCGCCCGCGAAGGCCTCGTCCAGATCGATGCCCGCGAGATCGATCGCCACCGGGTACACGCTGGTGAACCAGCCCACCGTGCGGGCGAGATCGGCGCCGGGCAGCACCGACTCCTCGCGCCCGTGGCCCTCGAGGGTGAACAGCGCACCGGTCCTGTCCCGCCACCGCGCGACCGCCATGGTGAGCGCGGCCAGCAGCACATCGTCGGCGCCGCAGTGGAACAGCGCGGGCACCGTGTCCAGCACCGCGGTCGCGACGTCCACGGGCACGGTGGTCCGCACCTCGGCCGCGGTGGCCACGGTGTCCACCGCCGGATCCGCAGGCCGCGCGCCGAGCGGGGTGTCGGGTGTCGCCAGCACGCGCCGCCACCCGGGGAGTTCCGTGGCGCGCGCCGCCGCCTGCTCGACGTTGGCGTGTGCCCAGCGGCGGTACGAGGTACCGACGGGCTCGAGCTCGCCACCGGAGAAGGCAGTGGCCAAGTCGGGCAACAGGATTCGCCACGAGACACCGTCGGTGACCAGGTGGTGCAGAACCAGCCAGAGCCGGGTGCCCTCGGCGATGCCACGGCCGTCATCGGCAACGCCGACACCATCGTCGGCATGGGCGATACCGACCCCGTCTGTGGCACTCATGTCGATTCCACTGCTACTGGCAGCGCCGATGTCGGCGGTCGCTGTTCCACCGGCAGCGCCGGGGGCGGCAACGCTGGTCCCGCCGGTGCCGGTGACGTCGTCGGCGGATGCGCCCGCAGCCGAATTCTGCTCCACGAGAACGAACCGGGCGACGACCCCCGCGGCCGGATCCAGCCGATCGGCAGCACGCTGCAAGGCGTACTCACAGCTCGCCTCGGGGTCTTCGCCGACGGTCACCGAGTCGATGCAATCGGCCGCACGGACCGAACCTGGTTCCGCAACAACCCAATCCCAGCCGTCCTCGGCCTTCCGCAGGCTGCTGCGCAGCACGTCGTGGTGGTCGAGCAGCGCCTGCACCGCGGTGGTCAAGCGCGCACGATCGCCGTCCGGCGGCAGCGCGATCAGGACGGCCTGGCTGTACCGGTTCCAGGTCTCACCCTGGTCGAGCATCGCGTGCACGATCGGGGTGATCTCCACCGGACCGACTCCGCCGCCGGGCAATTCGAGCACGGCGGTGTCGGCCGCGTCGGTGGCGACGGCGGCCAGCGCGGCCACCGTCTTGCGTTCGAAGACGTCGCGCGCGCTGAACCGCAAGCCCGCGGCACGGGCGCGGGAGACCAGCTGGATGGAGATGATGCTGTCGCCGCCGAGGGCGAAGAAGTTCTCGTCGACGCCCACCGCGTCCAGGCCGAGCACCTCCGCGAAGAGTCCCGCGAGAGTTTCCTCGCGCGGCGTGGAGGGCGGGCGGCGCACGGTGGTGCGCATGCCGAAATCGGGTGCGGGCAGTGCCCTGCGATCGACCTTGCCGACCGGCGTCAGCGGGACGCTGTCCAGCACCATGATCACGGTCGGCACCATGTACGCCGGAAGAAGCTCGCCGACAGCGGCTTTCAGCGCTTCCGGCTGCACCTCGACGCCCGGCGCGCCGAGCACGTAGGACACCAGCGCGGTGGCCCCGCTCGGGGTGGTGGCCCCGATGGTGAGGGCGAACTCGACCTCGGGCTGCCGCTCCAGTGCGGCGTCCACCTCGCCGAGCTCGATGCGGTAGCCGCGCACCTTCACCTGGAAGTCGCCGCGGCCCACGTAGTCCAGCTCCAGCCTGCCCTCGCGGCGCCGCCACCGGACGAGGTCGCCGGTGCGGTACATGCGCGCGCCGGGCTCGTACGGGTTCGCGACGAACCGGCTGGCGGTGAGCCCGGTGCGCTGGTGGTAGCCACGCGCGACCGCGGGCCCGCCCAGGTACAGCTCGCCGACGACACCGGGCGCGACCGGCCGCAGCCACGGGTCGAGCACCAGCCCCACGACCCCGCGGGCGAGGCTGCCGATGCTCACCGGCCCCTCCGGCGTCAGCGGCGCGCTCACGGTGACGGTGACCGTGGTCTCGGTGGGGCCGTACCCGTTGAGCAGCGTGCGGCCCGCCCATTTCGCCACCAGCTCCGGCGGGCACGCGTCACCGCCGACCACCACGGTGCGCAGGTCGGGCAGCGCCGCGGGGTCCAGCGAACCGACCACGACGGGTGTCACGTTCAGATGGGTGACGCGGTGCTCGCGCAACACCTGGGCCAGGTCCTCGCCCGCGTACGCCGCGGGCGGCACGACGGCGATCGACGCGCCCACCGCGAACGCGACGAGCAACTCCTCGACCGAGATGTCGAAACTCGGCGAGACCGCGTGCGCCACTATGGCCTTCGCGTCCACGCCGAACGACGCGCCGGAGCCCGCGACCAGGTTCGCCAGCCCGCGGTGGGTCACGGTGACGCCCTTCGGCATGCCCGTCGACCCGGAGGTGTAGATGAGGTAGGCGGGCTGGTCGAGATGCATCGCCGCCGACCGGTCCGCGTCGGTGACGGGCGCCGAATCCTGGTGCGCCACCGTCTCGTCCGTCTCCGGATCGTCGAGCGTCAGCCAGGTGATGCGGTCGGGCAGCGCCTGCCGCGCGCCGGTCACGGTGAGCCCCGCCACGACGCCGCTGTCCGCGACCATGTGCTCGATGCGATCGGCGGGATAGCCGGGATCGATCGGCACGAAGGCGGCGCCGGTCCGCGCCACCGCCCAGACCGCGAGCACCGAGTGCACTGAGCGCGGAATGGCCACGGCCACCGCGGTTTCCGGGCCAGCGCCCGCCGCGATGAGCAGCCGCGCGAGGCGGTTGGCGTAGGCGTCGACCGCCCGATACGTCAGCGACGTCCCGTCGGCGCGGATGGCGACCGCGTCCGGATCGATGGCCGCGCCGTTTGCCAGGATCTCGGTCAGCGTGCGCGGCGGCACCGAGCCGGGTCCGCGGGCGGGCTCCAGCTCGGCCAGCTCCTCGGGCGAGAGCACCGACACCGCGGACAGCGCCGCGTCCGGCCCCGCGGCCAGGAAGCGGTGCAGGAAGTCGAGAAATCTCCGGTGCTGCGCGGCGAGTTCTTCGTCGTCGTACAGATTGGGGTTGGCCTGGAAATCGATGTGGGTGTTCTCCGCGCCCATGCCCGGATACAGGTTCAGGAACAGGTCTTCGATCAACCCCGAGGTCAGCACGTGCATCCGGCCGGTGACCTCGCCGAGCCGAATCCTGGTGTCCACCATCATGAGATTGACCGTCGGGCCGAACGAGGCCGCCTCGTCCACCGACCAGCCCAGATCACGGACGATGTCCTCTTGGCGGTACCGCTGCCTGCGCAGCGCCGAGGTCAGTTCGCGCTGCGCGGCCCTGATCAGTTCGCCGACGGTGGCCCGGGCGCCGAGTGTCAGCCGCAGCGGCACCACATTGGCGATCATGCCGCCGGAACGCCGCAGCGCCGCGGTGGTGCGGCCGGAGACCGGCATGCTCAGCGTCACCTCGGGCGCGCCGGTCATCGCGCCGAGGTAGGCGCCGAAAGCGGCCACCACGACGGGCGCCACGCTGGTCGACTCCGCCTTCGCCACCGCGTCCATCAATTCGGCAGTGGCGCTGGGCAATTCGCCCGCAACGAGGCTGGGATGCGCGTCCACGCCTGCCGCGCGTCCGGCCAGGCCGACCGGTTCGGCCATGCCCGCGAGGTGCTCGCGCCAGTACTGCGCGTCGGCGGCGAAGCGTTCGGAATCCCGGTAGGCCACGTCCGCGTCGACGATGGTGCGCAGATCGACGGCCTTGTTCGGGGGGAACTCCCGGCCCGCCCACTCGGCGTTGTACAGCTCGGCGGTGCGCTGCAGCATGGTCATGGCGCCGAAGCCGTCCAGCAGGATGTGGTGAATGCGCTGGTACCAGTACCAGTGCTCGTCGCCGAGGCGCAGCATGACGTACTTGCCGAGCCGGTCGCGCAGCAGATTCAGCGGGGCGGTGTACTCCGCGCGCATCCACGCCTGCGCGGCGGCCACCGGATCGGCCTCGCCGCGCAGGTCGACCAGGGTCGTCTCGTCCTCGAGCGAGGTGTCGATCACCTGGTACGGGAACCCGTCCACCTCGATCAGCCGCACGTACCCGCTGCCGAACTCGTGCACGGCCCGGCGCGCCACGCTGGACAGCAGATCCAGGTCGAGCGTGCCGTGGAACTCCACGTACTGGGCGATCGAGATCGGGGTGTCACCCGCGAAGTGCTGGGCGAACCAGATGCCACGCTGCGCCGCGGAGAGCGGAAAGGCGCCTGCGGGCAAGCGGTCGGCCGCGGCCACTGGGGTGAGAGACGGCTGAGGCATACAAGGTCCCTGCTGGCTCAGGAAAAAAGACGGAGAAACAAGTCAGGACGCGCGCGGTGCCCGTGAAGGGTGAGCGCGCTGTCGGCCGCGACGGGTCTCGACTCGTGTGGGAACGAGCCTTCCCGCGGATGAGTCGACCAGCGTGCGCATAGGAGTACTTCCCCTGGAGAGTTTAGCTCCGCACACTGGTCGACAACTCGAAATCCGCATGTCAGGAAGGATTTCCCGGGCGGAAGGCGGCGTGTCGTCAGGACGCCTGCCGCAGCGGCTCCCGCTCGGCGTCGGTGATCGGGGCGTCCGAGCCGGTGAGGTAACGGACCAGCATCGATCGATCGTCCAGCACCAGCCAGCCGATGGCCTCGGTCAGCTCGCCGCGCAGCGCGGTGGTGGTGACGCCGATCGCGGCCGCGTCGACCTCGCTCGAAGCAGGCCCGCGAGACGAAACGAGCACCGGGGTCGCGCCGGACTTGGCGACGGCCCGGCGGGTGACGGCCGCCTCGATGGTCGGCTCCACCGCCATCGCGACCGTGGCGCCCGGTCCGGCGCCCATGCCGAGCAGCACCCGGGCGAGCCGATTCGACCAGGAGTCCAGTTCGCCGTACGTGAGATCGAAGTCGGCGGTGGACACCGCGATCGCGGCCGGGTCGAAGCGGTCGACCGACGCGAGCGCGCCCGTCCTGGTCGGAACGGAAGGTGCGATGGTTTCGGTCGGCATTGCGGTGCTCCTCGGGATTCGGGCGGCGTCTCGTTGTGACTTCCAATGTCGTCGTCCGAGGCCGTCGCCGACAGGAACCCCAGTGCTGCCTCCCCACCTCCGAGGGTGAACGATTCCCCACCCAAGGGGGATACGCGAACCGCCGGTCGCGAGCGGATTTCGCGACCGGCGGTGACGAGGAACTGGCCAAGGATCAGGCGCTGACCAGCTCCGATTGCACCGGGGCGTCCCAGTCGATGCGGTAGCGCTGTTCGGAGCCCATCGTCTTCTCGGGGTTCATGACCGTCTTCACCATCAACGGCATGAGCAGATTCATCATCTTGCGCCCCACCGGACCGGGCGTCTTGCTGTGGTTGATCTTCGCGGCGCGCGCCGCGATGCCCTCCACGCGTTCCCGGCGCAGCCGCTCGTAGGCCGCGAACGCCGCGGCGGGCTCCGGCAGGTCCCGCAGGCACCTGGCCAGCTGCACCGCGCTCTCGATCGCCAGCGACGCGCCCTGCCCGGAACTGTTGGACGGCGAATGCACCGCGTCGCCGACCAGCACCATCCGTCCGCGGTACCAGTGCTGCACCGGCGGCATGATGTGCAGGCCGCCGGTGACCTCCAGCTGCTCCGCGGTGGTGGAGCGAGCCAGTGCGCCGCCCGGCGTGTCCTCGGCGTAGGTGTCGCGCAGGATCGACAGCCAGTGCTCGGCCGGGATCGCACGGGCCTCGGTGAGCGTCAGGTACTGCTTGTGCGGCAGGTTCGCGCCCCAGAAGACGCGCCCGTCGGCGGCCGCACCGTACAGGTAGTAAGCCCGCTTGCCGAACGCGAAAACCATGGTGTCGGAGGGTATTCCGGCATCGCATTCGACCGTGGCGCCGAAGCCGAGCATGCCGGTGAACTGCGGTCCGGGCGCGTTCGGGTCGATCAGGCCGCGCACGGTCGACCGGATGCCGTCGGCGCCGATCAGCACGTCCGCCGTGGCGGTGCTGCCGTCGGCGAACCGCGCGGTGACGCCGTCGGTGTGCTCGTCGACGCCGACCAGCCGCTTCTCGAACTCGACAGGCACGCCGGCGGCCACCGCGTGATCGTGCAAGGTCTGGTGCAGTGCGGCGCGGTCCACCATTTGCAGCGGCGGTTCGCCGCGCAGGGCGGGCAGGTGGTGATGGTGGCCACCCACCGAGAGGATCATCTTCGACACCGGCTGCGCGATGCGGCGCACCGGATCGCCCGCGCCGATGAGGTCGAGGGCGGCGACGCCGTTGGGTGCAAGCGCGAGCCCGCTGCCGATCCCGTAGGAGGGGCCGGGGTAGGCCTCGTAGACGCGGGCGTCGATGCCCGCCTTCAGCAGGGCGGTGGCCGCGACGGGGCCTGCGATGCCGCCGCCGATGACGAGCGCGGAACGGATTTCGGACATGGGGTATCTCCGTCTGTGAGTCGGGTTGGTTTGCCCGAACCGATCCGCGTACCGCACACCCAGTTATCCTGTGGTTGCCAGCCTCGTGGCCGGGTGCGCTCGTGCGGGCACGGTTCGAGACTGTTTCATCGGGCTCGGCGGCGGTGTTGCCGCACCTCCGCCGGGCTCGGTCTCGAGTACGTCCCTCCCGGCTACGGCCGGGCGAGGGTGACTACTTCGGTTCCTGCATCCCCCTCTCCACCATCTCGACGTAGTCGGACGGCGCCATGCTCCCGGCATGGATCTGCCGCCACATGGGCAGGTCGGGGAAGGTGCCGTCGACGAGTTCCGCGCGCCAAGAGCGGGCCCACACGGCCTCGGCCTCCAGCATCGCCAGCCCGTATTCGGTCTCGATCACGAACAGCCGGGGCAACGTGCCCGCGAGCGATTCCAGCTCCCGGCGGATACCGGCGATGATCGCGTCGAGCGCGCCGATTCTGGTGGCGAGCAGCTCGATCACCTCGTCCGGGGAGAGCGCGCCGATCACCGAGAGCCCCGCCGTGAAGGCGTCGTGCTCGTGCACCGGGGTGGCGATCAATTCTCTTGTCCAGTCGGACATTTCGGCGCGACCCGCGTCGGTGATGCGGTAGATGACCCGCTCCGGGCGGGCGCCGTCGCGTTCGCTGCCGACGGGTTCGAGGAAACCGGCCTTGGCCATGTTCTGGACCACCGTGTAGAGCGAGCCCCACTTGATGTCCATGTCCTGGTCCTTGCCGCGCTCGCGCAGCTTCGAGGCGATCTCGTAGCGGTGCATCGGCCGTTCGATGATCACCGACAGGATCGCTAGCGCCAGCAGATTGTTCACCTTGCGCTTCGTGGCCATGACACCTCCTTACTCGTCTACGAATATACGTCGGCGAGTATTCGTGCGCAAGTATCTTTCGCGCGGGTAATCATCGGAAGGCGCTGTCGCCGGCGCAGCGACACGGCAGCGAACGCCGCAGCGCGCCTCATTCCGCGCGGATCGCGTACTCCCGCAAGCCCGGTGCCAGCGCGTCGAAGGCCACCCGGATGTACTCGGTCAGCGCACCGGCGATCTCGTCGTTCGACTCGCCCGCGAGGGTGCGGCGCATGGTCTCCTCGAACAGCACCCGGTGCACGCCGCCGAACTGGGCCGCGGCCACCCGCGGCGCGATGTCGTCGGGCGCGGCGCCGGTTTCCGCGGCCAGTGTGCGGGCCAGCGCCGCCTCCCTGTCCTCGTGGAATTCGCGCAGGCGCGCCATCAACGCCGGGCTCTCGGCGATCATCCTGGCGAACTCGAGGCCGGAGAAGCCGATCACCGGGTCCCGATCGGCGGCTGCGGCGAGGTAGGCGCGCCGCAGCGCGGTCAGCGCCGACTCTCCCGGCTCGCGCTCGCGCACGATGCGGGCGAGCTGATCGACGAAGACCTCGCCCAGGTCGAGGGCGAGGTCTTCCTTGCGGGGGAAGTAGTTGGTCACCGTCATCTTGGCGACATCGGCCGCTGCCGCCACGTCGGCGATCGTCACCTTGTCGAATCCGCGCTCCAGGAACAGCAGCGTCGCCTGATGCGAGATGTTCTCGCGCGTCTGCTGCTTCTTGCGCGCACGAAGTCCCTGTTCGGTCATGTCGGCGAGCGTATCCGATCCCGACATAAATTTGTACTTGACATATTTTTATGACCGATCTAAGTTTGTCGCGGCGCCGCAGTCCGGTGGCCGACGCCCACGCAGACCACCGGACCGGCCCCTCGATCGACGGAAGGACCACCTGTGCCCCAGTTCGACTCCGCCCGCACCGCTCCCCTCTCCGAAGACCCGATGCAGGACTACCTGCGCCGCATCGGCCGCACCCCGCTGCTCACCCCCGCCGAGGAGGTGGCGCTGGCCGTCCGCATCGAGGCGGGCACGCTCGCGCAGCAGCGCCTCGACGAAAGTGCCGAAGCCGGAATCGAACTCACCCCCGCCGAGCGGCACGCGCTGCGCAGGGCCGCCGCCGACGGGCTGTGCGCCAAGGACCACATGATCCGCGCCAATCTGCGGTTGGTGGTCTCCATCGCCAAGCGCTACCCGACGCCCACCGGGGTGTCGCTGCTCGATCTGGTGCAGGAGGGCACCTTCGGCCTGATCCGCGCGGTGGAGAAGTTCGACCACCGGCTCGGGCTGAAGCTGTCCACCTACGCCACCTGGTGGATTCGCCAGGCCGTCGGCCGCGCCCTCGCCGACCAGGGCCGCACCATCCGCATCCCGGTGCACGTCGTCGAGGTGCTCAACCGGATCACCCGCACCGGGCGCACGCTCGCTCAGCACCTCGGCCGCGAAGCCACCGCGGCCGAGGTGGCCGCCGAGCTGGAAATGCCGGTGGCACAGGTCGAGGAGGTGCTACGGCACGGACGCGAGCCGATTTCGTTGCACACCCCGGTCGGCGACGGCGAGACCGAATTCGGCGGGCTGATCCCGGACGACGCGCCCGACCCTGCCGACGTGGTCGCGGCGGACATGATCCGCGGCAGGCTCGACGCCGTCCTCGCCACGCTCACCGACCGGGAACGCGAGGTGATCCTGTTGCGCTTCGGCCTGGACCGGGGCGAAGCCCGCACGCTGGAGCAGGTCGGCACCGCGCTCGGTGTCTCCCGCGAGCGGGTCCGTCAGCTCGAGGCGAAGGCGCTGGGCAAGCTGCGCCTGCCCCAGCGCGCGCGGCGCCTCGAAGGCATGCTCGCCTGACACGGCGACGGCGCGGCCGCCGGACGCCGGATTCCGTTGCCGATCAGGGGGTTTCGATCAGCGCGATCGCCACCGGAACCAGCAGATCGACCAGCGCCTCCACCGGCGGCCGCGGATCGCAGAGCAGCCATTCGTGGGTGAGTCCGTTGATCGCGCCGATGAGAGCGCTCGCCGCGAGTCCGGGTCCGCCGCGAATCCGGCCGCCGGGCACGACCCTGGGCACCACAGCCGATTCGAGTACGGCCGCCCAGGCGTGCCTGCGTTCGCGCCGGTGCCGCTCCATCCGCTCGCTGACCCCGACCACCTCGATGAAGGCCACCTTGGCGCGGTACGGATCGGCGCCGAGCGAGCCGAGGTAGGCGCCGAGCACCGCGGTCATCGCGGCGCTCGGGTCGAGCCGGGGGTCGAGGGTCGCGAGGGCGCCGCCCACCGCGGCGACCGCGTCGGCCTGGATGCGGTCGTAGGCCGCGACGAGCACGTCCTCCCTGGCCTCGAACTCCTCGTAGAACTGGCGCTTGGACAGTCCGGCGGCCGCGCACACGTCGGCCAGCGAACATTCCGTGTATCCCCGTTCGGCGAAGATGCGCGTGGCCGCCTCCAGGAACCGCAGCCGCCGTTCCGCCTTGCGTTCGGCGACGGCACGCCCGCCGTATTGCCTCCCCACCGTCGTTGTCACTTCTTCACCGTAGCGAACGCCACGGCGGGGTAAGGTCACCGAATCCCGATCCAGCCCGCGACGAAAGTGTCTGAGTCGATATTCGGCGCGGCGGCGCGGCGAGGCTCCTTCCCCCTGAACTTACTCCAGAGTAAGGTTGCCTCATGGCGTGGAAACCTACCGAAATCCCGGACCAGACCGGGCGCACTTTTGTCATCACCGGCGCCAACGGCGGCCTCGGCGCGGAGACCACCAAGGTGCTGGCCGCCAAGGGCGCGACCGTCGTCATGGCCTGCCGCAATGCCGCGAAAGCCGAGGAGGTGGCCGCCGCGATCCCCGGTGACGTGCGGGTCGCCGCGCTCGACCTCGCCGACCTGAGCTCGGTGCGCGCGTTCGCCGAGCAGTCCGGCGAGATCGATGTGCTCGTCAACAACGCGGGCCTGATGAACATCCCGTTCTCCCGGACCGCGGACGGCTTCGAGACCCAGTTCGGCGTCAACCATCTCGGTCACTTCGCGCTGACCGGGCTGCTGCTCGACCGCATCCGCGACCGGGTGGTCACGCTCGCCAGCATCGCGCACAAGCAGACCCCGAAGCTGTGGATCGACGACCTCAACTACGAGAACCGCCGCTACCAGCGCAATCTCGCCTACGCGCAGGCCAAGCTGGCGAACCTGATGTTCGCGCGGGAACTGCAACGCCGCCTGGCCGAGTCCGGCTCGAAGAAGCGCTCCTACGCCGTACACCCGGGTGTCTCGGCCACCGATCTGTTCGCCAGGACGGAGACGCCGCTCGACCGGGTCAGCAAGCCGTTCATCCGGCTGATCGGGCACGCGCCCGCGAAGGCCGCGCACTCGACGCTGTTCGCCGCCGCGATGCCCGACCCCGATCCCGATATCTACTGGGGTCCGACGCGGTTGTTCGGCAGCCAGGGACCGGTCAAGCCCTCGTCCTCCACCAAGCTGTCGAAGAACCCCGGGTTGCAGCGACGGCTGTGGGAGGAATCCGAGCGAATGACCGGGGTCACGTACAAGTTCTGAGCGCGCTCGACGGCGGGGAGAGCCGAGGCCGACCTGCTCCTACGCACCCTGTAGTAGACAGGTACCGTAGTAGGCGTGTCCGCTTCTCCCCGCCGCTCGGCACACAATCGCCCGGCCCTGATCGTGCTGGTTATCGTGGCCGCCCTGGCCTGCCTGGCGCTGGGCTGGTGGCAGTGGGAGCGGTTCGAGTCGTCCAGCGGAACCGGCCAGAATCTCGGGTACGCGTTGCAGTGGCCGTTGTTCGCCGGGTTCGCGGTCTTCGCCTATTTCCGGTTCGTGCGACTGGAGACCGAGGCCGACGAGCAGCACACGCCGGCCGCCGCACCGCGGCGGACGGACTCCCCCACCAAGAAGCCCGCGCCGCGTGAGATTCCGGCGGGCATTCTGCCCGAGCGCCCCAAGGCCGCGCGCGACGACGACCCGGCGCTCGCCGAATACAACAAGTACCTGGCCGCGCTGAACGCCGAGGAACTCGACGACCGGGTTCGCCGGGCGGGCCTTGACACCCGCAATACCGAGAGGAGCGCCGGTTGAGCGCCAGCGAGAACGAGACCACTGTCGCCACCGAGCCCCAGGCCGCTCCCGCGCCTGCCGCGGCGGCGAACACCGCCAAGATCGCCTCGGCCCTGCTGCGCTACCGCGTGCTCGCCTGGACCACCGGCCTGTGGCTGCTGCTGCTCACCGGCGAGATGATCGCCAAGTACGGCTTCGGCGCCGAGACGCCGAGCTGGATCGCCGTCGTGCACGGCTGGGTGTACTTCATCTACCTGATCGCCACCGCCGACCTCGCGGTCAAGGTGCGCTGGCCGATCGGCCGCACCGTCGGCACCCTCATCGCGGGCACCGTCCCGCTGCTGTCGTTCTTCGTCGAGCACACCAACGCCAAGCAGGTCAAGAACGACTTCGGCGTCTGAGCCGCGTGGGCGTCAGCCCTCGGCGAGCGCGGCCAGCGCGGGCAGCAACTGCCGCAGCGCCCGGCCGCGATGCGAGGCCGCGTCCTTCTCGGCGGGCGTGAGCTGGGCGGCCGAGACCTCGCCGCCCTCCGGGACGAACAGCGGGTCGTAACCGAAACCGCCCTCCCCCACCGGTTTCCGTGCGATGACGCCCGGCCATTCACCGCGCACCACGAGTTCCGCGCCGCCGGGCGTCACCAGCGCGCAGGTCGAGACGAAGCGCGCGCCGCGCCGCTCGTCGGGGACGTCGGTGAGCTGGCCGAGCAGCAGCGTGTTGTTGGCGGCGGCGTCGCCGTGCCGCCCCGCCCAGCGAGCCGAGAGCACGCCGGGCATGCCGTTCAGCGCGTCCACTTCGATACCGGAATCGTCGGCGACACAGGGCAATCCGGTCGCTGCGGCGCCGTCACGGGCCTTGGCGAGCGCGTTCTCCTCGAAGGTCGCGCCGGTCTCGGGCGCCTCGTCGTAGGGCGGCACGTCGTCCAGGCCGACGATCTCCACCCCGGCGACGCCCGCCTCGTCCAGAATGCGGCGCAGTTCCTTCAGCTTCTTGGCATTGCGGCTGGCGACCAGGACCCGGCTCATCACTTCTTCTTCGACGTTTCGACGGGCTCCGGCAGCACGCCGGGATACGGCAGCGCCAGCGCCTCTTTCTGCACCGTGAACAGCTGCTCGCACCCGGCGAGTGCGGAGTCGAGGAGCTTGTCCAGGGTGGAGCGCGGGAAGGTGGCGCCTTCGCCGGTGCCCTGGATCTCCACCAGGGTTCCGGTGTCGGTGGCGACGACGTTCATGTCGACCTCGGCGCGCGAATCCTCCTCGTAGGGTAGGTCGAGCCGCACCCGGCCGTCGACGACGCCGACGCTCACCGCGGCGATCGCGCACGAGATGGGCTGCGGGTCGGCCAGTCCGCCGGAGGCGCCGAGCCAGGTCACCGCGTCGGCGAGCGCCACGTACGCGCCGGTGATGGCCGCGGTGCGGGTGCCACCGTCGGCCTGGAGCACGTCGCAGTCGATGGCGATGGTGTTCTCCCCGATGGCCGCGAGATCGATGCAGGCGCGCAGCGAACGGCCGATCAGCCTGCTGATCTCCTGGGTGCGCCCACCGACCTTGCCCTTCACCGACTCCCGGCCGGAACGGGTGTGGGTGGCCGCGGGCAGCATCGCGTATTCGGCGGTGAGCCAGCCGAGTCCGGAGTCGCGCCGCCACGGCGGCACGCTCTCGGTCACGCTCGCCGTGCACATCACCCGGGTCTGACCGAACTCCACCAGCACCGAACCGGCTGGATGCGTGGTGAATCCACGGGTGATCCTTACCTCGCGGAGCTCATCGTCCGCCCTGCCATCGGCTCGTCTCGACACGTGGCCAGCCTAGTGGACGCGCACGACGCCGTCCGACCGCAACCCCGGCGACCCGTCAGAT
This sequence comes from Nocardia lijiangensis NBRC 108240, assembly GCF_001613045.1. GTDB lineage: Bacteria > Actinomycetota > Actinomycetes > Mycobacteriales > Mycobacteriaceae > Nocardia > Nocardia lijiangensis. The sequence goes on along the minus strand of NZ_BDBP01000050.1, from coordinate 38,607 downwards.
GTCGAAGGTCTCCCCCGGCGCGACCGCGTGCACCGGCCCGGTGAACTCGGCCTTGGCCTCCGCGATGACGTCCTCGCGCGAGGTCCACGGCGGAATGTGGGTCAGCAGCAGTTCCTTCACGCCCGCGCGGGCCGCGATCTGGCCCGCCTCGGTGCCCGAAAGGTGGATGCCCGGCGGACGATTCGCCGGATCGTGGGTCCAGGAGGCCTCCGACATCAAGATGTCGGCGCCTTGGGCCAGTTCCTGCACGGCGTCACACATCGCGGTGTCGCCGGTGTAGACGAAGGTGCGCCCAGCCTTGGTGGTGATGCGCAGGCCGTAGGACTCCGGCGGGTGGTACATCCGCCGCGCCACGACCGTGTGGCCGGGCCCGAACTCGATCTGCTCGCCCTCGGCCCACTGCCGCATGTCGATCACGTCGGACCAGTCGTCGCATTCGCCGCCGATCTCGGCCGAAGCGTTGCCGATGCGCAGCGCGGCGTCCGAGGGACCGCGCACGATGGCCCGGCCGACCGGCGGGGTCGGGTGGTAGCGCCGCCACACCAGCAGACCGGGGAGGTCGAGGCAGTGGTCCGCGTGCAGGTGGGTCAGGAAGATGTCGACCTCGCCGGGGTCGGCGTAGCGCTGCAGCGCACCGAGCACACCCGGGCCGAAATCGATGACGGTCGGATTCATATCCGGGCCGCTCAGCAGGTATCCCGACGCAGGGGAGTCCGGGCCGGACACACTGCCCGAGCACCCGAGGACGGTAAGGCGCATGCCCTCATGCTGCCACGACGAATTCTCGGTCACGAAACGATCCCCCAATATCTCCGACGGGCTGCGCTCGCACCGCAGTGCGCCAAGGATCCCCGCTCGATCCTTCCTACGGCGTCGACGTCCATTATCAGAGCGTACCCAGCGGCTGGGCGGCTCATGCGCCCCCCGCGAAATCATCCCCCCACCAAGAGATTCCGGGCGCCCTCAGACGGCCGCCCGCTCGGGCGAACGCCGTTGCCTCGGGGCGAGCAGCCACGCCGCGACGATACCGCCGATCGCACCGAAAAGGTGCCCCTGCCAAGAGATTCCGTCCTGTCCGGGCAGCACGCCCCACAGCAGCGAGCCGTACAACACCAAGACGGCGAGACCGAGCACTATCTGCCCGACCTGCTTGGTGAACCAGCCGCGCAGGATGAGGAAGGTGAGCCACCCGAAGACCAGCGAGGAGGCTCCGACGTGCACGGAGCCGTCGGCCCCGGTGAGCCAGGTGCCCAGCCCCGCGAGCACCCAGATGACGGCGGTGGCCGCCAGCCCGCGCCCGATCCCCGCCGCCAGGACGAGGAAGCCGAGGACGAGCACCGGCAGCGTGTTGCCGATCAGATGGTCCCAGCCGCTGTGCAGCAGCGGAGCCCAGAGCACGCCCCACAGACCGTCCGCCTCGCGAGGTTCGATTCCCCCGCGATCGAGCTGGCGGCTGTCGATGGCGTCGACGCCCTCGATGGCGTAGAGCAGCAGCACGAATCCGGTGATCAGCACACCGGCGCGCAGCCACAACTGCTTGACCGCCGCGAGGTTGCCCGCGCGCGGCACGGGCTTCGATCCCGGTGGCACCGCGCCCGGCGTTCCCGGATACGGAGTCCCCGAGCGCGCCCGCATGGCCGCGATCCGATCCGGGTCGAACGAGGGGCCGAGTCCGCCGGTCATGGCAACCTCCTGATCGATGCCACAGCTCGTTCTTCGAGCGTACCGACCCCGAGCCGCCGCCCGGCCCGCACAGCGGCCGCTATGTGCTCGGCGCCGCCGCGCTCACGCCCAGAGCTGACCTTCCAGCCGCTCCTCCGCTTCTTCCAGCGTTCCGTCGTAGGCGCCGGTCGACAGGTACTTCCAGCCGCCGTCGGCCACCACGAACGCGATGTCGGCCCGGGTGCCCGCCTTGACCGCCTTGCGCGCGACGCCGAGCGCCGCGTGCAGGATGGCGCCGGTGGAGATGCCCGCGAAGATGCCTTCCTCGAGCACCAGTTCGCGGGTGCGCTTGACCGCGTCGAACGGACCGACGGAGAAGCGGGAGGTCAGCACCGACTCGTCGTACAGTTCGGGAATGAAACCCTCATCGATGTTGCGCAAGCCGTAGACGAGTTCGCCGTATCGCGGTTCGGCCGCGACGATTTCGATGTTCGGGACCTTCTCGCGCAGGAAGCGTCCGGTGCCCATCAGGGTGCCCGTGGTGCCGAGACCCGCGACGAAGTGCGTGATCTCGGGCAGGTCGGCGAGCAGCTCCGGGCCGGTTCCCTCGTAGTGAGCGAGCGCGTTGGCGGGATTGCCGTACTGGTAAAGCATCACCCAGTCGGGGTTGGCCGCGGCGATCTCCTTGGCCTTGGCGACCGCCTGGTTGGACCCGCCCGCCGCGGGCGAATCGATGATCTCCGCGCCGAACATGGTGAGCAGCTGCCGCCGCTCCACCGAGGTGTTCTCCGGCATCACGCACACCAGCCGGTAGCCCTTGAGCTTGGCGGCCATGGCCAGCGAGATGCCGGTGTTGCCGCTGGTGGGCTCCAGAATGGTGCAGCCGGGACGCAGCAGACCGTCGGCCTCGGCCTGTTCGATCATGCGCAGCGCAGGCCGGTCCTTGATCGACCCGGTGGGGTTGCGGTCCTCGAGCTTGGCCCACAGCCGCACGTGGTTCTCGCCGTCCCACTGCGGGGACAGCGTGCGCAGGCCGACCAGCGGGGTGTTACCGAGGGTCGCGATCAGCGATTCGTAGCGCGCCACGGACTCAGCTGATCGCGTCGACGTGCGTCCGCGCGCCACCGGCGACCGCGGGCAGGATGGTGACGCTCGAGCCCGCGGGCACCTCGGCGGCCAGGCCGCCCGAGAAGCGCACGTCCTCGTCGTCGACATAGATGTTGACGAAGCGGTTCAGCTTGCCGTCCTTGAGCAGCCGCTCGGCCAGACCGGGGTGGTTGGCGTCGAGGTTCTGGATCAGCGCGGACAGCGTCTCGCCCTCGGCCTGCACCCGCTTCTCGCCTCCGGTGAGGCCGCGCATGATGGTCGGGATGGACACGGTTACCGACATGGGTTCTTTACTCCTCGGTTTTCGTCAGGGCTCGGGGTCAGGCGGTCTCGTAGGAGGCGACGATCCGCACCGGCTCCTCGGTGACCTCGCCGTCGAGGATCCGGTAGCTGCGCAGCTCGTGCTCTTCGGGGTCGCGGGTCGAGACCAGCACGTAGTGCGCGTTGGGCTCGGACGCGTAGGAGATGTCCGTGCGGCTGGGGTAGGCCTCGGTGGCGGTGTGCGAGTGGTAGATCACCACCGGCTCCTCGTCGGCCGCGTCCATCTCGCGCCACACCTTCAGCTGTTCGCCGGAATCGAAGCGGTAGAAGGTCGGCGAGCGTTCGGCATTCATCATCGCGACGAACCGCTCCGGCCGATCGGAGCCCTCCGGCCCCGCGATGACGCCGCAGGCCTCGTCCGGGTGGTCGGCGCGGGCATGCGCCACCATCGCCTCCACGAGGTCGGCTCTGATCACCAACACGAGTCAAACCCTTCCGCATAACTTCGCCGGCCGAACACAGCCGACAACGAGCCAGCCTATTCACCTATTCCCCCCGACTCACTCCCTGGTCCCGGTTTCCCCGGCTTGTTCGCACACAGTTTCTGGTCACCGATTCGGCGTGCCGAGCGGCGAGTCGGTGTGTCGAGCGCGAAAGGTGTGTGAGGTCAGTCCAGGAAGAGGTCGCTGTAGGTGGGGATGGCGGCGACGGGGGTGGCGGTGAGGATGGCGTCGAGGATGGCGCGTTCGACGCAGAGGGCGGCCGCGGTGCAGAGGGCGTCGAGGAGGAGTAGGTCGGCCGGGAAGGCGGGCGGAAGCGGGACGGCCGCGGGGCGGGCGGTGCCGGTGGACACGGCGAAGAGGGTGTCGCCGTCGAGTGGGGAGTGCGCGGGGCGGACCGCGCGGGCGAGACCGTCGTGCGCGGTGGCCGCCATCCGGCGGCATCCGGACGGCTCGAGCGGCGCGTCGGTGGCGACCACGCCGATCGTGGTGTTGAGAACGGTGCCTTTGACCGGCAACGCGTTCGCGCGGGCCAGACGCTCCGGCGCGGCCGGACGCAAGCCGGCGCGCTCGGGTCCGTCGGTGCCGGCTCCCCACGGCAACCCGGTGCGCGGATCGAACACCGACCCGACCGGGTTGGCCACCACCAGCGCGGCCACGGTGACACCCGCCGCAGGGCCGTCGCCCAGCACGAGGCTCGCGCTGCCGATGCCGCCTTTGATCGATCCGGCGCGCGCTCCGACGCCTGCGCCGACCGAGCCGCGCTCGAAATCGGCGGCCGCCGCTGCTGCGGCCCGGTAGCCGAACTCGGCGGTCGGCCGCACGTACCAGTCGCCGACCGGCAGGTCGAAGATCACCGCGCCCGGCACGATCGGCACCACCCGGTCGGCGTCGCCGGGGTCCATCGGAATGCCTTCGCCCTGTTCCTCCAGCCACCGCATGACACCGTCGGCGGCGGCGAGGCCGTACGCGCTGCCGCCGGTGAGCAGGATCGAATGGACCTGGCGAACGGTGTTGGCCGGGTCGAGCAGGTCGGTCTCGCGGGTGCCTGGCCCGCCGCCGCGCACGTCGACCGAAGCGACAGCGCCGCCGGGCGCGCGCACCACGGTGCAGCCGGTCGCCGCGCCCGAACCGAGGGTGGCGTCGGGATCGAGGGCGTGATGGTGCCCGACGAGCAGACCGGCGACGTCGGTGAGCGAATCGCGCGGACCCGGCACTGCGTTCATGCGCTGCCCTTCGGAGTTGCGGGACGATCCGCTCCATTCTGCGCGCGGGATCGTCGGGCCTACACGTTCAGGCTGTCCATACGACGTTCGACCAAGGCAGCCGTCAGGAGGCGCGGGCCGTCGGTGGCGATCAGCGTCCGAGCGGCGCCGATCAGGGCGCGAGCGCCTGCAACAGCGTGTCCTGCATCCAGGTCAGCCAGTGGTAGACGTCCAGGTGCGGACCGCGCGGATCGTCGGGATCGAGGTGGTCGGGCGTGTCGGCGTCGATCCCGAGCACCGTACCCAGCGCGAGCCGCACATCGGTGAGCGCGGTGAGCCACGCATCGGCCTGCTCCGGCGTGAGCACGACCTTGCCGCCGTCCGGCGGGACGGTGTCCAGTACCACCGAGCCCGCGGCGAGTTTGCTGTCGATGATTTCCGGCTCGTGCAGACCGCGCAGTGCGCTGTTCAGGCCGGCGCGCTCGGCATCGGGAGAACCGGGCTCGGCGCGATGGAAGTCCGGCAGCAACCGCAGCAGCCGCGGGTCGTCGGGCGGGCTGGTGTTGCCGGTACGCAGGCCGGTGAGCGCGGCGAGTTCGTCCTCGGGCGCGGACTGCGATCGCTCGGTGAGCAGGCCGGATACCGCTCCGACCAGGGAACGCAGGACTCCGGCCTCTCTCGCGTCCATCTCGGTCCGCAATTTGAGGCCGCTGAGTGAGTTCTTCCGGCTCCACTTACGCACGGCGCCTGCTCCATTCACGCACGAGCGCCAGGGTAGTCGTAGCGATCAGTCGTCCCGTTGCATGGTTGCCCACAGACCTGCCGCGTGGAGTCGGCGCACGTCGTGCTCCATCTTGTCGCGCGACCCGGACGACACCACGGCCTTCCCTTCGTTGTGCACCTGAAGCATCAATTCGGTCGCCTTGGCCTTGGTGTAGCCGAAAAGCTTCTGAAAGATGTAGGTGACGTAGTGCATGAGGTTGACCGGGTCGTCCCACACGACAGTCACCCACGGACGGTCCTCCGCCTCCAGGATCTCGGTGTACTCGACCGCTTCCGGAGTCGCCTGTGCCGCCGACAGCGTTGTGTTCGTTTCGCACAAGCTCATAACGTCCAGGGTACGACTCGACTCCGGAGATACAACACCCGCGCACCGCCCGTCGCGCGCGTCCCGCTGGTTACAGTGGCCGGTGTGGACCACCGCGACGACGTCGCCAGCACCGCGCTGCTGACCGATCAGTACGAACTGACCATGCTGGCGGCCGCGCTCGCCGACGGCTCCGCACACCGCACATGCACTTTCGAGGTGTTTGCCAGGCGCTTGCCGCACGGCCGCCGGTACGGTGTAGTCGCTGGAACAGGGCGGCTGATCGACGCGCTGACCACTTTCCGTTTCGGTGCATCGGAACTGGCGATCGCCGCCGCATTCCTGGACGACCGCACCCTGGACTGGCTGCGTGAATACCGCTTCACCGGCGATATCGACGGCTATGCCGAGGGAGAGCTGTACTTCCCCGGCTCCCCGATCCTGTCGGTGCGCGGCAGCTTCGCCGAGTGCGTCCTGCTGGAGACGCTGAGCCTGTCGATCCTCAATCACGACAGCGCGATCGCCTCGGCCGCGGCCCGCATGGTGAGCGCCGCGGCGGGCCGCCGGATGATCGAGATGGGCTCGCGGCGCGCCCACGAACTGGCCGCGCCTTCGGCATCCAGGGCCGCCTACCTCGCGGGCTTCGACGCCACCTCGAACCTCGAGGCGGTGCGCCGTTACGGCGTGCCCGGCGCGGGCACCAGCGCGCACGCCTTCACGCTGCTGCACAGCGCCGCCGACGGCGCGCACGAGGGCGCGGCCTTCCGCGGCCAGGTCGAGACGCTCGGCGTCGGCACCACCCTGCTGGTCGACACCTTCGACATCACCCGCGGCGTGGCCACCGCGATCGAGGTCGCGGGCACGGAACTCGGCGGGGTGCGCATCGATTCCGGCGATCTCGGCGTGCTGGCCAGGCAGGTGCGCGACCAGCTCGACGGACTCGGCGCGACGAAGACCCGCATCGTGGTCTCGGGCGACCTGGACGAGTACGCGATCGCCGCGCTGCGCGCCGAACCCGTCGACGTGTACGGCGTCGGCACCGCCGTGGTCACCGGATCGGGCGCGCCGACGGCGGGCATGGTCTACAAGCTGGTGGAGGTGGACGGACTGCCGGTCGCCAAGCGCAGCAGCCACAAGGAATCGCGCGGCGGCACCAAGAAGGCGGTGCGGCTGGCGCGCGGCACGGGCACCGTCGTCGAGGAGATCGTCTACCGGGCGAGCGGCCCCGAGCCCGCGACCGACGGCTTCGAGGCCCGTCAGCTGCTGGTCCCGCTGGTGCGCGAGGGCAAGCCGGTGGACGGGCTCGCGACATTGGCCGAGAGCCGCGCGCTGGTGTCGAGCGGGTTGGTCAGTCTGCCGTGGGAGGGCCTCAAGCTCTCCGACGGCGAGCCCGCGATCCCGACGACATTCATGAGCTGACCGGGTTCATTCTCCGGACAGTCCGCCGCCGGAGCGCCGCCCGATACCCGTGAAGGCGACGAGCGCCAGCACGACAAGTAGTGCGATCACCCCGACCGCCACCCCGCTGATCACCACCGAGAACCACTCGGCGCCCACCGGCCACTCACCGTCGGACGCGCCCAGCGCCAGCGAGAACCCGGTGTAGCCCACCGCCGTACCGAGAGACACCCCGGTTGCCAACTTGGCCGCAGGACTCATATCCACCTCCATGTCGAACCGATCCGCCCGGACAGCAGGGCGGCATGGAGTAATCACCGGCGGGGGTAGTCTTCGTTTACATCTCCCGAAAGGTGTCAGGGAATGAATCGGGCGTTGATCATCGTCGACGTGCAGAACGATTTCTGCGAAGGCGGTTCGCTCGCGGTCGGCGGGGGCGCCTCCGTCGCACGCCGCATCAGCGATCACGTGACCGCCAGTGACTACGCCGCCGTCGTGGCGACCCGCGACTACCACATCGATCCCGGCCCGCACTTCTCCGACGAACCGGACTACCTGGACAGCTGGCCGCCGCACTGCCGCGTCGGCACCCCCGGCGCCGACTTCCATCCGAACCTGGACACCGCGCCGATCCACGAGGTCTTCTCGAAGGGCGAATACACCGCCGCCTATTCGGGTTTCGAGGGCGCGGCCGCCGACGGCGCCCGCCTCGCCGAGTGGCTGCGCGCACACGACATCGACACCGTCGACATCGTCGGCATCGCCACCGATCACTGCGTGCGGGCCACCGCGCTGGATGCCAGGGCCGCCGGATTCGAGACGCGGGTCCTGCTCGGCCTGACCGCGGGCGTGGCCCCGGCGACCACGGAGAAGGCGCTCGGCGAGCTCCGCGCCGCGGGCGTCGAACTCGCGGGCGAGCTGCCCAGCCGATAGGCGTGCCGCGAGGGGCGTGGACCTGCTCCACCGCGCAAGCCCCGAGCCCCTGCTTCGCCTTCGCTCCGCCGACGCTGTGGACGGACATCCTGCCGGGTCGGCCAAGCGCCCTGCGGCGCGGCCGTGGACGGCCCCGCCCGTTAAGGTCCACCCCCGTGGACTACCGATTTCAGGCGAGCGCCCGCGCCGCCGTCGCCCGGGCACTGGCCGACGCCGAGGACATCGACCGCGCGGCGGACATCGCCTTCTGGTCCAACCCGGCGACCGAGGACCTGCGCGACGACCCGGTCCGGCGTCGCACCGCGCTGCCGCCCGCCTTCGCCAACCTCATGGTGCTCGCCTCGCTGAACGACCACGTCGACGCAGGCGGCTTCGGCCGCTTCCTCGCGCGGCGGGTCGACGACCTCCCCTGGGTACCCGGTGCACTGCGGGCCGCGGGGATGCCCCGGCTCGCGGCCGCGGTGGTCGTCGCCGGATACGAAGCGCTGGCGGAAACGCACGACGACGCCGACTTGGATCGGCTCTGGGACGACGAGTACGCCGTGCTCGACAACCCCGACCAGATCAGGCAGCCGCGGGACAACACGAGAAAGAACCGGGCGGACGCACTCTACGACGCCAACGAGCCCGCTGATTTCCAGCAACGCGTGCTGGAGTATGCGCGCGCCAACCTCGACGACTTCGTCCGGCCCGACCGGTGAACGGTGTCGGTGCCGCGCAGTAGGCTGCACGCGTGCCCGAACTGCCCCCAGTCTCCGACCTTTTGGCCTCCGCCGTGCACGCGCTGGGCGGCAAGGAGCGCACGGGGCAGGTGACGATGGCGACGGCCGTCGACCACGCGATCGACACCAAGGAGCATCTGGCCGTGCAGGCCGGGACAGGCACCGGCAAGTCGCTGGCCTACCTGGTGCCGAGTTTGCGGCACGCGGTGCGCACCGGGCGGACGGTGGTGGTCTCGACCGCGACGATCGCGTTGCAGCGTCAGCTGGTCGATCGCGACCTGCCCCGCCTGGCCGACGCGCTGGCCAAGCCGCTCGGCAGGCCCGCCCGCTTCGCGATCCTCAAGGGCCGCAACAACTATCTGTGCCTCAACAAGATCAACAGCGCCATTCCCGACGAGCCCGCCGAGGCCGAGCTGTTCGACGCGTTCGCCATCTCCCGCCTCGGTCGCGAGGTACAGCGCCTCAACGATTGGGCCTCCAACACCGAGACCGGCGACCGCGACGAGCTCGCGCCCGGCGTCACCGACCGCGCCTGGCGTCAGGTCAGCGTGTCCTCCCGGGAGTGCCTCGGCAAATCGCGCTGCCCGTTCGGCCAGGACTGCTACGCCGAACGCGCCCGCGCCGAGTCGGCCCAGGCCGACGTGGTGGTGACCAACCACGCACTGCTGGCCATCGATGCCATCAGCGGCATCCAGGTGCTGCCCGAGCACGACGTCGTGGTCATCGACGAAGCGCACGAACTGGTCGACCGGGTCACCGGCGTGGCGACCGCCGAGCTGGCACCGGCCGCGATCAGCGCCGCCGCCCGCCGCTGCGCCAAACTCGTCGACGAGCGCGAGGTGGACCGGCTGGAGGGCGCGGCCGAAGCCTGGCATCAGATCCTCGACGAGCTGCCTGCCGCCCGCTGGGACGTCATGCCCGACGGCGTCGCCCAGGCGCTGGCCCTGGTGCGCGATGCCGCGTGGAACGCCCGCACCGAACTCGCGCCGCCCGGCAGCGGCACCCCGCAGGGTGATCCGGACACCGTGGCCGCCCGAACCATGGCGCTTGCCGCGATCGACGAGGTGCACGACAGCGCCGTCCGCGCGCTCAGCGCGTTCGACGAGCCCGACCCGGCATCCCGGCGCGACGTCATCTGGCTGGCGGCCGAGGACGCGCGCGGCGGCGTGCCGCGCAAGACGCTGCGCATGGCGCCGCTCTCGGTGGGCGGACTGCTGCGCTCGCGGCTGTTCGGCACCGCCACCGTGGTACTCACCTCGGCCACGCTGCAGATCGGCGGATCCTTCGACGGGCTCGCGGTCACCTGGGGCCTGCCCGCCCAGTCCGCGAACCGCCCCGACACCGCAACGGCCAACGGCGCGCAGGCGCCTTCGGACGCCGAGACCGTGCGCTGGAGTTCCCTCGACGTCGGCTCGCCCTTCGACCACGCCAAGTCGGGCATCCTCTACGTCGCCAAGCATCTGCCGCCGCCGGGCCGCGACGGCCTGCCGCCCGCCTACCTCGACGAGATCGAGCGCCTGATCGATGCGGCGGGCGGGCGAACCCTCGGCTTGTTCTCGTCGATGCGCGCCGCCCGCGCCGCCACCGACGCGCTGCGCGACCGCTTGAACACCCCGGTGCTGTGCCAGGGCGAGGACTCGACGGGCGCGCTGGTGCGCAAGTTCGCCGACGACCCGGAGACGTCGTTGTTCGGCACCCTGTCGCTGTGGCAGGGCGTCGACGTGCCGGGCCCGTCGCTGAGTCTGGTGATCCTGGACCGCATTCCGTTCCCCCGCCCGGACGACCCGCTGCTCGCGGCGCGGCAGCGGGCGGTCGAATCCCGCGGCGGCAACGGCTTTCTCACCGTCGCGGCCAATCACGCGGCGCTGCTGCTCGCCCAGGGCACCGGCAGGCTGCTGCGCAGCGTCGACGACCGCGGCGTCGTCGCCATCCTCGACTCCCGGCTGGCCACCGCCCGCTACGGCGGCTACCTGCGCGCCACCCTCCCGCCGTACTGGGAGACCGCCGACCCAGAGGTGGTCGTGAAGGCGCTGAAACGGTTGACCGCGAACGCGGGCTGATCGCGAATCACGGTCGCCGACCTGTGATTGTGCACCTTGTTCACAGCCTGTGATACCGCCCACATTGGCCGCAATTGGTTCCGTGCGGAAGTAAATTGGGCCTTGGTACTTCGGTGGACCCCAATTCCCACACCGGATGTATCGGCGATCCCCGCGCCACGCCCCTGCACGCGGCGCGGGGATATCGCAAAAGCCCTTCCTCGGCGCAAAATTCGGTGTCGCTGTCCAGCCGGCGCATGAGACGGTTTCCCGATGAAGCACCCCACCGAAACCGACGCTCTCGGTGAATTCCTGGTCAGCGCAAGATCTTTGGCCGAATATCGCGCCATCTTCGAGCTCACCCCCACCGACCTGCGCGGCCGCATACTCGACTGCCCCGGCGGCGCAGCGAGTTTCGCCGCCGAAGCCGCCGAACTCGGCGCCCAGGTCACCGCCACCGACCCGGTCCACGCCAAGCCTGCCGCCGAACTACGCGAACTCGCCCGCACCGAGACCGAACGCGCAAGCGCCTATGCCGGAGCCCATCGAGACCGCTACCGCTGGGACTTCTACGGCAGCCCGGACCGCCACCAGAGCATCCGGCTCGCCGCCGCCACCCGCTTCGGCGACGACCTGCTCGCCAACCCCGACCGCTACGTCGCCGCCCAGCTCCCCGCACTCCCCTTCCCCGACAACAGCTTCGACCTCGCGCTCAGCTCACACCTGCTGTTCAGCTACACCGACCGCCTGGACGCCGACTTCCACCTCGCCGCCCTCCTCGAACTCTCCCGCGTCACCACCGGCGAAACCCGCCTCTACCCTCTCGTCGACCACACCGGCCATCCCCAGGACGACCTCGTCGCCCACCTCCGAAAGAAACTCCACGACAAGGGCATTCCCACCGCACTCCGCCCCACGCGTTACGAATTCCACCGCGGGGCGACCACGATGCTGGTCCTGCAACCGAACCAGGCGCGAGTTCGGACCCACCCCTGAGATCGGCGCAGGCTCGGTCGCTCACCAGCTCCGGGAAACCGGGCGATGCGCTTGAATCAAATGCTGGAGCTGCCGCTGGATCTCCTCGGCCGTACCGGGACTCAGCGTGAATTCGTCGTTGTCGTGGCTGTGCAACAGATATCGACCGTCGGCGGGCAAGTAGTCCATCCAGTGGAAACCACGGCCGTCCGTGGTCGGCCTCGCATCAATGGCGCCACCGCGGAAGACGTTGATCTCGCCGAGCCCCGAACGCGGCCGGTGCACGATCCGGCGAGCTTCCTCGGTGTAGGAAGCCGGACGCTGCCCGTGCGATGAGCGATTCACCTCCGACCGCCGCGCCGTGACCGGACGCAACTGTCCCGCGGCACATTTCGGTAGCGCCGTAACGACATGCGCGGCTACGCCCCGCGATGGGCACACCGTCACTGTGATGTCTCGCCCATAGTTCTGGCTCGGCCCTGGCTGTTGCACCGCCACGGTCGCGGTGTCGCCGACGATCCCGGCGTGCACCCGGATCACCTGCTCGAAGTCACGCCCGTAGAAACCGTGTACCTCGACCCGAATCTGCGGCTCCAGCAACACATTCAACGCGTCGAACAATTCACGTCCCGCAAAGCCCGAGATCTCGCGCGCCGTCTGCATGCGGAGCCGCTGGTAATCCTCCGCACCTTCGATGCTCGGGTCGTCCACGAGAACACGCAGCGGATAAGGCAACCGGTCCCGGCCGAAAGCCTCGACCGCCAGCTCGAACATCAAACCGCTCAAACGCCAACGCTGTTCGTTCATGCACCGATCACCCCACCCGGCGGCAGCGCGGGCGGCTGCGTGCCGAGCAATTCGTCACCATGGTCATAGATCAAATAGTCGGGCGTCTTGTGCTCATCGTCGTCGTCGCCCTTTCCCCGAGCGGCAGGCGCACCCATGCCGGGCATGCCTGCCCTTCCGGTGCCCGTCGGGCGACTGTTGGCCAACCCACCCGTCGGCCCCGACTGCCCTGGGACATTCCCGCCCGGCACCGACCGCCCCGGCGACGGGATCGTAGGCACGCCAGGAGAGCCGGGCCCCGGGCCCGGCGACGAGGGCGTTGGCAGACCCGTATTCGGCAGCTTGGTATCGGGAACCGTCGCGGCAGGCGTGGTCGAGGCCGGTGTGGTCGACGTCGGATCGGTCGGAGTCGTGCTCTGCGGAGTCGTGCTCTGCGGGTCGTCCGTCGTCGGGTCCTCGGGCGTATCCGTGGGCTTCGGCTCGTCGGTCCCCGGATCACCAGGGCCGGGACCAGGGCCCGGCCCTGGACCGGGGCCGGGACCAGGGCCTGGACCGGGCACGTCCTTCTTGTTGTCTGTCGTGCTGGAGGGTTCGGGGAGGATGGGCGTGTTCTTGTCCACGTCCTTCGCGCCGGGCATGTAGTACGTCTTCATGACATACCGCGCCTGGTTCTCCGCTTCCTCGGCGCGATACGAGGGGCCCTTCACGACATTCTGGAACGGGATGGCGTCGATGATCTTGTCGCCGACGGTGAGGTTGTCCGGCTTGCCAACCGAAGCCTTCGCCTGTTCGAGGTGGCCCTCGATGAGATCCAATCCGTGGCCGACCATTTGGAAAGATGCGGCGAGCTGAGTGAATGTCGTGGCGAACTGGCGGGTGGCCTCGACGGCCTTGGTTCCCGATTTGCCGTTCCACTTCTCCTCGATGGACTTCTCGACTGCGGTCTTGAACTCGTCGACCGCAGCGCGAGAGTCGCGGCTCAAGTCACGCCAACCGTTCGCCTTGCTGTTTATCTCACTGTGGTTGACACCCTCGAGTGCGTTGTAGATGTCCTCGTGTGACATGGTGTCGAAAGGGTCATCGACCTTGATGACCGTGTCCGCGAACCGCGAGTTGTTGTACTCGGCCAGCAATCCCGCCCATTCACTGTTGACGATCTGCCGATCCTGACCCCACTTGGTGTCTTCTTGCTTTTCGCGATTCTTGTCGTCACGTTCGTTTCTGCCCGCATCCAGGATCGAATCGCCGACGATGCCGGTCACGCCGAAGGCGTACTTCCAGTCTTCGAAAGCAACCATCACTCACCACTCCTGGCCCTGCTGCGAGAGCTGCTGCGCATTCGCTTGGTCGGTCTCGGACAGTGTCTTTGCCGCCAGCTCGTAGGTCTCTTTCATCAGCGTCAGTACTTCGATGCTTTGCCCGAGCCGCGTGACCGCTGCGTCATCACCGCCCAGCGCCTTGGTAGAAAACTTGTCTTGCAATGCCTTTGCCGAACTCAAAGTGCCGAATCCACCCAAGTAGGAGAGCAATCGCGCCTGGACTACGAGCACATCGAGCGCCTTGATCATCTTCTCAGCGTGGCCGGCCAGTTCTCGACCGATCTCGGCATCCATCCGCAACTCACCGGATTCAGCCTGTTGCTTCAAAGTCTTCCACTGCGCCGACTGCAGTTGCATCTGAGCCCCAGGTTCGTCACTCACCTGATTGGTCCTCTCTACTGAACACTTCCACCAAATTCAGTTCGGCAGAAAGGGCTCGATCGCCTTCGCATGACGTATAGCGAGATCGCATGGGGGTGCCTGAGATATCGACTTTCGCTCGCTGTAGTGCCACGCGACAACAACGTTGAACATGCCGTCCTGGGATGGCATGCTGACGTAACAGATCAGCTGGTCGGGGTCCGTCTTGTCTCGATACGTAAGGCCCGACCGAGCGCCGATCGTGACCGGCTGGAAGTCGGTGACCGTTTCATTTCTACGAACATCCTCTTGCGGGCGGGTTGACGATGCTACCGAAACCTGATAAGGCCCCTCGGTCGATCTCCACTGGCAGATCCGCCATGCAGCGGGACCCGTCGGAGGGTCTGTGACAGTGTCCTTGGAACCCGGATCAACCTTGATAGCCCGCAACGCATCGGCCGACAACTCGGTGCACGGATTGAACTTCACCGACCGCTCACCATTGGTCGGACTCCCCGCCCCCTCGGTACGCGCATTCCCATCCACCACCGACGAGCACCCAACCACAGCCCCCACCAACGCAACCCCGGCGAACAACGCCACCAAACCCCTCGAACTCACAGCGCTCGCTCGCATGATTCTCCTGATGCTCGATGCGGAGCACCCAGCCAGCAGTTCGACGCGCCGGATCCCCCTCGGTTGCCGCTCAGCTTATCCGACCGCAACCAAGCGACCAACAGCTCACGAGAGCGGCGCTTCCCCGCCACCACTGCCGCTGATCATGGTGTGTCGGGCTCTTTGTCGAGCGGAGGACGATAGCGCGGGTCTTGTTCGATCGCCGCCCGGAATCGGGCGTGAGCTTGGACGAAGGCGAACCTCTCGTCATAGATGGGGCGGTAGGTCACCCGCTGGGCACTCTTGTTGGCCAGGTGAAAGAACAACACCAGACCCAGAAGCGAACCCGGGAACAGTGCGAGGACCAGCGGGATGAGCAGAGGATCGATGTTCGCCACGCTGACCACCACCACAGCGACGAGATTGGCGGCCATCAGCAACAGCAGTGAGCGGGCGAGCCAGCGGTATCGCCGGGCGGTGCGGACGCATCGGTCACAGACGGGCCACTCGCCGACGAGAATCGTCGAAACAGGCGCGATTTCGCTGCTTCCCGTCCGCAAGGCCTTGCCGATACCTCGTTCGGCCGCTGTGCGATGAAACCGGGGATGCAGGTCGGTGTCGTAGAAACAGGCTCGCACGTGGCTTCGCGACACCGCCGGACGGCCATGCCCGGGACACACGTCGGGCAGCGGTTGCGCGACTTCCAGTTCGAGTGGTTCGACGCGTAGCGGAGGGTCCTTCTTCATCCAGAGGGCACGGGTATTCGGCAACGGGTCCCGGCACCGGCGCAGCCGGATCGTCACATCGTTCTCGTGTGTCCACGGCCGCTGGTACACCATCGGAGCAGGCGGTAGCGGGTCCGCTTCGAAGTCACCACTATTGGGGCGGTACTGGTCACCGATCAAGCGGTCACCGATCATTCTCAGTCGTCTCACTGGAGCCGGCCCCGTTGGTTACGTTCCTGGTCCGCCGCCTTGTCGATGCCATCCGGGGTGACCTTGAATTCGTAGGACATTCTCTGACTTCCTGTGAGGTCGGGCGAGAACCGGCCTGTTCCGGCGAAGGCCCGTACATTGCGGCCGGAACGCTGGCGAGTCGGACGCTGCGGCTGAGCGGCCGATCGCTGCGACACCTCGAATCGGCGCCAGCAGGGAGAGACGTGAGTCCGCAAACCGGATTTCGGTGCCAGGGTGGACTTCTCGGACTAGTGGGGCAGCGACAGCTCAATGGCAGTAGAGCGGACCAGCCACGGATTTGGACGCGGAGCCGGACTACCTCGGGCGCCTATCTGCCCCACCGTCGAGTTGACAGTCCACCCCGCCACTGCAGTCACCCCCTAGTGATCCGCCGAAAGCGTACTCCACGTCCAGAATTCGGCCGTGGGAACGGCGTCGAATGATCAGCGGATCGCCCGCGACTCGGTGAAGGTTTCCATGCTGATCGTTAAAATGCTTGCGGCACTGAAGGATATGGGTCCCTTCAAAGACGCCCTCACGGCCGTCATCACCGGGATCGCGGAAGACTCGGCGAAGGGACAGCCGCAACCGCAACCTGCCTAGCCGGAGTCGAACCGCTGGTCGGTGCATGAGAGGAAGATCGCTGTGCGTAAACAGCATTCGGATGAGGCGCGGCTGGATCGCGCGGCAGACGGTCTACCGGGTGGTCCGCGGAACAGGTGGAGGATGTTGCCTACCGCACCGCCGGACCCGCTCGCGGCCTATCGTCCGGAGCCGGGCCCGACGGGCATCCGGGTCGATGCCCAGTACTATCGGCCGTGGCCGCTGGCTTTCGCCTACGGCTCGACCGGTCCTCGAATCCTGGTGAACGGCAACGAAATACCGGATACCAGCTGGGGTGAGACGCACATCCCCGCCCAGCCCGGTCGCTATACGGTGGAGGTCCGTACTCGGCGGCCAGCGGCATGGGTGCGGTGGACCATCAACCGGGTGTGGTGGGAGGACATGGGGCAGGCGGTGGTCGAGGTGCCGGTGCATCCCGGCGCGCAGACGCCGGTTTACTACCGGTCGCCTGGTCTCCAGTACTACCAGGGTGTGATCGGCGCGGAGCCGAAACGCTGGCCCGCGCTCAACTGGATGCGTTTCAGCTGGGTGATCGTGGCGTTGTTCGCGGCAATGATCGTCGCGGGTGTCGTGGTGTATCTCGGAAGGTGATCCCGGGCGGCCAGGAGGTATGAACCACATCCCGAGGGTGCCTGGTTACGGCGCCGAGAGCGGCGCTTCCCGCCACCATTTCCGCACACCGTCCAGGTCGAGGTGGAGGGAACCTTCCATGCTGTGGGTGTACATGAGAAGGGTTTCGCGGTCGGCGTCGCCGGTGAAGACAGTGACGATGCGGGTGTAGGTGAAGCCGCTGTCCTGGCGGTCGAGGGTGTAGTTGGTGTAGGTCTTCGAGCCGTGTGCGTCCTCGGAGCGCTTGTTGGCGGGGAGACTCGCGACAACCGCGCGAGCGTCGGCGGCGGAGGGGTACCGGTAGAACTCGTAGTAGGGCGGGTTGAGGCTCTTGGGGCCGACGCCGTCGCCGCTGTAGCAGAGCCAGACTTCGGCCCAATTGCCGAAGTTCGGGCGCTGTTGCAGGTTGGAGGTTTCCACGATCTGGGTGGTTCGTTTGTCGCACCGTGCGTTGCGGAAGCCGGCGCCGAAGCGCTCGGCGGGCACCATGCCGGGAAATTCCTGGTGGATGAGGTCGACGTCGGCGGAGCTCTTCGAGCTGGTGAGCACCACCGCGACGACGACACCGCCGATGGCGAGAACCGCGACGGCGCATAGGACGGCGAGAAGCACGAGTGGCGAGCGCCGTTGCCGCGGTGCGCCCATGGGCATCATGCCGCCGTGCGAAGCTCCGACCGGCCGGTGTGCCATCGGCGCCGGAGGGGCATGTCCGTACCCCATCGGCGCTGGAATGCTCTGTGGCAGAACGGGTGTTGACGCAACCCGCCCGTGCGGCACGGGCGCGGCCGCGAAGTACGGCCGGGGCGGTGTCATCGCCGCACCTCCGGTCCACACTCCGGCCAGCGCCTGCCGCGCCGCTTCGGCGAATTCCAGACAATTGCCGAATCTTTCGTCGGCGCGCTTCGACAACGCCTTCGCCAGGACACCGTCCAGCGCAGGAGGCAGCCCGTGGCGAATGCTGCTCAGCGGGGGCGGCGGCTGTTGTAGGTGGCCTTGGATGACGACCGCCGGATTGGCGGATTCGAACGGCACCACGCCCGCCAGCAGCCAGTACAGCGTGCAGGCCAGCGAGTACTGGTCGGTGCGGCCGTCGAGCGGCGCGCCGGTGAGCTGTTCCGGGGAGGCGTAGGTGAGCGTGGCGGTGAAGGTGCCGGTCTGGGTGAGGTGGCCCGCGTCGTCACGCAAACGCGCGATGCCGAAGTCGGTGAGTAAAACCCGCTCCTGGTCCATGCCCGCGCGAGCCAGCAGAATGTTGGCGGGTTTGACGTCGCGGTGCAGGATGCCCATGCCGTGCGCATAGTCCAGCGCCTTGGCGGTTTCGGCGACGATCCGGACGGCGCGGTCGGGCGCGAGCGAGTTCGGTTCGACCTCGGCGGCATCGGAACCGTCGACATATTGCATCGAGATCCACAGCTGCGAATCCTCGACCCCACGGTCGTAGACGGTGACGATGTTCGGGTGGTCCAATTGCGCGACGAGATCGGCTTCGCGCTCGAATCTGGCCCGAATCTCGTTGTCGGCGAACATCTCCCGGTTCAGCAGCTTCAGCGCGGTACGCCGCGGCAGCCGAGGATGCTTGGCGAGATACACCGAGCCCATCCCGCCGCGACCGAGCTGCCGTTCGATGACGTAGCCCGCGAAGACCTCCCCCTCGTGCAGCATGCCGCCCCCTCCTTCGTCCGTCGACCGGCAAGCGAGCCGATGCTAGTGCACCCGGCACGGACGCGACTACCTGGACCGGGCGACCCGGAACCCCACATCATCGATCCGAAACGTCGGGTGACTCCGCCGCCGCACCGACGCACGGCAACTCCAGTGCTGATCGGACCACCCGCCCCCGCGCAACACCCGGTACTCCCCGTACACCTCGGCGTCGTAGACGTCCCAGCACCAATCCCAGGTGTTGCCGAGCATGTCGTACAGCCCCCAGGCATTGGGCGATTTCCCGCCGACCTCGTGCACGTGCCCGCCGGAATTGTCGCGATACCAGGCGATCTCGTCGAGGTCGCCGTAGCGAGGACCGGAAGTTCCGGCGCGGCAGGCGAATTCCCATTCGGCCTCAGTGGGCAACCGATACCCCGCTGCGGAGACATCCCATTCCACGGCGGGCCCGTCCACGCGATAGACGGGCGCGAGCCCCTCCCGTTCCGAGAGCGCGTTGCAGAAGCCGATCGCGTCGGCCCACGAAACGCCTTCCACCGGAAGCCGATCCCCCGCAACAGAGCTCGGCCGCAGACCGGTGACCGACGCGTACTGCGCTTGCGTGACGGCGACCGAGCCGATCCGGTACGGCGCGAGCTCGACCGACCAGCTCTTCTCGGTGCGCCGGTCCGACAACGTCACCCGGCCTGCCGCGACGGCCACCAGCTCGATACCCACGCTCACGAACATTCGATCCTAGTGGGCTCAGCCGGACGGAGTCCGTCGGCCGCAGCGCAGTCGAAGCCTATGGGCGCAGCCGGACATACTCCGTCGATACGCTCGCGGCATGGCCGCAGCGAGAGCCCAGGCCGGGCGGACACGCACGGCACCCGCCCGGCCCCGCGACTCAGCCCCGCACCGCCAGCGCGTCCACCTCGAAGAGCATGCCGGGCAGCGCCAGCGCCGCGACCCCGAGCAGCGTCTGCGTCGGCGGCCGCTCGCCCCAGATCTCGGCGATCTTCTTGCCCAGCACCGTGAGCTTGTCCAGGTCGTGCTCGACGATGAAGGTGCGCAGCTGGGCCACGTCCGCGTAGTCCAGCCCCGCCGAGCGCAGGGCGATGCCGAGGTTGGCGAAGGCCCGGTCCACCTGGCCCGCGAAGTCCGCGGTGGTGGTGTGCCCTTCGGCGTCGGAGTCGTACTGGCCTGCAATGAGGACCAGCTCGCCGGACACCCGCGCGACGTGGCTGTAGCCGAATCCGGTCGGGTCGTGCAGTTCGGCGGGGTTGCTGATCTCGATGGTCATCTGTCTCTCTCCTGAATCTCTACTCGGGCCGCACCTAGAAGACGACGCGGCACCCCGAGGTGTGACAAACGAAAAGCGGCGCGGCGATCGAAATCACCGCGCCGCCTTGTCAGCGCTGCACTCAGAGCACCCATTTGAGGATCAGCGTGAGAACACCGGTGGCAACGGCGAGCACCACCGCGCCCGCACCCCACACGAAACCCTTGCGCTCCCACGGACGTCCGGCGTCCAGCGAGAACTTGCCCGGCCCGGTAAAGCCCAGCGTGGCGGCCACGGTGCCGAAGAGCAACGCCATCTCCCAGCCGCCCTGCCCGAACAGGCCGGGGCCCCAGGTGGCGTTGATCGCGTTGAGCATGGTGCCGAGCACGATGGCCGCCGCCAGCGGGGTGAGCACACCGGCAACCAACATCAGACCGCCGACGATCTCGGTCAGACCGGCCAGGGTGCCGAACAGTTCGCCCGGGTTGTAGCCCATCTTCTCGAAACTCGCCTGAGTGGCCTCGAGCCCGTAGCCGGAGAACCATCCGAACAGCTTCTGTGCGCCGTGCGCCGAGAGCAGGCCGCCGAAGACGACCCGCAGGATCAGCAGCCCGATATCGCTCGAGACGCCGTCGAGCGGGCTGGTGGTCTTGATACTCGGCACAGCCGTGGAGTTCGTGGTCATGCTGGTTCCTCATCCCTGCAAGCTGGTACTGGACACGATCGTCAGTTTCGGCAACTAATCGGACCGCGGTCCGATTATCGCACAGTTCGTCCCAACCCTGCGTTCACGGGATCCATTCCGGCTACTCCGCCAAGAAGAAGAAATAGCCGAGGAAGATCACCAGCAGCGCCCACATGGCGGGATGGATTTCCTTGATCCGGCCGCGCGCGACCATCACCACGGGGTAGAAGATCATGCCCATGGCCAGCCCGTTGGCGATCGAATAGGTCAGCGGCATCATCACGATGGTGATGAACGCGGGCACCGAGTACTCGAGCCTGTTCCAGTCGATCTCGCCGAGCGAGCGCGCCATCAGGATGCCGACCACGATCAGCGCGGGCGAGGTCACCTCGGGAGAGCCCGCGACGACCGCGAAGATCGGATAACAGAACATCGCGAGGAGGAACCAGCCCGCCGTTGTCACCGCGGTCAACCCGGTCCGGCCGCCCGCCGAGACGCCCGCCGTGGATTCCACGTAGGCGGTGGTGGTGGAGGTGCCGATGACGGCGCCCGCCATGGTGCCGACCGAGTCCGCGGCGAACGCGCTCGCGGCGCGCGGCAGCTTGCCGTCCATGTCCAGCAGCCTGGCCTGGTTGGCCACGCCGATCAGCGTGCCCGAGGCGTCGAAGAAGTCGACGAACAACATGGTCAGCACGACGACAGCCATCTGCGCGGTGAACGCGTCGGGCAGGTGGATGATGGCCTGCCCGAAGGTCTCGTCGAGACCGCGCGGCAGCGCCGCGACGCCGCTCGGCAGCTCCACCAGCCCGGTGACGATGCCGAGCCCCGCGGTGAGCACGATGCCGTAGAGCACCGCGCCGTGCCAGCCCTTGACCAGGAACACCACGGTCACCAGCAGGCCGAACAGAGCGAGCAGGGTGGTGCCCGCGGTGAAATCGCCCAGCTTGACGAAGGTCGCCTCGCTGGAAGTGACGATGCCCGCGTTCTTCAGGCCGAGAAACGCGACGAACATGCCGATACCCGCGCCCACCGCCAGCTTCAGTTGCAGCGGAATGGCATTGAGGATCTTCTCGCGGACCTTGGTGACGGCCAGCACGAAAAAGATGACGCCGGACAGAAAGGTCCCTGACAGCGCGACCTGCCACGGGATGCCCATGCCGAGCACCACCGAGAACGCGAAGAACGCATTGAGCCCCATACCGGGCGCGAGGGCGATCGGATACCGCGCCCACAGTCCCATCACCAGGGTGCCGAACAGCGCGGCCACGGCGGTGGCGGTGAACACCGCCTGCATCGGGATTCCCTTGTCGCCCAGCGCGCCTTCGTCACCGAGGATCGCGGGATTGACCGCGAGGATGTAGGACATGGCCAGGAACGTCACCGTGCCGGCCATCACCTCGCGGCGCATCGTCGAGCCGTTCTGGCTGACGCCGAAGTACTTGTCGAGGCGTCCCCGGGTACGGGTCAGCACGTCGGTGGCCATGGGTTCTCCAGTCCTGGCGGTCGAACAAGGGGATGCCCAGGCACGTTAGCCGACGATTCACTGAACGACGGAGCCGGAACGTGCTCCACCGCTCGAGGACACACGTGACGATGGTCACCCACGCTTTCCCGCCGTCACGGGATCAGGCGCGGGGTGCGACCACCAGACCGAGTTCGGCGTCGGAGGCGAGCAGGTCGTTGTGCGGCAGCACGCGGACGGTGTAGCCGACGGCGCCCGAGACCGGGAGCGGCGTCTCCACCCCGAAGTACTCCACGCCGGAATCGGTTCCGCGGTGCGTCATCGGAATGGTGGCGACATCGGACAGCTCGTCGGTGGACGAGACGCGGCCGAGCACCGCCTGCACCACCACGTCCGACAGGCTCAACCCGCCCAGGTCGATGCGCGCGGTGAGCGACAGCGGCGCACCGATGACCGGGGTGTCCGGCAGTCCGGCGCTGTCCACCTGGATCACCTTCACCGACGGCCACGCCGCCGCGACGCGCGCCCGGTACTCCGCGGCCGCCCGCGCGCCCGCGAAGTCGTCGGCCGCCGCACGCTGGAAGGCGCGCGCGGCCGGTCGGTAATACTCCACCGCGTAGTCCCGCACCATGCGGGAGGCCAGCACCTTCGGGCCGAGGGTCTGGAGGGTGTGCCGCACCATCTCGACCCAGCGCACCGGCATGCCCGCGCCGTCGCGGTCGTAGAACCGCGGCGCGACGGTGCGTTCGAACAGGTCGTAGAGCGCGGCGGCCTCCAGATCGTCGCGGCGGTGTTCGTCGGAGACACCGTCCGCGGTGGGAATCGCCCAGCCGTTCTCGCCGTCGTACATCTCGTCCCACCAGCCGTCTCGGATGGAGAGATTGAGCCCGCCGTTGAGCGCGGACTTCATGCCCGAGGTGCCGCAGGCCTCCAGCGGGCGCAGCGGATTGTTCAGCCACACATCGCAACCCCAGTACAGATACCGGGCCATCGACATGTCGTAGTCGGGCAGGAAGACGATGCGGTGGCGCACCTCGGGGTCGTCGGCGAACCGGACGACCTGCTGGATGAGCGATTTGCCGCCGTCGTCGGCGGGGTGGCTCTTGCCAGCGACGACCAGCTGCACCGGCCGCTCGGGATGCAGCAGCAGGGCGCGCAGCCGATCCGGGTCGCGCAGCATCAGGGTGAGGCGCTTGTAGGTCGGGACGCGGCGCGCGAAACCGACGGTCAGCACGTCGGGATCGAAGACCTGGTCGATCCAGCCCAGTTCGGCCGAGGCGGCGCCGCGCTCCAGCCAGGACGCGCGCATCCGGCGGCGCACCTCGGCGACCAGCGTGGCGCGCAGGGTGTTGCGCGTGGACCACAGTTCGCCGAGATCCACATCGCGCAGCCGTTCCCAGCCGCGCGCCTCCTCGACCAGCTCCGCGCCGATGAGCTCGCGCGCCTTGTCGAGCCATTCGCGCGCCGCCCAGGTCGGGGCGTGCACGCCGTTGGTGACCGAGCCGATCGGCACCTCCTCCGGATCGAAGCCCGGCCACAGCGGCGCGAACATCCCCCGGCTCACCTCGCCGTGCAGCCGGGACACGCCGTTGGCGCGCTGGGCCAGCCGCAGACCCATGTGCGCCATGTTGAACACCGAAGGATCGGCCTCGCGGCCCAGCGCCAGGATGCGGTCCACGGAAAGCTTCGGCAGCATGGCCGATTCGGTTTCCCCGTGCCCGCCGCCGAAGTAGCGGCGCACCAGCGGCATCGGGAACCGGTCGATGCCCGCGGGCACCGGGGTGTGCGTGGTGAACACCGTCCCGGCTCGCACGGCCGCCAGCGCGGTATCGAAATCCATTCCGCCCGCGACGTATTCGCGGATCCGCTCGACGCCGAGGAAGCCCGCGTGACCTTCGTTCATGTGGAACACGTCGGGATCGGGCAGGCCGGCGGCGCGGGTGTAGGCGCGCACCGCGCGCACGCCGCCGATGCCCGCCAGGATCTCCTGCTTGATCCGGTGGTCCTGATCGCCGCCGTAGAGCCGGTCGGTGACGGCGCGCAGCTCCGGATCGTTCTCGGCGATATCGGAATCCAGCAGCAGCAGCGGCACCCGGCCGACCTGCGCGATCCACACCCGCGCCCGCAGCACCCTGCCGTCCGGCATCGCCACGTGGACGAGCACCGGCGAGCTGGATCCATGGCGGCGCTCCCGAGGCCCGTCGCTCGCGCCGTAGTCGCTGGTGAGCAGGCGCAGCGGCAGGCCCTGCGGGTCGAGTGCGGGATAGTGCTCGATCTGCCAGCCGTCCGAGGACAGCGACTGCCGGAAGTATCCGGAGCGGTAGAGCAGGCCGACGCCGATCAACGGCAACCCCAGATCCGACGCGGCCTTGAGGTGATCGCCCGCAAGGATGCCGAGTCCGCCGGAATAGTTGGGCAGCACCTCGCTGACGCCGAACTCCATCGAGAAGTAGGCGATGCCGCGCACGCCGTCCTCGTCGCTCTGGCGCTGGAACCAGCCGGGACGGCCGAGGTACTCGCGCAGATCCGCCACGGCAGCGTCGACCCGTCCGGTGTAGTCCGCGTCGGCGGCCAGCTCGTCGAGCCGGGCGGCGGGCACCTCGCCGAGCATCCGCACGGGATCGTGCCCGACCTCGCGCCACAGCTCGGGATCGAGTTCCCGGAAGAGATCCTGCGTGGGCCAATGCCACGACCAGCGCAGATTCGTGGAGAGCTCGCCCAGGGCCGCGAGACGCTCGGGCAGATGGGCACGGACGGTGAATCGACGCAATGCCTTCACTCCGCGAACCCTACCGAACGCCGCGCACCTCGGTCGCCCCGACGCTGGGACCCTCGATCGTCCCGGCACTGGACCCGTCGGCAGCCTTGGCACTGGACCTCTCGATCGCCCGGGCGCTGGGCCTTTGGGACGCACGGGTGCTGGGACCCTCGATCACCCCGGCGCTGAGCCCCTCGGCAGCCCCTGCGCTGGACCTGTTGGCCGCCCCAGCGCTGAGCCCCTGAATCACCCCGGCGCTGGGCTCCCGAACCGGCCCCGGCGCTGAGCCCCCAAACCGCCCGGCGGTGTGGCTCACCGTTCGGCGAACTTCTCGGCGACGTACTCGGCGCTGAACTGATCGGCGTACTCCGCGCTCGGCGGGATCTCCATGATCACGTCGATCAGCACGCCGCTCGGATCGGTGACGATGAAGTGACGCTGGCCGAAGTCCTCGGACCTGATCTCCAGTTCGGCGGGCAGCCCGCCCCGCACGACCAAGCGCTCCCATTCCGCGTCGACGTCGTCGACCTCGAAGTTCAGCAGCAGCCCCTGCACCGGCTTGCGGTGGGCCTCGGGCACCGTCGGGTGCGTGTAGTCCAGCAGCGCCAGCTCGTACTCGGGCTCGTCGGCGCCACCGCGGCGACGCAGGCTGATGTACCAGTCCGCCTCGAAGGTGATCTCGAAACCCAGCCACTCGGTGTAGAAGTCGCGCGATTCCGCGAGAGGGGTGGTGCCGATGACGGGGTAGAAGCTGCCGAGTTTCATGACCGGACCTTTCACGTACCGATGGTATGTGAAGTAAGGTAGTTCGCATACCGATGGAATGTCAACGGGAAGGTTTCCGATGCCGAGCACCCTGCGCGCGCAGCAGCGCGAAGAGACCCGGCGCGCCATGCTGCGCGAGAGCAGACGGCTGTTCGCCACGAAAGGCTATGGGGCCGTTGGCCTCTCGGAGATCGTCGCGGCGACCGGGGTGACCAAGGGCGCGCTCTACCACAACTTCGCTGGCAAGACGGAGCTGTTCCGCGCCGTGCTGGAACAGGTGCAGCAGGAGGTCGGCGAACGGGTCGCCGCGGCTGCCGATCCCGCGGCCGACGCCTGGGACCAGCTGGTCTCCGGGTGCGAGGCCTTCCTCGTCACCTGCACCGATCCCGAGATCCAGCGCATCATGCTGATCGACGGCCCCGCGGTGCTCGGCTGGCACGAGTGGCGGGCCATGGACGAGGCCAACTCCGCCCGCCATCTCGGCGAGGCGCTGCACTTGTTGATCGAGACCGGCGTGCTGGCGCCGCAGCCGATCGCCCCGCTGACGCACTTGCTCTCCGGCGCGATGAACGAGGCCGCGCTGTGGCTGACCACGGCATCCGAACCCGACGCGCTCGACCAGACCACGGCCGCCCTGCGCAGGCTGCTCGAGGCCCTGCGCGACCACCCCGCCCGCTGAACCGCCGCCGCGAATCCGCTGGCCCGACCGCGACCGGCATGACAGCATCGGCTGATGCCGCACTGGGTCGACGTGCTTCCCGAATTCCTGCTGGCCTGCCTGGCGCTCGCCGCGCTACCCGGCCCGGCGACGGCCCTGTTCCTGCAGCGGTCGGTGCGCGACGGCCGCCGAGCCGGGCTCGCCGCGGTGGCGGGCAACGAGATCGGCGTGTTCGGCTGGACCCTGGCGGGCGGGGCCGGACTTTCCGTCCTGCTGGTCGCGAACGCCGTGCTGAACACCACCGTGCACGTCCTCGGCGCGGTGGTGCTGATCTGGCTCGGCGTGCAGGCGTGGCGCGGCGCCCGCCGCGACGACGAGTTCGGCTCGGCCATGACGACGCTGCTGCCCTCCGGACGCACCCCCGCCTCGGCCTTTCGCGCGGCGTTGCTCTCGATCGCCGCGAACCCCAAGGCCGCGGTGTTCGGCCTGACGATCCTGCCGCAGTTCCTGCCGAGCAGCGGGCCGGTGCTGCCGACAGTCCTGATCCTCGCCTCGATCCAGCTGGTGATCGACACCGCGTGGTGCGTCGGCGTGGTCTTCGCCGCCGACCGGGCGGGCGGCTGGCTGCGCCGCGCGCGTATCCGGCAGCGAGTGGAGCGGGCGCTGGGCGCCCTGCTGGTGGCGCTCGGCCTCGGCCTGGCCGCCGACGCCCGCTGAATCCGCGCCATCACCATGGCACCGGGTAGGTTGGTCCACGTGACCGGCCGCATCGCCATCGATGACACCGCCCCGTCCATCCCCGGCGGCCGCCCGGCCAAGGCGGTGGTGGGCGAGGTGTTCCCGGTGCGCGCCGTGGTGTGGCGCGAGGGACACGACGCGGTCGCCGCCACCCTCACGGTGCGCGCTCCCGGAGCATCACGGGCCACCCGAATCCGGATGACGCCGGAATACGAACCCGACGTCTTCAACGCCACCTTCGTCCCGAACCTGCCCGGCGCGTGGACCTTCCGTGTGGAGGGCTGGAGCGATCCCATCGCGACCTGGCGGCACGCGGTGGAGGCCAAGCTCTCGGTCGGGCAGAGCGCCGCCGACCTGGCCAACGATCTCGAGTTCGGCGCCCGGCTGTTCGAGCGGGCCGCGCAGGCCCTGCCCAAGGCGACGTTCCAGAAGCTGCGCGCGGTGGCCGCGGCGTTGCGCAGCGACGAACAGCTGCCCGCCCGCGTCGCCCCGGCGTTCGGCGAAGAGGTCGCGGAGATCCTGCGCGCCACGCCGCTGCGCGAACTGGTGACCCGGGGCCCGCAGCACACCGTGCAGGTCGAACGACACCGCGCGCTGTACGGCTCGTGGTACGAGTTCTTTCCGCGCTCCACCGGCGGCTGGGACGCCGAAGGCCGGCCCGCGCACGGCACCTTCGCCACCGCGACCAAGGAACTCTCCCGTATCGCGTCCATGGGTTTCGACGTGGTGTACCTGCCACCCATCCACCCGATCGGCGAGGTGAACCGCAAGGGCCGCAACAACTCACTGACCGCCGAACCCGGCGACGTCGGCTCCCCCTGGGCGATCGGCTCGAAGGACGGCGGGCACGACGCCGTGCACCCGGCGCTCGGCACCGAGGCCGATTTCGTCGAATTCGTCGCCGCCGCCGGGCAACTCGGCATGGAGGTCGCCCTCGACCTGGCGCTGCAATGCGCGCCGGACCACCCCTGGGTCGCCGCGCACCCGGAGTGGTTCACCACGTTGCCCGACGGCACCATCGCCTTCGCCGAGAACCCCCCGAAGAAGTACCAGGACATCTACCCGGTCAACTTCGACAACGACGCCGACGGGCTCTACGCGGAAGTGCTGCGCGTCGTTCGGCACTGGATCGGCTTGGGCGTCAAGATCTTCCGTGTCGACAACCCGCACACCAAGCCCGCCGACTTCTGGGAATGGCTGATCGGCACCGTGCGGCGCACCGATCCGGACGTGATCTTCCTGTCCGAGGCGTTCACCCGCCCGGCCCGCCTCTACGGCCTGGCCCGGCGCGGATTCAGCCAGTCCTACACCTATTTCACGTGGCGGGTGGCGAAGTGGGAGCTCACCGAGTTCGGCAACGAGCTGGCCGCCAAGGCCGACGAGGCCCGCCCCAACCTGTTCGTCAACACCCCCGACATCCTGCACGAGAGCCTCCAGCACGGCGGGCCCGGCATGTTCGCCATCCGCGCCGTGCTCGCCGCCACCCTGGCTCCGACCTGGGGCGTGTACTCCGGTTTCGAACTGTACGAGCACCAGGCGCTGCGGCCGGGCAGCGAGGAATACCTGGACTCGGAGAAGTACGAGCTGCGCCCGCGCCCGTTCGCCGAGGCGCTGGCACGCGGCGAATCGCTGGAACCGTGGCTGACCAGGCTCAACGAGATCCGCCGCGCCCATCCGGCCCTGCAACAACTGCGCTGCCTGCACTTCCACCACGTCGACAACGACGCCCTCATCGCGTATTCCAAGTTCGATCCGAGCAGCGGCGACGCGGTGCTCACCGTGGTGAACCTGAACCCCTACGGCGCGGAGCAGGGCTTCATCTCTCTCGATCTCCCCGCCCTCGGCCGTGAATGGCACGACCATCCCGTGGTCGTCGACGAGGTGAGTGGCGAGGAATACCACTGGGCGCAGACGAATTACGTGCGCCTCGATCCGGCCAAGGCGGTCGCGCACATCATCGCGCTGCCGCCGGTCCCCGCCCCCGCGCGACTGGAGCTGGCCTACCGGCGGTCGTTCCGATGACCCGCGTGGCCACCATCAACCGCCGCGATCTGATGCTGCTCGCGGCGGGCACCCATCACGACCCGCACACCGTCCTCGGCGCCCATCCGCACCCGGACGGGACGGTCGTGCGGGTGCTGCGCCCGCACGCGGACACGGTCGCGGTGCGCGTCGGCGGCGTCGACCATTCGCTGAAACCGTTGGGGTACGGGGTCTTCGCTGCGGTGCTGCCCTACCCGGATCTGATGGACTACCGCGTCGTCGCGACCTACCCCGGCGGACCGATCGTCGTCGCCGCCGACGGCTATCGCTTCCTGCCCACCGTCGGCGAACTCGACCTGCATCTGATCGGCGAGGGCCGCCACGAGCGGCTGTGGGATGTGCTCGGCGCCCACCCCCGCCGCTACACCACCCTGGACGGCGCGGTCGAGGGCACCTCGTTCGCGGTCTGGGCGCCGAATGCCCGCGGTGTCACCGTGATCGGTGATTTCGACGGCTGGAGCGGCAACACCGCGCCGATGCGTGCGCTCGGCACGTCGGGGATCTGGGAGGTCTTCGTCCCGGACGTCGGCGTCGGCACGAAGTACAAGTACCGGGTGCACGGCGCCGACGGACGCACCGTGGACCACGCCGACCCGCTCGCCTTCGCCACCGAGCATCCGCCCGCGACGGCCTCGGTCGTCACCGAGAGCCGCTACACCTGGCGCGACGCGGACTGGCTCGAACGCCGCGCCGCGACCGACCCCAACCGCGCGCCGATGAGCGTCTACGAGGTGCACCTCGGGTCGTGGCGGCCCGGGCTCGGCTATCGCGAAATGGCCGAGCAGCTGGCCGATTACGTGCGGGCGGCGGGCTTCACCCACGTCGAACTGCTGCCCATCGCCGAGCACCCGTTCGGTGGCTCCTGGGGCTATCAGGTCACCTCCTACTACGCACCGACGGCGCGCTTCGGCTCCCCCGACGACTTCCGCGCCTTCGTCGACCACCTGCACGGCGCGGGCATCGGCGTGCTGCTCGACTGGGTGCCCGCCCACTTCCCGCGCGACGAATGGGCGCTGGCCCGCTTCGACGGCACCCCGCTCTACGAGCACGCCGACCCGCGCCGCGGCGAGCAACTCGACTGGGGCACCTACATTTTCGACTTCGGCAGGCACGAGGTGCGCAACTTCCTCGTCGGCAACGCGCGCTACTGGATCGAGGAGTTCCACATCGACGGCCTGCGCGTCGACGCGGTCGCCTCCATGCTCTACCTGGATTACTCACGCCGGGAAGGCGATTGGGAGCCGAACGTGCACGGCGGCAGGGAGAACCTGGAGGCCGTCGACTTCCTGCAGGACCTCAACGACACCGTGCACCGCCACCACCCCGGCGTGATCACCGTCGCCGAGGAATCGACCACCTGGCCCGGCGTCACGCGCGGCACCGACGTGGGCGGCCTCGGTTTCACCATGAAGTGGAACATGGGCTGGATGCACGACACCCTCGGCTTCCTGCGCCGGGACCCGATCCACCGCTCCTGGCACCACAACGAGATCACCTTCTCGTTGATGTACGCCTGGAGCGAGAACTACGTGCTGCCGGTCAGCCACGACGAGGTCGTGCACGGCAAGGGCACGCTGTGGACGCGGATGCCCGGCGACGATTTCGCCAAGGCCGCGGGCGTGCGGGCGCTGCTGGCCTACATGTGGGCCCACCCCGGCAAGCAACTGCTGTTCATGGGCCAGGACTTCGGTCAGTTCCGCGAGTGGTCGCACGATCGCGGCCTGGACTGGGCGGAACTGGACAATCCCCTGCATTCCGGCATCGCCGCGGCGGTCCGCGACCTCAACTCGGCCTACCGTGCCCACCCGGCGTTCTGGAGTCAGGACACCACACCCGGCGGCTACTCCTGGCTGGAAGCCGACGACCGCGACCACAACGTGCTGGCGTTCCTGCGCTACGGCGCGGACGGGTCGGTAGTCGCCTGCGTGTACAACTTCTCCGGCTCGGTGCACGGCGAATACCGGGTCGGCCTTCCGGTCGCCGGCGAATGGACCGAGATCCTCAACACCGACGCGGCCGAGTACGGCGGTTCCGGCATCGGCAACTACGGCGCGGTGAAGACCGAGGAGATCCCCTGGCACGGCCGCCCGTTCTCGACGAGCGTCGCGCTCGCCCCGAACAGCGCCGTGTGGTTGGCGGGTCCGCTCGCCTGATCGCTCGCCCGCTGAACGACCGCCTTGATCGGCCTGTCCGAGTGACGGCCGCACTGATCGGCCGACCGGATCAGCCTGCCTGTTCGATCAGCGGGGCTCAACGCGAAGACGCCCGGGGCGCAGTCGCTCCGGGCGTCTGGGGATGTCGCTGAACTGGGTGCTTGGGCTTTGACGGATTCAGTAGCGCGCGGGTATTCGTCGCGACAGCGCGTGAATCGGTCGCCGATCAGTACAGCGCGGCGGCGAGCTTCCGCCGGGCCGCGACCACGAAGGGCTCGGCCTGATCGAACAACTCGAAGAGTTCGAGCAGCCGGGTCCGCGCCTTGGTGCGGTCGTCGCCCGCGCTGCGCTTGACGACATTGATCAGCCGGTCGAACGCCGCTTCCGGCTGCTGGTTGAGCAGTTCCAGGTCGGCGGCGTCGATGGCGGCATCGACATTCGCCGGGTCCTGGTCGGCGGTCGCGAGCGCCGAATCGGGCACCTGCTGGGCCCTGGTCAGGAAACGCAGCTGGCGCAGCGCGCCCTTGGCTTCCTCGTTGTTCGGCTCGGCGGCCAGGATCGCCTCGTAGGCGGCCTCGGCGCCCGCCATGTCACCGCGCTCGAGCGCGTCCTCGGCGGCGGTGAAGCGCGGGTCCTCCGCGGGTTGCGGCTCGCCTGCGCCACCCTCGAGCTTGCCGGCGACCGCGTCGACCACCGCGTCGAGCCACTGCCGGACTTGCGGCTCGGGCTGTGCGCCTTCGAAATCGGCCAGCGGCTGCCCGGCGGCAATGGCAATCACCGTCGGAATGCCCTGGACCCGCAGCGCCTGCGCGATGCGCATGTTGGCCTCGGCCTCGACAGTGGCCAGCTCCCACGCGCCGCCGTCGGCCACGACCAGCCGCTCCAGCGTCCTGACCAGCTCGACGCTGCCCGGGCTGCGCTGCGAGTACAGCGCGACGACCACAGGAACCTGCATCGACCTGCGCAGCACCTTGGCCTCGAAGTCCGTCTCGCCGACCGCGTAGTCGCCACCACCGGTCGCACCGGCGGGCGGCTGCTTCAGGCTGGACAGATCCACCGCTCCGGACATGGCGGCGGCGACGGCGGGCGAGGGACGGCGGGCGGCAGGTCGAGTCACGGTTTCCAGTCTGTCACGACGCGGCGCGAACGGCTTCCGCGGCGGGGGTCGCGTCGGCGTTGCTCAGCTCGCCCAGCTGGCCGGTGCGCACGGCCCAGATCTCGAAGACCACCGTGCAGAACGGCGGAATGCTGGACAGCAGCGCAAGGACGGTGGTCTTCCAGCTCCAGCTCAGCTCGCGCGCGGCGAGCAGCGAGGTCAGCACGAACAGGATGAAGATGGCGCCGTGCACCGGGCCGAAGATCTTCACGCCGATTTCATTGCCGGAGTCGGGGATGTACTTGAAGGCCATTCCCACCAGCAGACCCAGCCACGACAGCGCCTCGAGCACTGCAAAGAATCGGAATCTACCGGCGACGCTGCGCAGATCGAAGAAACCCATGCGCACCATTGTGCCGTATGCACTACGACGGGTCGTAGTTGAACCCGTCACACAACCGGCCCATCGAGCGTCGCGTCCGGCGCCGAAGCCACCGGACGCGACGCCCGTGCTGGAACTAGACCTTGATGATCAGCGCGTCACCCTGGCCGCCGCCACCGCACAGCGCGGCCGCGCCGACACCGCCGCCGCGGCGCTTCAGCTCCAGGGCCAGGTGCAGCACGATCCGGGCGCCGGACATGCCGAGCGGGTGGCCGATGGCGATGGCACCGCCGTTGACGTTCACCTTCTCGGTGTCGATGCCCAGCTTGCGGGCCGACGCGATGCCGACCGCCGCGAACGCCTCGTTGATCTCGATCAGGTCCAGATCGGCGGCCGAGATGCCCTCGCGCGCACAGGCCTTGGCGATCGCGTTGGCGGGCTGGTCCTGCAGGGTCGAGTCCGGACCGGCGACCACGCCCGCGGCGCCGATCTCGGCGATCCAGCTCAGGCCGAGCTGCTGCGCCTTCTCCTTGCTCATCACCACGACCGCGGCCGCGCCGTCGGAGATCTGCGAGGCGGTGCCCGCGGTGATCGTGCCGTCCTTGCGGAAGGCAGGGCGCAGCTTGCCGAGCGACTCCGCGGTGGTGTCGGCGCGGATGCCCTCGTCGGAGCTCACCAGGACCGGATCGCCCTTGCGCTGCGGCACCGCGACCGGGACGACCTCATCGTCGAACAGGCCGTTCTTCCACGCCGCCGCCGCGCGCTGGTGCGAGGCCGCCGCGAAAGCGTCCTGGTCCTCGCGGCTGACGCGGTCCGCGTCGTTGCGCTGCTCGGTGAGCGCGCCCATGGCCTGGTCGGTGAAGATGTCGTGCAGGCCGTCGTAGGCCATGTGGTCGCGCAGCGTCACATCGCCGTACTTGAAGCCCTCCCTGCTCTTTTCGAGCAGGTGCGGCGCCTGGCTCATGGACTCCTGGCCGCCGGCGACGACGATCTCGTACTCGCCCGCGCGGATCAGCTGGTCGGCGAGCGCGATGGCGTTGATGCCGGACAGGCACACCTTGTTCAGGGTCAGCGCGGGCACGTCCATCGGAATGCCCGCGGCCACCGCCGCCTGCCTGGCCGGGATCTGGCCCGCGCCCGCGGTGAGCACCTGGCCCATGATCACGTAGTCGACCTGCTCGGGCGCGACGCCGCCCTTCTCCAGCGCGGCCTTGATCGCGAAACCGCCGAGATCGGACCCGGTGAAGTCCTTCAGACCGCCGAGCAGCCTGCCGACCGGGGTGCGTGCACCGGAGACGATGACGGTTGTGGTCACGACGAGCCTCGCATTCGTTGGTGGAACCCCCGCGTCATCGCACGGGCGACGGCGCGGCGTCAAGAGTTGTACTCAACGGTAGCGTGTCCGTCCTCTGCGGCTTCCCTCAGGTTGGCGCTACCGTCGGAGTTGTGAGCAACGCAAATCAGACCTCCGAACTCATTCCTGGCGACTACGTGGTCGCGGTCGACCACGTCGGCGTCGCGGTCCCGGACCTGGACACCGCAATCGCCTGGTACTCCGAGAATCTCGGCATGATCGAGACCCACCGCGAGGTCAACGAGAGCCAGGGCGTGCACGAGGCCATGCTGTCGCTGCCCGGCGCACCGGACGGCGCGACTGCTCTGCAGTTGCTGGCGCCCCTCAACGCGGAGTCGACAATCGCCAAGTTCATCGATCGCAGCGGACCGGGCCTTCAGCAGCTGGCCTACCGCGTCACCGATATCGCGGCCGTCTCCGCTTATCTGCGCGATCGCGGTCTGCGTTTGCTGTACGACGCCCCGCGGCACGGAACCGCCGATTCCCGCATCAATTTCATCCACCCGAAGGATGCTGGTGGTGTGCTGATCGAGTTGGTCGAGCCGAGCCCGAATGTTACGCACTAGTATCAAGATCGGGGCCGAAAAACTCGTCCAGATCACATTCGCGGTCGAGTCACCATCGGCCCTCCATAGGCTGTAGTTTGTGTGCCATGTCGTCACCCGAGTCCGATCGCAATCGCTTCGTTGCACTGCCCTTCACCGTTGTGCGCAAGGGTTATGCGCAAGACGAGGTGCGTAATTACTTCGACCGCTTCGATGCCGAGCTGAGGGTCACCGCCACCGATCGCGATGCCGCTGCGGCGCAAGCCCGTAACCTCGCGAGCCAGTTGGAGGACGCGCGGGACGAGATCGACGAGCTCCGCAAGGAGGTCGACCGACTCTCGGTGCCGCCGACCACCGCCGAAGGCATGTCCGACCGCATCTCCCGCATGCTGCGGCTGGCCTCCGACGAGGCCTCCGAGGTCCGGGCCCTGGCCCAGGCCGAGGCCGCGGAAATGGTGTCGATCGCGGAGCAGCAGGCGACCGAGATGCGCGGCAAATACGAGTCGCTGCTCGCGGAGACCAAGGAGAAGCGCGAGGCGCTCGACATCGAGTTCGAGCAGACCCTGGCGAACGCACGCACCGAATCCGCGAAGATCATCGAAGCCGCTCAAGCCGAGGTCGAGCGCCTCGGTAAGGAAGCCGAAGCCAAGCGCAAGGCGACCCAGCAGGACTTCGAGGTCACCATGGCCGAGCGTCGCACCAAGCTCACCCGCGCCATGGAGGAGCTGGAAGCCACCAGCCGCGCCGAGGCCGCCCAGCGGATCAAGGATGCGACCGACGAGGCCAACCGCCTCATCACCTCCGCCACCCAGACCTCCGAGCGCAAGATCGCGCACGCCAAGGAACTGGCCGAGGAGATGCGCGTGCTGCGCGGCCGGGTGCTCGCCCAGCTGCTCGGCATTCGCGGTCAGCTCGACTCGGTGCCCGCGATGCTCGCGGCGGTCAACCGGGAAAGCGAACTGCTGGACGGTGTTCCGGAGCAGCGCAAGTCGATCGGCGGCAGCACCAAGTCGGTCGGGGCTCGCACTACCAAGGCGATCCCCGAGGTCGCCCACGACGACGAGGACTACGACGCAGAAGAGCGCGAGAACGCCGACATCGCCAACTGACGTCGGCTCAGGCGACGACGCAGTACCCGAACAATATTCACCCGAAGGCCGCTCCCGTCAGGGGGCGGCCTTCTTAGTTCGGCACGCTCGGTTGGCGGGCCGCTCAGGACCAGCGGCGGGTGATGCGGCGGGTCTGTCGGCCGTTCCAGCAGCCGCGATGCCAGTGCCTGCGGTCGTCCTCGCCGCCGTCAGCGGCCCAGGCGACGATGTGGGCGACGCCTGGCGGAATCTCGTGGTCGCATCCCGGGCAGCGGTAGGTCTTCGTGGCGCGCATGCCGGGGATCGTGCGGACGACATAGACCTCGTCGTCGTCCGGACCACGCTCGGTGCGACCGAACACGTCGCCCAGCGGGGCACTGTCGGACCCGGCCTGCTTGCGGGCATGCGGTTTCCGACGAGGCATGCGAACAAGCCTAATAGGCGGCGTGGGGCCGGACCCCAGTACGTCCCGCCGGGCACTACGCAGCCGCCTACCGCGTGTAACCCGCCGCCCTACGCGGTGATGACCGCGCGAACCGGATTGTGGTCCGACAGACCGTCGGCGCTGTCCACCGCAGCCTCGCGCACGCCGGCGCCGCAAGTGACCACGTGGTCGATGAACTGGGACTTGCTTCCGGTGGTTCGCGGGCGAGTCGGCAGCGCGTCCGCGGGCAGCTCCGCCACGGTGAAACCGGGGCCGAGCTCATCGCCAACGACCACCCGGTCGGCGTTGAAGTCGCCGAGCAACACAGCGGGACGCTCCGGATCGGACAGCGCCACCCCCGCCAGCGTCGACAGCTGCCGCCCACGCCGATCGTCCCCGGTGACGTGTGTGGCGACAACAGTCAGCCCGGACGTCACCACCGCCAGCGCGCCCTTGCCCGGATCATCGCCGAACGCCGCGGCGAACACCTTGCGCCCGGGATCGTCGACCACGAGCACCAGATACTCCTCCCGGTGCCGCAGCGTCGTCGGTACGCGCTTCGGCCGCGGCACCCGGGGGTAGCGCAGTGTGTGGATCGTGCGATCGGGCAGCCTGTCGCGCAGCGCCGCCAGCAGATCGCCGCTGACCTCTTGCAGCGCAATGATCTGTTCCTGGCGCTTCGCCACCCGGGCGACGATGGCGTCGATCCGCTCATCTTCGACGGGCCATCTGGTCGCGACGTCTTCGTACCAGTTCTCGGCGTGCACGCGGTGCAGCACGTTCCAGGTCGCAACGGTGATCATGTGGCGGTAACTCGGGTCAGAAGAGACGGAATTCGTTGCTCTCCGTGCCGCGCAGGGCATCGTAATCGAGTGTGAGGCAACGAATGCCACGGTCCTCGGCGAGCGTACGCGCCTGCGGCTTGATCTGCTGGGCGGCGAACACACCGGCCACCGGAGCGAGCAGCGGATCACGGTTCAGCAGTTCGAGGTAGCGGGTCAGCTGTTCCACGCCGTCGATCTCACCGCGTCGCTTGATCTCCACCGCGACGGTGGCGCCGTCGGCATCACGGCAGAGCAGATCCACCGGGCCGATAGCGGTCATGTACTCACGACGGACGAGGGTGTAGCCGGGCCCCAGGGTCTGCACGTGTTCGGCGAGCAGCTCCTGAAGATGGGCTTCCACACCGTCTTTCACCAACCCGGGATCGACGCCGAGCTCGTGCGACGAGTCGTGCTCCACGTCTTCGATGGTGATGCGTAGCTCCTCGCCCGCCTTGTTGGTCACCACCCACAGCGCCTTCGCGCCCTCGGGCAGTTCCGCGGCGGCCGCATCGCGCTCCTCCAGCCAGCACGGCGGGCTCATCCAGTTCAGCGGCTTGTACGAGCCACCATCGGAGTGAACCAGCACCGAGCCGTCTGCCTTGATCAACAGCAGCCTGCGGGCCATCGGAAGGTGAGCGGTCAGACGACCGACGTAATCGACCTGGCAACGAGCAATCACGAGGCGCACCCAAGCACTGTAGGCGACCGCCCCGCCGCACCCGCGCCCAACCCCCGACCCTGTTCAGCCAACCGCCAGAAAGCAGTTCACGAGACCGTTGGCTTTGTCGGCAAAGTTGTAGGCAGATCCCTGCCGGAATCGGGCGGCGTAATCATCGGGTGTCGCTGTCTTGCACTTCTCGACATCATCGGTGCCGGGCACCTGCCGAGCCAAGCGGACGGAGCTGGACATACAGTGCGAGTCGTAAACGAACGTCGCCCCCGTCTTCGTGTAGCAATTGCCGACGGTCAAGTTCGGCGCACCACACGAACGCGCGGTCACGAAATCACCGTCGTGATACCCGTGGGTGAGGATCGTTACCTGCGAGGGCTCGCAATCGACCTCTTTGCCGGTACCGGTCACGATCTCGGAGACCACGACCTTCGTGGTCGCCGTCGGTCGCGCGCAGTCCGCGACCTCGATCGGTCCCTGGAGCACGAGACCGGTTGCCTCCGTACACCGACCGACCTCGGGAAGCACGAGGGGCTCGCCGCTACGCGTGATCGAGCCAAGGCCGAATATCAGCGCCACTCCTGCGAAACCGCCCACCAATACCACTGCCCCTACGATGACCACGGCCATCAATGCGGGCGGCATTCGCTTGCTCGGCCGACGTCCGGGCGGATACGACGCCGGAGCGCCCGGACCGTATGCCGGGTTGTTCGGTGGATAGCCCCCGTAGTTGCTCATGATCCCCCCACTGTCGAGTTCAGGTCTCCCAGCGAGAGTGTAACGTCCCGAAACCGCCTGTGCTGAAAGGAATCTCGCCCGAAAGCGGAGGAAGGCAGTGAAATCCCGTGCGATTCATAGGAGTACGAAGAGCTTCTGCTCCG
>NZ_BDBP01000049.1 GCF_001613045.1 Nocardia lijiangensis NBRC 108240 | reverse complement strand
AGCACGGCCGCCCTGCGGTGCGCGGCGGCCCGCCAGCCCGCGCCTGCCAGCCGGTGCGCGGCGGTGCGGATCAGCGGGTGGCCGAACGTCACCGACGATCCGGCGACGTGCACGAGTCCGCGCCCGCCCAACTCGTCCAGTGCGGTGGTGACCTCGTCGATCGGCAATTCGGCAATGGCGCAGAGCATTTCGAGATCGGCGTGGGCGCCGCACAGCGCCGCGGCCTGTGCAACGAGCCGTTCCCGTGCCGGTAGTTGCGCCAGTTCGGCGCGCAGTGTGCGGTCCAGACCCGGGAAGTCGCCCTCGGCCGGATCCTCGCCGCTGATCGCCCGCTCCACCTCTCGATCCGGAAGGTCGGCGAGCAGCAGCAGATACAGCGGGTTGCCGCGGGAGGCGGCGAGCAGCCGGTCGCGCCGCGCCGCCGTCGCCTCCGGCAGCAGGGCGGCGACGTCTTCGTCCGAGAACGGCGGCACCCGCACCGAGCGGGTCGCGGTATCGGTCGCGGTCAGCACCCGGGTGAGGGCCGTGGGGCACTGTCCGGAGCGATAGGAGAGCAGCAGCCGGAAGGGCGGGGCCGGGCGATTGCGGACGAGATAGGCCAGCGCACGCACGGATTCGGCGTCCAGCCAGTGCGCGTCGTCCACGACGAGCAGCGTGCCGGTCGCGGCGAGATGCTTGCGCAGGGCGCGGCCGACCCGGTTGGCATCACCGTCGGAGGGAACATCGGACACGTCCGCCCCCGCGTCGGCGAGGCGTTCCAGCACATCGTGCACCACGTGCAGTGGCTGCGGCTGCTCGTCTTCGGTGGCCGTGACCGCGAGCACCCGCAGTCCCCGGCGGGCGGCGGCCGGTGCGAGCGCGGCGAGCAACCGGGATTTGCCGATCCCGGCCTGCCCGTCGACCAGGAGCACCCACGGGCCGTCGGGCGATGCCAGAGCCTTCTCCAGCGCGGTGAGCTGAGCGCGGCGTCCCACGAATGCGCGCTCGACCATGATCCTCCGCCGTCTTCCGGCAAATCTGCCGCGAAACAACCCCGGCAGAGCTTAACGGGTGCCGGGACGGCACGGGGGATTCCCGTGTTTTCCCGGATGCTGGCCGCGCGATTGTGCGATTGGGTGTTCGAGGCCGATCGCGACCCTCCGGGGGATGCGCCGAAAGGCACGGCGACGGCCGGAGTTCGGCGCGACGAGGGGTACTCCGGTCGGTCGCCATCGCATCGACGAGAAAGTGACACGAATGAAATTCGTTGGTTCTGGCATCCTCACGCGGCTGCCGCTGGCGCTCGCCACGGTGGCCGCGTTGGGCGCGCTCGGCTGTTCGGCGGTCGAGAAGGGCGCCGTAGTTGTCCAGGATGCCGGTAAATCCGACACCGCCCGCGCCGACGTGGGCGACTGCATCAACGTCATCGAGGGGTCGATGATCGACTCCGAGACCGAGCCGGTGGACTGCTCGTCGGACCTGGCCGTCTACAAGGTCGTGCAGGTCTTCGACGACAAGACCGAATGCCACGAGGACTACACCTCCTACGAGGAGACCCTCAACGGCGGCACCACCGCGTTCCTGTGCCTGGCCCCGAACTTCAAGCAGGGCCGCTGCTACAACGAGAGCATGCTCACCGGCTACAAGTTCGTGGCCTGCACCGCCTCCGAAGCCAGCTTCAAGGTCGTGCAGCGCATCGACGGCCAGGCCGACGAGCAGCTGTGCGGTGAGGACGCCGACAAGTTCCTCACCTTGGCCGAGCCCGAGACCACCTTCTGCCTCGGCAGCCC
Organism: Nocardia lijiangensis NBRC 108240; assembly: GCF_001613045.1. Taxonomy (GTDB): domain Bacteria; phylum Actinomycetota; class Actinomycetes; order Mycobacteriales; family Mycobacteriaceae; genus Nocardia; species Nocardia lijiangensis. Next base: position 70,273 of record NZ_BDBP01000049.1, on the reverse strand, counting down.
CAAGGGCTGACCCGCGCGCGCCCGACCGGCCGTACCGCTTCCGGTGCGGCCGGTCGTCGTTCGTCAGCGGAAGGTGCGCCGGTAGGTGTCGGGGCTGACGCCCGCGGTGCGTTTGAAGCGCTCGCGAAAGGCGGTGGGGGAGCCGAAACCGACTTGGGCGCCGATGCGCTCGACGGTGTGGTCGGTGGTCTCCAGCAGATGCTGGGCGCGGTGCACGCGGGCGCGGTGCAGCCATTGCAGCGGGGTGGTGCCGGTCTGTTCGCGGAACTGCCGCAGCAGGGTGCGGGTGCTGGTTCCTGCCGTCGCGGCGATCTCGGCGAGGGTCAGGTTGCGAGCGAGGTTGTCCTGCAACCACATCAGCAGCGGTTCCAAAGCGGAGCCGCGCGGTGCGGGTGGGAGCGACTGGATGATGAACTGGGCCTGCCCGCCTTCCCGCTCCAGCGGCATGACCGACAGCCGGGCGGCATCGGCGGCCACGGCCGACCCGTAGTCGCGGCGGATCAGGTGCAGGCACAGATCCAGGCCCGCTGCCGCGCCCGCGGAGGTGAGGAGCAGGCCGTTGTCGACGTAGAGGACGTCGGGATCGACGGTGATGTCGGGGTGGGCGGTCGCGAGCGCGTCCGCGGCGGCCCAATGCGTGGTGGCCCGCAGGCCGCTCAACAGTCCGGTGGCGGCGAGCGGGAAGGTGCCCGTGCAGATGGACGCGATCCGGGTGCCCGCGGCGGCCGCGCGCCGCAAGGCGTCGGCGATCGCGGGCGAGAGCGGGGCGGTGGGGTCGGCGACGCCGGGCACGATCACGGTGTCGGCGCCGGACAATCCGTCCAGTCCGAACGGCGCGCGCAATGTGAACGCGCCCGCGTCGACGTCCGGGCGCTCGGCGCAGACGCGGACCTGGTACGCGGGGCGTCCGTCCGGCAGGCGGGTCCTGGTGAAGACCTCGATCGGGGTGGACAGATCGAAGGGGATCACCCGATCCAGGGCCAGGACCGCGACCACGTGCATGGCTACAACGTACCCGGGCAACGGGTTCCTGCCATCCGCGCTTTGCTGTGAACTCTTCGGGAGAATGCCTGGTCGGCGCAGGTGTCCGCCCTTGGCGATTTTCCGTTGCTGTATGGCATCAATGCCACTGGGCGACTCGGAGCCGTCTCACTAACTTCGGTGGCGATCCACATCGGATCTCGTTCGAATCCCCGGCCACAGGAGTTGTCCCACCATGACCTACGTCGCGCCCCTGCTCGTCGGCGTCGTCTACATCACGCTGATGTCCCTGATCCGCGAACCGCATCGCCGCCAGTTCAACGCCATCATGGTCGCGGGCGCCGGCGCTGCCTACCTCAGCGGCGGTGGCTTCGGCGCTGCGGAATTCGCGTTCACCGCGATCGTCACCTACTGCGCCTACCGGGGCCTGCGGTCGTGGACCTTCATCGGCATCGCCTGGCTGCTCCACACGGCCTGGGATTTCCTGCACCACCTCAAAGGCAATCCGATCGTCCCCTTCCTGCACGACTCGTCGCTCGGCTGCGCCCTCTGCGACCCCGTCATCGCCGTGTGGTGTCTGCGCGGCGGACCCGATGTGATCGCCTGGACCCGCGCACGGCTGCGCACGCTCGTCTCCCGGGAGCCGGTGCGCCAGTCCTAGCGCACGGGCGACTCGACGATTCGGACCCGTCTGGGCCCGGCTCGGCGGTGGGGAGGCTGTAACCCGGTTTCACGAGGATATGGCCGGGTAACCGGCCAGCGAACGGAGCCGAGACGCCCGCCTCGTCGGGACGGTCACCCTCCGCGATGACGTCGAAGCCGAGAAAGGGAGCCGACGATGAGCGACATGGGACGACCGGACGTCCCGAACATCTCCGATGCCGTGCGGCGAAACCGGGACCGAGTCGGGCGGCGGCTCGGCGAGACGGTCGGGGAGCTGACCGGCAAATTCGACGTACCGACCCGCGCCGAAGACAAGATGCACCAAGCCGCGGACGCGGCGCGGCACCGTGCCGCGGACGCCAGGCACTACGCACACGACACCGCGGAACACGCACGCGCGCAAGTCGAACACCTGGTCGACCGTGCCGCCGCCACCGCGCCCCCGGTGGCGGGCGTCGGCAAGCAGGTGGTCGGCGCAGTGCGCGGGCGGCCGGTGCCGATCGCGGCGGTCGCGGTCGTGGGTGTGGTGCTGATCTGGTGGATCACGCGGCGGAGACGGGCGTGACAACGCTGGACACGCCGCTCGGCCTCGCGGTGTTCACCCCGGTGCGGCGGGATGCCACCGCCTGACAGGTGCCCGGCCCGAGACATGGCCCTCCGACCCCGTCATGGCCGCCGCCCGTCGGGGTGTGCCGGGTCGATCAGAACGCCGGGGTTGAGGATTCCGGCCGGATCGAGCGTCGACTTCGCCGCGCGCAGGGCGGCGGCGAACGGGTCCGGCCGCTGGCGGTCGTACCACGGCCGGTGGTCGCGGCCCACCGCATGATGGTGGGTGATGGTGGCGCCGGAGTTCGCCAGCGCCTCCGAGACCGCCGCCTTGATCTCGTCCCACTGCTCCACGGTCCGTCCCCACCGCCCGGCGGCGTAGACGCCGAAATACGGTGCGGGACCGTCGGGATAGACGTGGGTGAACCGGCAGCTGACCACCCCCGTCACGCCGACCGCGTCGAAGGCGGAGGTCGCCGCGTCCAGCACGGCGGCGCGCAGCGCGTCGAAACGGTTCCAGGTGCAGGCGGTTTCGAAGGTCTCCACGATCATGGACTGCGCCGCGAGCGCGTCGCGCTGATAGGGCATGCGCAGGAACGAGGACCGCCAGGTGTCCGCCGCGCCCGCGCTCGCCTTCTCCGCGGCCGCGTCGGTGATGCGCACGTCGTCCGGGAATCGGCCGCCGTGTTCGCGGCAGATCTGCACCGCCCGCTGCATCGCCTCGGCCACCGGATGGTCCGCCGACTCGAAGCCGAGCACCAGCACGCCGCCCGCGGAACTGGTTCCGGCGTTGAGGAACGCCTCCACCGGATCCAGCAACCGGCAATTGGCCGGAAACAGTCCCGACTGGGCGATGGTCCTGGTCGCCGCGACGGCCTCGGCGTAGTCGTCGAAGACCGCCGAAGCGCCCGCCCGCCAGCGCGGCCGATCCTGCAGCCGCATCCACGCCTCGGTGATCACGCCGAGAATGCCCTCGGAGCCGAGGAACATCCGGTCCGGAGAAGGGCCCGCGCCCGAACCCGGCAGCCTGCGCGATTCGCTCACGCCGATCGGGGTGACGACCCGCATCGACTCGACCATGTCGTCGATGTGGGTGTAGACGGTCGCGTAGTGCCCGCCTGCGCGGGTGGCCAGCCAGCCGCCGAGGCTGGAGAACTCGAAGGACTGCGGGAAGTGGCGCAACGTCAGATCGTGGTGTCGCAGTGCGTCTTCCAGCGCCGGGCCGAGAATGCCCGCCTGGATGCGGGCCGCGCGGCTGGTGCGGTCGATCTCCAGCACCTGGTTCAGGCCGCCGAGATCCAGCGCGATCGTCGCGGGATACCCCTCGGCGCCGCGCGGTTCGACACCGCCGACGACCGAGGTGCCGCCCCCGTACGGAATCGCCGCGACCCCGGCATCGGTGCACCAGTCCAGAATGTCGATCACGTCCCGCTCGGTGCGCGGGCGCACGACCTGATCGACCACGTGGTCGACGCGGCCGAGCAGATTCCGCACCACGTCGCGGAACGCCTGCCCGCGCGAGTGCGCCACGCGATCGACCGGATCCTCGGAGGCCAACGGGGCCAGTGCATCCGGCACCCGCACCCGCGGCGCGGGCAGCTCCAGCGACGACAGATCGGGCGCCTCGTGCACGGTGAGATCCGCGCCGGGCAGCGTCGCCGCCACCCGGCGCGTCAACGCCGCCCGCTCCTCGCCGGTCACGGCATCCGCCACGTTTCCCCAGCCCCACCACGACCGCGTCGCCATCCGCATCCTCTCCACGATTCGAATTGACTGGATAGTAAATTAACTATGAGTCAATTCACAACAGCGCGGACGGGACAATGGCCCGCGCGGCGGAGGTCCGCCTACGCGTCGACCGCGCGCTCCCGCTCCGCCCGAATGCGCTGCTCCAAGCGGTTGGTCAGCGACCGCACCCGCTCGTCCGCGCTGAGCTGCTGGTCGAGAACGACGTTCAGCGCACCGCGCAGCATGGCGTACGGCTCCCAGCCCGCGGGGGCGATCGTGCGGGGCGCGCGCCGTGCGATGCCGTCGGCGATGGACGCGGCGGCCTGGTCGGCGGTGATCCTCTTGTTCAGCGGCCACGGCAGCAGATCGCCGAATTCGGCGCCCATGTCGTCGTCATCGAGTGTTTCGTGCGTCATCGCGGTCTCGACGATGCCGAAATAGGCCACGCCCGCCGTGGCGCCCGCGGCGGCGAGCTCGACGCGCAACGCGCGGCCGAACTGCTCCACCCCCGCCTTGCTCACCATGTACGGCGACCCGCCCATGCCGGGTGCGAAAGCGGCGCAGGACGATACGACGACCACGTGCCCGCGCGCGGCGACGATGTCGTCGAGGCTCGGATGAACGGTGTTGAAGACACCGGTCAGATTCACGGCGAGCACGCGATCGAAATCCGCGGGATCCATCAAACGGATGCTCGATGGTTTCGGCACGATCCCCGCGTTCGCCACGACGACGTCGATGCCGCCGAAGCGTTCGCGGACCCGGCCGATCGCGTCGCGCATGTCCGCGCGGTTCGCCACGTCGGCGCCTATTCCGACGGCCCGGCCGCCGAGCCCGGCCGCCGCGGCGGTGGCCGCCGCGCCATCGATGTCGACCAGCGTGAGACGTGCGCCGCGCGCGGACAAGAGCCGGGCCAGCGCGTATCCGATGCCGGTCGCGGCGCCGGTGATCACCACGACCTTGCCCTCGACGTCGTACTGCTCCGGGCGGCCCGCCAGCGCGGACGGGACCGCCCGCACCAGCTTGCGCACGGCACGCAGGCTGTTCGCGCTCATCGGACACTCGCTTCGTAGGATTCGACGTCGAAAGCGGCGACGCGGCGGCGGTACTGGAAGCTCCAGTCCGGATACAAACCGGCGTTGCGGCCGTCGGCGGTGGTGTAGTAGCTGTCGCAGCCGCCCTTCAGCCAGACGGTCTCCCTGCTGCGTTCCTCCATCTCGTCCAGGAAGGACCGCTGCACGCCGGGACGCACCTCGACGCGGCGAATACCCCTGTCGCGCATCGTCTTCAGCGCGTCCACGATGTAGCCGATCTGGGACTCGATCATGTAGATGGCCGATTGGTTTCCGGCCGCGCCGAACGGGCCCAACGTGCAGAACATGTTCGGGAAGCCGGCCGCCGCCGCACCGAGATAGCTGCCGGGACGTTCCCGGTACGCCTCGGCGATCGACCGGCCGTCCCCGCCGACGATCCGCTCGTACAACTGTGGCAGCGAACCGAATCCGGTGCCCCAGACGATGGTGTCCACCGGGTACTCCGCGCCCGCGTCGGTCACGATGGACCGCGGCCGGATCTCCGCGATGCGCTCGGTCACCACCTCCACGTTGTCCTGGGCCAGCGCCGGATAGTACGCGTCGGAGAAGATGGCGCGCTTGCACCCGATCATGTAGTCGGGAGTGAGCTTTTCGCGCAGTTCCGGATCGCGGACCTGCCGGTGCAACTGCCACCGCGACAGCGCCTGGAACGGGTGCCGGAAACGCCGATCGACGAACCCGACCAGGCCGAAACTCTCGATTCCCGCGAAGTACGCGCCCCGCATGGCCTTGCCCAGCACGGGCATTCGCCGCAGCAGCGCCCGTTCCACGGTCAGCGTGCGCCGATCCATCCGGGACACGATCCACGGCGCCGAGCGCTGGAACACCGTGAGCCGCCGGGCGATCGGCTGGATCTCCGGAATGAACTGCACCGCCGACGCGCCGGTGCCGATCACGGCGACGCGCTCGCCGGTGAGGTCGTGCTCGTGATCCCAGTCCAGCGAGTGGAATTGCGCGCCTTCGAAATCGCTCAGCCCGGGGAAGTCCGGAATCTTGGCCTCGCTGAACGGGCCGACCGCGGAGATCAGCACGTCGGCCGAGATCTCGCCCCGGCCGGTCTCGACGCGCCACCGCAGCGCGTCCTCGTCCCAGCGCGCGCGGACCAGCGGGGTGTCGAATCGCATGTGCCGCACCACATCGTGCCGCTCGGCCACCGCGCGCAGGTAGGCGAGGATCTCCGGCTGGGTCCCGTACGTGCGAGACCAGTCCGGGTTCGGCGCGAACGAATACGAATACAGGTGCGAGGGCACGTCGCAGGCGCAGCCCGGGTAGGTGTTGGCCTGCCAGGTCCCGCCCAGCTCGCTCGCGCGCTCGAGCAGGACGAAGTCGTCGAATCCCGCTTCGCGCAGCTTGACGGCGAGGCCGATGCCCGCGATACCCGCGCCGATCACGACGATCGCGCGGTGCTCGGGGTCTGTTCCGCTCGGTGCGGACATGGAGTCTTCCTTTCCGAAACGGGCGCCGTTGCCCGTGGGTCAGAGATCGAGGACGAGGTCGTCCCCGAGCGCGCGCGAGACGCAGGTGAGCATGGCGGAATCCCGGTCGGAATCCGGCAGCAGCCGGTCCCGGTGATCGATCTCCCCGGCGAGCACCCGCGTCTTGCAGGTGCCGCAGAAGCCTTGCCTGCACGAGAACGCCGCGCCGGGCACCGCGCGCAGAATGGCGGACAGCGCGGATTCGTCACCGCCGACGTCGACGGTTGTTCCGCTGCGCCGCAACGTGATACGGAACGGATCGCCGTCCTGCACGGGCAGCGGGGAGAAACGCTCGGTGTGCACCGAGGCGGTCGGGTCGGTCGCGGAGAGCACGCGTCGCGCGGATTCCATCAGCGGCGGCGGACCGCAGACGTATACGGCGGCGCCGCGCGGGGCCTCGGCCACGAGGGCATCGAGATCGGGGCCGCCGAACTCGTCGTCCGGGCGCACCTCGAGCGTGCCGCCGCGGCAGCGTTCCAGCTCGTGCAGGAATGGCATGCTCGCCCGCGAGCGCCCGAGGTAGATCAGCCGCCACGGCGCGCCGCGGCGCGCGCACTCGGTCACCATCGGCAGGATCGGCGTGATGCCGATTCCGCCCGCGACGAACAGGTATTCCGGCGCGTCGATGTAGGTGAAGGCGTTGCGCGGGCCGCGGATCCGCAGCAGGTCGCCTTCCCGAAGATCGTCGTGCATCTCGCGGGAGCCGCCGTCGCCGTCGGCGAGGTAGCGCACCGCGATGCGATATGTCGTCCGGTCGGCGGGATCGCCGGTGAGCGAATACTGCCGCTGGCGGCCGGATGGCAGGAACACATCGAGGTGCGCTCCTGGAATCCAGGACGGCAGATCCGCCCCGGCGGGCGAACGGAGCGTCAGGCTCACCACGTCCTCGGCCTCGATGACGCGGGCGTCGATCCGCAGCCACACATCGAAACCCGTGCGGCGCACCGGATTCGGGCGCGACAACAGCCCGGCCGTGGCTTCGGAGGTGAAGGTTCGCTTGTACGCGTCGAGCAGACCGGCCATCGCGCGGGCCGGGAGCGGCGGGCGATAGCTCTCGGTCACGACCGCGCTCACCGCTCGCCCGCTCGGGCCGCGGGCGACTGCGCGAGGTAGCGAATCGCGTTGTCCATGGGGCCGAGCTGGGACGGGTGGAAACCCGGCCGCAGATAGCGCGGGATCTCGGTGACGAACGTGGTGAACCGTGGTACCACACCGCGTGCCGAGGCGCTCAGCAGTTGGAGCGGCCAATACCGTCCCTTGTCCGGCTCGGGATCCTTGCGGAACAGGTAGCCGCCGGAGATCACGAACAGGGCGAGCAAGCCGAAGCTCGCCAGCAGGCCGGTCCGCGCCTTGCGGAAATACCCGCCGTCGACGTGCATGTAGGCGTCGTAGACCACGCTGCGGTGCTCCACCTCTTCCGCGCCGTGCCACCGGATGAGATCCAGCATCGCCGGATGCATGTTCTTGGCCTCGAGCTGATCGTTGGTCAGCAGCCACTCGCCGATGACGGCGGTGTAGTGCTCCATCCCGGCGAACAGGGCGAGCCGCTCGCAGAGCCATTCGTGCTTGGCGCGCCCGGTCAGGCCGTGATCGCCGAGCACCCGGTCGACCAGCCAGGACACCGTGTCGACCATCGGGCCGACGTCCAGCCCGATCGACTCCAGATGCTTGCGCGCCTTCTCGTGGGAGCTGGCGTGCATGTTCTCCTGGCCGATGAACCCCTGGACCTCCTCGCGCAGTCGCTCGTCGCCGATGAACGGCAGCGCTTCGGCCAGCGCCTGCGCCATGGCCCGCTCGCCCTCCGGCAGCACCAGGTGCATGACGTTGATGATGTGGGTCGCCATCACCTCGCCGGGGATGTAGTGCATGGGGACCGAATCGAAATCGAACCGCACGTCGCGCGCGTGTATCGCGTGGGCTTGGTCGTCGTACGTCGTTGTTCTCATTCCGCCGTCCTCGCGTCTCATCGTTGAAACAGGCGCCTTCGACGGTATTTGTTGACATCACGTGATGTCAACACTGGACACTCATAGAAATTTCGATGTCTCACATGTCGATTCCTATTGGCCGGGTCCGGCGCATTGGGCCTACCGTCGTCGGTGTCGCCGCTGACGGATCGGGTGCGGACCGTCGGTCCGCCGACGTGGCCACCTGGTCCGAGGCGACGCGCACCGACGACCGAACCCGCCGCGGTTCCGAACGAGGGAGACGAGAATGGCGAACATTCTGTTCGTGATGACCGGTGTCGACTACTGGACACTGGCCGACGGCACCAAGCATCCGACCGGATACTGGGCCGAGGAGTTCGTCGTGCCCTTCGAGGCGCTGAAGGCCGCGGGTCACCGGATCGTGGTGGCCACCCCGGGCGGCGTCGTGCCCGCCGTCGACAAGGGCAGCCTCGCGCCCGAGGTCAACGGCGGCAAGGAGACGGCGGACCATCGCGCGGAGGTCGTGTCCACCAGCCGGGAACTCGCGAACCCGATCGCGCTGGCAGGCGTCGATCTCGCCGACTACGACGCCGTGTTCTACCCCGGCGGGCACGGGCCGATGGAAGATCTCGCCGTCGACGCCACTTCCGGCGCATTGCTCACCGCCGCAGTGCATTCCGGCAAACCGTTGGCCGTGGTGTGCCACGCGCCCGCCGCGCTGCTCGCCGCGACCGGGGCCGACGGGACCAACGTCTTCGCGGGCTACGCGCTGACCGGCTTCACCAATGCCGAAGAGACGCAAGCGGGTTTCGCCGACAAGGCCAAGTGGCTGTTGCAGGATCGGCTGGTGCAGATCGGCGCCGACTTCCGCGAGGCCGACCCGTGGACGCCGAACGTGGTGGTCGACCGCAACCTGATCACGGGCCAGAATCCCGCCTCCTCGGCGGGCGTCGCCGAGGAACTACTGCGGCGACTTTCCTGATCCTGGCCTTGTTTCGTGTTGTACGGCACCGAGGTTCATGGGTAGTGTCGTGGTCGAGACCAGGGGCGTTGTGCCCGAACGCGAGCCGCCGCCGAGACTCGGGCGGGATAGTAAGGGGAACCGGGCCATGATCACGCTCCGGAAAGAAGACGGCGCCGCGGATCTCGCCGGCATCACCAAGCTGAGCGTCGGGGTGAGCTGGGATCCCTCGGCGGGCGCCAGCGGTGGGGCGCTCGGCTGGGCGCGTCGTAAGCGCGGTGTCGACCTGGACCTGATCGCCATCCTCATGCAGGGCAGCGAGCCGGTCCGTTTCGCGGGCCTCGACTCGCTCGATCCGCTGGGCAACGGCGCGGTCCTGCACACCGGCGACGAGCAGACGGGCGCGGCCACCGGCGACGACGAGACGGTGCACGTCACCTTCGCCGACGTGCCCGGCGGCATCGACGCGATCATCTTCGTGGCAGCGGCGTTCAAGAAGGGCAGCTCCTTCGAGAAGGCGAACAACATTTCGTTCAAGGTCTACGACGCCACCGGCGGCAGCAGCCAGCAGGTCGCCGACATCTGGCCCTCCCTGCTCGGCAACGACAATGCCAATGCCGTGGCCCGCACCTTCCGCAACGGCGGCGCGTGGCAACTGGAAGTCCTCAACCGCAAGGGCAAGATCAAGCAGGGCGACAAGCAGGCGCTGCTCCGCTTCGCCATGCAGTAGCGGCGAACGGGCAACCGCGGGAACGGCTTTCACGCCCGACGGGTCAGCGCCCCACGGCGTATTTGGCGAGCTCGACGCGGGCCACCATGCCCAGGTGCACCTCGTCGGGTCCGTCGGCCAATCGGATCGCCCGCGCGGTGGACCACGCCGCCGCCAGCGGGAAATCGTCGGAAACGCCCGCGCCGCCGTGCATCTGCATGGCGAAGTCGATCACCTCCTGCGCCACCGTCGGTACCTGCGCCTTGATCTGACTGATCTCGCTCAGTGCGCCCAAGGCGCCGACGGTGTCGAGCTTCCATGCCGCGTTCAGCACGAGCAGGCGGGCGGAATCGATCGCGATGCGCGCCTTCGCGATGCGCTCCCGGTTGCCGCCCAAATTCACCAGGGGTTTCCCGAACGCCGTCCGCTCCAGGCCGCGGCGGCACGCGGCCTCGAGCGCGGACTCGGCGAGCCCGATCAGGCGCATGCAGTGGTGCACGCGGCCGGGACCCAGTCGTCCCTGTGCGATGTCGAAGGCACGACCGGGGCCGAGGAGGATATTGGCCGCGGGCACCCGGACATCGGTGAACGACAGTTCGCCGTGGCCGAAAGGCTCGTCGTAGCGGCCCATCGCGGGCAGCATCCGCTCGACCCGCACGCCCGGGGTGTCGCGGGGGACGAGGACCATGGTGTGCCGCCGATGCTTCTCCGCGTCCGGATAGGTCGATCCCATGAACAGGATGACCGCGCAGTCGGGATGGCCGATGCCGGTGGTCCACCACTTGCGGCCGTTGAGCACGACCTCGTCGCCGTCGAGTTCGGCGGTCGCGGCCATATTGGTGGCGTCGGAGGAGGCCACCTCCGGTTCCGTCATGGCGAAGGCCGAGCGGATCGTTCCGTCGAGCAGCGGATCGAGCCAGCGGTCGCGCTGTTCCTGGTTCCCGTACTGGAGCAGGACCTCCATGTTTCCCGAATCCGGTGCGTTGCAGTTGAAGACGTGCGGCGCGAGGAACGAGCGGCCGGTGAGCTCGGCGATCGGGGCGTAGTCGGTGTTGCTCAGGCCCGCCCCGCCGTCGGTGCCGAATCGTTCGGCGTAGGCGCCCGCGTGGGCGGCGGGCAGGAACAGATTCCACAGACCCGCGCCGCGCGCTTTCGCGCGCAGTTCGGCGAGCAGCGGCAGCGGCGTCCAGGGGTCCTCGCCGCGGTCGCGCAGCGCGGCGACCTCCCGGTGGTATCGGGCCTCGACGGGCGCGATCTCCTCGTCCATGAAACGGCCGACCCGCTCGACCAGGTCGGCGGCGCGGGCGCTGGGTGCGAAGTCCATGGCTCCTCGTTCTCGGTAGGGGCGACGGCGGTCAGCCGCTCGTAGCCGGGTCCACGATAAGCGGTTTCAGCAGTTCGCCGAGTTGGTCGATGGTCCGATCGATGCCGATCCGGCCGGGTGTCATCGCGCTCTGCAAATGGATCCCGATGGCCGCGCCGACCAGGATGGTCGCGAGATCCTCGGCGGTCATGGCGCCGGGGAGACGGACGAAGCGCTCGATCCAGTGCTTCGCCGACTGCCGGAGCCGTTCGTGCAGCGCCACGTACTTGTCGTGGATCGGGGACGTGGGGTTCACCGCTTCGACGTACAGGGTGACGAACAGCAGCGACGTGCGCGCCATCGATGACCGCTTGGCCTGCGCCACGAGGTCGTAGGCCTGCGCCGAGCGCGCCGCGTCGGCCTCGTCGGAGACCTCGAACAGTGCCTCCGAGGCATGGTCGAGTACCGCGGCGAGCAAGCCCTCCTTGTTGCCGAAGTGCCACGGGATCGAGCCGCGGCTGATGCCGGAACGGAGCGCGACATCGGCGAACGTCGTTTGCTGGTAGCCCTTTTCGACGAACAGGGCGGAGGCGGCATCGATGAGCATCCGCCTGCTCTCCCGGGTGGTCTCGGCGCGTCGATCGGCCACTGCGGTCCTTCCTGCCTGTCGTTTCCGGTGCCTCGATCCTAGGCCATCGGCCATTGACTATTCAGTGGACACATTCTATGTTGGCTGACACAGAGGCGGCCTGCGCCCGGCACGCCGACCTGGACGACAAGTGAGGGCACGCGGTGGATATCGGCAATGCAGTCGTTCTCGTGGCAGGCGGCGCGTCGGGTCTAGGGCACGCGGTGGTGCGCCGCCTGAGTGACGCAGGGGCCACGGCCGTCGTGCTCGATCCCAGAGCGGGCGAATCTGCTTCTCCGGCAGACGATCTGGTGCATCGGATCACCGGCGACGTATGCGAGGAGCGTGACGTCGCCGCGGCGTTGGATCGTGCGGCCGAGCTCGGTGCGCTGCGCGCCGTGGTCAATTGCGCCGGAATCGACCGCACCGGAATGACTCTCGACGCCTCCGGCCCACTCCCGCTGGCGCAGTTCGCGGAAGTGGTGCAGGTCAATCTGATCGGCGCCTTCAACGTGATCCGCCTCGCCGCCGAACGCATGGCGCGGCTCGAGGCCGTGGCGGGGGAGCGCGGTGTCATCGTCAACACGGGGTCGATCGCGGGGTTCGACGCACCGGCCGGATTGGTGTCCTATGTCGCGTCCAAGGCGGGCCTTGCCGGGATGACGTTGGCGGCGGCCCGCGATCTCGCGGGCGCGCTGATTCGCGTCGTCACCGTCGCGCCCGGAATGTTCGATACGCCGATGTTCCGTCGGCTGCCCGAGTTCGCGCAGCGGGCGTCCTTGGCACGGGCGCCGCACCCGGCCCGGCTCGGCGCGCCCGCGGAGTTCGCCGAGCTGGTGGCACACGTGATTCACAATCCCATGCTCAACGGCGACACGATCAGGGTCGACGCCGCGGCCCGGCTCGGAGGACCGTGAAGTCCGGGGTGGAGGCGGGTGGCGGGGGCGAGCCGGTGCGTGACGGCTGTCTCGGGACTCGCCACAAAGTCGTTTGTTGATCTTCGGCGAGAGCGGGTATGCGACCGGCTGAGGCAAGCCGACCGAAGGAGGACAACGTGGCCGTTTCGTCTTCTCGTTCGCAGCGTCGTGCCAACCGTCGACGCCGTTCCGGCTCGGACGAGCAAGCGGGTTCCTTTCACGTGACCATCGCCGCATGGGTCCTCATGCTGTGCGTGCTGAGTTTCACGCTGGCCCTGCTGTAGAAAGCCTGGGTCCGCTGCCACGCTGCGGCGTGCCGTGGCCCAGGTGATGACGAGAGCACTGCTCCGGCCGGTTGACGTTGTCAACTGCGCGGTCCGATCGATGTCGTGGATGCGGATCACGCGGGACACCCAGGCCGTCGATCGGAGCGGTGCTGAGACCGCACGTCGCGACGCTTTGATCGCGAGTCCGTCGACCGGACGGGTTGGTTCCCGGGTCTGTCCGTCGGCACAAAGGCCGTCGGGAAGTTGCCGACCTGTCACAAACTCGCCGGGCCGGAGAGGCCGGGGGAGAGGGTGCGGGCTACGGTGGCGTCGCGTGCACTACCCGCGGGAGGCTTTCATGTCCGCACAGCAGGCCGATCTGGATCTTACGGTGTCAGGTCGCCCGGTATCGACACATCTCGAGGACGTTCGCGCCATATCGCAGCGGATGGTCGGTCATTTCCTCGAGACCATAGCCCCGTGCAACACCCTGCCCGGTGGTGCGCTGGGCGGTGACGTGGCCGCGGTGACTCGCGTGTGCCTGAAGCTGGCGATGCGGATGCTCGACGGCGGCGAGGACATCGCCTCGGAAATCGGGCGGGTCGAGGCGGCCGCCGCGCAGTGGGCGCGCGAGGGCATCCCGATCGATACCATCCAGCACGCGATACACGAGGGTTTCAAGCTGGGTTTCGATCTCGTCCTGGCGAAGGCGACGACCAGCGATCAGGAGAGCCTGGTGAATGTCGCGCGCAGGCTGATGGACATCCTGGACACCATCAGCTCGACCGTGTCGGTCGCCTACGTGCGAGAGCTGAAATCGGTGGTCGGCGAGCACCACACCGCGGTGCACACGCTCACCTCGGCGCTGCTCGGCGGCAACAGCACCTCCACCATGGCGCGTGAGTGCGGTATCCCGATCGCAGACGCGTATCACGTTCTTGCGGTACACATTCCGCCGCACCCGGACGAATCGAATCCCCAGCTGGACCCGAAGGTGGTGGCGCGGCGCAAGTTACGTCGCGTGCAGGCCGAGCTGGCCACCCGGTGCGGGGAGCGTGCGCTGTCGCTGTTGAGCATCGACGGCGGAACGATCCTGTTGCCCGTCGCCGACTTCGACGACACCGCACTGGAACTCCTGGTGAAGTGGCTGACCGACGCGGCGCAGGCGCCGGTCAGAGCGACCGTGGTGGAGGCGGGAGTGCGGCGCATTCCGGAGGCCGCCGACGAGGCGCACGAGCTGCTGGACATGGTGCAGCGGTTGCCGTTCGACTCCGGGCTGTACCGGTTCAACGACATGGCGCTGGAGTATCAGCTGACCCGGCCCGGTCCGGCGCGCGACTTCCTGGCGTCGCTGCTGGATCCGTTGGAGGAGTACCCCGAGTTCCTCGAGACACTTCGGACATACATCGGCACCAACTTGAACCGCCAGCGCACTGCACGGTTGATGAACGTGCACACCAACACCGTCGACTACCGCCTGAAACGGATCGGTCAACTCATCGACTTCGACCCGACCCAGGCATCCGGGCTGTGGTACCTGCGCTCGGCGATGGTGGCCCGCAGCCACCGTGACGCCGACACCATCCTGCGACGGGCCGCGCGGTAGGGAGCGTCACGCGTCGATGTTCAGGCCATGCAGCGTTCCGTTCCAGGCGAACGGTGGCCGGTATCGGTTGCCGACATGGAGCCCGCAGTCGTAGCCCACCGACAGAACCGTGGGCTCGTGCGGGCTCGCGAGCGGGAGCCGGTGGTTGCCGCGACCGCCTCCGACCACCGTGCCGTCCACTATCGCGCCGACGTGCAAGCGCTCGCCCGCGGGGCGCAGGACACAGCCGACGCGGTGTCGCCCCGGGGGCAGTGTCCGGTCGGCTCGCACGTACAGGGTTCCGGCGGCGGTGGTGACGGCGACTCGAAGCGTCGAATCGCTGACATAGACGGCCAAGCCGCCGCCCCGATTGCCCAGCGCGAACAGCAGTCCGCCGGGGTCGTCTTCCGGAGCCTCGATGTCGGCGGTAATGCTGCCGCCGCCGAACAGCGTGGGCAGTGTCTTCTCGACGACGTGTTCTCCGCCGGAGGAGAACACGATCGCGTCGGTGAATCCTGAGACCGTGAACGATCTTCGCGCGAGTGCACCGGATACCAGCGGTACTTCCCGGCCGAAACTCGCGGTATCCCAGCGGTACTCGATATCCTGTGTCACTCTGGCCGGAGTCTCCGACAGTGCGTGGACCAGCGTGTCGTCCACCGTTGTTGCCGAGGTAGCGATATCGACCTTCGCTGCGCGCCTTTGCGAACCGGGCACGTCGAATCCTCGGAACGCGTTTCTCACCTGCACACCCTTGACGATAGGGTGCAACCACCCGCGCCGATCGAGGAAATCCGCCATTCGTGGGACCCACATGAACACGCCGAGAGCCATTGTCTCCGAAAACATGTGTCCCAAAACAGAAATCCCCCCAGCGGCACCGTGCCCCACCCCACCCCGGTTCTTCGCAGAGGCTGTACACGCTTCGCAGCGCCTAGAGACTCTGCGAGGCGAACGAAAGATCTGCGAAGCCGCGCGTTGGGAAGTGGGGTGGGGTGAGCTGTCGGCATGCGCAGCTAATCTGCCGACATGGTCAGATCGGAAGTGGCACTGCGCCGCCTGATACGCAATACGGGCAAGCTGGTTCAGGCGTATGGGTTTCACGGGGCCGATCCGATCTGGGTGCGAATCGAGCCGGGTGGTGTGGCGTCCGTGGGGCGCACCAGGACATTTCGCACATGGACCGAGGGACAGCAGGTGCTGAGGTTCGGCCTGTGGTCGAGCGCCACTCCGACCGCCTGGTGGGAGTTCTGCAACTGGCGCAACGCGCGATCGAGCCTGCCGCCCACGCCGCTCGAGCAGGCCATCGGGCCCGGTCTGATCGCCGACGACGGCATGTCGGACGACCCGGCCGCCTTGTGGTCGATCCGGATCGACCCGGCGCAACCGGGGCAGCAGGCGCTGCAGGCGGACGTCGACGCCATCCGGGCGGAGCTGCCCCGGCGTGTGCACACGTGCGCGCGCCGGGCGCTACGGCTGGTGGAATCGGGACGCTACCTCGATGAGTTGCTGGCGGATTCGGACCCGCGGATCGGGACCTGGGAGGCGATCGCCGTCCTGCTCGCCGACCGCGGGCCGGGAGCGCAACTCGACGACGCGGTCGCCCGCCTGAGGGCGTGCCCCGCGGAAGGGGATGCCTCGGACTACGCGGAAGACGTCATCGCCTACGCGCAAGCCCGAGCCGCCCTGGTGTGAGCAAGCCCCTGACGGGCTTCGGGCGAGATCGTCACCAACTTTCGCCTTGTCGAGCATCGCCATCAGATCTCGTGACAAGACACCGGACAAGGTATCGAGGTGCCGTCGCCTGCTTCTGGTCTGTGGCCTGCGAGTGCGCGAGCGATCAGCCCGTTCGACGTCGGATCCACGACAGGACTGGTCAGTTGAACGAGAAGACCACCGAATCCGATGTAGGCAAGGTTGTTTCGATTCTGCAAACACTCATGGCGATGTTCGGTGGGTTGGTGGTGCGGGGTGGGTACAGTTGGTGTCCGCTTCGGTCTGGCCGTAGGCCCGTCGGCGAGTGGCGGGGGTGGACGTTTTCGTCCTCGAGAGGGGTGGTTCGTGGTGACCGGTGGGCCCACGCCGACAACACGACTCGACCGTGACCGTTGACGCGCCTCCCGGCGGCCGGGATGGGCGGGTGCCGGGATATCTGGGCCGCGTCCTGTATGCGACCGACGATCCGGCGGGGACCTGTTTCCAGGTGGCGCCGGGGGTGTTGGTGACCGCGGCACATGTGTGCGACGAGGTCGGCGCCGGGTATCCGGGTGCGGCGGTCCGGGTGGACGCGCTGGCCGGTGGGGCGCCCGCGTTCGAGGCGAGCGTGGCCCGCCTGGATGCCGTGCACGATCTGGCCGTGCTGACCAGCACCACCGCGCTGGCGGGGTCGGTGGCGGGATGGGTGGCCACCGATCGGGTCGCGTTGGGTACCGCGACGGTGATCACCGGGGCGGTGGATGTCCCCGACCCGCGCCACTCCTACCGCTACCTCGATGCGGATGGGCACTGGGCAGGCGGTACGACCCGTGACGAGCAGGTTCCGCTGGGACGTTTGCAGGCGTCGTCGGTGATGAAGGGGATGAGTGGGGGACCGGTCCGACGTGCGAGCGATGACTTCGTCGTCGGGGTGGTCTCCGAGCGCTACAACGCTGCCGATGGCTGGATGCGCGACAGCGTCCTGGTCGCCCGGATCGAAGACCTGCAACCGCTGCTCGACGGGCTCGCCGGCATCGAACTCACCGGGCTGCCGCCGTTGACGGCTGCGGTCGATATCACGCTCACCGTCACGGACGCCGAAGTGCGTCTGCGCGGCGCCGGAATCGACATCACCGGTGCTCATTCCGGCATTCGGCCCGGTCTGGCGGGCGCATTGCACGACGTGCTGCGCGAGCGCGCCCGCCGCAGCAGAACCGCTGTCGTGCGCACCGGTACCGGGGAGCAGGCCCGGGAATCGGTGCTGGAGACGGTGTCGCTGCGGCGAGCGGGCAGGCTCGCCTCGGAATCGTTTCTGCCACCGCCTGTTTCGGAGGCGCTGGGCGAGTTGCTTGCGCGGGTGACGGCGGTGCACGTGCCACTTCGGATCGGCGTCGAGCCAAGAGGATTCGCGGTGGTGCCGTGGGAGGCGTTGCCGGATCCGGTGACGAGCAAGCCGTTGGCGTTGCATCCGTTGATCACCGTCTATCGGCGGCTGCCTGCGGTGCCGGTGCGTCCGATCCCGGGGCCGTTGCGGATCCTGGTCGCGATCGCCGCCCCCGACGAGGGCGACGGGATGGTCCTGGACTACGAACGTGAACTGCGCAACGTGCTCTCGGCGGTGAAGGGCGCCCGCCACGGTGACGCCGAGGTTCGGATCGTCGAGTTCGCGACCACTACCGCGATCCGTGCGGAGTTGGAGCAGTTCCCCGCCCACGTCTTGCACCTGTCCGGTCACGGCACTCCCGGCCATCTGCATCTCGAAACCGG
This sequence comes from Nocardia lijiangensis NBRC 108240, assembly GCF_001613045.1. Lineage (GTDB taxonomy): Bacteria > Actinomycetota > Actinomycetes > Mycobacteriales > Mycobacteriaceae > Nocardia > Nocardia lijiangensis. Next base: position 52,027 of record NZ_BDBP01000049.1, on the reverse strand, counting down.
CACCGGCGCTGCGCGTCCGATGACCGCCGCGGAGTTGCTGTCCGAGGCGATCCCGGCGGGGGCGATGCCACCGGTGATCGGTCTGGCCGCCTGCTACACCGATGTCGCCGACGAAGCCGGCGCCCCGTCCTTCGCCGCAGCGCTCCTGGCGGAGGGAGCGAGTGTGGTGATCGCGACCGAGACCTCGGTGACCGACCGCTACGCCACCGCCTTGTTCGCCCGCGTCTACCAGCATCTGGCCAACCACCCGGTCCCGGATGTGGTGGCCGCGGTCGCCGAAGCCCGCCGCGTCGTCCACCACCAGTGGTCGACCTCCCCCGACCCCCGCGACAACCACCTCGCCGCCCTGGACGAATGGAGCGTCGTCACCGTTCTGGCCGCCCACCCCGGCGTCGAGGTCTACCCACCGGCCACCGGCAACGAATCCGCCACCCCGAGAACCCGTGCGGCGGCGGTCGCGGGGGACGGGCTGGTCCAGCGGGAAACGGGAGATTTCGTCGGGCGTCGCCGCGAATTGCGCACCCTCCCCGATGTTCTGGAAGGCAACCAGTACTCCGGGATCGTGATACACGGGCTCGGTGGGATCGGCAAGACCACCCTGGCCACCCAACTCCTGCACCGCCAGCAGTGGGCGAGACTCGTTGTCGTCTTCACCGGCGAGCTCACCATCGACAGCCTGCTGTCCACCCTCGCCCACCGCATCGGCCGCTATTACCTCATGGACAGCGACAACTCGCCGGACCGCACCATCACCCAGGCACTGCAATACCTCACCCACGTCGACCAACCCTGGGAAGATCGGCAGCAGGTGTTGCGGGAGTACGTGCTCGACCAGCTCCCGATACTGGTGGTGCTGGACAACTTCGAAGACAACCTCACCGGCACGTACACCGTCACCGACGACGCTCTGGCGAGACTGCTCGCGAAATGGATCATCGACCCCGGCCGCAGCCGGCTGCTGGTGACTTGCCGGTACCGGTTCGCACTACCCGAGCGGGCGCACACGCTGCTCCTGGCGCACCCGTTGGGGCCGATGTCGCGGGCGGAGACGTTCAAGCTGATCTGGGCCCTGCCCGCCTTGGATCGCCTCGACGACAGCGAGCTCGACCGGGTGTGGCGGTTGGTCGGCGGGCATCCCCGCAGCCTGGAGTACCTCGATGCCCTGCTCGACCACCGCGTCGGCCGATACCGCGACATCACCGCCCGCCTGGAGAACGCGCTCGCCGCCTACCCCGGCACGCGCCCCGTCCTGACCGCAGGCGCCGACCTGGACGCCGCCCTGGCCACCACCATCACCGTCATCGCCGACGACATCCTGCTCACCGAACTCCTCGACCGCCTCACCCCCGACGCGCGACGACTGCTGATCGGCGCCTCGGTCTATCGCGAACCCGTCGACTACAACGCCCTGCTCTTCCAGATCGGCGCCGATGATCCCGGCGCCGCGTGGACACCCGACCGAGAGAAGGCCGAACAGAGTATCGTCTCGATCCTCACCGGGCACGGCATCGACCCGACCGCCGAGGAGTTCGGCCTCGATCGGCTTCCGCCGGAGATTCTCACCGCGATCACACCCGCGCTCACCGAATTCAACGCCGCCCCTCGGCCGCCGGTATCCACCGACCTCGACACGACCGGACTGGTGCAGGAGCTGTGGTCACACAGTCTGATCAGCATCGACGCCCAACGCGAGCAAGTGTTCGTGCACCGCGCCACCGCCACCGCGCTCCACGAAAGCCTCCACCGCCAGCGTCGCGAGGCCGAGGTCACCGCCGCGCACTCGCGCGCCGCCCGCTACTGGTGGTGGCGGGAACAAGTGTGGCCCCAAGACCGTGACGCCGATCTGCACGACCTCCTCGAAGCCCGCCAACACCTTCAGCAAGCCGGCCAGGTTTCCGCCGCGATCGCGGTCACCGCGATCATCACGACCCGGCTGCGCACGATCGGCGCCCGGGACCGGGAAGCCGCCCTCATCCATCACACCCTCACCCAACTTCCCGCCGACTCCCCGGACCGCAGCCCCTGGCTCGAACAGCTGGGCAACCTGGCCCATCTGCGAGGGGACTACGGTGCGGCCGAGCGCCTGTACCGGCAGGCGCTGGCCATCAACGAAGAGGTCGGCGACCGCTTGGGTATTGCAGGCATTTCGCATCAGCTGGGGATGCTCGCCGCGGGCCGAAGGGATTTCACTGAGGCCGAGCGTCTGTACCGGCAATCGCTCGCGATCAAGCAGGAACTCGGTGACAGCGAAACCATCGCCGTCACCTTGCATCAGCTGGGAATTCTCGCCGGGGATCGGGGAGATTTCGAGGAGGCCGAGCGTCTGTACCGCCAATCGCTCACGGTCAGTGAAGAACTCGGTGATGCCGCCACCATCGCCATAACCCTGCATCAGTTGGGGATTCTCGCTGGGAACCTCGGGGATTTCGACGAGGCCGAGCGCCTCTACCGGCGATCGCTGGCGATCAAGGAAGAACTCGGCAACCTGTCCGGTATCGCTGCCTCCTTGCATCAGTTGGGAATGCTCGCGGCGGGCCGGGGGGAGCTGGGTGCGGCCGAGCGCCTGTATCGGCGGTCGCTGGAGATCAGGGAAGAACTCGGCGACCTGTCCGGTATCGCTGCGTCCTTGCATCAGTTGGGAATGCTTGCCGAGGGTCGGGGCGACTACGGTGAGGGTGAGCGTCTGTACCGCCAAACACTGGCGATGAGTAAGGAACTCGGCGACGACGCCACGGTGGCCATTGCGGCGACCAGTCTGGGGTTTCTCGAGTCGGCGCGCAACCAGTTCGCCGAAGCGGTTCATTGGCAGCTGGTTGCTTTGCTGCTGCGGGTAGAGCTGGAGCGCGCAGGGATGGCTATGGTCGACCTCGGACGTAATGTGCGCGCCCTGCTCGAATTGCGCAGGCGGATGGGGCGTGCGGAGTTTCTCGCCAAGGTGACCGATCTGCTGTCGTCCGAGGAGGCACGACGCCTGGAGGAGCAGTTGGACTCGGTCTCCGGCGAGTAGCCGAACCTCGCGGGGGTGAGATCGGTCTCGGTGTCACCGCCTTGCCTCGCAGGCACTCTCGCCTCTACGCTTTTGCCGCGAGCAATCGCCGTAAGCGTTCACGTCAATCAACGCACCGATTCCACCGTTCGGCGGGATCGCTGCCATTGACGACCTTACGGAGACTCCTGTGTCCACCAGCAAGACCACTGCTCGGCCAGTTCGCAAACTCCCCGCACGGTACGCACCGGTGCTGCTGCCCATGCTCCTGTCGATTCTGATGACCTGCGTGGTCTCGCTCATCAGCACGCTGATCAGCGACGGCCTCGCCATCGGCCAGTGGCTGCGCGCGTGGGCGGTGTCCTGGCCGATCGCCTTTCCCACCCTGCTGCTCGTGCTTCCACTGGTCCGCAGGCTCACCGCGGCGATGGTGCAGACGCCGTCGTAACGGGTGGATTCCTCGACTCGTCCGCAGCGGCCCCGAGTGGCAAAGTTGTCGAAATCCGGGCGGCCACAACAAGACTGCCCGACACGACTGCTTGGAGACGCATTGAACATCCAGTACTCACCCGTCGAGGAACTCAACCTGCTGAAGGAATTGCAGGATGGGCTCGGCTTCGAGAGTTACGCCGATGGATTCGGTCTGACGGACTTCGGGGACATCTCCGGCCTGGTGGCAGGCTGGTCGAAGGATCCGGAGTTCACCGACCGGCTGATTCCCTTCGCGCAGGCCAACGGTTCCGGTTCGTTCTACGCGCTGTGGCGTCTCGACGACCGGGACGATCTGTCGAGCCTGCCCGTGGTCGTCTTCGGAGACGAAGGCGGGCAGCACGTCGTCGCCCGCCACGTGCGGGAGTTGTTTCAGCTCCTCGGCTTCGACTCGGAGATACGAGTCGATTGGGAAGAGGTGTACTTCTATCGCGACGAGGACGACGCGTACAGCGACAGCCACGACGAGTTCGTGGCATGGCTCGACGAGAACTTCGGTCTCCCGGTGGCGGAGGACCCCGCGGCCGTCCTCGCGGCAGCGCAGGCGGAGCTGGGGCAGCGGTTCACCGACTGGGTAGGGCCGTTCCTCCCCTGAGGCCCCTGTAACGACAGGGGGATCATCCGATGACTCTCGCAGGGGATGTCCCCCGGCCATCCGGAACCCTTGCACGCCTGGCCCATTCGGGCCAGGCGGCGTCTGGTCACCGAGAAGGGCGATCCCGGCGGGAGCGATAGCCTCCGGGCTGCCTGCATTTCGTCGGCAAGGATCGTTCTGGGCGCGACGCGTCCGAGGCGGCGCCCGATCGGCCCGCGCAGCGCCGGGCGGACGTCGACACCGATGTAGGTCACCGCCTCGAACTCTGGAACTACTTGACAAGTTATACATACATGCTTACATGTATCCCATGAAGCGGTCGGTGGTTGAAGCGCGGGAGACGCGGACGAGCATTCTGGCAGCGGGGTTGGCGTCTTTCGCCGAGCTTGGCTGGGAGAGAACGACATTCGTGGGCGTGGGGGCGCGGGCGGGCGTGACGCGCGGCGCTGTTCATCACCACTTTCCCGACAAGGTGTCGTTGCTGACGGCAGGTCTGGACGAGGGATGGGCCGATGCCGCTGCGCCGCTGCTGGAAGCTCTCGCGGCCCGTGACGTACCCGGCGGGCAGCGGCTGGTCGAGTTCGTGGCGGGCTATGTGCTCGCGTTGACCGGTGACGACCGGTTCCGGCGGCTCGCGATCGTATCCACCATCGTGGCGCCCCAGGCGGTCGCGCTCGAAGCCGGGCTGGCCGCCAAGCGACGCGGCATGTCGGCATGGGAGGACGGGATCCGGGAAGCGCTGACCGACACCGCATTTCGTCCAGGCGTCACCGCGGATATCGCGGTGCTCGCGATCGTGACTCTCATCCATGGACTGACGATGACCGCCGCGACCCAACCCGAGCTGCTGCCCGCCGATACCGCGGGCGCACACGGGTTGGCCACCGGTTGCGTCCACGGTCTGGTGGCCTGAATCGACCAGACCTCATCCCCTCGGCCGGTCGCATCCGCGCGCCGAGATCCAGCGACCTGCCAGACGCGGGTCGCATTGCAGAGAGGCAATTTTCGTGTCCGCTCGTATGAGCAATAGTTCCTCGACCGCGGCGGTGATCGTCGCGTGCCTGGCCTTGTTCACCGACATGTTCATTTACGGATTGGCGATCCCGGTACTGCCGCTGCTATCGGCGACCGTTGACGCGGGCCCGGCCGCGACCGGGTTGCTGTTCGCCGGCTACGCCGCCACGATGCTGTTGGCCACACCGGTGGCGGGCGCCCTCGTGGACCGGCACGGACCGCGCATGCCCCTGTTGATCGGTTTGCTCGGTCTGGCCGCTGCCACTGTCCTTTTCGCGCTCGGCGGGCCGTTCTGGCTGCTGCTCGTCGGTCGCACCCTGCAGGGGTTCGCCGCGGGCATGGCGTGGGTGGCGAGCCTTTCGCTGATCGCTGCCACGGTGCCGTTCGCCAAGCGCGGACCGGTGATGGGTGTTGCGATGAGCATGATCAGCGTCGGTATCCTCGCCGGGCCCCCGGTCGGCGGGCTGCTGGTCGAGCACTTCGGCACCGTTGTTCCGTTCCTGCTCGCCGCCGGACTCGCGGTCGTCGACGGTCTCGCTCGCGTGGTGTTCGTCCGCGTCGATCACGCCGCGACCGACGACCCCACGGGGCCCTTGGCGGTGCTGCGAGTGCCCGGTACGGTCCCGGTCGTCGTGGTGGTGCTCCTCGGCGCCGCGATGATCGCCTCGATCGAGCCGGTGCTCCCGCTGCACTTGGCCCTGTCCTTCGACACCGGCCCGGTGGGCATCGGTCTGCTGTTCGGCCTGACCGTCATCGTCGGCGCCGTCCTCAATCCGATCGTCGGTGCGCTGATCGGCAAGGTCGATGCTCGCCTGCTCGTCACCCTCGGCATCCTCGTCGCCGCCGTGGGCCTTGCCCTGATGGCGGTCAGCGCCCAGCTGTGGCAGGTGATCATCGCGATGATCCTGCTCGGAGCGGCGATGGCTTTGCTCTCGGCGCCCGGCACGACGCTGATCGGGTTTCAAGGCCAGCGCACCCGGCCACCGGCCCTCGGCGGCGCCTACACCCTGTTCAACCTCGCCTACGGCGCGGGCCTGATGACCGGTCCGGCGATCGCAGGCGCACTGACCGACGCCTTCGACCTGCGGGTCGCGCTCCTCGTCGTCGGTGCCGCGATCCTCATCGCAGGTCTCGCCGTCATCGCCAAACTTCCGGCGGCGCTGGGCATTTCGTTCCAAGCAGCCGAACGCGAAGAACCCGCACAGCGACCGGACCGGTCCGCGACACCACGTCCCTGACTCCGGTAGCCGGCGTTCGCGATCCTGCGGTGGGGGGTTGCCTCCAGGCGGTGGATGCTCGCCGGCTCACTCGTCGGCCCGGCGGTCTTCGACGAAGCGGCGTTGGTCGGCCAGAAACCCCTCGGCGAACAGGCTGCGCGGGGCGGCGAGTGCGGTGAGGTAGGACTTCACCGCGCTGTCCTCGATGCTTTTGCGTACCAGCGAGTGTCGTGCGTCGCTGTAGCTTTGCACCTGAAGCTGACCCGGTCGGGCGAGTTGCGCCCGATAGGTCCGTTCGGTGTCGGCGATGTCGACGTTGAGGTCGTGTTCGGCCAGTATCAGCAGCACCGGGATCCGCACTTGCGCCAGGTCGGCGGTGGCATCGGCGGTGTAGTTCTTCTGGATGAACCGCCAGCGGTCGGCCGTGAGTCCGGTGACGCCCGCGGCTTCGGCCTCCGGGAAGGTCGCGGCCCGCTCGAGCAAGGCCAGCGTGTTCTCCCGCCGGGCGAGTGCGTCGTCGACCTCCGCTCGGGTGGCGCCACGCTCGCGGAGTTCGGCGAGCGTGTGGTACCGGCCCTGTTGCAGCCAGTTGACCGCGGGGGAGACCGCGATCACGAACCGCAACCGGGAATCCTGTGCGGCGACCTTGGGCAGTACCCAGCCGGCTTGGCTGGCGCCCCACAGTCCGATCCGGTCCGGATCGATCTGCGTTCGCGTGCGTGCCCACTCGATGGCCGCGAGCGTTTCCGCGGACCGGTCGGTCATGCTCTGGTCGAGCCAATTGCCCGGCGCCCCATTGATTCCCGCCTTGTCCCAGGACAGCGAGGCGTATCCGGCGGCGGCGAACGACTCCCATATCGGCCGATAGAACGTCTCGCCGGTGGCATCCTTGGGTCCGTCACCGTGCACGAATACCACCAGCCCGAAGGGGCCCTCGCCGTGCTCGGGGAGAGCGAGCACGCCCTGCAGTGGTTGGCTCGCACCCGGGATGGTGACCCGCTCCTCGCGCAGGTCGTACGTGTGCTGATACACCACCCACCCGCCTGCCGCCGCGCACACCGCGACGACGGCCAGTATCGACATCAGGATGCGGAGGGACTTCCGCCGGTGCGGCTGCATCACCCCACCATAACGTTCAGACTGGAAACTGTCGTTGTAGAATCGAACGAATAGTCGGGGATTGCTGCTGCGAGAGGAGAGAACGTGGACGTCAAGGTCGATATCCCGACCCGGGTGCTGGTCGAAAGCATGATCCGGGAGGATGCGACGATCGACGCGGCCGAGCTCTACGCGGTGGCGAACGCTCTGGGCATGACCGATCAGCAAGTGCGCCTGCACATTCGGCGACTCGTCGCCGAGGGCCAGCTCGTGCAGGAAGGCCGCGGCCGTCGCGCGTCGCTGCGGGTCGACGCGGAGATCCGGGGCGCGATCGAGCCGAACGTCGAGTTCATCCGCTTCATGTACGACCAGGATCGTGGCGCCGCGCCCTGGGACGGGAACTGGCATCTGGTCGCGTTCGCCATTCCCGAGGTCGAGCGGCAGGCGCGGGACGCCATGCGCGATGGCATCGTCCACCTCGGCGGCGCGGCCATTCAAGGCGGGCTCTACGTCTCGCCGAATCCGTGGGAACCCTACATCGAGGCTTTGGCCGGCAAGCTGGGCGTCGGTGGTTACATGACCCGCCTCACCACCACGAATCTCCTTGTGGGCGAGCTCGATTCGCCGCGAGAGATCGCCGCCCGGCTGTGGCCGCTGGAGGAGATCGCCGCGCGCCACGACCGGCTGCTCGATGTCGCCAGGGCCCGGCTCGATCGACTCGCCGGTCCGCGGGAGCTGTCCCAACCGGAAATCCTCACCGTAGCCATCGAACTCGCCGCCGAGTTCACCAGAGCCACCGACCCCGACCCGCTACTGCCGCCGGAGTTGGTGCCGCAGCCGTGGCCCGGCGCGCACGCTCGCGCGGTGGTAGCCGAATGCTGGGCACAGCTGATGAGCGGGCAATCATTGCGGGACCGGCTGCGCATATTCCGGCTCTACGCCGAGGTCATCGGAGACGTGGTCGAGGACGCGGGCCGAGCGCCCGGCGGTGCGCAACCGTAGTCGTCTCCCACTGCTGGGCGACCAGCGACATCACCGCCAGGGCAACGGTCGCGAGCCCGAGTGCGAACCAGAACCTCACCCAGGTGGGTGGAATCGGCAGCAGTGCCACGGTTGCACCTCCGACCGCGAAAGTGCCGAGGCGAACCAGGCGTTCGCCTCGCACCTGCTCGTGCAGCCGGACCGAAGCCGGTATTCCCGACCGCCTCAGTCCCTGTGCGATCAGCTCACGCCAGCAGCGCAGCCTCAGTATCAGTGCGCCCAGCAGCGTGGCCAGCCCGAGCAGCTGCACCCAGTCCGGTACCGCCGCGGCGGCCGGGGTCGTGAAGGGCAGCGTCACCGAACCGATGACGATGCCGCCCCACGCTTCCCGTGCGACAAGCCTGCGGATCGGCTGCGACGGGCCGGGATCGTGTGCGCCGCAGGGATCTTCGAACCGACCGGCCGCGAGACGGGCACCCATATGTTCCTCCGTGGGGCGAGACCGAATGCGATCATGCTACATTCGTTCGTATTAAAGACGAGCGTTTGCATTCTGATCGAAGGAGGCGCCATGCGAGTTCTCGCACTGGGCGGGTCCGGGGCAATGGGAGCGGCGGCCGTCCGAGCTGCCGTCACCCTGCCCGCCGTGACCGAAGTCGTGGTGGCCGATCGCGACCTCGCCGCGGCGCACGCGCTGGCCGAGGCTTCGGCCGGACACGGTGCTGTAGTCCGCGCGCGCCGAGTGGACGTGACCGAGTCCGATGATCTGCGCGGCGCGCTGCGCGATGCCGACGTGGTGCTCAATACGGTCGGGCCGTATTACCGCTTCGGCTTGTCGATACTGGCGGCGGCGATCCGGACGCGGACGCACTATCTCGACATCTGTGACGACTGGGAGCCGACGGTGCGGATGCTCGAACTCGACGCCGCCGCCCGCGACGCCGGGGTGTGCGCGATCATCGGCATGGGCGCCAGCCCAGGGGTGAGCAACCTGCTCGCGGCCCGAGCCGCCCGCGACCTCGATCGCGTCGAAAACGCTTACACCGCATGGCCCGTCGACGTCCCCGAGGCGCTCGACGCCGCCGAAACACTGGGCGCGGGAGGCGAACCATCGGCTGCCGCGGTGCACTGGATGCAGCAGATCAGCGGCGCCATCACCGTCGTCCGCGACGGCCGCCTGACCGAGGAAGCGCCCTTGCGTGCGGTCACCTTGGCCTTACCCGGCCGGCGCCGCGGCACCGCCTACACCGTGGGGCACCCCGAACCGGTCACCCTGCACCGATCCCTCGCGCCCTCCGGGGACGCCGCGAACCTCATGGTCGTCACGCCGGGCACCGCGGCCTACCTGGATGTGCTGCGCACCGACATCGACAAGGGCAGACTCACCAACGAATCCGCGGCGAGGGAGCTGGCCGAACCCAGCTTGCGGCGGACGCTCCGAGCCATGCCACGCGCTACGACGTTAGGCTCCCACGGCACCTTGCCGCCGTTCTTCGCCGCGGTCACCGGCAGCGCAGGCGACGAACACCGCACGGTCCTCGCCCATCTCACCGACACCGCCGAAATCGCCCGATTCACCGCCGATATGGCCCGGTTCACCGGCGTCCCCCTGGCGCTGGGCTTGGCCCAGCTCCTCGACGCCACGGCACGCAGGCCGGGGGTCCATCCACCGGAAGCGATCATCGACCCCGACCGCTTCTTCACCGACCTCGGCATCCGCATCGGTCTGGAGCCTTCCCAGCATGTGGTCAGCGTCGAACAAGCGCCCAGCGCCGCCCTCGTCGACAACGGCAAACGCGACCGAAGGGTGCACCGTGGATGATCCGAGCCCCGCGTCCTCTGTGGCTGCCGAATACCGCCAACCCGAACGAACCGCCACTTAGACTAGGTCCATGACCGCCTTCACCGGGAAGGTCGTACTCATCACCGGCGGCGCGCGCGGCATCGGCGCTGAAGTCGCCCGGCGGCTGCGCGCGCAAGGTGCGTATTTAGTGCTCATCGATGTCGACCCGCCCCCGCTGCGGGAACTCGCAATGGAACTGGGCGGCGACGAATACGTTGTCGCGGTCCCAGCCGACGTGCGCGATCTCGCCGCGATCCAGGCCGCGGTCGCACAAGGGGTCGAGAGGTTCGGCGGCATCGATATCGTCGTGGCCAACGCGGGCATCGCCAGCTACGGGTCGGTCCTGGGGGTGGACCCCGCCGCCTTCCGGCGGGTGATCGATGTCAACCTCGTCGGTTGCTTCCACACCGTCCGCGCCGCCCTGCCCTCGGTCATCGAGCGTCGCGGGTACGTGCTGATCGTCTCCTCCCTCGCGGCCTACCTGGCGATGCCGGGGATGGCGGCCTACGACGCCACCAAGGCCGGGGTCGAGCACTTCGCGAACGCGCTGCGGCTCGAGGTCGCGCACCACGGCGTCGACGTCGGGTCCGCGCACATGTCGTGGATCGACACCCCGCTCGTGCAGGAGAGCTTCACCGACCTGCCCGCGGTCGCGCGAGGCCTCGCCGCACTGCCGGGCCCGATCCGAAAGACGACCTCGGTGCAGAAGTGCGGCGCCAAGTTCGAGCGGGGAATCGCGCGGCGCGCCAGGCGGATCAACGTGCCCGCTTGGGTCGGCATGCTGCGCTGGCTGCGGCCACTGCTCCAGACGCCGCTCGCCGAACGCGCGAGCGGCAAGACCACCCCGGCATGGCTGCCGGAGATGGACGCCGAGGTGGCCGGGCTCGGTCGTTCGTTCAGCGCCCGGACACAGGCACTCGGCGAAGACTAGGGACTGCGTCTGCCCTCACTGCACGGCTTGCTTCGAGCACTCTCGGGCAGGACGAGAACGACCACTCCGCGCGCTGAACTCACCTACCCAACCTAAGTGCGACCAACTCCGGCGACGCGGTCTTCCACGGCTGCACAGCGGACAGAGATCAGGCCAGGAGTACTCGAGGATGTCGGTGGAGGTCACTTGCAGGCCCAGCAGTGCGACACCGATGCGCATGAAGCAGAACTGCAATCCGCTGGACGCGCTGCGGTAGCGGGATGATGCTCGCCGCGACTGCGCCGCCGATGATCGCCGCCACGAGTGCCTCATCGCGGGGAGCCATCGCCCCAGTGTCGAGGCGGCAAGGACCGCGACGGCGCCAGCGCGAGCCCGGGCCCATACACGCCGACCCACGACGCGGTGCGCGGGCCGCGCGCCCGGATGCGGGTAGCCCCCGGGCGCGCGGTATCGGTAGCGGCTACTTCGCGGGCGGGTTGCCCCGGGCGCGCGTGCCCTGTCGGCTATTTCGCGGGTGGGGCGGGTTGTGCGGGGTCTTTGCAGGAGGGGAGTTCGGGTGGGCAGGGGGTGAGGATGGTGGAGAAGTATTGGATGGCGGAGAACAGGGTGATGGGTCCTCCGGCGAGGACGACTCCGGCCATGGTTCCGACCGCGCCGAGGGTGGCCATGCCGAGTACGCAGCCTGCGACGGTGGCGCCGACGAAGGGCAGCAGCAGTGCGATGACGGGGCTGGAGACGACGGCTCCGGCGGCGCCGCCGACCAGGCAGCCGATTCCGGCGCCGATGACCGCGCCGAGTACGGCGCTGACCGCGGCGCCGATGGCGGCGCGTTGGGCGAAGACGCCCAGTGCTTGGGCGTCGCGGGGGGTGAAGGATTCGGCGACCTGGGTGGCGGCTTGTTCGACGGTGACGATGTCGGTGGCGGCCACGGGTGTGACGGGTTGTCCGTGGTCGCGCGAGGGTGTCAGGGTCGCGGTGGTGCCGTCGATTTCGGCGGTGATGGGGTAGGCGGTGTCGTCGACTCGGTAGGTCAGCGGGATCGCGGCGACCGGCTTGTCGGTGTGGTCGAACAGCACGAGTTGCTGGTCGTCGTGGCGCAGCGTGCCACCACTGACCGCCACGACGGCGGAGTCCCCTTGCCGGGTGACTTCGTAGTGCACGCCACCGGGTTCCTCGCCGGTCGCGGGTGCGGCCTGCGCGGTCGCCGCCGCGACCGTCACGGCAGTGGCGGCCAGCGCCGCCGTCACTGCCGTTGTCCTCATCTTCATGGATTTCCTCATCTCCGTTGGTGAGTGTGGGTCAGGTTGGTGAATCGACTTGTGCGAGTTCACGTTTGAGGACCTTGCCGCTGGCGGTCATGGGCAGCGCGAACTGCTGGATTCGTCAGTGCGCCAAGGTGAGCGGGGCCGCGGTGGCCGCCCGGACGTGGTGCTCGGCGACACCGGGTGCGCATTCGCGCAGCACCAGGCCGGCGGGTGTGACGTCGATGACGGCGAGATTCGTGATGACGCGATGCACGACGCGCTCACCGGTGAGCGGAAGTGTGCAGCGGGGCACGATCTTCGACGCGCCGTTCTTGTCGGTGTGTTCCATGAGCACGAGGACGCGGCGGGCTCCGTGCACGAGATCCATGGCGCCGCCCATGCCTTTGACCATGTGCCCGGGCACCATCCAGTTCGCGAGGTCGCCGGTGGCCGAGACCTGCATGCCGCCGAGGACGGCGGTGTCGATGTGCCCGCCGCGGATCATGCCGAAACTGGTTGCGGAATCGAAGAACGAGGCGCCCGCGACGGTGGTCACGGTCTCCTTGCCCGCGTTGATCAGGTCGGCGTCGACCTCGTCCGGTGCCGGATAGGGGCCGGTGCCGAGGATTCCGTTCTCGGAATGCAGGGTGACGCGCACGTCCTCGGGCAGGTGGTTGGGGATCAGGGTCGGCAGGCCGATGCCCAGGTTGACGTATTCCCCGTCGCGCAGCTCCCGCGCGGCTCGGATGGCCATGTCGGTGCGGGTCCAGCCGAGACCGGTCGTTGCGGTCGTCATGTCAGTTCTCCTGGGCGACGGTGTACTTCTCGATCTGTTTGATCTGTGTCCCGGTGTGCACGATGCGATCGACGAAGATGCCGGGCAGGTGGATCTGCGCGGCGTCGAGATCGCCTGCGGGGACGAGATTTTCGACCTGTGCGATACAGATGCGACCGGCCGTGGCCGCCAGCGGATTGAAGTTGCGTGCCGACTTGTCGAACACCAGGTTGCCGTCGGTATCGCCGACGACCGCGTGCACCAGCGCGAAATCGGTCGCAATGGCTTCCTCGAGTACGAAGCGCCGGTGGCCCCAGCCGCCGCCGAAGGTGCGGACCTCCTTGGGTGGCGAGGCGATCAGCACCGCACCACCCGGACCGTAACGCCAGGGCAGCCCGCCTTCGGCGACGGGCGTACCGACCCCGGCAGGTGTGAAGAAGGCCGGGATTCCCGCTCCTCCCGCGCGCAGTTTCTCGGCGAGGGTGCCCTGCGGCGTCAGCTCGACCTCGAGCTCGCCTGCGAGGTATTGACGGGCGAATTCGCTGTTCTCGCCCACATAGGAGGCGGTGATGCGGCGAATTCGCTTGGCTGCGAGCAGGATTCCCAGGCCGTGCCCGTCCGTGCCGCAGTTGTTGGAGAACACCTCCAGATCGGTGGCGGCGCCCGCGGCGACAGCGGCGACGAGCGCGTCCGGGATGCCACACAATCCGAATCCCCCGACGGCCAGCGACGCGCCGGACGCGATATCGGCGACGGCGTCGGCCGCCGAATCGAAGATCTTGCTCATCGGCAGGCCTCTGCTCCGGTCGCCGTCCGGGCGGTCATGTCGAGCAGTTCTCGCAGGAGTTCCTCCGCACGCGGCCAGTAGCCGTACCCGGAGGCGGGATTGAGGTGGCCGACATCGCCGAGGTCGACCAGGCGGCTGCCCCATGCCTCGGCCATCGCCGCCGCGCGCCGGAACCCGGCGAGCGGGTCGGTGGTGCTGGCGGCCACGATGCTCGGGAACGGCAGCCGCCGCCATGGAATGGGAGTCCAGCCGTGCGTGTCGAGTTCTTCGATCGACGGATAGTCTTGCGGCAGGGGCGTTTCGAAGTCGGGTGGGGTGACCAGCAGTGCTCCCCGCACCGGCCCGCCCGCCTGCTGGGCCCAGTGCACGGTGGTCATGACGCCCGCGCTGTGTGCGACGAGCACCGCGGGGCCGTCGATGCCGCCGAGCACGGCATCGAGTGCGGCGACCTGCGCCGTCCGGCTGAGCCGGTTGTGTTCCAGCGCCGGTACCGTGCGCACCCGATCGAGCCGGTCGGCGAGCAGGGTCTGCCAATGCTCGGCCACGTGGTCGCGCATGCCGGGCACGATGACGACAGTGGGTTCGATGATGCTGCTCATGGTGTTGCGGCGCATCCTTTCGAGAACTGTTATGAGGCGGCGGGATTCAGTGCAGCGAGCTTCCGCAACCCGGACGGGTAGCAGCGCTTGCCGAGAATCAGCGCCGCGATGGCGACGAGGTAGGTCAGCGGCGCCAGCCGCAGCGCCCCGCTGAGTCCGATGTGGTCGGCGAGCACGCCGACGACGAACGGGCCGAGGGCCAGGCCGAGCAGGCTGTTGGCCAGGGTGAGCGTCCCGAAGGCCGAGGCGCGCACGGAGGAGTGGGTGAGACTGGCGACCATGGCCGCGGCAGGCCCGGACGATCCGCCGGAGAAGAATGCCCCGATGCCGATCAGAACCAGTTGCGACGCACCGTTGTCCAGGCCGAAGCCGACGGTCAGGCACAGGAGCGAGACCAGGCAGAACACGATCGCGGTCGTCCATTTGCGGGACATATCGGCGCGGCCGGCGCGGTCGGTGATCATCCCGCAGACGACCATGCCCACGCCGACGAGAAGCACGAATATCGAGGCGAATGCGCCCGCTTTGTCCGGCGCCAGATCGTAGTAGCGATGGAAGAAACTCGGCATCCACGACAGCAGCACCGCGGCGGTGAAGATCTGCAAGGCGCTGCCGAGGTAGGCGCAGAGCACCGCCGGGTTCGTGAACAGCGTCGAGACCGGCGCGCGAAACCCGCCACCGTCCTCGCGCCTCGCCGGTGCCGGGTCGGTGGCGTGCCGAGCCAGCTTCGCGTCGCTGATGACGGTGCGGAAGAGCACGGCCAGGATCAGGCCGAATACGGCCATGGCGGCGAAGGCCCACCGCCAGCCGAACTGGACGGCGATGACGCCACCGGCGGCGACGCCGAGGACCGAACCGAATGAGCCGCCCGCCATGAACGCCCCGCTCAGCGCGGCGTGCACGTGGGGCGCGAAGACGCTGAGCACCACCGCGATGCCGACGCTGCCGTAGGCGGCCTCACCGACCCCGACCAGGAACCGAGCGCCGAGCATCTGTTCGTAACCGGTGGCGGTCGCGCACACCAGGGTGGCTGCGCTCCAGAGGACTGCCATCAGAACCAGGCTGCGTACCCGGCCCCACCGATCGGCCAGCAGCGAGAGCGGCAGCGTCAGCAGACCGACCATGAGCGCCACGATGCTGCTCAGCGAGGCCAGCTTCGAATCCGACAGTGCCCATTCGATTTTCAGGAAGGGGAAGACCGCGCTGAGGACCTGTCGTGACATGTAGTCGGCCAGCAGCAGACCGAACGCCAGGGCGAAGACGACCCACGGAAAAATCCGGCGGATTGTCGGCGTGCGGGTGGCCGCCATGGCCGGGACGGCGGCGGGCGAGCCGCCCGTCCCGGTGGCGGTAGTGTGCAACTCCATTGGTGCTCCTACGAATCCGGTGCGCGAGACGGTGTGCGCGCACCGGAGCTGTGAAAGGAATCGAGGGCGCGAGGCCTACCGCGCCGGGGCCCGCGAGGCCCACCGGGCCGGGGCCCAGGGCGGGCGATGCCCGTCGTGGCATCGCCCGGAGTGCTCAGGCGTGGTGGGTGAATCCGAGTTGGCCGGGCTTACGGTTGGGAGCGAATCCGATCTTGGCCAGGGTTTCGTCGGCGTCGGCGTAGCGCTCGTCGAGCCGGTAGATCTCGCGCGCCTCCTTGCCGGTGGCGACCGCACGGCCCAGCTCGCCCGCGACGCGGACCAGCTGCTCGACCTGTTGCACCGAGGTCATCTTCTCGCCCTTGCGGCCCCACAGGGTGTCCTCGTTGCCGCAGCGCGCGTGCAGTCCCATGGCGATGGCCATGGTGTTGACCGGCAGGCAGCTCCGCATGAGCGTCTCGAGGGTCAAGACGGCGCCGTCGGGGACGCGGCGGATGAACTCCATCATGTTGTAGGGGTTCGGCCCGTCGAAGCCGCCCCCGATGCCGACCCAGGTCACCATGAGCGGCCCCGTGTACACGCCGCGGCGGATCAACCGTTCCACCGTCTCCAGCTGCGCAATGTTGGCCAGCTGGAAGTGCGGCTGAATCCCATTGGCCTGCAGTCGCTTCAGATGTTCCTCGACCCAAGCCGGTCCGGCGGGGACAACCATCTCCCGGTACGCCTCGTATACCTCCGGCCGCGTGAACGACGTGCCCGCGATGTCGTCGTCGGTCATCAGCTCGACGATGTTCATCTGGTTGGTGTTGATGGCGATGGTGACCTGATCCGGTTTCGGGTCGAGTTCGGCGAGCAGGTGCCGGGCGTCATCGGAAAGCCACTTGGCGTCCGCGCCTTCGCCTTCCGGAGCGAAGGAGATGGAGCCACCGACCTGCAGGATCATGTCCGGCACCGCTTCGCGCAGGCGGCCGAGCAGCTCGTTGAACTTCGACAGCCGCTTGGAGCCCTTGCCGTCGAGTTCACGCACATGGATGTGCAGCACCGTGGCCCCTGCGTCGTAGCAGTCCACCGCGGCCTGGACGTGCTCGTCCATGGTCAGCGGCAGGTCCTCGCGAAAGTCGTCGAGTTCCCACTCGGGGCCGTAGGGGGCGGCGGTGATGACCAGCTTCTCCTGGTTCTCCGGGAACAGCGAGTCGTCGTGGAAATACATGAGAGTGCTCCGTTCGGATTCGAATCATGGTGGGGGAGAGGGAGTTCAGAACGTCGCGTCGCCGACGATCCCGGCGCGCTCCATCTTCCGGACCGCGGGCCAGTAATCCTGGACCGCGTAGTGCTGGGTGGATCGGTTGTCCCAGATGGCGAAGCTGTTCTCGGTCCACCGCCACCGCACTTGGTATTCGGGGATGGTGGCCTGCCGCATCAGGTAGTGCAGCAGCTCGGCGGCTCCGGGGGCGTAGTCGGCGCCGAAGCGCACGTTCTCCGGGGTGTGGAAGTTGACCAGGTGCGTCGTGAAGGAGTTGACGAACAGGATCTGCTCGCCGGTCTCGGGGTGGGTGCGCACCACCGGGTGCTCGGCATCGGGGAACCGTCGCGCGAGTTCGCGGCGCTCGTCCTCGGGCATGGCGGCGCCGAAGCTGGCCTCGATGCTGTGCCGCGCTCGCAAGCCCTGGATGCGTTCTTTCACCTGCTCGGGCAGTCGCCGGTAGGCCTCGGCCATGTTCACCCAGATCGTGTCGCCGCCGACGGGGGGCGTCTCGACGCAGCGCAGTACGCAGCCCATCGGCGGGTTCTCCCGCCAGGTGGCATCACAGTGGTAGGCGTTCTCGTAGTGCTCCGGAGGACTGTCGAGGTCTTTGTAGATGCGGACGAGGCCGGGATGGTCCGGGTCGCTGCCCGCGACCGGATGGTCCTCGAGATCGCCGAAACGTCTTGCGAGAGCGACATGATCGGCGCGGCTGATGTCCTGATCGCGCACGAACAGCACCTTGTATTCGAGCAGGAGGGCGTGCAGCTCGGCGAACAGCGCGTCGTCGTGCGCTGCCCTCGACAGGTCCACCTCGTCCAGCTCCGCTCCGATCGTGCAGGTCAACGGCCTGACGCCGATCGACGTGGGAGTCTTCGAATCCCTCGGCGGGGTGATAGTTGTCATGTCGAGTCCTTCGTTGATGCGGGAATCCGGCTCGGGGGCCGGGCGGGTCAGAGAACGAAGACCGAGGAGCCGATGCTGCTCCCCGACTCCAGATCGTGGTGCGCCGCGGCGGCCTCGGAGAGGGCGTGGCGCTGATTGATGTCGATGCGGATGCGGCCCGCGGCGACGTGGTCGAACAGTTCGCCCGCCAGCGCGGCCCGCTCGGCGGGGTCGGCAATGTAGTCCGCCAACGCGGGCCGGGTGACGAAGAGCGAGCCCTTGACCGCCAATTCCATGGCGTCGATGGGCGGTACCGGACCCGAGGCGGTGCCGAAACACACCAGCAGGCCGCGGCGGGCCAGCGAGTCCAGCGAGGACCGGTAGGTGGTCTTGCCGATGCTGTCGTACACCACCGGAACACCTGTCCCGCTGGTTATTTCGCGCACCCGGGCCGCCACATCCTCGCGGGTGTAGATGATTACGTGATCGCAGCCGTGCGCCTTGGCGGTCTCGGCCTTCTCCTCGCTCGACACCGTTCCGATCACGGTGACGCCCAGCAGTTTCGCCCATTGGGTGAAGAGCAGGCCGACGCCGCCCGCGGCCGCGTGCAGGAGGACGGTGTCGCCTGCGCGCAGGGGATGGATGCGGCGCAGGAGGTAGGCCGCGGTCAGGCCGCGCATGGTCATGGCTGCTGCGGTCTCGAACGCGATCTCCTCCGGCAGCGCGATGAGATGTTCCGCGCCCATGACCCGTTCGGTGCTGTATGCGCCCAACGGGCTACCGGTGTAGGTGACGCGGTCGCCCGTCCGGAACCCGGTGACGCCCGGCCCGACGGCCTCGATCACGCCCGCCGCCTCCACGCCCATACCCGCGGGCAGTGCCGCCGGATACAGGCCGGTGCGGAAGTAGGTGTCGGCGAAATTGAGCCCGACCGCCTCGTGCCGGATGCGGACTTCGCCGGGTCCCGGCTCGCCGACTTCGGCGTCTTCCCAGCGCAGGACCTCCGGGCCACCGGTCTCGTAGAAGCGAACAGCTTGTGCCACAGTGCATCTCCTTCTAGCCGTACACCGGCCCGGGGGCCGGTCGGCGGTCATGGCTGACGGATGGGTCCGGTGATCCGCCGTGCCGTGCCGTGCCCGCGAGCGGGCGTCGAAGGCTGCCGGACCACTTAGTGCGAGATGTCGGCGGAAGACCGTGCCGGGTGCGCTCACCGATCACGGTGTCTTCCTTATGTCACCGACCAACTCGCTGTGATGTAACCCACCGTAAGCCAGATCGCGCGGCAATGCTTATCATTGTGGGACGGGAATCTATTCATCTCGGGACACGGCAGGAGGATGAGTGAAGTCCCTCGCGCGCTACGCCGCATTGAACGGCTATGTGGAACTCGGAAGGTCTCTCGGTCTCGATCCGGTCCGTCTGGTCCGCGACGCCGGCCTGGATCCGGCCAGCCTGAGCCTGCAAGACCGCTGGGTTCCCGCCGCCGCGATCGCAGGCCTGCTCGAACGCTCCGCGCTCGAAGCGCGCTGCGAGGACTTCGGGCTCCGGCTCGCCGAGCGCCGCCGCTTCGCCAATCTCGGCCCGCTGAGTCTGGTCCTCCGGGAAGAGCCGGACGTCCGCAGCGCGCTGCGCGTCATGTCCCGGCACGAGCACATGTACAACGAGGCCCTGCACACCCGTCTGACCGAACGCAACGGCATCGCCACCCTCCGCCTCACGCTGGATACCGGGGAGCCCGGTGCGACTCGCCAAGCCATCGAACTAGCCGTCGGCGTGCTGCACGGGGTCCTGCGCGAATTCCTCGGAACCGGCTGGCAGCCTGTGGAAGTCCGGTTCACCCACCCCGCGCCGCAAGATCTCCGCGACCATCACCGCATCCTCGGGCCGAATGTGACATTCGAGCAGGAGTTCAATGGAATAGTCACTTACACAACAGATCTCGACACGAACAACGCGATGTCGGATCCGCAGCTGCGAGCCTACGCCCAGCAGTTTCTCGATGCCGCCCGCGCCGACCATGCGGCAACCACATCGACATCGGACCGGGTGCGCGAACTCATCGAGCTCCTGCTACCCACCGGGCGCTGTTCGATCGAACAGGTTGCGCGCAGTCTCGGCGTCGACCGTCGCACCGTCCATCGGCAACTGGCCGCGGAGGGGCAGACCTTCACCTCCCTGCTCGATGCCACACGCACCGAGCTGGCGCAGCACCTCGTGGCGCATCGCCGCCACTCGCTGACCGAAATTGCCCAATTGCTCGCATTCTCCTCGCAGAGCAACTTCTCACGCTGGTTCCGCAGCAGACACGGCTGCAGCCCCAAGCAGTGGCGCGATGGCCGTTCCCGGTCCGCGACGTAAGCGGCCGGGTCGAACACCGAATATTGACGCCGCTAACATCTAGGGTAATGTAAGCGATGTGTACATCGTCGGCGATCGAAAGGGAATCACATGTATGCGGTGACGCTCGACGGCTTCGGTGAACCGGAGGTCATGAAGTGGGCCCAGGTGGATGACCTGCCTGCTCCCGGCCCGGGGGAGGTGGCCATCGAGGTGGTGGCCGCGGGGGTGAATCGCGCCGATGTCATGCAGCGATACGGTCTCTACCCACCGCCGCCGGGAGCCAGCGAGATTCTCGGTCTGGAGGTTTCCGGTGTCGTCGCCGAGGTCGGCGCCGGTGTGCGGGAGTGGGCGCCCGGTGATGCGGTGTGCGCGCTGTTGTCCGGCGGCGGCTACGCCGAGCGGGTGAACGTGCCCGCCACCCAGGTGCTGCCGGTACCCGACGGGGTGAGCCTGACTGCCGCGGCGGCATTGCCCGAAGCGGCCGCCACCGTCTGGTCGAATCTGGTGATGACCGCGGGGCTGAGCAGTGGGCAGGTCCTGCTGATCCACGGCGGTGGAAGCGGGATCGGCACGCACGCGATTCAGGTGGGCCGGGCGCTGGGCGCTCGCGTCGCGGTGACCGCGGGATCGCGGTTCAAGCTGGAGCGCTGCCGGGAGCTGGGGGCGAACACGCTGATCAACTACCGCGAAGAGGACTTCGTCTCCGTCATGACCACCGAGTATCCCGGTGCGGACGTCATTCTCGACATCATGGGCGCGGGCTACCTGCAGAGGAATGTGGAAGCCCTCGCCGAGGACGGCGACCTGACGATCATCGGACTGCAGGACGGGGCCGTCGCCGAGGTGAATCTCGGTGTGCTGCTGGGCAAACGGGGCTCGATCCACGTGACCAACCTGCGCCGCCGTCCCGAGCGCGGGCCGGGCTCCAAGGCCGACATCATCGCGGAGCTACGCACACAGCTGTGGCCGTTGATCTCCGAGGGAACCATCGCGCCGGTCGTCGCCGCCGAGGTTCCGATCGCCGATGTCGCCGAGGCCCACCCGCTGCTGGACTCCGCCGAGACCATCGGCAAGGTGCTGCTCACCGTTCGCGAGCCCTGACGCGGCCCTCTGTGACCCCCTCACCGCTTCCGACGGCCGAGTGACCGGCGAGACCCGCAAGCTTGCGGGCTCCGAGGACTTCCTCGATCGCTTCGGGTGTGAGCAAGCCGAGTTCGATCGCGATGTCGGCGACGGATTGGCCGGTGTGCAGTGCTTGTTTGGCGATGCGGGCGCTGGCCGCGTATCCGATGTAGGGGGTCAGTGCTGTGACGATGCCGACGGAGCGCCGAACGCCCTGCTCGAGATGGTCGCGATTGGGGGTGATGCCCGCGACGCACTTGGTCGCCAAGGTGTCGACCGCGGCGGTCAGATGTGTGGTGGTGCGCAGCATGCTGTAGGCGATGATCGGTTCGAACGCGTTGAGTTGGAGCTGCCCGGCCTCAGCGGCCATGGTCACGGTCAGGTCGTTGCCGATGGCCTCGAAAGCGACCTGATTGACGATCTCCGGAATGACCGGATTGACCTTTCCCGGCATGATCGATGACCCGGCCTGGACCGGCGGCAGATTGATCTCGCCGAAACCCGTTGTGGGGCCGGACGACATCAACCGGAGGTCGTTGCACGTTTTGGAGAGCTTGACCGCGACCCGCTTGAGAATGCCGGAGACCTGAACGAAGGCGCCGCAATCCTGCGTGGCCTCGATCAGATTGGCCGCTGGCGTGATCCGTTCGCCGGTGAGCTCGGCCAAGTGCGCACAGGCCAGCGCGGGGTAGCTCGGATGGCCGTTGATTCCGGTGCCGATCGCGGTGCCACCGAGGTTGCTCTCGCACAGCAGGGCGATGCCTTCCTCGAGCCGGTCGCAGTCCTCGCCGACCATCACCGCGAAGGTGCCGAATTCCTGTCCGAGCGTCATGGGCACAGCGTCCTGCAGCTGGGTGCGGCCCATTTTGATGACGTCGGCGAATTCCTCCGCCTTGGCGTCGAACGCGTCCGCGAGGCGGCGCAGTGCGGCGACGAGTTCCCTGATGTGCCGCACGAAGGCGATGCGAACTGCGGTCGGGTACACGTCGTTGGTGGATTGGCCGAGGTTGACGTGGTCGAGCGGATCCAGTTCGGGGTAGCTCCCGCGGTCGTAGCCGAGCAACTCCAGCGCTCGGTTGGCGATGACTTCGTTGGCGTTCATGTTCGTCGAGGTACCCGCGCCGCCCTGGATCGGGTCGATCGGAAACTGGTCGTGCAGCGCGCCGCCCCTGATCTCGTCGCAGGCCGATTCGATCGCGTCGGCGCGGCGAGCGTCGAGGATGCCGAGTGCTCGGTTGGCGCGACAGGCCGCCTGCTTGACCGCGGCGAGAGCGGCGACGAGCGCGGGGTACCGCCCGATGCTGTCGCCGGTGATGGCGAAATTGTCCAGCGCGCGTGCGGTGTGGATACCCCAGTAGGCCTCGCCTGGCACGGTGCGGGTGCCGAGCGAGTCTCGTTCGGTTCGGGTGCTGTCGGTCATCATCGGCTCCGGACGGTCAGGGCGTCCTCGCGGACAGTTGCTGGAAGCGGCGTGGTCGTCGCGGGATTCGACAGCTCGCCGAGCATGTTGGTCGTCATCCAGTCCCGCAGCTGCTCGCCGGAGAACCCGAGATCGACGAGGTAGGCCAGCTTGGCGAGCGCCGCCTCTCTGGTCATATCGCCTCCGCTGATCACACCCGCGTCGAGTAGGGCCCGTCCGGGCAGGTATCGCGCGAGATCGACCGAACCGCTGTCACACTGGGTGATCACGACGACCGGGGTTCCGCGCCGAGTCGCCGTCCGGATCGTCTCGACGACTTCGGCTCCGTGCGGCATCGTGCCGGAGCCATAGCATTCGAGGACGATGCCGCCCGGATACTGCCGAATCGCGGCCATGAGCAAGTCGGCGTGCAGGCCGGGAAAGACAGTGAGCAGGCCCACCGGGAGGCGGGTAGCCGTGCTGTTTCCTCGCGGGAGGAGTGCGGGAGGGGACAAGGGTGGGGTGAGTTCCCGGATGGTGGCGAAGCCGTCGTAGTCGTCGCAGGCGCGTTTGCGGGCCCGCACAGCGGGATGCAAAGACGAGCCGAACGCGATGTAGGTCCCCGGGCCCGGTTGGGTCGCAATCGAATCCAGTGCCAGACACAGGTTGTGTTGCGCGTCGCTGCCGGGGTGGCCGAGGGGTATCTGAGCGCCGGTGAACACCACGGAGACATCGAGATCGCGCAGTTCGAACGCTACGCGGGCGCCGACATAGGCCATGGTGTCGGTGCCGTGAATGACGATGACACCATCCGGGCGCTCCGGCTCGGTGCTGTCTCGCACCCACTCGGCTATCCGGAAGGCCGTGTCCGGGTCGGCGTCGGCGCTGTCGATGACGCGGTCGAATTCGGCGTACCGGAACTCGACCGCTCGGCCCATCGCCTTGTCGTATCGGGTGATGGCGTCCGCGATCTCGGCACCGATTCCCGAACGCGGTCCCATGCCCGCGCCCCGATCGGCCATGCCGAAAGTGCCGCCGGTGTAGAGGACGTCGACCCGCAATGCCGCGTGGGAACGTGCAGTTCCGCGAGTGATCATGCGCCGGGTGCTCCCTCGGGGGTCGCGTCAGGACGGTCCGTCGAGGCGAGCACATCCGGATCCAGCCGCCCCCTGATCCGGAACCATCCCGCGACCATGGCCGCGACGACGACGGCGAACACCACAAGGGTGATCCGCCCGATCTCGTCGTCGAAGAACATCAGTGCGACGACGCCGGCCAGGAAGCCGAGAGTCAGGATGTTGAGCACCGGCGCGAACGGGAGCTGGAAGGCGGGGCGACGGTACTCGCCGAGCTGGGACTTCCGCACGAAGATCCAGTGACAGATCATGATCGAAGCCCAGGTTCCGACGATGCCGAGCCCGGCGAGGTTCAGCACGATCTCGAATGCCTTCTGAGGCACGAGGAGGTTCAGCACCACACCGGCGATGCCGACCGAACTGGTGATCAGGATTCCGCCGTACGGAACGCCATGGCGATTCATCCGCGCGGCGAAGCGTGGCGCCGCCCCGGACACGGCCATCGACCGCAGGGTGCGACCGGTCGCGTACAGACCGGCGTTCAGGCTCGACATCGCGGCGGTGAGCACGACCAGGTTCATGACGTCGCCCGCGTGCGGGATCCCGATCGAGCTCATCACGGTGACGAACGGGCTCTCGCTGGGGGAGTACGCCGTCCACGGCAGCAACAGCGTGAACAGGACCACCGAGCCGGCGTAGAACAGGATGATCCGCCACATGATGGAGTTGACCGCCTTCGGAACCACGGCACCGGGGTTGTCGGATTCGCCCGCGGCGACGCCGATCATCTCCGTCCCGCCGAACGCGAACACGACGCCGAGCGCGATGGTGAGCATCGGAGCCAGACCGTTGGGGAAGAAGCCGCCGTTGTCGGCGATCGTCGAGAAGCCGGGGACGTTCCCGTCGACCGGAGTGCCGGTGACGATGAACACCACGGCCAGCAGCATGAAGGCGACGATGGTGCCGACCTTGACCAGCGCGAACCAGAACTCCAGCTCGCCGAACAGGCGTACCGACACGACATTGAGTCCGACGACGACCGCAAGCGCGATCAGCGCGAGGACCCACTGCGGTATCGGTACGAACAGCGACCAGAAATGCGCATAGAGCGCCACGGCGGTGATGTCGGCGACCAGGGTGGTCGACCAATTCAGGAAGTACAGCCAGCCGACCGTATACGCCCCGCGCTCGCCGAGGAATTCGCGGGCGTAGGAGACGAACGCTCCGGACGAGGGCCGGTACATGACCAGCTCGCCGAGTGCACGCACGACCATGAACGTGAAGACGCCGCACACGATGTAGACGATGGCCAGCGACGGCCCGGCGAGCGCCATACGACCGCTGGCCCCGAGGAACAACCCGGTGCCGATGGAACCGCCGATCGCGATCATCTGCATATGGCGCTTGCGTAGCTGTTTCTGATAGCCGACATCGCCGATGTCGAGCTTCGCTGCTGGTGTTTTGGTGGCTGGCCGGGCCGACAGTCCGTCGTGATGCGTCATGAAACCTTCCTTGGGCCGAATCCAGCCTGCGGGCAGCGCGCTGCTCTACCCCGAACGTCAAGCAGGTATAGCTGCCATGCGGTCAGGCTGTAAGACAGGTTGACCGTAATGCAGGTCACATCGGCTGTCAACGCGCATGCCGACACGAAACCCGCCGGACCGAGCGTTTTGACGCCCCATCGGCAGATCTCCATACTTGGTCACGTGACAGTCGAAGAAGGCCGGGTGCAGCGCATCGGTGCAACGGAAGCGGTCTTTCGTCGGCTGAAGGGCCTGATCCAGAGCGGCGAATACGCGGTAGGCGACCGCTTGCCCGCCGAGCTCGCCTTGGCCCAACAGTTCGGCGTCAGCCGTCCGGTGGTCCGTGAGGCGCTACATGCCTGCGCGACCTTGGGTCTCACCGAAACTCTCACGGGCCGAGGCACTTTCGTCGTCTCCAAGAAGGAGAGCCCGCAACTGACGTTCGCCGGTGTCGACGCGGGAGACCTGATCGAGGCTCGCCAGCTGATCGAGATCCCTACCGCGGGGTTCGCGGCTCGGCGCCACACGGCGGACCAACTGCGGCGCCTTTTCGAGTTGCTCGACAAACTCGCCGCAGCCACCGACACGCGCGAGTGGGTCCGCTACGACGGCGAGTTGCACACCGCCATCGCGGCGGCCAGCGGAAACAAAATGCTGACCGCGGTGGTGGCCGATACCCGCCATGCGCTGGACCCGCAGTCGGAATTCCTCAATCTGACCCAAGACCGCCGCGCCGATTCCGATCGGGAACACGAGGCCATCGTCCGGGCCATCGAAGCGGGCTCGCCCGAGGCCGCCGAGCAAGCGATGGCGGAACATCTGGAGCGGGTGGCGGAGACGATCGCCCGCATCGGCGGGTAACCGCCGCCTGCGCTGGCCGCAGACCCCTCGGAACCGTCGCTCGTCACGCGTGTGGGCATTGTCAGGGCTGCCGTCGAAATCAGTGGCTCAGGGAGCCAACCTCTTCAGAGGAAGACGCGAGCGATCTCCAGCCACTTCTGTGCGTCCTCGCCGACCGCGGTGAGGTCGGTCTCGGCTCGGGGCCTGCGTTGGGTGACTCGAAGGCAGAAGTCGAGGGCACTGCCCTGGACCCGTTGCTCCGCATCTTCTGGGCCCCATACCCAGCTTCCGCCGTCGGGACCGGTCAGCTCGACACGGAAAGGCTCTGTCGGAGTAGGCAATTGGGCAGCGTAGAACGACAGCTCTCGCCCTACGACTCCCAAGGAAGCCACATGCCGGAGCCGACCCGTCGGACGGCGGGAGACACCCAGTGCGTCGAAAACGTCCTGCCCGTGAGCCCATGTTTCCATCAGTCGAAGCGGCACCATGAGCGCGGCGGTCAATTGCGAGCTGTACCACGGAAACCCATGGTCCAGTGGAATGTCTCGCAGCGCCGCCGCTACCTCGGCTCGACCAGCGCGCCATTGTTCCAGCAGCGCAGATCGTGGTTTGGCGGCTCCCGCGGCGGCGTCGAGATCGGCGTATCGGCTGCCTGCGGCTTCCGCCTGCTTCAGCACGGCGTCGAACGCCTCCGGGGTCCGTATGGCGATGAGAACGTTCGCATCAGCCGCAGCAAGATGAGCGATCTGGTGGGCGATCGTCCACCCCACTGCCGGCGTGGCCTTGGACCAGTCGGCCTCGGCTGATACCAGGGCGTCGAGCTCATCTCCTTCGGCCACCAGATCGGGCAGAGCGAGATCGCGCTCCACATCGGACATGTCGAGGCCGTAATCCAACATCCAGTATCACCTTCACGCGCATGGTCGAACATGACCATCACCAAGGTAGACGCCGACCGTGCCGCACAGCAGATACATTCCGGAAAGACCGATGAGCGTGCGATTGCCGTCATATGACTCCGCTTGCGCCGCACTGACCGAAACGCGATGGCACCGCGGCCGAGGCCAGCCAGTCTCAGCACTCGAGGGGTTCCGTCGAGGCAGCGGACGTACCCGACACGTGTTCGGCGAGGCAGGTGTTTCGTCCGGTTCGGGCGAAGTCTCCGTTATCGGAACCGGTGGTGGAAAGCCCCCTTACGCACCGGCATTCGGGCCGTCCGGATCGGCGGAACACGTCCTAGCTGCATGGTTGCGGATGTGCGGAGGGTAGGCGGACACAGGTTGCAGCAGAGGGAACGCAATATTGCGTTTTCTGTTGTGTTCTTGCATCTGTAAGAGCATGATCCAGCTAGCCTAGGTGTGAACAACCGATCCGATGAGCGGGATTTACCGAATCGAGAGCCAATGATGTTGGTATATAGAGCGTTGGTGTCGGGTGAATCAGGGGTGTGGCGATGAGCGAACGCAGTGAGCGAATCATGTGCCAGCGCGCATCGCGCATGCCGGAGCCGAGCGTCAGCGAGGCGAAGGCATGAGCGCGCCGACGGTGGGGGTGCTGCCGACGGCTCCGCAAATTCTGTGTGCGTTTCAGGGACGGCGCTTCCAAGACCGTGAGTTGCTGCGGTCCGCGCACGCGCTCGCCGAGTTGCACGCTCGGCGCGCGGAGGTGCGTAACGCCCACCTGATCGCCGAAATAGATTGTCGACGTAGCGAACTCGTCGACGACATCAACGACTGGATCGCGCAGGAGGTGCCGCAGCACCGCAACGGCGCCTCGCTGCACACCGAGAGCCTGGGTGCCGTGGTGGACCGTATGGCGCGCAGCTGGGTGAACGCGAACCAGGCCATCGATGTCGACGGGCCGCGCAGTGACAACACCCATAAACGCTGGTACCACTTGGCCGAACTCGTCGACGGCTACACTGATCTGGTAACCGACGTGGCCGGAGGCCGCCGTCGACTGCCAGAGCAGTAGCTGCTCGCGGCGGGCAACGGGCTACCGCGCCACCGCCACGACGGCGACGTCCCGGGTGGAATGTCATCCGACCAATGCGTCCACCCGGATGTGAACGTCGCCGCATGTAGTGACGGCGGGCGCAACGGGGCGCCCCGCCCGGCGTGCCGCGTGGTCGACTGGCGCGGCACGCCCGCTGGTTGCCCGTGATCCGGGTGAGAGTTCGGTAAGTGAGAGTTCAGCAGGGTTGCGCGGCTGCTTGCCGCCGCTCCCGCCGCCGACGGCGATAGCGGCGAATCCGGCTCGCCAGCAGCATGATCGAGGTCAGGCCGATCAGCAGGAACGCTCCCGCCACGATCGCCGCGGCCACCGGATGGAAGATCGCGAGCGTGATGACGCCCGCGACGCAGAGATCCTCCAGGGTGCTGGTCACGATATTGCTGGCCGGCTCCGGCGAGGTATTGATCGCCATCCGCAGCCCGGCCTTCACGAGGTGACTGACCAGCGCGGCGGTGCCGCCCACCGCCGCCGCGGCCAGCTGCGGCAGCGACTCGTCGGAACCCGCGATGAGCGCCGCCACCACGGCCCCGGCGGCCGGGCGCACCACGGTGTGCAGTGTGTCCCAGAACGTATCGAGGTAGGGGATCTTGTCGGCCACCGCCTCGACGAGGAACAGCACCGCCGCCGCGATCAGCACGTCGGTGCGTTGCAGGCCCTCCGGCACCTCGGCGGAAAGTCCTGTGACGCCGAACAACCCGAAGAGCAGCACCACGGCATAGGCGTTGATACCGCTGGCCCAGCCCGCGGTGAAGATCAAGGGGAGCAGGGACACCCTGTGATCCTATGCGGCGGCACGCGTCTGCCTCGAGCTCAGCACCTGTGGCGCCTTTATCGCAGCGCCGCACGGCCTTTCAGCCTGCCGAGCAGCACCAGTGCCACCAGGGTGACCACCACCAGCAGCGTGGTGCCCGCCGCCGCGTCGAACACGTCCCCTCGATCGGTCTGACCGAAGATGGTGACCGGCAGCGTCCGCCAGGTGGCCGGGTAGACCATGATGGTCGCGCCCAGCTCGCCCATCGACAGCGCGATCGCGAGCCCCGCCGCCGCTCCGAGTGCGGGCAGCAGCAACGGCAGCGTTACCTGGCAGAGCACCCGGACCGGTCCCGCGCCAAGGGATTCGGCGGCCTGACGATATGCCGGATCGAGTCGGTCAAGTGCAGCCGACACCGCGCTGAAGGCATAGGCGAGCACCAGCACCGCGTGCGCCACGATGACGATCCACTTGGAACCGCCCATCAGCAGCGGCCGCTCGTTGAAGGCGATCAGCATGCCGAGACCGATGGCAACCGAGGGCACCGCCACGGGCAGGTGGAACATCACGTCGGTCAACCTGCGACACCACGCGGGCGCCTCCCGAGCCGCCAGCGCGGCCCAGGTGCCGACGACCAAGGCGAAGGCGCCCGCCAGCAGCGCGGTCTGCAAGCTCACCGACAGGCTCGCCGCCTCCTCGCCCGAGAGCGCCTGCCGGAAGTTGGCGAGGCCGAGATCCGAAGGGAGCGGACCGGTCCAGCTACCGGCCAGCGACGCGGCGACGACGGTGGCGATCGGAGCGACGAACACGATCGTGACCACCAGACCGAACACCGTCAGCAGCACCGCCCGGCCGGTTCGCGTCCACACCAGCATGGTCACTGTCCTTTCCGCGCCGTCACGCGCGCGAAGACGAAACGGTAGGCGGCGTACAGCGTGAGCGACAGGGCCACCTGCACCGATGCGAGCACCGCCGCGCCCGGTAGGTCGAAGGTGACGATGCCACGCGTGTAGATCAGCGCGGGCAGCGTCAGAACCCCCTTGGCGCCGGTGAACAGCACGATGCCGAACTCGTTGAGCGTCAACAAGAGAACGAGGCTGCCTCCCGCGGCCATGGCGGGCCAGGCTTCCGGCAGGACGATCTGGCGCAGCACCCGCCACGGCGAGGCGCCGAGGCTGGCCGCCACGTCGAGCTGTTCGCGGGGTAGCTGGGCGAAGGCGGCGAGCAGCGGCCGCACCACGAACGGCGTGAAAAAGCTGATCTCCGCGGCGATCACGCCGAGCGGGGTGTTGAGGAAGTTCAACAGGGGAGTGTCGCGTCCGGTGAGTTCGGCGAT
This sequence comes from Nocardia lijiangensis NBRC 108240, assembly GCF_001613045.1. Classification (GTDB taxonomy): domain Bacteria; phylum Actinomycetota; class Actinomycetes; order Mycobacteriales; family Mycobacteriaceae; genus Nocardia; species Nocardia lijiangensis. The sequence continues at coordinate 21,576 of NZ_BDBP01000049.1, read as the reverse complement.
CAGCGCGTTGACCGCGCCCGCGGTGCCGTAGAGGAAGGTGAACGCGAGCGTCACGAGGAACGACGGCAGGGTGAGCACGGTGTCGATCAGCCTGCCGACCACCGCCGAGCCCGGAAACGGGACGAACGCCAGCACTATGGCGAGGAAGGCGCCGAGTACCAGGCACCCCGCTGTCGAGGCGAGTGCGATGGAAACGGTGCGCCACAGCGCGTTTCGGAACGACTCCGAACTCAGCACCGAGGACCACACCTCGGTCCCGCGCCCGTCCGAGGTGACCGTCGACTCGGTGAGCACCCGCAGGATCGGGTATACGGCGACGAGGAGAACAAGGAGCATCGGAGGCAGCGTCCACAGCACTGCGCGCCACCGCCGCCGCGTAGCGTCCGTTGGCGGGGGCTCGGCGCTGTCCACCGGACGTTCGAGGAGCATCGCGCTCATGCTCGTTCCTCCCGCTGGCGGTCGTTCGCTCCGGAGGAGACCGCGCGGCCCCGCGCTCCCGCATCGCCGGAAAGTGCTGTGACGAACGACGATTCGACACCGACCGGCCGTGGGACGAGCACGCCCGCCGGATCGGGGAACCGGACGCCGACCACCGAGCCCGGCGCGGCCGCCGCATGTCCGGGTACGTCCACCGCGAGCGGATCCGGCAATCCGTCCACGCTGACCTCGAGCCGCGTCGACGCCCCGCGCCACACGCTCGCGATCACGCTGCCGCGCAACGCGTTGCGCTCCGTGGTCGATGTGAGCGTGACCGTGTGCGGCCGGATACACAGCAGCGCGGGCGAATCCGGGTCCCACGCGAGCTTGCCGATGCCGGGCTCCGGCGCATGGGCGCGCAGGGTGTGCGAGCCCGCGGTGACCAGCGCGGAACCACCGGATACACGATTCACCGTGCACGGCACCAGGTTCGCCCCGCCGAGGAAGGCGGCGGTGAAATCGCTGGGCGGCCGCTGCCAGAGGTTTTCGGCGGTGTCGACGTCGACGAGCCGGGCATCGCGCATGACGGCGATCCGGTCGGCGAGGGCCAGCGCCTCGGCCTGATCGTGCGTGATGTACAGCATCGCGGTGTCCGGCAACGCCTCCCGCAGCTGTCGCAATTCGCCGAGCATGGACTGGCGCAGCTGAGCGTCGAGCGCCGCGAGCGGCTCGTCGAGCAGCAGCACCTTGGGCCGGATGGCCAGCGCCCTGGCGATGGCGACGCGCTGTTGCTGGCCGCCGGACAACTCACGCGGCAGCCGCTTGGCGTAGTCGGCCATGCCCACCATCGTCAGCGCCTCGATCACCCGTTCGGCAATGTCCTTGCGCGGCACGCGATGCGCCTTCAGCCCGAAGGCCACGTTGCCGTGCACGGTCATGTGCGGGAACAGCGCGTAGGACTGCACCACCACGCCGATGCCGCGCTTGGCCGGGGACAGATGCGTGACGTCGCGCCCGGCCAGCCGGACCGCGCCCGAGGTCGGCCGGACGAATCCGGCCAGCGCTTTGAGCGCGGTCGACTTGCCGGAGCCGCTCGGCCCGAGCAGCGCGACGGTCTCGCCCGCGGCGATGCGCAAGGTGAAATCGGCCAGGGCGACGGTGGTCTTGCGGCCCGTGCCGTACCGGACGCCGACGCGGTCGAACACGATGGCGGGTACGTCGTCGGTCGCGGTCCGCGAAGTCCTGGTGGCGGTGGACGATTCGGTGAGCGTGTCGCCGGGGGTCATGTCAGCCTCCGATGGCTTTCTCGTAGGCGGCTACGTCGTCGTTCAGGTCGGCGAGGACCCTGGTCCAGTCGGGGCGCACGATCTGGACGCCCTGCAACAGCGCGGTGGGGTTCGGGCCGGAGCCGGTGGCGGGCGCGTCGGCCAGGTCGGTGCGGGCCGAGACGGCGAACGCGTCCGGGCCGAGCGTCTGCTGCACCTCCTTGCTGAGCAGGTAGTCCATCAGCCTCTTGGCGGCCTCGCTGTGCTGGGCGCCTTTGGCCAAGCCCATGAAGTAGGGCAACGCGACGGTGTGCCTGACGCCGTCGGCCGAGGCCGGGAAGAAGATGCCGAACTTCGAGCCCTTCGAGGTGATCGACTCCATGTTCATCTGGATGTCGCCGTTCGCGATCAGCAGCTCGCCCTTGTCGACCTTGGGCTGGAGCTTGCCGGTGGAGGCGGACGGCCCGACGTTGTTGACCTGCAACCGCTTCAGGTACTCCAGCGCGCCGTCTTTGCCGCGCAGCTGTTGCAGCAGGATCAGCACGGCGGTGCCGTCACCGGCCTGGCCCGGTGTCGAATATTGCAACTTGCCTTTGTATTCCGGCCTCAGTAGGTCGTCCCAGGTGAGCTTCGAGGCATCGACGGAGTCGTTCGCGATGAAGTTCAGATAGTTGCCCGCGAGACTGACGAATCTGCCGTCCGTGTCCTTCTCGGCGGCGGGATAGGCCGAGGTGTCCACGCCCAGCGGCTGTAAAAGCCCTGCGGCGTCTGCCTTCTGGATGAACGGCGGCAGCGTGACCACCACGTCGGCCTGCGGGTTGGACTGCTCTTTTTCGAGGCGGTTGACCACCTCGCCGGAGCCCGCCGCGACGACGTTCACCGCGATGCCGGTCTCGGACCGGAACTTCTCGAAGTGAGTCTTGTACCAGGCGTCGAGGCCGTCGGCGGAGTAGACGGTGACCGTCTGCCCGTCGGAGCCGCCGGAACCCGTGCCGCCGCAGGCCGCCGTCACGGCGACCGCGGTGGCGGTGACGACCAGCAGAGCGGTCCTGGACAGGACCCTGGACAGGCGCGTGGGGGAAGTACGCACGGTGAGAGCAACTTTCGCTTGGTGGTGTCGATGGTCGGAGGGGCGGGGGTCAGTGGCGCTCGGCGCGGATCAGCTCGGCGAACTCGGCCACCGAGGGCACCACGTGGGTGGCGCCCGCGGCGCGCAGCCGCGGTTCGTCGTGTGCGCCGGTCGACACGCCCGCGACGATGCGGGCGCCCGCGGCACGGCCGGTGGCGATATCGCTGGTGGTGTCACCGAGCACGGCGACGCGATCGACGGCATCGATGCGCAGGCGCAGCACTGCGGCGAGCACCAGGTCGGGGTAGGGGCGGCCGCGACCGGCGTCGGAGGGCGCCAGCGTGAGATCGGCGATGCCGTGCCAGCCGAGAGCGTGCAGCAGCCGATCCTGGGTGTCGCGGCTGAAACCCGTGGTCAGCGCCACCCGCACGCCCGCATCCCGCAGCGCCGAGATGGCCTCGGCCGCACCGGGAATCGGTGTGACACCGACCTCGTCGATCATGGCGTCGTAGGCGGACTCGAAGGCGCGATTGGCGGTCTGCACGCGGTCCTCGTCGCCGAGCAGCGCCCGGAACACGGCGATCTTGGACTGGCCCATGGTGTCCAGCACGTACCGGCGGGCTCGTTCTCGCTGCGGCCCTTCGGCCTCCAGGCCCGCGGCAGTCGCAGCCGCTTCGAATGCGCGCAGCACCAGGCCGCCGTCGGCGACGGTGGTCCCCGCCATGTCGAGCACGGCGAGCTGGATCGTGTTGTCCGGCATCATGTCTCCTTCAGAGGCCGAGCAGCTCGGCGGTTTCCTCGCCGAGGACGGGGCCGAGGGTCATGCCGCGCCCGCCGGGGCCGGTGATCACCCAGACGTGCTCGTCGGCCTTCGCCCGGGTGACGATCGCGGCGGGGTCGACGCTCTGGCTGTACACCCCGGCCCAGCGGCGCACGATCGGCGGCAGCTTGCGGCCGAGCAATTCCTCGGTGACGGAGGTGAGGTGCTCGTAGGGCGCCTCGTCCACGTCGAAGGCGAACGGTTCGGTGTATTCGTGGGTGTCGCCGAGGGTGAGGCCGCCGTGCAGGCGCTGCACGCACAGCAGCTGCATCTTGTGCTCGGCCGCGGTGGCGGTCTGGGACTGTTCGCGTTCGAGCGCGTCCACTTCGGGACCCGCGAAGCCGGGGTAGTAGCGGAAGCTGTCGCCGTCGGCGACGGCGGTGGTCAGCGGTTCGCCGAGCGGCGCGGTCTGCATCATCTGGAGCCGGACCCGGCGCACCGGAATGGCGCCGACCAGCTCCCTGGTCAAGCCGGTGTGCGCGGCGCCGGGGCAGACCAGTGCGAGGTCGGCCGCGAAGCTGCGGCCGTGGTCGTCGAGAACCGTTGCACCGGAACCGGTATCGGTGACCGACCGGGCCTCGGTGGCGGCGTGGAAGGTGTAGCGGCCGGTGCCCGCGAGGTAGGCGCGCAGTGCGGGGAGTGCCTGGCGCGACTCGACCGCGGCGTCGGTCGTGCAGTGCAAACCGGCAAGGTACTTGCCGCGCAACGCGGGGTTGATCGCGCGCACCCGTTCGGGTTCGAGCAGGTCGAAGCCGCGCGCCTCGGCGCTGTCGCTGGCCGCCGCGGCAGCGGCTACGGCCAGCTCCTCGGGGGTGCGCACCAGCGTGATGGACCCGGCCGGACGGAAGCCGACGCCGGGGACCTTGCCGCCGATCTCCTCCCAGAGCTCGCGGGAACGCAACGTCAGGTCGAGCTCCGCCGCCGAACGGCCCGACACCCACACCAGCCCGAAGTTGCGCACCGTCGCGCCACGGGCCTCGGGTTCGCGCTCGAGCTGCACGACCTCGTGCCCGCGCCGGACCGCGGCCCAGGCGTGGGCGGTGCCGAGGATTCCACCTCCGATGATGACCACTCGCATGGAACCCATGGTGAGCAATGGTCTAGACCGATGGGTGTTGCGCATGCGAACGCCGGGTTAATAATTGGTATAGACCAATTGCGGGTAGGCTGTCGGGCATGGAAGCAACGGAGGTGACGCGCGGCCGGCGTGGCGAGACATCCGGCGGGAGCGCCGAATTGGCCCTTCCGGAGCGCTTGCCGAAGTCGTATCGGGTGCGCACCGAGCTGGAGGGGATGATCGGCGAACTGGCCGAGGGCGATCCGGTGCCCTCGGAGCGCGAGCTTGCCGTGCGGTTCGAGGTCGCCCGCGAAACCGTCCGGCAGGCGCTGCGGGATCTCTTGGTGGAGGGCCGGATTCGGCGGCAGGGCCGTGGCACGGTGGTCTCGCGGCCGAAGATGGTGCAGCCGCTGTCGCTGCGCTCCTACACCGAGGGCGCGCTGAGCCTGGGCCGGGTGCCCGGTCGCATCCTGGTCACCTGGGAGGACGTCCCCGCCGACGCGGACACCGCCCGCGATCTCGGGCTCGCCGCGGGCACGCCGGTCATGCACCTGGAACGGCTGCTGCTCGCCGACGGCGAGCGCATCGGACTGGAGAGCACCTTCCTGCCGCTGGCGCGCTTCGCCGGATTGCGCGACGACTACGACCCGACGACCTCGCTCTACGCCGCGGTGCGCGCCTCGGGCGTGGAATTCGGCGCCGCCACCGAACGCATCGAGACGGTGCTGGCCTCCCCGCGTGAGGCCGCCCTGCTGGAATGCACCACGGCGCTGCCGCTGCTGTTGCTGCACCGGCGCAGCGTCGACGACGACGGTGCGCCGATCGAACGGGTGCGCGCCCTGTACCGCGGCGACCGGATCGCGTTCGAGGCGTGCCTGTCGACATAGCCGCTCACCGGAGTTGCGATTGCCCTCATCTGGTCACCTGCGGGTGCGGAGCAATGAAATTGGTCCAGTAGTCGTGGCGCACGGCGTCCCACAGCTTCGTCAGCTCCGGCAGCAGCTCTCGTGCTCGCGCGAGATCCGACAACATATCGGGGCCGAACGCTACGACCGGCGAGGCGTCGGATGCGTTGTGCACGGCGACGATCGAGATCAGATGATGCTGAACCAAGCGCCACGTCACGTACAGGCCGTCTGCTTCGGTTCGACGCGCATCATCCATCTCCGGCCTCCTGCCGCCGCTCGGTGTCGCGCCGCCGTGTCGGCCGGTGATCTTTGTCAACAGCTATCAACGTCAACCTCCTGCTTATTCCGGTTGCATGAGCATCACAGGACCGGCACTACGTAGAAACGGGCGAAAATACCCATTCCTATACCTATATCTGCAGCTCGTAGAGCTAGCTGGTGCGCGGCGTATTCTGCAGCTATGGGTGGTGCGGTAGGGGATGCACGCACCTTGCCGGTGGAAATGACCAGCTTTGTCGGCCGACGGACCGAGGTTTCGAGGGTGAGGCAGCTGCTCACATCGGGCCGGTTGGTGACGTTGACCGGTGCGGGCGGCATCGGCAAGACCCGGTTGGCGCTGCGTGTCGCCAGCGAGGTGCGTCGTTCTTTCCCGGGTGGGGTCTGGTTTGTGGAGCTGGCGTCGCTGGAGGATGGGAGCCTGCTGGCGCAAGCGATTGCCGCCAAGCTGAGGTTGGGAAACGAGTCGGGGCGCGAACCGGTCGAGGTATTGACGGATTACCTGAAAGGCCAACGGCTGCTGCTCGTTTTGGACAATTGCGAGCATCTGCTGGAGTCGTGCGCCGCCCTTGTGACCACATTGCTGCGCGCGATTACAGATCTGCAGGTTCTGGCGACCAGCCGGCAAATCATGAGGATACAGGGCGAATATGCCATGCCGGTGCCGCCGTTGTCTCTTCCGGAACCGGATGCGGTGGGCGCGACGGAAGCGATGACGCAGTGCGAAGCAGTACGTTTGTTCACCGACCGTGCGATAGCCATACGCCCGGATTTCGCGCTCACGCCCGAGAAAATCAGGGCGATCGGTCGCATCTGCCACCGCTTGGATGGGATTCCGCTGGCGATCGAGCTGGCCGCCGCGAGAGCGAATGTGCTGTCGGTGGATGAGCTCTTACACAGGCTCGATGACCGCTTCGCCTTGCTGACCGGCGGATCGCGCGCCGGGCTGCCGCGCCATCGCACGCTGCGTGCCGCTGTCGACTGGAGCTTCGAACTGTGTTCGCCGGCCGAGCGACTGCTGTGGTCGCGGCTGTCGGTGTTCTCCGACGGCTTCGATCTTCACGCGGCCGAAGCCGTCTGCTCTGGAGAGGGTATCGAGCAGGCTGAGGTGCTCGAGCTCATCGCAGGTTTGGTGGACAAGTCGGTCATCGCCTGCGAGGAGCGCGGCACCCGGCTTCGTTACTGGATGCTGGAGACCCTGCGCCGGTATGGACAGGACCAGTTGGTGGCCTCGGGTGAAGAGGGGGCGCTCCGCGCACGTCATCGTGACTACTACCAGCACCTTGCCGAGCAGGCCGAGGCGGAGTGGTTCGGTCCCCGGCAGTTCGAATGGTTCGCCATGCTGCGCGCGGAACACCCGAATCTGCGTGCCGCATTGGAATTCTGTATGACCGAGCCCGGGCAGGCCCGTGCCGGGCTTGGGCTGGCTGCATCGATGTGGAACCACCGCTTGGGCTTCGGTTCCCTCGGTGAAGGGCGGCGTTGGATTGCCCGGGGGCTCGAGCTGGATTCGGCGCCGACCCCTGTCAAGGCGAAGGCACTGTGCGTCGATGGGCTGCTCGCTCTCCTGCAGGGCAACAACGACGGTGCGAAGGCGCGGATGGAGCAGTTCCGCACTCTGCCGGATGGTGTGCAGAAAGATCCGGATCTAGCGCGCGCCGCCGTGACCATCGCAGGCCTCACCGCCTTGTTCCGTGCCGACTTCGCCGTCGCTGTGCCCCTGCTGGAGGATGCGCTCCTACGCCACGACATCAGGGAGGACCCCGGCTCGGCCGCGGTCACCTGCTTCATGCTCAGCACCGCCTACTTCAATCTCCACAACCCGCGCGCCGCCGACCGCGCCGAGCGGTGCCTGTCCCTGTGCGAGGCACAGGAAGCGCACTGGTCCCGTACGCACGCGCGCTGGGCAGTGGCCCTGGAGCAGTACCGACAAGGCCGAACAGGACGCGCAGCCACACTGGTCCGGAACGCACTTCGGGAGAAGCCGCTCTCCCACGATCAGTACGGTATCGCCCAGTGTCTGGAGGTGCTGGGCTGGTGCGCCCTTGCAGAAAATGCCGGCGAACGGGCCGCCACACTGTTGGGCGCGGCCCAGGCAACCTGGGAGCTGTCCGGGTCCGCTCTGTCCGGGTTCGGCCACCTACGCGCCGACCATCAGCAGTGTGAGGCCAGGCTCCGGCACGACATGGGCGACGACCCGTTCACCACTGCCTTTCGAACCGGCGCGCAACTGTCCCTGGAGCAAGCAGTCGACTATGCACTGGCAGAGAACCGCGCTCCTGCACCCTCACCGCCCGCGGAGGAGGTATCGGCGCCACTGACGCGCCGGGAGCGCGAGGTCGCCGACCTTGTGGCGCAGGGGTGGACCAACAAGCAAATCGCCGCCCAACTGGTCATCTCCCGCCGAACCGCCGAAGGGCACGTCGAGCACATCCTCACCAAACTCGGCTTCACTTCTCGCGCGCAGATTGCCGCGTGGGCAGTGACGCACGGATCTGGTTGACCCACTGTCGGATTCCGTGGGGATGGGTCACTGGTTGGCAGTGTCGAGGACTGCCCGGGTCGCCGGGGCGAGAGGCGCCCTGGTCGAGATGACGATCTTCCCGCGCAGGTGGCCGGTGTCGAGGCGGCGGTAGGCGTCGCCCGCCTCCTGTAGGGAGAAGACCGCCTCGATGGGCATGCTCAGGCGGCCGTCCTCGATCAGGGGCAGGACGTCCGCCCAGACCTGCGGGAGGGGCAGGCTCCCCCGGGAGAAGCGCACGCCGTGCCGGGCGGCGTCGAGGTCGGCGATGGTGATGACGTTGTCCGGGCTCCCGGTGAGTTCGACGGACAGGGGCAGGACGCCGCGTCCGGAGGCGTCGAGGACGGCGTCGACGCCTTGCGGGGCCGCGGCGCGTACCCGTTCGGCCAGGCCGTCGCCGTAGGTGACCGGGATGGCGCCGAGCTCGTGGAGGAAGGGGTGGTTGGCTTCGCCGGCGGTGCCGATGACGGTGGCGCCCCAGGCGCGGGCGAGCTGGACGGCTATGAGGCCGACGCCGCCGGCGGCGGCGTGGACCAGCAGGGTCTGGCCGGCGGCCAGGCCGAGTTCGCGCAGGGTGCGATAGGCGGTCTCCGCTGCGACCGGCAGTGCGGCGGCTTGCTCGAAGGTGAGGGTGTCGGGCTTGGCGACGATGTGGTCGATATCGGCCAGGGCGTGGGTGGCGACGGCGTCCATTCGGGTGGTGCTTCCCAGCACCGGCTGGCCGATCTTCCACTGCGTGACGCCGGGACCGAGGGCGTCGATGACACCGGCCATCTCCAAGCCCAGCGGCTGGGGATCGGCGGGGGCCTTCTGGCCGGGAGCGAACAGGCCCCGGCGCTTCTTGGAGTCCAGGGCGTTGGCGCCTGCGGCGTGGATGCGGACGCGGACCTGGCCGGGGCCGGGCTCGGGCAGCGGCACCTCGGTCACTTCGAGTACCTCAGGGCCGCCGTAGGCGGCGTGCTGGAGTCTGCGGGTAATGGCGGTCATGGTGAGTCCTTCGCGTGAGTGGTGCAGGTTTCGAAAAGGGGGATAGGGGTTCGGCGGGAGCGCGCCAGGGGTCGGCGCCGGTCCTCGATCGGTTGTGGTGGCTGATCAGGCGGGTAGGGCCGGGTAGTCGGTGTAGCCGCGCTCGTCGCCGCCGTAGAAGGTGGCCCGGTCGGGCGCGTTGTAGGGACCGTCGGTCGCCAGGCGGCGGGGCAGGTCCGGGTTGGCCAGGAACAGCGCGCCGAAGGCGATCACGTCCGCCGCGCCGTCCTCGATCAGGCCGAGGGAGCCGTGACCAGTGGGTTCGGGGTGCGTGAACGGGTTGAGGACGAACGTGCCGGGCCAGTCCTTGCGGAGGCGCTCGGTCAGACTCTGGTCGGGGCCTTCGAGCACGTGCAGATAGGCCAGGTCCAGTGCGGCGAGACCGGCCACCAGGGCGGTGTAGGTCTCCTCCAGATCCACCGTGTCCGTCTCGGAGATGTCGTTGAAGGGGGCGCCGGGGGAAATGCGGATACCGGTTCGGTGGGCGCCGATCGCCTCCGCGACGGCCGCGGCGACCTCTACAGCGAAACGCACCCGGCCCGCGGCATCTCCTCCCCAGGTGTCTGTGCGCTGATTGGCGTTGGGGGAGAGGAACTGGTGGATCAGGTAGCCGTTCGCCCCGTGGAGCTCCACCCCGTCGAATCCCGCGGCGATCGCGTTGCGCGCCGCGGCGGCGAAGTCGGCGATCGTCCGCACGATCTCGTCGTGCTCCAGTTCCGTCGGCGTGACGAAGTCCTGAGGGCCCTGGTGGGTGTACACCTGGCCCTTCGCGGCGACGGCGGAGGGACCCACCGGGATCAGGCCGTCGGGCAGCAGGCTGGGGTGGCCGATACGGCCCGTGTGCATCAGCTGCGCGAAGATCACCCCGCCCTCGCGGTGGACCGCGTCGGTCACCTGCCGCCAGGCAGCGACCTGCTCGGCGGAGTGCAGGCCCGGGGTGTCGGGGTAGCCCTGACCGACCACCGACGGCTGGATGCCCTCGGTGATGATCAGACCGGCGCTTGCCCGCTGGGCGTAGTAGGTCGCCATCAGCTCCGTCGCGGTGGCGCCCGGTCCGTAGGCGCGGCTACGGGTCATCGGTGCCATCGCTATGCGGTTGGCCAGGCGCTTGCCGCCCAGGTCGATCGGATCGAACACGGTCGTCATGATCATTCCCTTCGTCAGAGTTGGGAGGCAGCGCGGTCCGGGGGTCTCCAGCGCCGCCCTGCCAGAATTACCTGTCCGAACAAGTAAATCACTCACTAGCTTCCCCGCCGCAACGTGATCCGCACCACAACTCGGTCAATTTTGCCAAAAACCACCTGTTCACAGTGGTGGTACGTCAGGGGGTGGGTTCGGGTATGCTGATTACTGTCCGGACAGCGTCCGGCGGAAAGGATGGGATCGATGAGCCGGGCAGCACGCCGGGACACGCAAGACCAGACGTTCGAAGCGACGGCGCCCACCACGACGGTTCCCGTGCCCGCCGCCGCCCACGCCGGCCCCGTCAGCCACGCGATCTTCCGCGTCGCCCGCCTGCACCGCATGATCGCCGGACAGCTCCTGCGCCGCGTCGGCCTCCATCTCGGTCAGGAGATCGTCATGATGCACCTGTGGGAAACCGGTCCCCAGCGACAGACCGACCTCGTCCGCATGCTCGACTCCGACGCCGCCACCATGGCCCGCAGCATCAAACGTCTGGAAAACGCCGGCTTCGTCCGCCGCCGCCCCTGCCCTGACGACAAACGTGCTGCCATCGTCGAACCCACCACGGCCAGCCACGCACTACGCCGACAGGTCGAACGCATCTGGGCCGAACTCGAAGACGCCACGACCGGCGACCTCACCCCCCAACAGCAAGCCGAGGCCCTACGGATCCTGCAAAACATCGAGGACAGCCTTGCCCGCACCGCCGCACACGCTCCTCCGGCGGACGCCCCCGCATAGGCACGCCTGCGAAGCAGCCGCAGGCAGCGGAAACCCCGGCGCGGGCGGGCGGGTACCACCGACCGGGTACGGATACTCTGGTCCCATGTCCGTGCGTACCCGCAAACCACTCGTTCCCGGCACGCTCTCGCCCACCCGCGAGGTGCCGCGCTCCATCGAGCGACCGGAGTACGCGTGGAAGAAGACCGTCAACGAGGGGCGTGAGCCCTGGGTGCAGACGCCGGAAACCATCGAGCAGATGCGTATCGCGGGCAAGATCGCGGCGCAGGCGCTCGAAGAGGCGGGCAAGGCGGTCGCCCCCGGCGTCACCACCGACGAACTGGACCGCATCGCCCACGAATTCCTCTGCGACCACGGCGCCTACCCGTCGACGCTGGGCTACAAGGGTTTTCCGAAGTCCTGCTGCACCTCGCTGAACGAGGTGATCTGCCACGGCATTCCGGACTCCACCGTGATCGAGGACGGCGACATCGTCAATATCGACGTCACCGCCTACATCCACGGCGTGCACGGCGACACCAACAAGACCTTCCTCGCCGGTGACGTGGACGAGGAGGTCCGGCTGCTGGTGGAGCGGACCGAGGAGGCCACCATGCGGGCCATCAAGGCGGTCCGCCCCGGCCGGGCGCTCAACGTGATCGGCCGCGTCATCGAGTCCTACGCCAACCGATTCGGTTACGGCGTGGTGCGCGACTTCACCGGCCACGGCGTCGGTCCCACCTTCCACAGCGGCCTGGTGATCCTGCACTACGACCAGCCCGCCGTGGAATCGGTCATCGAGCCGGGCATGACCTTCACCATCGAGCCGATGATCAACCTCGGCGGCATCGACTACGAGATCTGGGACGACGGCTGGACCGTGGTCACCAAGGACCGCAAGTGGACCGCGCAGTTCGAGCACACCCTGGTCGTCACCGAGACCGGCGCGGACATCCTCACCCTGCCGTGAGCGCCCGCCGCGGCCCCGCTCTCCGTGGTCGGGAGCGGGCGCGATGAAAGGCGCGCTGCTCGTCGCCGGCACCACCTCCGACGCGGGGAAAAGCGTTGTGGTGGCCGGTATCTGCCGCATGCTGGCCAGGAAGGGTGTGCGGGTGGCGCCGTTCAAGGCGCAGAACATGTCCAACAACTCCGTCGTCACGCTGGACGGCGGCGAGATCGGGCGCGCACAGGCGCTCCAGGCGCAGGCCTGCGGTCTGGAGCCGAGCGTGCGGTTCAACCCCGTGCTGTTGAAACCGGGCAGTGACCGTCGCTCGCAGCTCGTGGTGCGCGGCAAGGCCGTCGGCACCGTGGGCGCCGCGGACTATTTCCGGCACCGGCAGGAGTTGCGGGCGGTCGTCGCGGCCGAACTCGACTCGCTACGAACCGAATTCGACGTAGTGATCTGCGAGGGTGCCGGATCGCCCGCCGAGATCAACCTGCGCGCCACCGATCTGGCGAACATGGGGCTGGCCGAGGCGGCGCGGCTGCCGGTGCTCGTCGTCGGCGACATCGATCGCGGCGGGGTGCTCGCGCATTTGTTCGGCACGCTGGCCGTACTGGAACCCGCCGATCAGCGGCTCATCGCGGGCTTCGTGATCAACAAGTTTCGCGGTGACGTGGAGCTGCTGCGACCGGGTCTGGATCGGCTGACCGAGCTGACCGGGCGGCCGACCCTCGGTGTGGTCCCGTTCTCCGAGGATCTGTGGATCGATGCCGAGGACTCGCTCGGCACGGTCGCCGACGCCCCGGTCGGTCGCCCGGCCGCGCCCGCCGGAACGGAATGGCTGACGGTCGCCGCCATCCGGCTGCCCCGCATCTCGAACTCCACCGACGTGGAAGCGTTGGCCTGCGAACCCGGCGTCGCGGTGCGCTGGGTGCGCGATCCCTCCCGTCTGACGGATGCCGACCTGGTGGTGCTGCCCGGCAGCAAGTCGACGGTGTCGGATCTGGAATGGTTGCGCCGCAGCGGAATCGCCGCCGCCCTGATCGAACGCGCCGCGGCCGGGCGACCCATCCTCGGCATCTGCGGCGGCTACCAGATGCTCGGCCGCCGCATCGTCGACACCGTGGAATCGGCTGCGGGCACGGTCGACGGGCTCGGCCTGCTCGATCTCGACATCGAGTTCGCCGAGCCGAAGGTATTGCGCCGCACCGACGGTCACGGCAAAGCGGTGACCGCCGAAGGTATCCCCCTGCACGGCTACGAAATTCACCACGGACGCGTGACACGCAGTGGTGACCCGACCTGGCTCACGGCGGCGGGGGAGCCGGAGGGCAGCGTCCGCGGCGCGATCTGGGGAACGCACCTGCACGGACTGATGGAATCCGACGACTTCCGCCGCGCCTGGCTGGATGAAGTCGCCCAGCGGGCGGGCCGCACGGGTTTCGTTGCCGCCGAAGCGACTTCGGTTGCGGCCGTGCGGACCGCCCAACTGGATCTGCTCGCGGATCTGATGGAGAACCACCTCGACACGAACCTGCTGGAAACGCTCATCACCGCGGGCGCGCCCGAGGGCATGCCTACGCTCCGTTCGGATCTCGTCGTGCCAAACCTGGATTCCCGGCGCTAGTTCCACCGCGTTCGCCTGGTTGCTCGGTCCGGATCTCGAGGCCGGTCAGGAGGTCTTGTGGGCCGGCGATCCCCGGCGTCGGCACGAACTCTTCTCGACGCTATCGGTGCGGCTGGGTGACCTCCTTCGGCAGGGGATCACTCATGGCGACACCCGAACCGGTCCACGTGTAGGTGATCGTGACCGGACCGCCCTGCGGCGCGGCGAACGGCTCGTCGGCGACCAGCCACCGGTATCCCACATTGACCGAGTTGCCGTTCGAGCCCGCCACGTGCGTGAACGCGTAGGGCTCGGAAGTTGCCGTGCCCAAGTACTTTCCGTCGTGGAAGAACATCACGTGGATCGGCGCGCCCGCCGAATTTCCGCCTACGGCTCGCACCCACAGCAATTGCCCGCAGCTACCGGGCTGGTCGGCTGAGGCCTGCGTGGCAGCCCAGCCTTCGCCCAGTCCGGCCAGCGCGGTGCGCACACCCGCCGACGCGGGATCGATGCAGCGCCCGGGGCCGCCGATGTCGTCGGTCGGTGCGAGTGTGGTGACGACAGGGGTGGACGGGCCGGGCTGCTGCGGCGCTTCGGTCACGGCGGGCGGCGGGTTCGTCCCGGGTGCGGGTGTGGCCGCTTCGCCGGGCGTCTGTGGCCCGGGCGCCGCGGGCGCGGTCGTTGCGCCGGGCGTGGACGCGGCCCCCACCGTCGTCCGTTGCGAACTCGGCGTGGGTTGAGCCGAGTCGTCGCTGCTACAGCCTGCCGCCAGTGCGGCCGCGGTGGCTATCAGCGCGGCCATGCGAACCATGTGGTTCATCGTCCCCTCGATTCTGTCGAGACCGTGCCATCGCACGCTCGTTTGTTCCATCGGGGTTCCCGATCGGCGCGTTAGGCGCAGAAATTCGGGGCATCGCTACCCTTGGCAGGATGAATGCGCCCGCTGACTTGTTGGTGACGGTTGCCGCGGATCTGGAGTCGGTGACGACGGCAGGACCCGAAGACGATCCGGCCGATGCCGGGGTGAGCCGCGCCGCGATCGACGCCGTGTGGGAGTCGGTGCGCGCGTGGTACCGGTTGGGTACCACACCGGCGATTCAGGTGTGCCTGCGGCGCAACGGGAAAATCCTGCTGAACCGCGCGATCGGGCACGGGTGGGGGAACCGGCCGGGAGACGGGCCGGAGGTGGCGCGGGTGCTCGCCACGCCGGATCTGCCGTTCTGCGGATTCTCCACCGCCAAGGGCGTCTCGGCGGCGCTGATGATGATGCTCGTCGAGCAGGGCGCGTTCGCACTGAACGACCCGGTGTGCGAATACATTCCGGAATTCGCCGCCAACGGCAAACAGCGCATCACGATCGGCGACGTGCTGTCGCATTCGGCGGGCGTGCCGTTCGTGACTCCGCCGTATCGGGGCTACCAACTGGTGGTCGACGAGGAGCTGGCGGTGCGGGCGCTCACCGATCTCCGGCCCAGCTGGCCGCCCGGTCGTTTCCGCGTCTACCACGCGCTGACCAGCGGTTTGATCCAGCGGCTCCTGGTGCAACGGGCGACGGGCAAGCGAATGCGGGAGCACCTGCACGAGCAGGTACTCGCGCCGCTCGGCTTCCGCTGGACCAACTTCGGCGTGCGACCCGAGGAGGTGGACCTGGTGGTGCCGAGCGTGCCGGTCGGCCCTGGTCCGTCCCGGGTGTGGAAGTTCTTGGCGCACAAGGCACTCGGCGGCGGAATGGGCGGCGGGATGAACGACGAGGGGACCCGCGCGTTCCTCACCGCGGAACTGCCGTCGGGCAATCTCGTCACCACCGCCTGCGAACTGTCGCGCTTCTACGAAATCCTCGCGCGCGGAGGGGAACTGGACAGTGTCCGGATCATGCGGCCGGAGACGCTTCGTGCGGCCGTGCGTCCCGCGAGCCGGATACCCGGGGCGGCTGGTCGGGTCAGCGTGGCAGGCTACGAACTCGGCGGCAGTCGTTCGAAATTCGGCCGCCACACCGAAACCCATTTCGGCCGTAGCGGACTGACCACCCAGTACGGCTGGGCCGATCCCGCACGCGGACTCTCTGGCGCCATCCTCACCAGCGGCAAGGCGACCGGCGACACCGACCGGCCCTGGCGGCTGGTCGCCCAGATCTCGACGGCGATCGCCCGCCAGGAGCCCTGAACCGCACGGCTCCTCCTCGATGCTCGACTCGGCTGATCCATCGGGCGCTGCGGCGCCGCTACGGTCTGGACGCCGAGACCGTCACCGAGATCATGCTCGGCCTGCTCGCCTCCGCCGAGATCGTGGTCGAGCGGGCCGACACCGTCCGGCAAGCCCTGCGCCGCTGCACCGAGGGCGCCGACTTCGAGGACGCGCTCGTCGAACAGCTCGGGCGGGCTGCGACCTTACCGTCACCCTGAGCCCGACGGCGGCCACCACCACCGGGATGCGATTGCTGGTGTGAGCCGGTCCCAGAGACTCGCCGCGGGGGCGGGTAGCGGCGGTGTAGCGTACTCGGGCATGGAGTCTCGGCGGATCGCGGTCGGTGACCGTGCCTGGACGGTGCGGGTCGACGGCCCGGAATCGCGGCACACGGTATTGCTCTTGCCCGACGCGGGTGATCCGGTGGATGTGTACGACCAGGTCGCCGCGCGGCTGCACACCTCCGACCTGCGCACCCTCGCCGTGGAGTCCGTCGAAGGACTCGACCCGCCCGCGGTGCACGCGATCCTCGATCAGCTCGGCGTCCCCTACACGCACGTCGCGGGGCGCGGAGCGGGCGCCGCGGTGGCCTGGCAGACCTGCTCCGGCCCGTTCGGGCGGTTCATCAGCCTGGTGGTCGCCGACCGCGGCCATCCCGCATCGCCCGATGCCGACGGCGCCGTCGACGACCCCGGCTGCCGTCCGCTGGAACTTCCGGTGACCGTGCTGGTCACCAAGCGGTTGCCGCGCACGGTCGCCGACGGCTCCGGGCGCTTCGTCTACGGCGAATTCCGCGTGGTGCAGGTCGACGTCGACAACGTGGCCGCCGAGGCCGCCCACGAACTGGCCACCGAGATCGTGCTACGCACCAGCCTCTGGTGATTCGGCCTTGCGCCGATACACCGCCAGCCAGTCCAGCCAGTTGTCCATCTCCTCGAAGGCCTTGGCGCGCGGCTCGGCCGCGGACAGGAACACGTCGTGGCGGGCACCATCGATCGGCACGATGTTGGTGCGATCCCCGAGGCAGCCGGCCCAGCGCTGAATCTGGCGGACGTCGAGCACCGTGTCGGCCACGTCGGCGGCCGGACCGTACTTGCTCAGGAACTTGGTCAACCGGGACCGCAGGATCAGTGCGGGCACCCCGATGTCCAGACCTTGGTGCAGCCGGAAGTGGCCACGGCGGATCGCGCGCAGCCAGCCGAAGCGCACCGGCGCACCCGCCAGCGGCTTCCAGTCCAGGTTGTAATCCCACTCGCCCGCCGCGCTCTTGTGCAGGCTGTCGCCGTAGGTGCTGATCGAGGCGCCCGGCATCTCCAGCATGGCGCGGAACCGGCCGAGCGCGCCGATGATCGGTGTGCCGATGGTCCGGTAGTAGGACGGACCCTGCAGGTCGAACCACGGGCTGTTGAGCACGATCCCGACGATGCCCGAGGCGGCGACGCCCGCGGCCCGGTTGAGCCGGTCCAGCCACAGCGACATGATCAGGCCGCCGGTGGAATGCGCGACGAGCAACACCTCCGAGCCGGTCTCCTCCTTGACGATGCGCAGCGCCTCGTCCAGCTCCTCGTCGTAGAAGGCGAGGTCGGTGACGTAGTGCGGGCTCTGCCCGTCGCGCAGCGAGCGGCCGCACTTGCGCAGATCGAGGGCGTAGAAGCGGTGACCGCGCGCGGCGAAATGCTCGGCGAGATGCTGCTGGAAGAAGTAGTCGGTGAAGCCGTGCACGTAGATCACGGCGCACTCGGTGGCAGCCGCGCCGGAATCCGGGAGGTAGCGCACGAGGGTGGCCGAGATCTGGCCCTCCCCGTCGGGGTCGGCGCCCAGCGGAATGGACCGCTGTTCGTACCCCGCTCCCAGGACATCCGGCTGCCAACTGCCTCCGGTCCGATCCGTGATCTCGGACACGTCTAGCGAGGTTTCGTTCGTCACGAGACTCAATGTAGGCGAGGTCCGGCCCGGAAAGAAGATCGCTCGCGACCTGGAGCGGGGGAGGAATCTATGTCACATTCACCGGGTTCGTTGCCGGAATGCGGCGGCGCGAGGTGCACAATTGGCGATAGGTGAACGGCGGGTAACCTTATCGACCGCCGAGTCACGCCAGGCTCGTAACAACCATGCGCCCGTCGCAACAACCACATAGCGCCCGTCGCAAAACCACATAGCGCCCGTGCCCAGGCGAACCACCACGCCGGTGGCCGCGCCAGAAGTGACAAGGAAGTCGATCTACCCGTGCCGAACGCTGCCATGACTGAAAAGACCGATGTAGTACTCATCGGTGCCGGGATCATGAGTGCCACCCTCGGTGCGCTGCTTCGTCAGCTGCAGCCGGAGTGGTCGATCTCGTTGTTCGAGCGGTTGGACGCCGCGGCGGCGGAGAGCAGCGACCCCTGGAACAACGCGGGCACCGGGCACTCGGCCCTCTGCGAGCTGAACTACAGCCCGCAGAACGCGGACGGCTCGGTCGACGTGACCAAGGCCGTCGACATCAACGAGCGCTTCCAGGTGTCGCGCCAGTTCTGGGCCCACGCGGTGGAGAACGGCATCCTCGGCGACCCGTCCCGCTTCATCAACCCGATCCCGCACGTCAGCTTCGTGCACGGCGCCGACGACGTGCAGTACCTGCGCAAGCGCTACGAGGCGCTGGCCGGGCACCCGCTGTTCGAGGGCATGGAGTACGTCGACACCCCCGACGAGTTCGCGCGCAGGCTGCCGCTGATGGCCAAGGGCCGCGACTTCTCCGACCCGGTCGCGCTGAACTGGACCGACGGCGGCACCGACATCGACTTCGGTTCGCTCACCAAGGAACTGCTCGGCTACCTCGGCGCCACCGGCGCGAACCTGGCCTTCGGCCACGAGGTGTGCGACCTCGACAAGCAGCGCGACGGCAGCTGGAAGATCCGGGTCCGCAACCTGCGCACCCGCCAGACCCGCACCGTCGAGGCCAAGTTCGTGTTCGTCGGCGCGGGCGGCGGCGCGCTGCCGCTGCTGCAGAAGTCCGGCATCAAGGAGATCAAGGGCTTCGCGGGCTTCCCGGTCAGCGGCCAGTTCCTGCGCTGCACCAACCCGGCCCTGATCCAGAAGCACGAGGCCAAGGTGTACGGCAAGGCCGCCGTCGGCGCCCCGCCGATGTCCGTGCCGCACTTGGACACTCGCGTCATCAACGGCAAGCCGGGCCTGCTGTTCGGCCCGTACGCGGGCTGGACCCCGAAGTTCCTCAAGGACGGCAGCAACACCGACCTGTTCAAGTCGATCAACGCCGGTAACCTCGCGCCGATGCTCGGCGTCGGCCTCACCGAGATGTCGCTGGTCAAGTACCTGGTCTCGGAGCTGCTCAAGTCGCAGGCGGGCAAGGTCTACACCATGGAGGAGTTCATCCCGCGCGCCGACGGCCGCGACTGGGAACTCATCACCGCGGGCCAGCGCGTGCAGATCATCCGCCGCAAGGGCGTTGGCGGCGTGCTGGAACTGGGCACCGCCGTCATCGCCGCCAAGGACGGCTCCATCGCGGGTCTGCTCGGCGCCTCGCCGGGCGCGTCCACCTGC
This sequence comes from Nocardia lijiangensis NBRC 108240, assembly GCF_001613045.1. Lineage (GTDB taxonomy): Bacteria > Actinomycetota > Actinomycetes > Mycobacteriales > Mycobacteriaceae > Nocardia > Nocardia lijiangensis. The sequence continues at coordinate 2,039 of NZ_BDBP01000049.1, read as the reverse complement.
GTCACCGCCATGCTCGACGTGCTGCAGCGCTGCTTCCCGCGCGAATACGCCGACTGGACCCCGCGCCTGCGCCAGATGATCCCGTCGCTCGGCGTGAAGCTCTCCGACGACAAAGCCCTGTTCCACGACGTGTGGGACTGGACGAACAAGGCGCTGAACCTCAACAACGCGAACACGCCGAAGCACGCAGGGGTCGCGCTGACGCCGTAGGTGTGATAGCAAGGCGCGATGATGTCCACGGTTGCTCTCAAACGGTCATGGGCGCAGGATCTCGATACCGCGACCCTGTATCAGCTGTTGAAACTTCGCGTCGAAGTCTTTGTCGTCGAACAGAAGTGCGCCTACCCGGAATTGGACGGACTCGATCTGCTGCCGGAAACCCGTCACTTCTGGCTCGACGACGAGGGTGAGGTCATCTGCACCCTGCGCCTGCTCGAGGAACACGAGAACGGCGTCAAGTCGTTCCGCATCGGCCGCCTCTGCACCGCCGTCCCGGCTCGCGGCCACGGCTACACCACCCGCCTGCTGCAAGCCGCGCTCGCCGAGGTCGGCTCCGCCACCGTGCGGTTGAACGCGCAGACCTACCTCGTCGACATGTACACCAAGCACGGCTTCCAGCGTGACGGTGAGGAATTCGACGACGACGGGATCATGCACGTCCCGATGCGCCGGGGTTAGTTGCCCAAGAGTTGAAGGTGCGCTGACCCAGCTTTGATGCTGTGGCGTGTGCCACCTTTCGAACACGGGAGACGGGCCGCGGACGGGCTCATAAGACGCGCTCCGACGGTGGTTGGGGGTCTGCGCGGGGCTCGTTCGGGTTCGGCCGTCTGCCAAGCGCTCGGTCGGGGTGGTTCGTGGACGAGACAGGTGCGCGCCTAGGCTGGGGGCGTGCCTTTGTCCCGTGTAGAAGCTGCACCCTCGTACCGTTCGCCTCGTGTCGACGCCGAGGCGGGGTTTCCGTTCTCCGCGGTGGTCGGGCAGGAGCGGCTGCAGCTGGCGTTGATCTTGTGCGCGGTGCATCCCGGTATCGGCGGGGTGCTGGTGCGCGGCGAGAAGGGGACCGCGAAGTCGACCGTGGTGCGCGCGCTGGCGCAGCTGCTGCCGCCGGTGGTGGACGAGACGGGCGCGCGGCCCGCGCGGCTGGTCGAGCTGCCGGTCGGCGCCACCGAGGACCGCGTGGTCGGATCGCTGGACCTGGAGCGGGTGCTGCGCGACGGCGAGCAGGCGTTCCGGCCCGGTCTGCTGGCGGCCGCGCACCACGGTGTGCTGTACGTCGACGAGGTGAATCTGCTGCACGACCACCTGGTGGACGTGTTGCTCGACGCCGCGGCCATGGGCCGCGTGCACATCGAACGCGACGGCGTTTCGCATTCGCATCCCGCGCGCTTCGTGCTGGTCGGCACCATGAACCCGGAAGAGGGCGAACTGCGCCCGCAGCTGCTGGACCGGTTCGGTCTCACCGTCGACGTGGCCGCCTCCCGCGAGGTGGACGTGCGCATGGCGGTGGTGCGCCGCAGGCTCGACTACGAGGCCGATCCGGCCGGGTTCGCCGCCGGCTACGCCGCCGCCGACCTGGAGATCGCCGAGCGCATTCTGGCGGCCCGCGACCGGCTGCCGGAGGTCGCGCTCGACGATGTGGAGCTGCGGCGGATCGCGGCCCTGTGCGCGTCCTTCGACGTCGACGGCATGCGTGCCGACCTCGTGGTCGCCCGCACCGCGACCGCGCACGCGGCCTGGCGCGGCAGCGATGTCGTCACCGCGGAGGACGTGCGGATCGCCGCGGAACTCGCTTTGCCACACCGGCGTCGGCGCGACCCGTTCGACGAGCCGGGCATCAGCGAGGAACAACTCGACGAAGCCATGGAGAACGCCGCCGCGGAGGCCGACCGCGCGGAAGAGTCCACGCCGCCAACGGAATTCGACGGCGAACGCCAGGATGCCGAGGGCTCGGACGGCGATCGCGGTCCCGAGGACCCCGACGACGGACCCGACGCGCCGCCCGAAGGCCCCGGCGGCGGTCCCGCCCCGCGCGAAGGCCG
>NZ_BDBP01000048.1 GCF_001613045.1 Nocardia lijiangensis NBRC 108240 | reverse complement strand
GCTGGGCCGCCAGATGGGTGAGCGCGCCGACCAGCAGCTCCACGTCGCTGGGTTCGCGCGGCGCCACCCAGGCGTCGTCGGCGAGGCCGCGCGGCGACGGGCCCGCGTCCAGGATGACGTGCCCGATCTCCAGCGCGCCCACGCCGTCCACCAGCGCCGAATGGGTCTTGGTGAAGATGGCGCTGCGGCCCTCGGTGAGTCCCTCGATCAGGTACATCTCCCACAGCGGCTTGCTCTGGTCGAGCGGCCGCGAGGCCAGCCGCGCGACCAGGTCGTGCAGCTGCTCGTCGGTGCCCGGGCTCGGCAGCGCGGAGCGTCGGATGTGATAGGTGATGTCGAAGCGGCTGTCCTCCACCCACACCGGCCTGCCCAGCGCGAACGGGATCTCGCGCACTTTGCGCCGGTAGCGCGGGACCAGCGAGAGCCTGCTCTCCACCAGGTCGACCAGCCGGTCGTAGTCGAGGGTCGATTCGCCGTCGAGAAGGCCGTCGTCGGTGTTGCGGACGATCGCGAGCGAGCCGATATGGATCGGATTGCTGCTCGACTCGAGCCGATAGAACGCCGCGTCCTGCGGCGTCAAACGCGTGATCACGCTGCCCGGTGCTCCTTCCGATGCCGTGTCCCCGCCTCATTGTCGTTCGCGACAAGGAAAAGGTGGTGGATCCTGTGGCATATCCAGCGAAATCGGTCCATTTCTTTACCCGTGGCAACCCGCGCGGCAGGGTTGCCGTCCGATTCGCTCGAGGGGTGGGACTGCACAGTCGACGACCGTCGCTTTCGCTCGCTCCGCATCAGGGGATCACGAGCCGCACTGCCCTTGCTGTCCCGCGTGCCGGAGTGTTGCGGGAACGTTCGGTCCGGTCGCACGCCACCGTCGGCGCGCCGGATCCCTGCCATCGTATGGCACCGGCGTTCGAAGCGGTTCGGCTCCAGCATGATTCGTCGGGGGTTGCGGCAGGCGCCCGAGGTGACGATGCGGTGTCCGTTCGCCGAACCCCAGGTCCCAGCCGCGCTGGGGGCATCGCGCGCGACGCGAGGCGAGTACGGTGAGAAGCGACGCCCGCGGCCGCTGGGTGATGTGAACGACGCTGGTCACCGGCGTCGAGCGGGCGCAGTCCCCGCGCATGGCCGGAGCGAACGCGGACGTACGCCTAGCATGGATGCAGCATTACCATGAGGCGTGCTGCGGATTCCGCCGTACCCGGCGGAGGATGTGGGGGCCGAACATATGACACACCGACCAGAGGACTGACGAGACCCGTGCCTGCGCTGACACTGACGAGGTTGCTTCGGATTGGTGAGGGTCGCACGGTAAAGCGGCTCGCCCATCTCGCCGACGAGGTCCTGGCGCTCGACGCGGAGCACGAGCAGCTCACCGACGCCGAGCTGCGCGCGAAGACCGACGAGTTCAAGGAGCGCTACGCCGACGGCGAGAGCCTCGACGACCTGCTGCTCGAAGCGTTCGCGGTGGCCCGCGAGGCGTCCTGGCGTGTGCTCAACCAGAAGCACTACAAGGTCCAGGTGATGGGCGGCGCCGCGCTGCACCTCGGCAACATCGCGGAGATGAAGACCGGTGAGGGCAAGACCCTGACCTGTGTGCTCCCCGCCTACCTCAACGCACTGTCCGGCGAGGGCGTGCACGTCGTCACCGTCAACGACTACCTGGCCAAGCGCGACGCCGAGTGGATGGGCCGCGTGCACCGCTTCCTCGGCCTCGAGGTCGGCGTCATCCTCGGCGGTATGAGCCCGGCCCAGCGCCGCAGCGCCTACAACGCCGACATCACCTACGGCACCAACAACGAGTTCGGCTTCGACTACCTGCGCGACAACATGACGCACTCGCTGGACGACCTGGTGCAGCGCGGGCACAACTTCGCGGTGGTCGACGAGGTCGACTCCATCCTCATCGACGAGGCCCGTACCCCGCTGATCATCTCGGGCCCGGCGGACGCCTCCTCGAAGTGGTACGCCGAGTTCGCGCGCATCGTGCCGCTGCTGAAGAAGGACCTGCACTACGAGGTCGACATCAAGAAGCGCACCATCGGCGTGCACGAGGCGGGCGTGGAGTTCGTCGAGGACCAGCTCGGTATCGACAACCTGTACGAGGCCGCCAACTCGCCGCTGGTCAGCTACCTGAACAACGCGATCAAGGCCAAGGAGCTCTACCAGCGCGACAAGGACTACATCGTCCGCGACGGCGAGGTCATCATCGTCGACGAGTTCACCGGGCGCATCCTGGTCGGCCGCCGCTACAACGAGGGCATGCACCAGGCGATCGAGGCCAAGGAACGTGTCGAGATCCAGCCCGAGAACCAGACGCTGGCCACCATCACGCTGCAGAACTACTTCCGCCTCTACGACAAGCTCTCCGGCATGACCGGTACCGCCGAGACCGAGGCGGCCGAGCTGCACCAGATCTACGCTCTCGGGGTCGTGCCCATCCCGACGAACAAGCCGATGGTGCGCGCCGACCAGTCGGACCTGATCTACAAGACCGAAGAGGCCAAGTTCGCCGCCGTGGTCGACGACGTCACCGAGCGGCACGAGAAGGGCCAGCCGGTGCTGATCGGCACCACCAGCGTCGAGCGCTCGGAGTACCTGTCCAAGCAGTTCACCAAGCGCGGCATCCCGCACAGCGTGCTGAACGCGAAGTTCCACGAGAAGGAAGCCGAGATCATCGCCGAGGCCGGTCGGCCCGGCGCGGTCACGGTCGCCACCAACATGGCGGGCCGCGGTACCGACATCGTGCTCGGCGGCAACCCGGACATCATCGCCGACATCCTGCTGCGCAAGCAGGGCCTGGACCCGGTCGAGACGCAGGCGGAATACGAGGCCGCCTGGCACCCGGCTTTGGAGCAGGTCAAGCAGCAGACCGCTGACGACGCCGATGCGGTCCGTGAGGCGGGCGGCCTGTACGTGCTCGGCACCGAGCGCCACGAGTCCCGGCGTATCGACAACCAGCTGCGCGGTCGCTCCGGCCGCCAGGGCGATCCCGGCGAGTCGCGCTTCTACCTGTCGCTGGGCGACGAGCTGATGCGGCGCTTCAACGGCGCGGCGCTCGAGGCGATCATGACCCGGCTCAACCTGCCCGACGACGTGCCGATCGAGGCCAAGATGGTCTCCAAGGCGATCAAGAGCGCGCAGACCCAGGTCGAGCAGCAGAACTTCGAGATCCGCAAGAACGTCCTCAAGTACGACGAGGTCATGAACCAGCAACGCACCATCATCTACGGCGAGCGCAACCGGATCCTGCGCGGTGAGGACATGGAGGGCCAGGTCCAGAACATGATCACCGACGTGGTCACCGCCTACGTGGACGGCGCCACCGCCGAGGGCTACGTGGAGGACTGGGATCTGGACAAGCTGTGGACCGCACTGAAGACCCTCTACCCGGTCGGCACGGACTACAAGGAGCTGACCGGCGAGACCGGCGTCGGCGAGGCGGGCGACCTGACCCGCGAGGAGCTGCTCGACGCCCTGCTCGACGACTCGCACGACTCGTACGAGAAGCGCGAGCAGGAGATCGACGGCCTGGCCGGCGAGGGCTCCATGCGCAATCTCGAACGACAGGTGCTGCTTTCGGTGCTGGACCGTAAGTGGCGTGAGCACCTCTACGAGATGGACTACCTCAAGGAGGGCATCGGCCTGCGCGCCATGGCGCAGCGGGATCCGCTGGTCGAATACCAGCGCGAGGGCTTCGACATGTTCTCCGCGATGCTCGAGGGCCTGAAGGAGGAGTCGGTCGGCTTCCTGTTCAACCTCCAGGTCGAGGTGCAGCAGCCGCAGCCCGCGGGCGTCGCCGTCGACCCGGGCCTGCGTTCCCCGGTCGGCGCCATGTCCGGCGCACCGGCCCCGCTGCCCACCGAGCAGGACGCCCCCACCGCTCCCAACGGCGTCCCGGCCGCCTTGCGCGCCAAGGGCATCGACGACCGCGGCACCCGAGGCTTCAGCTACTCGGGCCCGGACGAGCGCGGCGGCGCCGAAGTCCACAGCGACGCCGAGGAATACGGCGCCGAAGGCGGCGCCCACAGCACCCGCCGCGAGCGCCGCGAAGCGGCCCGCGCCGAAACCAAGGGCAAGCGCGCGCCGAAGACCCGCCGTCGGCACTGACCCACTCGAACGCCGAAGGCGCCCGGGGTTTCCCGGGCGCCTTCGGCGTTTTTCCTGCTTGTCCTGCCTATTCGATTCGGTCACGCGCACGGCGAGGCATCCCTTTGCCAGTGTTCGCCCGCGGCTCACGAGTAGGGTGTGCTGGTCGAAGCCGCGAGCGAGGTGTCGCCCGCGGCCAGGAGGGGAAGGACTGGCAGTGCGGTACTTCAACACCACGGGGCCTTGTGACCCGAAACGGCATTACATGCTTCCCGCCGCCGAGCGGCTGCCCGACGCGCGCCGGTTCATCGACCGCGGCCAGTACTTCGTCCTGCACGCGCCGCGACAGTCGGGGAAGACGACCAGTCTGGCGGAACTGGCGCGGGAGTTGACCGAGGAGGGGGAGTACCTTGCGCTGCGCTTCTCCTGCGAGTCCGCCGAACCTTTCGGTGACGACGTCGATGTCGTAGAGCAAGTCCTGCTGGATGTGATAGGTAACCGGGCCAGGGCACGTGGATTCGCTCCCGAGTTGTTACCCCCCGACCCGTGGCCAGAGGCCAAGCTGGGCAACCGCCTCACCGTCGCACTCACCGCGTGGACCACCCGTTGTCCTCGGCCGCTGGTTTTGTTCTTCGACGAGATCGACGCCATCCGGGGCGAGAGCCTGCGCAGCGTGCTGAGGCAACTGCGGGACGGCTTTACCGATGAACGGGACGAGTTCGTGCATGCGGTCGTACTGTGCGGGCTGCGCGACGTTCGGGACTACAAGGTTGCCTCCGGCGGCGATCCGTCGCGACTCGGATCGGCCAGTCCGTTCAACATCAAGGTCGAGTCGATGCAGATCGGTAATTTCACCCATGCCGAAGTGGCCGAGCTGTACACACAGCACACCAAGGAGACTGGGCAGGAATTCACTCCCCGCGCAGTGGATCTCGCTTACTACTACACACAGGGCCAGCCTTGGCTCGTCAACGCTCTCGCCGCCGAGGTGATCGACAAGATGCGGGTGCAAACCACGATCACCGACGACCACATCGACGAGGCCAAGGAACGGTTGATCGTCGCGCGCGCCACCCACCTGGATTCACTGGTCTCGAAGCTGGGTGAGGACCGCGTGCGGATGGTCATCGAACCACTGATCGCGGGCACGTTGCTGGATGCCGATCTCACCTTCAACGACGCAGTCTCCTACGTCCGGGACCTCGGCCTCATCGCGGACGACCGGCCGGTCCGCGTCGCGAACCCGATCTACAAAGAGGTCATCCTCCGGGTGCTCGGTTCAGCGATCGAGAACAACGTTCTCCTCGAACCGAGCAGCTTCCGGCTCCCGGACGGGCGCCTCGACTTCCCCCGTCTGCTCACCGAGTTCGCCGCGTTTTGGAAACTGAACGGCGAGGTCCTCGCCGCCCAACAGGGCTACCACGAAGCGGCCGCGCAGCTGGTGATGATGGCGTTCCTGCACCGAATCGTCAACGGCGGCGGCTACATCGACCGCGAGTACGGGGTGGGTCGCGGTCGTATCGATCTGCTTGTCCGCCAGCCCTATACAGATGCCGACGGCCACCGGGCGTGGCAGCTCGAAGCACTGGAGTTGAAGGTGTGGCGGGACAGAGAACCCGATCCGCTCACCAGCGGCCTCGGTCAACTCGACGGCTACCTGGACCGTTTCGTGCTCTCGACCGGAGTTCTCGTCGTCTTCGACCGCCGCTCCCAAGCCGGCCCGATCGACCAACGCACAGGCTTCTTCGAGGCGACCACACCCGCCGGTCGAACAGTCACCGTCCTGCGCGCCTGAGCAACGCGAGTATTGCGGCGAAGTTCGACGTTCCCCGTGACCGCGCGTCGCTCGGGGTACGGTGCGGGAATGGATCGCGATACGGTTCGCGCATGGGTGGTGGGTTACGAACGGGCCTGGCGCACATCGGGCACCGACACGCTCGCCGAATTGTTCGCCGCCGACGCCGAATACGTGGTGTCGCCGTGGGCGGACCCGATCGTCGGCCGCGCGGCGCTGGCCGAGTTCTGGGAAGCGGGCCGGGACGGACCGGACGAGCCGTTCACCATGACCTCGGAGCTCGTCGCGGTGGACGGCGATACCGCGGTGGTCCGAGTCCAGGTCGAGTACGCGCACGACGATCCCGCGCGCTGGCGCGATCTGTGGATCGTTCGTTTCGACGACTCCGGCCGCTGCGTCCACTTCGAGGAGTGGCCGTTCGCGCCGGGGCAGCCCGACGGTCACTGATTCACGCGCTGTGCTGGAGTATTTCCCCGACGAGGGCGGCGGCGGTGTCGTGTGCCTGCGGTAGCCGGTCGGCCCACGCGTCCTCGGCGTCGCCGAGATAGACGGCGCTGGCGTGCGCGAGCGCGGGGCGGTGTTCGGCGGGGAGGCGGTCGATGGCCCAGCTCGCTGCCTCGGATTTGGCGCGAATCTCGCCCGTTTCCAAGGTCATCCAGACGCGGGCCAGGCGGAGCAGCACGTTGCGGGTGTCGCTGTCGAGTTCGGTGAGCAGGTCGGTGATGCCGTCGAGTAGTGCGCCGCGCAGGTGTTCGGGCGGGACGGGGTCGAGGAGTTCGGCGGGCGGCGGGCCGAGCAGCGGCGAGTCGGCCTGGAGGGTCATCGTGATCAATACGGCGAGGTCCGGATCCGGCACGGAGGTGGGCAGCGCGCCGCGTTCGTAGTCGTCGCGCAGCCATTCGCCGTACTGGAAGTCGCGGGTCGGCGGGTACCGCCACGGCCGGACATCGGTGTGCGCGACCGTACTGAGTTCCACCGGTCGCTGCGCGCCGGGAACGCGCGGGTCACCGGATGCGGCGAGTAGTCCGTCGACCAGCGCGCGCCGTTGCGCACTGTTCAGATTCCCGTCGGTGACGACCAGAATGTCGAGATCACTGTGCGGCCGCAACCCGCCGAGCGCGGCCGAACCATGGCGATAGGCGCCGAGCAACTGGGGCCCGAGCACGGCACGGAGAAGATCGGCGACGACGGCTTCCTGAGTCACCTGATCCACCTTATGCGCACCTCCGCCTTCGCTCCGGTCATGCGCGAATTGTTGGTGGACTGTGTCCGGCTGCGCTCATCGCGCGTCCCTTCGCCATCGCCCCGCCTGTGCGCGATCTGTCCGCGGAATCGTCGTGCTGGCGCGCGTGCATCGCCTCGGCTCCGGCCGTGCGCGGTTGAGGTCTCCCTCTGGCCGTGAGTCAGTACTGCTCGGCGAAGTCGCGGAGGAGGGTCCCGGTGGCCTCGGGCTCCTCGATCATGGGGGTGTGACCGCAGTCGAGGGATTCGATCCGAACGTGCGGGACTCGGCGATAGTCCTCGAAGGACGCTGCCGGCCAGCGCCGATCCTGGGAGCCGAAGACCACCATGGTCGGCAGGCCGAGGTCGGCTACCCGGTCCGGTTCGGTCCGTTCCCGCAGGAATGCATCCGACGCGTTCGATGTCGCGGTGAGACTGCGGTACGTCATGCCTCGGACGTCGGCAACGATCTGCTCGGGAATTCGTACGTCGCGGGTGAACGCGCTGCTCAGGGAGTGCCGAATGACGACGTCCGGGAGCAGGGGCCACAGCGGTTGCCCTATCGCCGGATTGAACAACAGGTCGCCGGCCGGGCCGTTGTCGGTGAACGCATCCAGCCGTGAACCGGTGTCGATCAGCGCGATTGCCGTCACCAGGTCGCGTCGCTGTTCGGCCAGTGAGGTCGCTACATACCCGCCGGTGGAATGTCCGGCGACGACCGCGTGCCGCACGCCGAGCCGGTCGAGCACGTCCCCGACTCGGCGCGCCTGCTCGGCCATGCTGTAACCACTGTCCGGTTTGGCCGATTTGCCGTGCCCGAGCAGGTCGACCCGCACCACGTATCGATTCTGCAGGGCGGGTATCACCGGGTCCCACCACGCGGTCGAGCCGGCCAGCCCGTGCAGCAGCACCACCGCATCGGCGGAGGGTGCTCCGCTGGAGACGACATGGATGTCTCCCTCGGGAAGGCGCACCATTTGCTCGTGGGAAACGTCCGGCGTGGCGGTGGCGACACCGGCCGCGTTGCCGGCGAACAGGGCGGCCGACGCGGCGGCGATCATCAGCCCGATTCGTCGCCGCCGACCCGGCAGCGCGGCGGTGGTCTCATCCATGGTTCTCCTTCGGTCGATCCGTGAGACCACCACTCTGCTGGGCGACAACGAGATGTGTCTTGAAGAAATGTCAGCGACCCGGAGATCGCTTGGGCGTGGCACCAAATCATGGTCGGCCGAGGCCGGTTCCGCATCGAGCACCTCGCCTGCGTGCCCCGGAATCGGAGTCCCGCCGAGGTCCTACCAGGGATCGTTGGAGTTCAACGCGACGAGCAACAAGCGGATGGCGGCGACCCGTCGCTCCTTGTCCGCCAGCGCATCCAGCGCGCACTCGGGATCGGCGGGCGGCCCGAGGTGGGTGCACCCGCGCGGGCAGTGCTCGATCGCCTCGGCGAGATCGCTGAAGGCCAGGATGACGTCGTCCGGTGTGATGTGCGCGAGCCCGAAGGAGCGCACGCCGGGAGTGTCGATCACCCAGCCGCCGCCGGGCAGCGGCAGCGCGATGGACTGGGTGGAGGTGTGCTTGCCCTTGCCGACACCGGAGACCTCGCCGACCGCCCGATAGGCGTCCGGCACAAGGCGATTCACCAGCGTCGACTTGCCGACGCCGGAGTGCCCGATGAACGCGGTGAGGTGGTCGGTCAGCAAGTCGAGGACCGGATCGAGCGGATCGTCGATACCGCCGTAGACGATCGTGAGGTCGAGATCGTCGAAGGCCGAGGCGAATTCGGAGTCGGCGGCCAGATCGTGCTTGGTGAGACACAGAACCGGCCGCAGCCCACCGACATACGCGGCGACCATGCATCGCTCTACGAAACCGGTGCGCGGCGGCGGGTCGGCCAGCGCCACCACGATGAACAGCTTCTCGGCGTTGCCGACCACGATTCGCTCGAACGGGTCGGTGTCGTCGGCGGTGCGGCGCAACACCGTTCGGCGATCGCCGACGCGCACGATGCGGGCAAGGGTGTCGGGTTTGCCGGACAGATCGCCCACGACGTCCACCTGGTCGCCGACCACGATCGGGGTGCGGCCGAGTTCGCGCGCCCGCATGGCGACGATCCGTCGATCGGAGTCGCCATCGAGCACGCAACCCCACCGGCCGCGGTCGACGGAAACCACCATTGCGGCCTCGGCGTCGTTGTGCTGCGGGCGAGTCTTGGTGCGGGGACGCGAACTTCGGCCGGGACGAACCCGCACATCGGATTCGTCGTAGCTCGTGGCGGAGCGTCGTGGCCGGCTCAGTGCGCAGCTCCGTCGTTCAGCATCCGCTCCCACAGCGCGACGAAATTCGGAAGCGTCTTGGCGGTGGTGCCGATGTCCTCGATCTCCACGCCGGGCACCCGCAGGCCGAGGATCGCGCCCGCGGTGGCCATCCGGTGGTCGGCGTAGGAGTGCCAGGCGCCGCCGTGCAGCGGTGCGGGCACGATCTCGAGCCCGTCCTCGGTCTCGGTGACCTTGCCGCCGAGGCGGTTGATCTCGGTGGACAGCGCGGCCAGCCGGTCGGTCTCGTGTCCGCGCAGGTGCGAGATGCCGCGCAGCCAGGACGGGGAGTCGGCCAGCGCGGCCAGCGCGGCCACGGTCGGTGTCAGCTCGCCGACGTCGTGCAGGTCGATGTCGATACCCGCCAGTCGTCCCGGCCCGCGCACGGTGAGCACGCCGTCGAAGACACGGGCCTCCGCGCCCATGCGCACCAGGATCTCGCGGATCACGTCGCCGGGCTGGGTGGTCAGGCGCGGCCAGTGCGGAATCCGCACTTCGCCGCCGGTGACCGCGGCCGCCGCCAGGAACGGCGTGGCGTTGGACAGGTCCGGTTCGACGTCCCAGTCGACGGCGCGGATCGGGCCGGGCTCGACGACCCAGGTCTGCGCCTTGCGGCTGTCGGCGGGCGCCTGCACCTTGACGTCGGCGCGACGCAGCATCTCCACGGTCATCTCGATGTGCGGCATGGACGGCAGCGCTTTGCCGTCGTGGTGCACGGTCAGGCCCTCGTCGAAGCGCGCGGCCGAGAGCAGCAGTCCGGAGACGAACTGCGAGGACCCGGAGGCATCGATGGTCACCGTGCCGCCGCGCAGCGCGCCCGTGCCGTGCACGGTGAACGGCAGTGCGTCGCCGTCGATACCGGCGCCGAGCCCGCGCAGCGCGTCCAGGATGGTGCGCAGCGGACGCACCCGAGCCTGGGCGTCACCGTCGAAGGCGACCTCGCCGGTGGCCAGCGTCGCCACCGGCGGCAGGAACCGCATCACGGTGCCCGCCAGACCGCAGTCGACCGCGCCCGCGCCGAGCTTCCCCGGTGTGACGTGCAGCGTGTCGGCGTCACCGGCGATGCCCGTGCCCAGCGCGCGCAGCGCGGCGATCATGAGATCGGTGTCGCGGCTGCGCAGCGCTCCCGTGATCGTGGCGGGTCCGTCGGCGAGGGCGGCGAGGATCAAAGCGCGATTGGTGATCGATTTGGATCCGGGCAGGGTGACGGTCGCGTGTACCGGGACATCGACGTGGGGCGCTGGCCAGAAAGTCACCAGTCCATCTTGGCCCATCGGGTCGCCGGACACACCGGCGGTCGTGAACTGCGGCCGAATCGGTGCGTGTGGGTATGCGCGAACCTGCCGTCCGCGGCGGCGGGTTCGCGCATACCGAGCATCGATTACTTGTGGCGTCCGTGCAGGAACGGAACCAGCTTGCGCAGCAGCTTCATGGTGGAGTCGGTGCGGGTGTAGCTGAGCAGCGCCATGCCGGGAACCGTGAAGCGCTGCACCGCGATCGAATGCGGCCGCACGAACTCGCGCAGACCCGGTTCGCCGTGGATGCGGCCGATGCCGGAGTCGCCGACCCCGCCGAACGGCAGTCCGGGAATGGCGGCGAAGGCCAGCACCGAGTTCACCGAGGTGGCGCCGACGCGCAGCCGCCGGGCGATGTCGAGGCCGTTCTTCTTCGAGTACACCGCCGAGGACAGGCCGTACTTGGACTTGTTGGCCAGGTCCACGGCCTCGTCCACGCCGTCGACGGTGCGGATGGTGACGGTCGGACCGAAGGTCTCCTCGGCCACCGCCTCGGAGTCTTCGTCCACGTCGACGAGCACGACCGGCTCGATGAACGGACCCTTGATCGACTCGGGGCCGCCGAGCACCGCGGTGCCGCCCTTCTTCAGCGCGTCCTCGATGTGGCGGCGCACGATGTCGATCTGGCTGGGCATCGTCATCGGGCCGTAGGAGGCCTTGTCGTCGGAGCCCGGCTTGATGTCGGAGAGGATCCGCTTGACCTCGGCGACAAACTCCTCGCGCACCGAGCGGTCCACGTACACCCGCTCCACGCCCGCGCAGGTCTGGCCGCTGTTGGCGGTGGCGCCCCAGGCGACCGCGTCGGCTGCGGCCTTGATGTCGGCGTCGCCTGCCACGATCACCGCGTCCTTGCCGCCGCATTCCAGCAGCACCGGGGTGAGGGTGTCGGCGGCGGCGGCCATGATCCGCTTGCCGGTCGCGGTGGAGCCGGTGAAGGCGATCTTGTCGACGCCGGACTTCACCAGCGCCGCGCCGGTCGCGCCGTAGCCGTTGATGGTCTCGAAGACGCCCTCGGGCAGTTCGGGGTTGGCCTTCTTGAACGCGTCGGCGAGGAAATTGCCGATGCCCGTGGAGAATTCGCTCGGCTTGAACACCACGGTGTTGCCCGCGGCGAGGGCGTAGGCGATGGAGCCGTTCGGGGTGTAGACGGGGTAGTTCCACGGTCCGATCACGCCGATGACGCCAAGCGGGCGCTGCTCCAGGCGGGCGGCGAAATTCGACATCAGCATGCCGGCCGAGATCTTCTTCGGCGAGAGCAGCTTTTTGGCGTTCTTGGCCGCCCAGGAAATGTGCTCGAGCGCGAGCATCAGCTCCAGGAACGCGTCGTCGAGCGGCTTGCCGTTCTCCTTGTGGATGAGCGCGGTGAATTCCTCGGAGTCGGCGACGAGGCGGCTCGACCAGCGCAGCAGATGCGTGCGGCGCTCGTCGAAGCTCAGCGCGCCCCAGGTGGTGGCGGCGGTACGGGCCTTGGCGACGGCCGCGCGCACCGCGTCCTCGTCGGCGATGGGGTAGGTGGCGATGACCTCGCCCGTGGCCGGATCGACAGACTTCAGCAGTGTGTCGGGTGTGGCGGGTGTGGTCTCGGTGGTTGTCACGTGGTCTCCTCTTGCCTCTGCGGTGGCCGGTCGGTGCGCGTGCCGGAGCGGACAGGTGTGATGGCCATCCCATCCGTTGAGAGAATGCTAGGTCAAAACTCTCACCAGGTCACCACTCGGTATCGATTGTCCTCTGGCTTGTCGGTGCATGGTGGGAGTATCGGAGATATGTGCGGACGATACGCGACGACGACGAACCCAGGCAGGCTCGCGGTCGAGCTGGACGCCATCGATGAGACCGGCAGCGAAAACGATTCGCGCGGTGGCGGTTTCGAGAACTACAACGTGGCTCCGACGAACCGGGTGCTGACCGTGGTCGAGCGCCACGAGCACGACCATCCCGACGACGATCCGACGCTGCGCATCCGGCGGATGCGCTGGGGATTGATCCCGGTCTGGACGAAGGCGGCCGAACCGGGCGTCCCGGTCAAGGGCAAACCGCTGTTCAACGCCCGCGCGGACAAGGCGACGACCACCGCCTCGTTCCGCGACGCCGTGAAATACCGGCGCTGCCTGGTGCCGATGGACGGCTGGTACGAGTGGCTGACCGAACCGGACCCGATCGGCGGCGCGAAGGGCAAGGCCGTCAAACACCCGTACTTCATGGCCAACGCGGACGGCTCCCTGCTGTACATGGCCGGGCTGTGGTCGGTGTGGCGGGACCGCTCGGTGCGCGACAGCGAGCCGCTGCTGTCCTGCACCATCCTGACCACCGACGCGGTCGGCGACCTCACCCGCATCCACGACCGGATGCCGCTGCCGATGCCGCGCGAGCACTGGGACGCCTGGCTGGACCCGGACCATCCGGCGCCCGCGGAGTTGCTGGAGACGCCGAGCGCGGACGCGGTGTCGGGCATCGTCGCTCGGCCGGTGTCTCCGCTGGTGAACAGTGTGAAGAACAACGGTCCCGAACTGCTCGCCGAGGCGCCAGGTGCAGGCGGCGGGGAGAAAGCCGGGCAGATCAGCCTCTTGTGATCGCCCGGCCTTCGGGTTGTTCCCGGCGGGCTCAGCTCACAGCTTGCATTTCACTGCCTCGATGGCGATGTTGAGCCCGCACTTGATGACGTTGGCCACCAGATCGATGATCGCGGTGGTGACGCCACCGCCGTTCTTCTCGGCCTTGTCCGCCTGCTCGCTCAGCTCCTCGTCCAGGTCGGACTTCTTGTCGGACTTGTCGTCGGAACTCTCACCGGAAAGCCCGGCGAAGGGATTGTCGTCGGAACCCTCACCGGAAAGCCCGGCGAAGGGATTGTCGTCGGACTCGTTATCGGACAGCCCGGAGAAGGGGCCCTCGACCTGAGTCGCGGACGGGCCGCCCGGCACGGCAGCGGCCTCGGGCGCCTGCAACGCGGCGGAGCCGACTGTCAGCAGGGCGGCTCCGGCGAGGGCCACGATCGCGGTGCGCAGACAAGAGTGCTGGGACATTTCGCATCACATCCTCGGGTCGGATGAATCGGACCTTGTTCGGTAACGCAGAAATCAGCGACGTGGAGCGAGTGATACAGAGATCAGTAACGCACAGAAGGGGCGGCGCGCCCGCCGGTTTCGCTACGTTGTCGTCCGAGGCGTTACACAGAGCATTCGACGCCGCCCGCGCGCCGGTTGTGTCGTCATTCTCGCCGACGCGGTTCGTTCGCTCCCTCGACGCGTTCCTGGAGCCCGGGAGCCGATCGGATACTCCGCTCAGGCCGTGATGGACGCGGTGACGGCTGACGCGACGCGGACGAGGTCGGCCGGAGCGAGTTCGATCTCCAGCCCGCGCTTGCCCGCGCTGCACAGCACCCGGTCCCAGCGCAGCGCCGAGTCGTCGACGACGGTCGGCAGCTGCTTGCGCTGCCCGAGCGGGGAGATGCCGCCGAGCACGTAACCGGTGCTGCGTTCGGCCTTGGTCTTGTCGGCCATGGCCGCCTTCGGCGCGCCGAGCGCCGCGGCGGCGGCCTTGAGCGAGAGGGTGTTCGGCACCGGCAGCACCGCGACGGCGAGTGTGCCCGTCGACAACTCGACGACCAGCGTCTTGAAGATCTGCGCCGCGGTCACGCCGAGTTCGGCGGCCAAGGCATCGACCGCCTCGGCGCCGTAGGAGTCGGCGCGCGGATCGTGCGCGTAGGAGTGCACGCGGTGCGCCACACCGGCCTTGGTCAGGGTGTGGATCGCGGGGGTCGAGGCGCCTGCCATGGGCGACAGAGTAACGGCGCGCCCTGCTCGCGCCGCAACTCGATTTCCGGCTCGCGCCGCACGTCCCGGTGCCGTTCGAGCCGTGCGGGAGGCCACGGCGCACGAAGCGCGGGAACACAGCGTGAGTCGGGCATGTTGCATGCGGTACAGGCGCGGCGCCCCGCCGTCGCGCCGGACGAACAGCACGATGACGACGTGAAGGAGATGTCGGTGTCCGTTCTGCTCGACGAACGTCCGGTGTGGACCGTCGCGTCGCCGACGGAAGCCGGGTTCCCCTCGGATCTGGACTTGCCGGTAGATTTGGCAGGTACAGCTATCGAAGGGACAGGTGTGACGAGCGACGAAGGCGTGGTGCACGACGACGACGAGGTCGGCACCGCGGTCGATGATGCCGAGCTGGCGCAGCGATTCGAGCGCGACGCGCTCCCGCTGCTCGACCAGCTCTACGGCGCGGCGCTGCGTATGACCAGGAACCCGGCCGATGCCGAGGACCTTGTGCAGGAGACCTATGTCAAGGCGTTCCAGGGGTTCAAGTCCTTCAAGGAGGGCACCAACCTGCGCGCCTGGCTGTACCGGATCCTGACGAACACCTACATCAACTCCTACCGCAAGAAGCAGCGCCAGCCCGCGCAGTACCCGACCGACGAGATCACCGACTGGCAGCTCGCCGCCACCGCGGAGCACACCTCGACCGGTCTGCGCTCGGCGGAGGTCGAGGCTCTGGACGCACTGCCGGACGACGACATCAAGTCCGCGCTGCAGGAGCTGCCCGAGGAGTTCCGGATGGCGGTGTACTACGCGGATGTCGAAGGCTTCCCGTACAAGGAGATCGCCGACATCATGGGCACTCCCATCGGTACGGTGATGTCCCGGCTGCACCGCGGCCGCAAGCAACTGAAGGGTTTGCTCGCCGACGTGGCGCGCGAACGGGGGTTCAACCGTAGCGAGCGCCAGGAGGTCAAGCAGTGAGTGTGGAGCGGGACCCCGACATGGAGCTCGACTGCACGGCGGTAATCGCCGACGTGTGGCTGATGCTGGATGGTGAATGCGACGACGCGACCCGCGCTCGTCTGCAGCATCACATGGATCACTGCTCGCCGTGCATCGAGGCGTACGGCATCGAGGAGAAGATCAAGAGTCTGCTCAGCCGCAAGTGCGGCGGTGACAAGGCGCCGGATTCGCTGCGCGACAGGCTGACCCTGGAGATTCACAGGTCGATCAGGGTGGTCGAGTCCGAGAGCGAATAGTTCGCGCGGGGTGGCGTTCTCGCCGCTCGATGCCCGGAAACGACTGAGCGGCACGCTCTTCCGTTCGGAGGAGGGTGCCGCTCAGTGTTGTCAGCGAACCGGCTCAGGCGTTGGGCCGCTTGCCATGGTTCGCGGCGTTGCCCTTGCGGCTGCGCTTCTTACGTCCACGCTTACCCATCGGTAGTCTCCCGGATCATCCCCGCCATCGCGGGGAACACATTTGATTGAACACATCTGATTGAAGGCCATTGTTTCATATGTGGTTGGCTGTACCTTCAGCGGATACAGGCGCGGTGCGGTGTCGCCGCCGGAGGCTCGGCGGAGCCGCCCGATCAACCGAGTGAATGAGGTGTCATGGCTGAGGAAGTGCGCGCGGAGATGGTGTCCACGGTCCTTACCGTGGAGGTTGCCGTGGGCGACCACGTCGAAATCGACCAAACGCTGATTCTGCTGGAGTCGATGAAGATGGAGATTCCGGTGATCACCGAGGGCGGCGGCGAGGTCACCGCCCTCGCGGTGGCGCCGGGTCAGGTGCTACAGCAGGGCGATCTCATCGCCGTCATTTCCTAGCGCGAAGCGGTAGACCGAACGTGGCGACACTGAGCGAGCTTCTTGCCGAACACACCGATCTGCCCGGCGTCGCCGTGGACCACCTGCAACGGGTGGTGGGAGATTGGCAGTTGCTCGCGGACCTCTCCTTCGCCGACCTGCTGCTGTGGGTCGGTGCGGGACCGGTGGTCGAAGGCGCGGACATCGTCTGTGTCGCCCAGTGCCGCCCCACCACGGCGGCGACCGTGCACGTGGAGGACATGGTCGGCACCACCGCGGTGCAGGCCGATCATCCGCAGGTCTTCGACGCGCTGCTGACCGGCAAGATCGTGCGCGCGGACAGCGACGTGGAGGCGCAGGGCGTCTACCACCCACACCCGGTGCACGCCATCCGCGAGGCCATCCCGGTGCGCTGCGGCGACGACGTGATCGCGGTGCTCTCCCGCAATACCGACATGCAGCGCTCCCGGGTCCGCAGCACCCTCGAGATCGCCTACGTGGCCTGCGCGGACGACCTGTGCCAGATGATCGCCGACGGCAGCTTCCCGACCCCCGAGGACCGGGCCGCCACGCACTCCAGCCCGCGCGCGGGGGACGGCTTCATCCGGCTCGACACCGACGGCACCGTGGTCTACGCCAGCCCGAACGCGCTCTCGGCCTACCACCGGATGGGCCTGCAGAGCGATCTGGCCGGGCAGGATCTGGCCGTCACCACCCGCTCGCTGATCACCGACCCGTTCGACGCCCAAGAGGTCGTCGGCGACATCCAGGCCGCGCTGGCCGGGCGCACCGGACGGCGCATGGAGGTCGAGGCGCGCGGTGCCACGGTGCTGCTGCGGACCCTGGTATTGCGCCCGCACGGCGAACTCGCGGGCGCCGCGGTGCTGGTCCGCGACGTCACCGAGGTGAAGCGGCGCGACCGCGCGCTGCTGTCCAAGGACGCCACGATCCGCGAGATCCACCACCGGGTGAAGAACAACCTGCAGACCGTCGCCGCGCTGCTTCGTCTGCAGGCCAGGCGCACCGAGAACGAGGAGGCGCAGGTCGCGCTGACCGAGTCGGTGCGCAGGGTGACCTCGATCGCCTCGGTGCACGAGATGCTGTCGATGTCGGTGGACGAAGAGGTCGATCTGGACGAGGTCGTCGACCGGTTGCTGCCGATAATGGCCGACGTCGCGACCGTGCACACCACCAGGATCAAGGTGCGCCGCGCCGGCTCGCTCGGCGTGTTCTCCGCCGAACGCGCCACCCCGCTGGTGATGGTGCTGACCGAGCTGGTGCAGAACGCCATCGAGCACGCCTTCGACTCCGGCCAAACCGGCACCGTGACGATTCGCTCGGAACGTTCCGCCCGCTGGCTCGACGTGATCATCAGCGACGACGGCCGCGGCCTCCCGCCCGGCTTCAGCCTGGAAGCCTCCGACCGCCTCGGCCTGCAGATCGTGCGCACCCTGGTGACCGCAGAACTGGGCGGCTCCATCGGCCTGCACCCCGGCGCCGACGTGGGCACGGACGCAGTCCTGCGCGTCCCACTCGGCCGCCGCTCAGGTCGCTGACCTGACGCGATCGCCCGCTCCGGGCCACTGACCGGGGACTATCACCCGCCTCCACGCTGTTGCCGGGAACTATCGTCTGCCCCCAGGCCGCTGGTCGGGGACTGTCGTCCGCCCTCGGGCTGCTGACCTGGGGCTGTTGTCCGTCCTCAGGCTGCTGACTGGGGACTATCGCCCGCACCCACGGGCCGTTCCAGCGGCGAAACCAGGCCACCTCAACCCCCACACGGTCATCGTCATGTGACGAAGATCTCCTGACTTCACGGCGTGTCCCTGCACACTCCCGGCGTGTCACCGTCCATCACCACGCAACCACGACAATAAGCCTGTCCAACAACAGGTTTCGAGCGAAGCGAGACCGACCATAAAAGTTCGCGGCCGTCTCGCGCCCCAGCAGCCGAAGCGCACGCGACGAAGTCGCAAGTCTCGGCTGCTGGGGCGCGAGACAAAAGGGGCCGCGAACCGCCGCGACGAAGTCGCGGCAAAAACAATAGAGCCCGGCACCTCGAGGGTGCCGGGCTGAATGCTTTACCGGGCCGGGCTGGACAGGGCCCGGTAAGGCCGGTCGTCTTTGTCAGACGACGGTGCGGGTGCGGGTGCGCGCGTTGCGACGCTTGAGCGCCCTGCGCTCGTCCTCACTCATACCACCCCACACGCCGGCGTCTTGTCCGGACTTCAGGGCCCAGGACAGGCAGTCGGCAGTAACGGGGCAGCGAGCGCAGACCAGCTTGGCATCGGCAATCTGCGCGAGTGCAGGACCACTGTTACCCACCGGGAAGAACAGTTCGGGGTCCTCATCGCGACAGATGGCCTTGTGGCGCCAGTCCATTCCTCTGCTCCTTTGCTGGGCGCCGCAAAGGGCGCCTGTCGTTAGTGGATCGTTCACTTGTGCGACTCGAATGTTTCCGCACGGTTGCTTGTGAATGCTTTCACGAACACCGTAGATGTCAATAGGTATCCGGTGCACCGTGGGGAAGCTCACGCCATCGAGGTGCCCCCAAGGGGGACCTGCCCGGTCCTTTGTACTCGCTCTAGGTGGTTTTCGCAGCACAACCGCGAGTTTTTCGCGGCGTTTCGTCAGCGGAGTGGCTGTGGCGCGACCACTTCGAGCACGTCGGGGACCGCCGTGAAATCCACCACGTTGCGTTTCCCGATAAAGTCGCCATCGATTTGCAGGCCGATGGGCTCCTTCGTCTCGATATGCACCGTCGGCACGTCGTCTTCACGAAACAAATTGCGGGACTTGGGATTTCCGTTCGCGGACAGGAGTTGCCCGGCGAGCTTGAGGGTGGGCAGCACCGCCATGGACCGCACGGCAAACACTCCGAGGCCCGTTTCGAAGCTCGTGCCGGGGTTGGTGCGCACCGGCGTGGCGTTCAGGTATGTCCACGGACTGGCGTTCGTGACGAATGCGTAGTGCACCTCGTCGACCGCTTGATGCCCCGGAATTTCGATACGAATGTGCGGTTCCCGACGCTTCGCGCGGAAGAATTGTCGCACAGTTGTTCGAATATAGCGGCCTGGGGTGGCGGCGTGGCCTTTGGCGCGACTGGCGTCGATGGCCTCGCACACATCGGCGTCCAATCCGACGCCCGCGCTGAAGGTGAACCAGCGGTCGTCGGCGAGGCCGAGGCCGATCTTGCGGTCGTGGTTCAGGGTCAGCAGGTCGATCAGCTGGTTGGTCGCGGTCACCGGATCGGGGGAGATGCCGAGCGCTCTGGCGAACACATTGGCCGAGCCGCCGGGGATCACTCCGAGCCGGGGGATCCACGCCTGTCCGTCGTTCAGTTCGGGCAGCGGAAGGAAACCGTTGATGGTCTCGTTGACCGTCCCATCGCCGCCGTGCACGACGATCAGGTCCATCTCGTTGGTCGATGCCCACTGGGCCAGTTCGGCCGCGTGGCCGCGATGCTGGGTGTGCGCAACGGTCAGCTGAGTGCGGCTCTCCAGGGCGTGGGCCAGTAGATCTCGGGTCGCCGGTGTGGTCGAGGTGGCATTCGGGTTCACGATCAGCAACGTCCGCACGTTCGCAGCCTAGTAGGCGCAGCGGAGGCGGTTCGCCGGACGGCGTGCGCGCGGTCGGCGGTATGCCCGGCAGCGGCGTGGAGGTGTCGGCGGGCGCGGCCGTGACCGGGCGCACCCTACGCCGCGTCGTAGGCTTGGCGCGTGGCGGAAAGCGGCAAGGCAGAGGTTTCGGCGGACGTGGTCCCCGCGACGGTGCGCGGCGCGGGCGGACTCGTCGCGCTGGAGGGCGCGGTCGCGGTGACGGTGGCGATCGTGCTCGTGGTGCGCGGGCTGCTCGGTCACGACCAATCGCAGGCCAGCGGCTATGGCACCGCGGCATGGTTCGGCATCCTCGGCGGCGCCGTGCTCGCCGCGGGCGTCGGGCTGCTGCTCGGCCATCGCTGGGGCCGTGCCGTCGCCGTCATCGCCCAGATCCTGCTGCTTCCCGTGGTGTGGTCGCTGCTCACCGATTCGCACCAGCCGGTGTACGGCGCGCTGCTCGGCGTCGTCGTGGTCGCCGCGCTGATCCTGCTGTTCGTGCCGTCCTCGACGCAGTGGCTGGCCAAGGACTACGGGGTGGAGCCGGACTAGCCGGCCTGCGCCTCTCCCGCGATCGCCGCGCGCAGCGCCTCTCGGCACAGCGCGTCGGCCCGGCGGGTGGTCTCGGGTTGGCGGTACTTCGGCGTGAGCGCGAGCACCTGCGCGCAGGCGGTGTCGAGATCGATCAGGTGCCCGACCGAGACGAACACCGGCTTCACGCCCGTCCTGGTGCGTAGCGCCCTGCCGACCACCTCGCCGTCGATGAGCAGATCCGATGCGTCGCCGCGCTCCGGCCCCGGCTCGGTGTAGTCGCCCCACGCGTTCTTGGCGACCCCGATCGTCGGCACCCCGGCCAGCACGCCGACATGGCAGGCCAGCCCGAAGCGGCGCGGATGGGCCAAGCCCTGGCCGTCGCAGATCAGCAGATCCGGTGCGGCGCCGAGTCGTTCGAGCACGCCGAGGGTGGTGGGCAGCTCGCGGAAGGCGAGCAGGCCCGGCACGTACGGAAAGCTCACCGCGCCGTGCGCGACCGCGGTGTCGACCGTCGCGAGCGTCGCGGCGTCGAGCACCACGACGGCCGCGGCGACCACACCGCTCTCGTCGTCGTAGGCCGAGTCGAGCCCGGCCACCGTGCGGTACTGCGGCGGACGGGGATTCGCGGCGACCACGAGCGGGCGCAGCGCGTCCTGGATCGCCCTCGCCTCCTCGGCGTCGGCGGGCCAGCGCTCGGGTATCTCGATCAGCACCGGTTCTCCGCGCGGCTCAGGACACTTCGGCGGCCAGCTTCACCAGCTCGCCGCCCGCCAGCCGATACCCGACCCACTCGTCCTGTTCGACGGCTCCGATCGAGCGGTAGAAGTCGATGGACGGCGAGTTCCAGGTGAGCACCGACCAGGAGACGCGGCTGTAGCCCTTGTCGAGCGCCTCCTTGGCCAAGGCCGCGATGAGCGCCTTGCCGTAGCCCTTGCCCCGTGTCTCGGGTTTGACGTACAGGTCCTCCAGGTAGATGCCGTGCACGCCGTCCCACGTGGAGAAGTTCAGGAACCAGATCGCGCAGCCGACCACCCCGGTCTCGTCCTCCGCCACGTGCGCGAACAGCGCGGGCGCAGGCCCGAACAGCGCGGCGCGCAGCTGCTCCAGCGTGAGCGTGCACTCGTGGCGCGCCTTCTCGTACTCGGCGAGGTCGTAGACGAGGTCCACCATCGCCGGGACGTCGGCGGGGGTGGCGCGGCGGATTCGATCGGCGATCACTTGGCTCCCTCGATGGTCGAAACGATGTTGTGCGCGTGGATGGTTCGCTCGTCGTGCTCGTAACCGAGCAGGCTCACCGCGGCGGTGGTCATGGCGAAGCGGCGGCCCTCGACGACCTCGAACTCCGCCCACCGGGCTATCAGCACCCGGGAGAAGTGCCCGTGCCCGACCAGCACCACGTCCCGCTCCGGCAGGGCGGACTCGGCGGCCCCGAGCACCCGGTCCGCCCTGGCGCGGACCTGGGCGGGCGTCTCGCCGCCGGGTGTCGCGCCGGTCCAGATGGTCCACCCCGGCGTGGTCTCCCGGATCTCCGTGGTGGTCAAGCCCTCGTAGTCGCCGTAGTCCCATTCGACGAGGTCGTTCTCGACGGTGGACTCGGCGAAACCCGCCAGCGCCGCGGTGCGCACCGCGCGTTGCCGCGGGCTGGTGAGCACGAGCGGGTCGCGCAGCTTCAGCTCGTCGATGACCCGTCCGGCGGCCTCCGCCTGCCGCTCGCCGTGCTCGGTGAGCGGGAGATCGGTGTGACTCGTGTGCCGCCGTTCGCGCGACCAGGACGTCTCGCCGTGCCGGAGCAGAACCAGCCGGGCGTCGTTGTGTGCGGACATGGTCTCCATCATGGTCACGAATGCCCGGCGCCGACTACCCGGTGTGTCAGCCGAGCGCGTGCAGCTCTCCGTCGCGCAGCTCGAGGACGGTGGTTCCCAGGACAGCGAGGGAGATCGGGCTGCCGGTGTAGCCGGGGCGCTCGACCGGGATGCGGCCGACGTCCGCGCCGGAGGTGGGGTCGAGGACAGCGAGGCCGCCGGTGACCGGCATCAGTAGCCGCCCGGCCATCAGCGCGGGCGAGCCCACTGCGTTGGACGCGGCCCAGAGCGGATCGAAAGTGCTTGCGTTCAAGGCGATCAGGCTGTTGCCGGTGAACACCAGATAGGACGAACCGATTCGGGTGGTGGTCGTGTTCTCCGCGAGCGGGGCGGAAAGCTGGTGCACCACAAGGGGATTGCCGGTGCTGTCGTACACGGCGAGCCGCGGTGGCGTGGATTCGCCTGCGCCGGAGACGGTTCCGCCGGGCAGGTAGAGCACGATCCGGCTGTCCGACACCGCGATCACCCTGACGCCGGGCGAATCGGCGCCCGCACCCGCCAGCACGTGCGAGCCGTACTCCTCGGGCACCGTGTTGTCCTTGGGCGCCGGATTGAGCACCGTGAGACGGGACGCCGGATCGTCGGGGCAGCGTTCCAGTACGGCGAGCCGGGACGAGCTGGAAGCGGCCGAGAGCAGCGTGCAGCCTTTGCGCGGTTGGGTTTTCACGTTCACCGGCGCGTCGACGTATCCGTACTCCAGCGTCCGCACCAGATCCGAGCGCCACATCTCCAGCCGCCGCTCGCCCTGCGCGAGCACATAGGTGCCGTCCACGGACAGCCGCACGCTCGGATCCATGTAACTGCTGCGCGCGGTGCGCCGTTCCCCGGTGTCGCCCGCCAGCAGCGTGGCCTGGCTGCAGCCGCGCTGATCCCGGTACACCGCGACCACCATGCCGAACTGCGCCTCCACCCCGCACAGCGGCATATCCCGCCGGTAGCGCCACAATTCGGCGCCGGTGGCCGGATCGCGTCCGGTGACGGTGCCCTCCGAACCGGTGATCACCGCGCCCCCGGACGCCAGCGCTCGCGCGCTGGCGTCGTCGGGTGCGTGCCACAGCTCCCGCAGGTTCGCGGGGAGCTTGTCGGCGGTCGGCGGGGTGGTCGCCGGGGTCTGCGCGATCACCGATTCGGTGCCCGTCGCGTCGCCGCGCGCCCACACCACCAGCGCCGCGACCGCCACGAGCACGGCGATCGCGACTGCGGAGATGATGTCGGCGCGCGTCCGCCGCTCGGGTGCGAGCACGATTGCGAGACTAGCGGATCCGCCGAACTATGCCGAAGCAGCCGTTCCCGCGGTGGCCGCCACGGTCTCGTTCGCCTCGGCCTCGTCGGCCTTGCGCCTGCGTCGGCGCACCGGCTTCTCGGCGGCCTCCGCGTCGGCGGGAGCATCGCCGTTCCCGTCGACCGGCGCGGCGGCCGTCTTGCGGGTGCGGCGGCGCTTGACCGGTTCGGCCGCGGCCTCGCCGGTGCCGTTCTCGGCGGCGCCGTTGTCCGCAGGTTCGGCCGCGGTCGTCTTGCGGGTCCGTCGGCGCACGGGCTTCGCGGGCGCTTCCTCGGCGGTCGCCTCGGATACGGCGGTCTCGGCCGTAGCAGGCGCGGCTGCTTCGGTCGCGACGGGTGCCGCGGTCTCGACGGCGACAGGCTCGGCGGCCGTGGGCGCCGCGGCCTCGGCTGCGACAGGAGCCGCAGTCTCGGCCGCGACAGGAGCTGCAGTCTCGACTGCGACAGGTGCCACGGTCTCGGCGGTGACAGGTGCCGCGTTCTCGGCTGCGACATGAGTCGCGGCCTCGATCACGACGGGGTCGGCCGCCTCGACGTTCTCGGCGGAGCCGTTCGCGTCCGCCGCCTTGCGACGACGACGCCTGCGCCGCGCCGGAGCTTCGGCGGTCTCCGCCTCGGCACGCTCGTCGGCGTTCTCGGCCGACTCGCCTTCGGCGCTCGTTTCCGTCACACCGTTGTCCGCGCCCTCGGCCGAGCCGGAACGGCGCCGCCTACGGCGACGGCGGGACCGGCCCTCTTCCGCGTTCGATTCGGCGGCGTTCGGCTCGGCATCGCTCCCGTCGACCTCGACGGTCGACTCGGTGCCGACCTCCGCGCCGTCGGCAGGCTTACCGCCGCGGGTGCGCCTGCGGTTGCGCTGACGCGGGGTGCGCGCCTCGCGCTCGACCACCACGTCCTCCTCGTCGCGGGCCGGGCGCGCCTTGCGCACCGTGCCGGTGACGCCCTCGGGGATGCCGAGATCGGCGAACAGGTGCGGCGAGCGCGAGTAGGTCTCGACCGGCTCGGGGATGCCGAGGCTGAGCGCGCTGTCGATGGCGGACCAGCGGTTGAGCTCGTCCCAGTCGATCAGCGTCACCGCGACGCCGGTGCGGCCGGCACGGCCGGTGCGGCCGATCCGGTGCACGTAGGTCTTCTCGTCCTCGGGGCACTGGTAGTTGACGACGTGCGTGACGTCATCGATATCGATGCCGCGGGCGGCCACATCGGTGGCGACCAGCACGTCGACGGTGCCCTTACGGAACTTGGTGAGCGCCTTCTCGCGGGCGATCTGACCCAGGTCGCCGTGCACCGCGCCCACCGCGAAACCCCGCTCGGCCAGGTCGTCGGCGACCTTCTGCGCGGTGCGCTTGGTGCGCGTGAAGATCATGGTGGCGCCGCGGCTCTCGGCCTGCAGCACCCGCGCGATCAGCTCGGCCTTGTCCAGTGCGTGCGCCCGGTACACGAACTGCGCGGTGCGATCGTGCACCGCGGAGTCGTGCGGCTCCTCGGCCCTGATGTGGGTCGGGCGGGTCAGGAAGGTGCGGGCCAGGGTGATGATCGGGCCGGGCATGGTGGCCGAGAACAGCATCGTCTGACGCTTCTCCGGGACCATGTTCAGGATGCGCTCGATATCCGGGAGGAAGCCGAGGTCGAGCATCTCGTCGGCCTCGTCCAGCACGAGCACGCCGATCTTGCCCAGGATGAGATGGTTCTGCTTGGCCAGGTCCAGTAGTCGGCCCGGCGTGCCGACCACCACGTCCACGCCCGCGCGCAGCGCCGCGATCTGGGACTCGTAGGGGCGGCCGCCGTAGATCGAGGCCACCTGCAACTTGCCCTGGTGATTGCTCAGGTGCTTGCTGGCGTTCTCCAGGTCCTCGGTGACCTGGATGCACAGCTCACGGGTCGGCACGATGACCAGTGCCCGCGGTGTGCCGTCCAGCGGCGTGGTACCGGAATCGGCGGTGGCGATGCGGTGCAGCAGCGGCACGCCGAATCCGAAGGTCTTGCCCATACCGGTGCGGGCCTGACCGATGAGATCCTCGCCGGCCAGCGCCAGCGGGAGGGTCAGTTCTTGAATAGCGAAGGTGCGTTCGATGCCGATCTCGGCGAGCGCACGGACGATTTCCTCGCGCACCCCCAATTCGGCGAATGTCGGGGCGGTATGCGTCGCGTCCAGTTCGGCCGTCAACAGCGTGTCCGCCACACCGGGTTCCTGCTCGACAGTGATCTTGCTCAGGTTCGTGCCTTCCTCGTTATCGCGTCACGCGCGCACGAGGCGTGGGGCGGACCGGTCGGTCCACGACAACCACGTATCCGCCGGTATTGCTCGCCGCAGCCGGATGTCGTCGGGTGCCGTCTTCCAACAGCAACTACCGGGGAACATCGGCGCAGCGCAGTCGCGGTGCGGATCTGGTGCGCGCACATTTTCCTGGACATCGGAGCCCCAGCGCCACGCCGGACGGCGGACGCGCGGGGAACGAAAATTTCCGTTGTCCGCAGTGATTGTAGCGTGATATTGTGCACGGCTCGAATTGCCGTCGCTGTTATTGCGCGGCAAAAGTCCGTTTTCCGTCGTGATCGCGTCGACCGACGCTGCGCGACTTGACAATTCATCGCCGTGCCGGAATCCGCGACGGGCCCCGAATTGGTACCCTCCGGGTGCTATTCGCGCGTGCCGTGCGTCGCTGGTTGCGGCGGTCGGCGGGGCGGTGGTCGCGGGGCGGGAAACGTCGCAAAACGGACTTGCCTGTTACCGGTGGTACTACCTGTGAGACATTCTTGTGGTGAGCATCGCAGAGACCGTCACCACCGCCGCCCGCAACGCTTGGGCGCTGACCTTCGGCGCGGGTGTCGAGGCGCCGAACCCCGCGCTGTCGACGGTGCTGTGGGACGAGCCGCACCGTCAGCTGCGCCGCTACGACGGCGGCGCGTCGGACGGTGCTTCCGCGGTGCTCCTCGTGCCGCCGCTCGCGGCGCCTGCCAGCTGCTTCGACCTTCGCCCCGATCAGAGCCTGGCGCGCTTCCTGTGCGACACCGGCCGCGCCACCTATGTCGTCGACTACGGCGAGATCACCTTCGGCGACCGCAGGATGGGCTTCGAGGACTGGATCGACGACATCCTGCCGGAGTCGATCGTGCGCACCTCCGCCGATACCGGCGGCAAGCCGGTGGACCTGGTCTGCTGGTCGATCGGTGGAACGCTGGCGCTGCTCACCGCCGCCGCGCACGCGCACCTGCCGATCCGTTCCATCACCGCCGTCGGCTCCCCGCTGGACTACGACAAGATGACCGGCATCCCGCAGCTGCGCGCGGTCGCGAAGCTGACCGGCGGCATCGCCACCTCGACCGCGGTCAGGGCGGCGGGCGGCATCCCGGCTCGGCTCACCCGCGCCGCCTACCGGGTCACCGCGTGGGACCGCGAACTCACCAGGCCGTGGTTCGTGGCGAGCAACATCGCCCGCACCGAGACACTGGCCAAGATGGAGTCCATCGACCGGTTCATGGCCGCGATGCCGGGCTACCCCGGCCGCTTCTACGGCCAGCTGTGGGGCCGCCTGATCCTCAACAACGACATCGGCCGCGGTGTCGTGCGGCTCGGTGAGCGGCGCATCGCGCTCGCGGACGTGACGGTGCCCGTGCTGCTGGTGGGCGGGCCGACCGACGTCATCACGCCCGCCGCGGCCGTCGAGGCGGGCACCCGCACGCTGACCGGCGCGTCCGTCCGGTACGAGACCGCGCCCGGCAGCCACCTCGGGATTCTCACCGGTGAGACCGCCCGCGACACCACCTGGGTCTACCTCGACAAGTTCCTCTCGGAACAGAACTGACCGCCGGGCGCTGTTGGCACTCACCGCAGGGCGCTGTTGGCGGACTTCTTCCAGCCGCGCCTATTAAGCTGGGCGGCATGGGAGCACAGTCATCTGCAGCGCTTGGCGTTTCGTTCGATCCGGCAATCTCGCCCATCGCCGCAGATCATCCTGGCGTGACCGACCTGTTCGCCGTGCTCGCCTACGGTGAGATCTCCGCGTTCTACCGGCTGGCCGAGGAGGCCAAGCTGTCGCCGACCCTGCGCGGGAAGGTGGCCGTCGCGAAGATGGCGTCGGCGGAGATGGACCACTTCAAGACCCTCGAGGCGGCGCTGGCCGAGCGCGGGGTCGAGGTGTTCGACGCGATGGCCCCGTTCGTGCGGGCCCTCGACGCCTATCACGCGTCCACCGATCCCTCGACCTGGCTCGAGTCGATGGTGAAGTTCTACGTCGGTGACGGCATCGCCGCGGACTTCTACGGCGAGATCGCGGGTGCGCTGGCGCCGGACGTGACCGCCGTGGTCCGCGACGTGCTCGCCGAGACCAGCCACTCCGAGTTCGTGGTCGAGGAGGTGCGGCGCGCGGTGTCGGCCAGCCGCTCCGAGCGCGACCGGCTGACGCTCTGGGGCAGGCGGCTGCTCGGCGAGGCGATCACCCAGGCCCAGTACGTCATGGCGCAGCGCGACGAACTCACCGATCTGGTGCTCACCGCGACCGGCGACCTCAACGGCATCGCCGAGCTGTTCGAGCGTATGCAGGTCAGCCACGCCCAGCGGATGGCAGTTCTCGGAATCTGAGGCGTTTGGACGCCAGGCCCCGCGCTATTCGTTCGCGGCTCGGTTGTGCACCAGCCGCAGCCCTGGGGCGCGGGTCGCGGCCTGGTCGAGCAGCCAGACGACGACACTCTGGTCGCTGTCGGTCTCCATGGTCTCGAACGGCACGTCGACCGCGCCGTGCACCGGGTGATCGAACTCCAGCACGCTCGACACCGGCCCGCCGCCGACCCGGTGCGGCTTCCACCGCTCCAGGAACTCGGGCTCGCGCTGGAGCGCGTCGACCATCGCGAGCAGTTGTTCGTCGCCGGGCCAGCGCAGCTTCGCCCGCAGCAGCGCCGCCGCGAACGTGTCCGCCGCGGCAGGCCAGTTGCGCAGCGTCCGCCGCGCCCGCGGATCTTTGAACGTGTACCAGACCATATTGGCCTCGCCGTGTTCGCCGAGCAGGCCGAGCGGGGTCGCGAAGTCCGCCCACGCGTGGTTCCAGCCGAGCACGTTCAACCGCCTGCCGATGACGAACGCCGGGGTCGGCTGCAGTGCGTCGAGCACCGCACGGATCGTCTCGCCGAGTTGCTCGCGCGGGGATTCGCTACCCGGGCAACGAGATTCGTTGCCGGAAGCCATCGCGAGCAAGCCGAAATGATGCCGCTGCGCGCCCTCGAGCAACAGCGCGTCGGCGAGCGCGTCGACCACCGCCACCGAGGGGTTGGTGTCGCGGCCCTGCTCGAGCCGGGCCAGATAGTCGGCGCTCACCCCCGCCCGCACCGCGACCTCCTCGCGGCGCAGCCCCGGCGTGCGACGCCTGCCGCCCTCGGGCATTCCGACGTCGGCGGGCCGGAGTTCACCGCGGCGTGCGACGAGGAATTCGGCGAAACCGTTGCGTGCCATGCCTCCATCGTGCCCGTTCCCCGGACGATCAGCCTCGCCCTGGCAGGTCCAGGATAACGGCGGTCTGGTTGCCGGACCGCGGTCCGGACAAGGTCGATGGCATGACGAACACTTCCGCACCCACCACCGACACCCAGCAGCTGAAGCCCGGATCCTGGGCGCTGGACACCGCCCACTCCTCGGTCGCGTTCACCATCCGCCATCTCGGCATCGCGAAGGTGCGCGGCGGATTCACCCGCTTCGAAACCGAATTCGTGGTCGACGAGGCGGGCGCCGCGACCCTCGGCGCCACCATCTACCTCGACTCCTTCGACACCGGTAACCCCGACCGCGACGCCCACATCCGCACCGCCGACTTCCTCGACGTGGCCAGCCGCCCGACGCTCACCTTCCGTGCCCCGCGTCCGGTGCTGGTCGCCGATACCTTCACCGTCGAAGGCGAAGCCACCCTCGGTGCGGTCACCAAGCCCGTCACCCTCGAGGTCGAGTGGGGCGGTGTGCAGGACTTCGGCCCGACCGGCGATCGGCACGCCGGATTCTCGGCCACCGGCACCATCAAGCGCACCGACTTCGGCGTCGGCGGCCCGATGCCGGGCATGCTCAGCGACGCGGTGAAGATCGAGCTGGAGATCCAGCTGATCGAACCCAAGTGACGGGCTGTCGCGGCGATCGAGTTTCGCAGTCAGCGTAGGCAGTGCGGTGCCGCGCGGCCGTTGCCCTGCACTAGCCTTGGACCGGACAGCAAGAGCGCTCGGGCGGACGCGACGTCCGACCGCCGCACAGGACTCTAGGTTCGGAGGTTGGCCGTGGAGGTCAAGATCGGTATTTCGGATAGCCCGCGCGAACTCGTGATCAACAGCGGTCAGACTCCGGAAGAGGTCGAGGCGATGGTGTCCGAGGCGCTGAGCGGCTCGGGCGGCGTGGTGGCGCTCACCGACGACAAGGGCCGCAAGTACCTGATCCAGGCATCGAAGGTCGCCTACGTGGAGATCGGCACCGCGACCAGCGGCCGGGTCGGCTTCGCCGCCGTCTGACGACATAAGCAACGAGCCCTCGGGTTCCCGGTCATCGACCGGGAACCCGAGGGCTCGTTCGCGTTCGCTGCGCGGTGGAACGCGCCGCCGATCAGTAGCGCTGGGAGTTGCCCGAGTGGTCGATCGGATGCAGCGGGACGTGCGACAGACCGCCCCACGCCAGCGCCACGGTGGTGTCGACGGCCTCGTCCTTGGGGATCGGGCGATCCGCCTCCAGCCAGTAGCGCGCGGTGAACTGACTCGCGCCGACCAAGCCGACGGCCAGGATGCGCGCACGGTAGGGATCCAGGCCGGAGTCGTGCGCGACCAGATCGAAGACCGCGTCCACGCACGCCTCGGTGGCCTGCTCCACCCGGCGCTGCACCTGCGGCTCGCTGGTCAGGTCGGATTCGAAGACCAGCCGGAAGCCCTGCATCTCGTTGTCGACGAAGTCGAAGTACGCCTGCACGGCGGCGCGCACGCGCTGGCGGTTGTCGGTGGTGGAACGCAGCGCCTGGCGCACGCTCGACACCAGCATGTCGACATAGTTCTGCAGGACCGCGATATACAGCTCCAGCTTGCTGGTGAAGTGCTGGTACAGCACCGGCTTGCTGACACCCGCGACCTGCGAGATCTCGTCCATGCCCGCCGCGTGATAGCCGCGCAGCACGAACACCTCGCTGGCCGCAAGGAGTAGCTGCACCCGCCGTTCGTCGCGCGGCAACCGTGTACCGCGTTTGGTCGGCGCCCCGGCCTCGGACGACATTTTGCGGGACGTCATCCGGTCCACGAGGTCAGTCATTTCGGCTCTCCCAGTCGATTCCCCGGCAAAAGGGGTTGTGCACCGGGTATCCAATGAACGATACCCGGTTGTAGCTCACATGCGGATCGGGGATCTCGATCGCGTTCGGCCGGTGAGATAAATCGCAGCGAACCGTGCTCGGTGATGCACCCGACCGGCCGTCGTGACCCCTATGAGAACCTGTGTTTGTGACCCTGCGCGCAAACGGGGGCCGGCTACGCGATTCCGGCCAGCCGATCGTGTCCGGCGGCGGGCGCGAGGCGCACGACCCCACTGGCTCCGGGTTGTCCGGTTCCGTAGTCTCTGAACCCGTGGCAAAGTCCGGTCCCGAAACGCATTCGGGTGCGGCTGCCCGATCGGGCGCTGTACCGCGGTCCGGGATCGCAGGTCGGCCCGGCCGATCCAGACCCGAGCGCGGGAATCGCACCGACCCGTGGCCGCGGAAACCCGACGGCGACGACGCGACCCCCGCGCCGACACCCCCGACGCAACGCGACGCCAACGGCGTCGAGATCTACGACCCGCTCGGTCTCTACCCGGCCGCCAACCGCTCCCACCAGCCCCTTCGGGCGCGCTGGGATCCCACGGCGCCCGATCCGAATCGCTCACGCGGCCCGCGGCCCGATCGCAACGCCAAAAAGCAGAGCGCGCTCGGCCGTTTCGTCTCCACCTACGGCTGGCGCGCGTACGCCCTTCCCGTGCTGTTCGTGGTCACCGTGCTGGTGGTCGTCGACGCGGTGCGCGGCGGCACCAGCGGCACGGGTTCGAGCGCGACCCCCGGTTTCGGACGGCTCAGCCCGCGCACCGCGACCGCGGGCATCATCGGCGCACCGCCCGGCGACGGACAATTTCCCGCCGACCTGCCCACCGGCGCGCTGCCCGACGGCGGCCCCTTCACCGAGGACGGCGCGGGCACCTGGCGTGTGGTCCCCGGCGCCACCGCCGAGTTCGGGGCGGGCACCGAGTACCACTTCAGCTACACCGTCGAGATCGAGAACGGCGTCGACACCTCCGGCTTCGGCGGCGACGAGTCGGTGGCCAAGATGATCGACAGCACCCTGGCCAATCCGAAGAGCTGGGCGAGCGACAAGAAATTCGCCTTCCGCCGCGTCGATCAGGGCAGACCCGACTTCCGCATCTCGCTCACCTCGCGCCAGACCACCCGGAAATCCTGCGGTTTCGACATTCCCATCGATTCCTCGTGCTTCAACGCCGACCTGGACCGGGTGGTGCTCTCCGAGGTGCGCTGGGTGCGCGGCGCGCTCGCCTTCGAAGGCGACATCGGCTCCTACCGGCAGTACCAGATCAATCACGAGGTCGGCCACGCCATCGGCTACCACCAGCATCAGCCGTGCGAGACCGACGGCGGCCTCGCGCCGATCATGATGCAGCAGACCTTCGGCACCGAGAACAACGACATCGCCACGCTCTCTCCGAGCGGTCTCGTTCCGATGGACGGCAAACGCTGTCGCTTCAACCCCTGGCCGTACCCGCGCGGCTGATCGCAGACGCGGTGCGCGACGATAATGGGAAGAACGGCGCGATCGCCGGCGTTGCACACATCGCGATCGGCCAATTCGATTCGAGGAGTCCTGGACGTGTCATCACCGAAGTCCCTGCCGCCGCTGGTCGAGCCGGCCGCGGAACTGAGCAAGGACGAGATCGCCCGCTACAGCCGTCACCTGATCATTCCCGATGTGGGTGTGGACGGGCAGAAACGTCTGAAGAACGCCAAGGTGCTGGTGATCGGTGCGGGCGGACTCGGCTCGCCTGCGCTGCTGTACCTGGCCGCCGCGGGCGTCGGCACCCTCGGCATCGTGGAGTTCGACGAGGTCGACTCCTCCAACCTGCAGCGCCAGGTCATTCACGGCGAATCCGATATCGGCCGCCCGAAGGCCGACAGCGCGCGCGACTCCATCCTGGAGATCAACTCCGGCATCGACGTGCGGCTGCACAAGCTCCGCTTGGAGCCGGAGAACGCCGTCGAGCTGTTCGCTGACTACGACCTGATCCTCGACGGCACCGACAACTTCGCGACCCGCTACCTGGTGAACGACGCCGCGGTGCTCGCGGGCAAGCCCTACGTGTGGGGTTCCATCTACCGCTTCGAGGGCCAGGTCTCGGTCTTCTGGGAGGACGCACCCGACGGCCGCGGCCTGAACTACCGCGACCTCTACCCGGAGGCCCCGCCGCCCGGCATGGTCCCGTCCTGCGCCGAGGGTGGCGTGCTCGGCGTGCTGTGCGCGTCCATCGGCTCGGTCATGGTGACCGAGGCGATCAAGCTGATCACCGGTATCGGCGACCCGCTGCTCGGCCGTCTCATGGTTTACGACGCACTGGACATGAGCTACCGGACCATCAAGCTGCGCCGCGATCCGGAGCGTCAGCCGATCACCGAACTGATCGACTACGAGGCGTTCTGCGGCGTGGTGTCCGAGGAGGGCCAGGCCGCCGCGGCCGGGTCGACCATCACCGCGCGCGAGCTGAAGGAGCTGCTCGACGCGGGCAAGGAGATCGAGCTCATCGACGTGCGCGAGCCGGTCGAATGGGACATCGTGCACATCGAGGGCGCGAAGCTCATCCCGAAGGACCGCATCCTCTCCGGTGAGGCGCTGTCCGAGCTGCCGCAGAACCGCCCGATTGTGCTGCACTGCAAGACGGGTATCCGTTCCGCCGAGGCGCTCGCGGTGCTCAAGAGCGCGGGCTTCTCCGACGCCACCCACGTACAGGGCGGCATCGTCGCCTGGGCCAACCAGATCGACACCAGCCTGCCGGTGTACTAAGCGGACCTCCGCCTCCGCTCCGGCCGTGCGCGGACTTCGTCCGCCAAGTGTTCGAACGGGCGAGCCCTCGCTGCGGCGAGGGTTCGCTTGACGGACGCGCGCGACCGCGAGATGACGGATCCGGGCCGCACAGGGCCCGGATCCGAGCGGTAACCAGGTGTGCGACCGGACCGGCGCGGCATCCGAATCCGGCCCCTCACCGGCGGTACCGTACGGCCGTGACTTCTGTGGAACCCCCCGAGCACGTGCGCGCCACGTTCGGTCTGCGCGAAGTGACTCCGGTCTGGCTCGGAGACTGGGACGGCGGTTGGCGCTGCGGGGATGTGGTGCTGAGCCCGGTCGCCGATCACGCGCGGGCGGCGTGGTCGGCCAAGATCCGCGAGACGCTGAAGGTCGACGGGTTGCGCATCGCCCGTCCGGTGCGCGCCACCGACGGTCGCTACGTGGTCTCCGGCTGGCGCGCCGACACCTACCTGGAAGGCAGCCCCGAGGGGCGCCACGACGAGGTCGTCTCGATTTCGCTGCGCCTGCACCAGGCGACCACGAAGCTGGAGCGCCCCCGCTTCCTCGTGCAGCCGCCGGTCGGGCCGTGGGTCGACGTCGACGTTTTCGTGGCCGCCGATCGCGCCGCGTGGGAGGCGGTGCCGCTGCGCAGCCTGCGCGCGGGCGGCGTGGTGCCGACCACCTCGCCCGACGGCCGGCGCAGCATGGAACTCATCGGCCAACTGGCCACCCTGCGCAAGCCGGTGCAGACCCCCGCCCAGCTGGTCCACGGCGACCTGTTCGGCACCGTCCTCTTCACGGGCACCTCCACCCCGGGCCTCACCGACCTCACCCCCTATTGGCGTCCCGTCGCCTGGGCCGCGGGCGTCATCGTCATCGACGCCCTCTCCTGGGGCGGCGCCGACGACGGCCTGCTCGACCGCTGGTCCGACCTCCCCGAATGGCCCCAGATGCTGCTGCGCGCCGTCATGTTCCGCCTGGCCGTGCACGCCCTGCACCCGCGCTCCACCCCCGACGCCCTTCCGGGGCTGGCACGGACCGCCGATATGGTCCGGCTGATGCTTTGAGCAATGCCGAATGCCGCTGGGAGGCCCTTGTTTCCCAGCGGCATTCGGAGGACTCGGCAGCTTCCGGAGGGGAATCGGAGCTGCCTGCCCAGACCGGCATTCGGGGTTCGGTCGCGAATGCCGGACGGTGGGTGCGGCTACACCTTCGCGTAGGCCAGCGAGGAGACGCGGCCGATGGCGAACGAGGAGCGCAGGTAGAAGAACCAGGTGACGCCCGCCATCACGATGAACGTCGCCGCGTAGGTCCAGAAGGCGGGTGCCATGCTGCCGAAGTTGATGTTGGACAGGCGAAGTGCCTGCTGCAACAGGTAGCCGCCGGAGGCGCCGATCGCGCCGATGACGCCGATCGCCGCGCCCGCCTGTCGCTTGGCCGACGCCGCGGCTTCGGCGATGTCCATGCCGTGCTCGGAGGCGTACTTCTTGGCCTCCGCGCTGAAGATGGACGGGATCATCCGGTAGGTGGAGCCGTTGCCGATGCCCGCGAGGATGAACAGCGCGAGGAAGGCGGTCAGGTAGAGCGGGAAGCTCTTCAGCTCCAGCGCCGCCATGATCGCCGCGACGGCGACGGACATACCGCCGAAGACGTACACGGTGATCTTCGCGCCGCCGACCTTGTCGGAGACCCAGCCGCCGAACGGACGGCTGAACGAGCCGACCAGGGCGCCGAGGAAGGCCAGGTTACCGAGCGTGGTGATCCAGCCGATCTTGGCCAGGTCGGGGAAGTTGGCCTTGATCAGGGTGGGGAAGGCGAACGAGAAGCCGATGAAGGAACCGAAGGTGCCGATGTAGAGGAACGACATCACCCAGGTGTGCCGGTTGGTGAGCGCCAGCTTGTAGGACTTGCCGTCGGATTTGGCGGTGCTGATGCTGTCCATGTAGCGCAGCGCGCCGAAGGTGGCGATCAGGATGAACGGCACCCAGACCAGCACCGAGAGCGTGATGCCGAAGCGGTAGCCCGCCGGGTCCTTGGCGGTGAGATGGGTGCCGAGGGTGATCAGCAGCGGCAGCACCAGCTGGGTCTGCGCCACGCCGAGGTTGCCGCCCGCGGCGTTGATGCCAAGGGCCGCACCCTTTTTCCCTTCGGGGAAGAAGAACGAGATGTTGGCCATCGACGACGAGAAGTTGCCGCCGCCGAAGCCGGCCAGCGCCGCGAGCACCATGAACACCCACATGGGTGTGCCGGGCTGGTTCACGAAGTAGGCCAGGCCGAGGGTCGGGATGAGCAGCATGGCCGCGCTGAACGCGGTGAACGCGCGCCCGCCGAATTTCGGAATGGCGAAGGTATACGGAATGCGCAGTGCCGCACCGACAAGCGTGGGCGTGGAGGTGAGCAGCAGCGCGTTGCTGACCGCGGTGGGGTTGCCCTTGCCGAGCCCGGCGAGGAAATCGAAGCCCGCGGCGCCCATGCTGGTGACCACCGTGCCCCAGATGACCCACACGCTGAAGCCGAGATTCTCGGCGAATACCGAAAAGATCAGATTTTTGCGCGCGGTGCGTTTTCCGCCCGATTCCCAGAATTTCGTGTTGTCCGGTTCCCAGTGCTCAAGCCAGCGGCCACGCTTTTGGTGGCTGAACGATTCAGACTGCTGGCCGGTGGCAGCAACAGTGGCAGTCATCGGCTTCCTCTCGATCTTGCTCGACCGACCCTCATCGCGGCAATCGTCGCGCCGTTGCAACGTTGTTCGTCTCGGGACGCCCGTCCATAGGAAGGAGGGGCTGTCGAGTTGCCTTGTACGGTCGAGACAAAGGTAGAAGCCGGTTGTTGCGTGCCAGTGGCCTTCGGTGACATTCCCGACAAATCCAACTCACAACCGGGGGAGTGCCCTCGGTGACCGGTTGGTTACCTGGCGGCCACCCGCGGAACCGGTTGGAATTATCGGGCGTCCGGGTATTCCGCGATGAGCGAGCCGAGGAAACAGCGCGCGGCCTGTGCGGCGCGATCCGCGTCGCCGTCGACGACGGCCTGCACGAGTTCGTTGTGCTCGGCGTCGTACGAATCGTCGGATTTCGAGGTCCGCGAACGGATCACCTGTTCGATGGTGGGCAGCAGCGAGTCGTAGAACTCGAGGTACACCGCGTTGTGGCTGGCGACCACGATCGCGCGGTGCAGCGCCACATCGGCGGCGATGGCGGTGCGGGTGTCCGCGTCCCAGTGGTGGCTGCGTTCCTCGAGCAACCGGTGCAGGTTCGCGATGTCGGCGTCGTCGCGGCGGCGCGCGGCCAGTGCGGCGGCGGTGGTGTCCAGGGCGAGGCGCAATTCGAGGACGTCGCGCTCCTCGGCATCGGCGAAGTACTTGCCGAGCGTGCCGCCGACCTCCGAGGCGGCGATCACATAGGTCCCCGAGCCCTGGCGTCGTTCCAGCATGCCCGCGTGCACGAGCGCCTGGACGGCCTCGCGCACGGTATTTCGACCCGTCCCGGTGAGCTCGGTGAGCTCCGGTTCGGTCGGGATGCGGGAACCGATCGACCAACGGCCGGAACGAATTTCGGCACGCAGCTGTTCGGTTACCTGGGCGATGAGGCTGGTGCGCCGGACGGGTTGCACCGGAACAGAGTACCGCTCGTCACAAATCGTTGCCGCCGATCATGGGGTCATCCTATGATTTCTCGGTGACAGCGACCCTCTCGAACGCCGCGACCCTGCAGGACTCCGCCGCCTCCGAGCAGCCCAAGCGCGCGCTCGTCGAGGGCAGGCTCCTAGTTCTCACCGCGATCGTGATGTCCGCACTGGTCCTGCGTGTCGCCGTCACCGCGTTCAGTCCCCTTGCCGAGCGGATCGGCGCCGACATCGGCTATTCGACTGCCGTCGTCGGCGTGTTCGGCATGATTCCGACCGCGATGTTCGCTCTCTCCGGCCTGCTGACGCCCATCCTGGTGCGCCGCCTCGGCCTGGAACGCACCGCGCTGACCGCGATGCTGATGGCGGGCCTCGGCATGTTGATCCGGGCCATGGTGCACGGCACCGCTGAACTGCTGATCTTCTCCGCTCTCGCCCTCGGCGGCATGGGCATCGGCAACGTCGTGATCCCGCCGCTGGTCAAGCGCTACTTCCCGGACCGGCTCGCGGTGATCAGCTCGCTCTACATCACCATGGTGCAGCTGGGCACCGTGGTGCCCGCCCTGATCGCCGTGCCGATGGCCGAGGCGCACGGCTGGCGGATCTCGCTCGGCCTGTGGGCGCTGCTCGGTTTCGCCGCCGCGGTGCCGTGGCTCCAGGTGCTGCGCAATCGGCGCGGCCGGGATCTGGCCGGCACCACCGGTCTGCCCGCGGACGAGACCGAGCCCGCGGGCCGGGTCTGGCGCTCTCCGGTGGCGTGGGGAATGGCGGGCATGTTCGGCATGACCTCGCTGACCACCTACGCGATCTTCGCCTGGCTGCCCAAGATTCTGAGCGAAGCGGGCGCGAGCGCGGCGTTCGGCGGCGCCATGCTCGGGCTGTTCGCCCTCGTCGGTCTGGTGGCGGCGCTCTCGGCGCCGACCCTGGTCGCGCGCTTGCGCAACCCGTTCCCCGTGGTCGTGGTCTGCGCGGCCTTGTTCTTCATCGCCTTCACCGGCCTGCTGATCGCGCCGATGAGCGTGCCGGTGCTGTGGGTGGTGGTGCTCGGCCTCGGTCCGAGCACCTTCCCGATGGCGCTCACCCTTATCAACCTGCGCACCAGGACCGCGCGCGGCTCGGCGGCACTGTCCGGGTTCACCCAGGGCGTCGGTTACGCGGTGGCGTGTGCGGGCCCGTTGCTGTTCGGCAT
The DNA here is from genome assembly GCF_001613045.1 of Nocardia lijiangensis NBRC 108240. Lineage (GTDB taxonomy): Bacteria > Actinomycetota > Actinomycetes > Mycobacteriales > Mycobacteriaceae > Nocardia > Nocardia lijiangensis. Next base: position 34,125 of record NZ_BDBP01000048.1, on the reverse strand, counting down.
GCTGCACACGGCCACCGGCGGCTGGCTCGCGCCGTTCGCGATGCTGAGCGTCGCGGTGCTCGTCTTGCTGGCCGGTGCGTGGCAGGCGTGCAAGCCGCGCATGCTCGAGGACACCTGGACCTGATCGCCGGGGCTCGCGCGGTTCGAGTTGCGGGCCGGTGCGGTGCGGCGCATGCTGTGCGCGTCACACCTCACCGGCCGTTGTGTGCGAGATCGGCTGTTTGTCACCCGTGGAAACCCTTGTGTCACACGGGTGAAACATTCGGTTGAAACTCACCCCGAAATCGGGGGAATCGTGAGCAACCGTTGATTTGACGGTCATTTACCGCAGCATTTCGGCAATACCTGTTTCCTACCGTTGGGGCCAACCGATTTTGGGAGGCCCTTGTTGAGCACGCTGACGCGTAACCACAACATCGAGCACTGGGATGCCGAAGACGTCGAGGCCTGGGAGGCGGGCGGCAAGGACATCGCCAAGCGCAACCTGATCTGGTCGGTCTTCGCCGAGCACGTCGGTTTCTCGGTGTGGTCGATCTGGTCGGTGATGGTGCTGTTCATGCCCGCCGACAAGTTCGGCATCGACCCCGCAGGCAAGTTCTTCCTGGTCGCGATGCCGACGCTGGTCGGCGCGTTCCTGCGCATCCCCTACACCGTGGCCACGGCACGGTTCGGCGGACGCAACTGGACCATCTTCAGCGCGCTCATGCTGCTCGTCCCGACCCTGCTGACGCTGTACTTCGTCAACCAGCCGGGCACGTCCTACACGACCTTCCTGATCGTCGCGGCGTTCGCGGGCTTCGGCGGCGGCAACTTCGCCTCCTCGATGACCAACATCAACGCCTTCTACCCGCAGCGGCTCAAGGGCTGGGCCCTCGGCCTGAACGCGGGCGGCGGCAACATCGGCGTTCCGGTCATCCAGCTGCTCGGCCTGCTGGTCATCGCGACCCTCGGCAACGGCTACGCCTCGCTGATCTGCGCGGTCTACCTGGTGCTCGTCGCGCTGGCCGGTGTCGGCGCCGCGCTCTACATGGACAACCTGACGAACCAGAAGGCCGACCTGTCCTACATGGTCATGGCGCTGAAGGTGCCGCAGTCCTGGGCCATCGCCTTCCTCTACATCGGCACCTTCGGTTCGTTCATCGGTTACAGCTTCGCCTTCGGCCAGATCCTGCAGATCAGCTTCAAGGCGGGCGGCGACACGGCCGCGCAGGCCGCGCTGCACGCCGCGCAGATCGCCTTCATCGGCCCGCTGCTCGGTTCGCTGGCCCGCCCGTACGGCGGCAAGTGGGCCGACCGGATCGGCGGCAGCAGGGTCAGCCTGTACGTCTTCGGCGCCATGATGGCCGCCGCGCTGCTGGTCGGTGTGGCCAGCACGGTCGCCGACGGCAACAACGGCGTCGCCAGCGGCGGTGTGATGACCGTGCTGGTCATCGGCTTCATTGCCCTGTTCGTGCTCTCCGGTATCGGCAACGGCGCGGTCACCAAGATCATCCCGTCGGTCTTCGACGCCAAGTCCAAGAGCCTGGACGCGAGCCCTGCCGAGCAGGCCGCCTGGTCGCAGAACACCTCCGGCGCGCTCATCGGCTTCGTCGGTGCGATCGGCGCGCTCGGCGGCGTCGGCATCAACCTGGTGCTGCGCACCTCCTACGCCTCGACCAACTCGGCGACCACCGCCTTCTGGGTGTTCATGGTCTTCTACGTGGCCTGCGCCGCGGTGACCTGGCTGGTCTTCCTCCGCCGTCCGACCATGGCCGCCGACACCGATGTCGTGCACGAGGCCGAGGCGCTGGTTCTCGAGGCCGAGGCCGCCGCATCAACGTCCAACTCGTCGGCTCGCGCCTGACGCCCGAACCATCCACAGGGAGGTCACAATGAACCCCACAGTCGATCCCACCCAGCGCAAGACCGCGGTGGTCGTCGGCCACGGCATGGTCGGGCACCGCTTCGTCGAGGCGTTGCGCTCGCGCGACGATGCCGACCAGTGGCAGATCGTCATCCTCAGCGAGGAGCAGCTGCCCGCCTACGACCGCGTCGGCCTGTCCTCCTACGTCGGCGCCTGGGACGCGAGCGCGCTCGCACTGCCGGGCAACGAGTACGCCGGTGACGCGCTGGTGGAGCTGCGCCTCGGCCAGCGTGCCGAGAACATCGACCGCGCGGCGCGCAAGGTCGTCACCTCGGCGGGCGACACCCTCGCCTACGACGCGCTGGTGCTGGCCACCGGTTCCTACGCCTTCGTGCCGCCGGTGCCGGGCCACGATCTGGACGGCTGCTTCGTCTACCGCACCATCGAGGACCTGGACGGCATCAGGGCCACCGCCGAGGCGGCGGGCCCCGGCGCGATCGGCGTGGTGGTCGGCGGCGGTCTGCTCGGCCTGGAGGCGGCCAACGCGCTGCGCCTGCTCGGCATGACACCGCACGTCATCGAATACAACGACCGGCTGATGCCCGCGCAGGTCGACGCGGGCGGCGGCGCGATCCTGGAGCGCCTGGTCACCGACCTCGGCCTGAACGTGCACACCGGCGTCGGCACCCAGTCGATCGAGGCCGTTGGCGAGGGCAAGCTGAAGCTGACCCTCTCCGACGAGTCGACCATCGAAGACGCCTCCCTCGTGGTGTTCTCCGCGGGCATCCGTCCGCGCGACCAGATCGCCCGCGACGCGGGCATCGAGGTCGGTCCCCGCGGCGGCATCATCACCGACCTCGGCCTGCAGACCTCGGACCCGAACATCTGGGCCATCGGCGAGTGCGCCGCGGTCGAGGGCGTCTGCTACGGCCTGGTCGCCCCCGGCTACAGCACCGCCGAGGTGGTGGCCGACCGGCTGCTCGGCGGCGCGGGCGAATTCCCCGGCGCCGACCTGTCCACCAAGCTGAAGCTGCTCGGCGTCGACGTGGCCAGCTTCGGTGACGCGCACGGCACCACCGAGGGCGCGCTGTCGGTCGTGCTGCACGACGCGGCCAAGGGCACCTACGCCAAGCTCGTCGTCTCCGACGACGCGCAGATCCTGCTCGGCGGCATCCTGGTCGGCGACGCCTCCGCGTACTCCGCGCTGCGTCCGCTGGTCGGGCGTCCGCTGCCCGCCGACCCCGCCTCGCTGATCTCCCCGGCGGGCGCCGAGCTCGGCGCGGACGCGCTGCCCGACGACGCGCAGATCTGCTCCTGCAACAACGTCAGCAAGGGCGCGATCTGCGGTGCGATCGGCGAGGGCGCCTGCGATGTGCCCGCCATCAAGAGCTGCACCAACGCGGGCACCTCCTGCGGCGGCTGTGTCCCGATGCTCAAGAAGCTGCTCGAGCAGTCCGGCGTCGAGGTCTCCAAGTCGCTGTGCGAGCACTTCACCCAGTCGCGCGCCGAGCTGTTCCAGATCGTCCAGGTCACCGGCATCCGCACCTTCTCGGGCCTGATCGCCAAGTACGGCAAGGGATCCGGCTGCGACATCTGCAAGCCGACCGTCGCCTCCATCCTGGCCTCCACCTCGAGCGACCACATCCTCGACGGCGAGCAGGCTGCGCTGCAGGACACCAACGACCACTTCCTGGCGAACCTGCAGAAGAACGGCACCTACTCGGTGGTGCCGCGGATGCCCGGCGGCGAGGTGACCGCCGAGCAGCTGATCACCATCGGCGAGGTGGCCAAGGAATTCGGCCTCTACGTCAAGGTCACCGGCGGTCAGCGCATCGACCTGTTCGGCGCGCGCGTCGAGCAGCTGCCGCAGATCTGGCAGCGCCTGGTGGACGCGGGCATGGAATCCGGCCACGCGTACGGCAAGTCGCTGCGCACCGTGAAGAGCTGCGTCGGCTCCACCTGGTGCCGCTACGGTCAGCAGGACTCGGTCGGCATGGCCGTGCTGCTCGAAAAGCGTTACCGCGGACTGCGTTCCCCGCACAAGCTGAAGCTGGCCGTCTCCGGATGCGCCCGCGAGTGCGCCGAGGCGCGCGGCAAGGACGTCGGCGTGATCGCCACCGAGAACGGCTGGAACCTCTACGTCGGCGGCAACGGCGGTCTCACGCCGAAGCACGCGGTGCTGCTGGCCGGTGAGCTCGACGACGAGACGCTGATCAAGTACATCGACCGCTACCTGATGTTCTACATCCGCACCGCCGACCGGCTGCAGCGCACCGCGCCGTGGCAGGAGGCGCTCGAGGGCGGCATGGACTACCTCAAGGCGGTCATCCTCGAGGACAGCCTCGGCATCGCCGACGAGCTGGAGGTCGCGATGGCCAAGCACGTCGACGGCTACAAGGACGAGTGGGCCGCGGTGCTCGAGGACGAGGAGAAGCTCTCGCGCTTCGTCTCGTTCGTCAACGCGCCGGAAGAAGCCGACCCGACCATCTCGTTCGACGACAGCGGCGAGCGCAAAGTGCCGGTGCTGTTGGGTGTGCCACAAATGCCGGCCGCCACGCACGGGAAATGACGACTTAACCGTGCGGAAACAGGACGCCGGTACCAATGAGTAAGGCGTTCGGAGGAGGAACCCGATGACCGTGATCGATACACCCAGCATCCCACCAGCTACGGCCACCGGTTGGACACAAGCTTGCCGACTCGACTATTTGATCCCTGGCCGCGGCGTTGCGGTGTTGCTGAAGGGTGGCCAGCAGGCCGCTCTGTTCCGACTGACCGACGGCAGCGTGTATGCCGTCGGCAATATCGATCCGTTCGGTCGCGCGGCTGTCATGTCGCGCGGGATCGTCGGTGATCGCGGCGGCGTACCCGTCGTGGCCTCGCCGCTGCTGAAGCAGGCCTTCTCGTTGCTCGACGGGCGGTGCCTCGACGATGAATCGGCGGCGCTGCCGGTGTACGCGGTGCGCGTCGACGACAGCATCGTTTCGGTATCCAACGAGCCGGTCGCGCTCGATTCCTCGGACGGATGAGCCTCTATGACGACAACTGAAGCGGGCGCCTGTCTCGCCGGATTCACCGTCGGCATCACAGCGGCGCGGCGGGCCGAGGAGTTCGCCACTCTGCTGACCAGAAGGGGCGCCACCATCGTGACGGCGCCTGCCATCCGGATCATTCCGCTGGCCGACGACACCGAATTGGAGCGCGTCACAAGGACTCTCATCGCCGAGCCGCCGCAGATCACCGTCGCCACCACCGGCATCGGTTTCCGCGGTTGGATGGAGGCGGCGGAAGGCTGGGGGCTGGCCGAAGACCTGCGCAGCACGCTGGCCGCCACCCGCATGCTGGCGCGCGGCCCGAAAGCCAAGGGCGCCATCCGCGCCGCGGAACTGCGGGAGGAATGGTCGCCCGCCTCCGAATCCTCCGCCGAGGTGCTCGACCACCTGCTCGCCGAGGGCGTGGAGGGTGTGCGCATCGCGGTGCAGTTGCACGGCGCCACCACCGAGTGGGAGCCGGTCCCCGACTTCTGCGAGGTATTGCGCTGTGCCGGAGCGGATGTCGTTCCGGTGCCGGTGTACCGCTGGATTCCGCCCGCCGATCAGGGCCCGATGGACCAGCTGATCGAGGCCATCGTCACCGCGAGCCTGGACTGCGTGACCTTCACCAGTGCGCCCGCCGTGGCGTCGATGTTGATGCGCGCCAAGGAAACCGGGCTGCTCGAGGGTGTGCTGCACGCCCTGCGCGGCCGGGTGCTCGCGGCGTGCGTCGGCCCGATCACCGCGGCGCCGCTGGAGGAACTCGGTGTGCCGACCTCGATGCCGGGGCGCGCGCGCCTCGGTGCGCTGGCCAGGCACGTCGCCGAGGAACTGCCGAGGCGCGCCAACCGGATTCAGGCCGCGGGGCACAACATCAGCGTGCGCGGCGCGTGCGTCGTCGTCGACGGTCAGGTGCGTCAGCTGGCGCCCGCGCCGATGGCGCTGATGCGCTCACTTGCTCGCCAGCCCGGTCGGGTGGTCTCCCGCGAGGACCTGCTCTCGGCGCTGCCCGGCGGTGGTGACGACACGCACGCCGTGGAGACCGCGATCGCCCGGCTGCGCGCCGGGCTCGGCACGCCGAAGGCGATCCAGACCGTGGTCAAGCGCGGCTACCGGCTCGCCCTGGATGCGGCCGAGTGCACCGACAACAACCCGCGCCCGCTGCCGCAAACGCGGCCGCAGGCGCCCGGTGCACCCGTGCGTGCCCCCAAGTACGCACCGCAACCGATGGGGACCTGGTGAGCACGCCTGCCCTGGTGCTGGTGGCGCACGGCACCCGAAGCACCAGGGGTGTGGAGATGATCGCCGCGCTCGCCGAGGCGGTCTCTCGTGAACTCGGTGCGGCGCAGGCCGTTTCGGAGCTGGGCGCCGCGATTTCGGGGCGCGGCGCCCACACCGACGCGCCTACCGTCCGCACCGCCTTCGTCGACGTGCTCGGCCCGTCGCCGTCGGAGGTGTTGCGCGATTTGACCGGTGCGGCGGAATCCGTTCCCGCCGTGGTTGTTCCGGCCTTCCTCGCCTCCGGCTATCACGTCTACCAGGACGTGCCGCGCGAGGTCGCCGAGAGCGGGCACGGCGCGGTGGCCGTCACCCCGGCCATGGGGCCGGATCCGGCGCTGGCCAGGATCATGGCGATGCGGTTGCGTGCGGCGGGCTGGCGGCCCGGTGACGCGGTCGTGTTCGCCGCGGCTGGCTCCTCGGATGCGCGTGCGCGGCAAGATGTTCGGCGCGCGGCCGCGATGCTGGCCGAGCACCTCGGTGCACCGGTTCGCATCGGCTACGTCGCCACCGGCGCACCGCGCGTGCCCGAGGTCGTCAAGGAACTCCGTGCCTCGGGCGCACGGCGGGTGTTCATCGCGTCCTACCTGCTCGCGCACGGCCTGTTCCAGCAGCGCCTGCACGACGCGGGTGCCGACGGTGTCGCCGAGCCCATCGGCGTGCACCCCGCGGTCGTCCGGCTCATCGCCGACCGCTACCGCGCGGCCGCGCGGGAAATGGTTGATACTCGCGTACGTTGAGCGCTATTTCGGGCTGGTCCGGTTCCGGTCGAGCGCCGTTTCGAGTCGAGTACCGCTTCGGTCAGGGCTGCTGAGGGAGGCGGCCCTGACCGAGACGCTCTTACGGCTCGGCCGAGCACGTTCCGCAGCCCCGCGCCTTTCATCGATCGCATGCGGGGCGGAACCCTCTGTGTCGTCAGGGGATCCGGTGTCACCGAACGTGGCGGTCGCCGTCAGCCGCAACGGCGGCCCGCTCGTCCGTATCGACTCCGCGGAAAACATCGACCCGAAATCCGTCGCCGCGGCCGTGCTGGGGACTAATCGCGCGCCGGCGCCACTAGGGCGGGGAACCAGATGTCGGTGAGGACCTCGGCCGCTCGGCCCGCGGAGACATCGATCGTGCCCTGCGTGGCCCAGCGGGTGAAGAAGCGCTCCAGTTGCGCGACCAGTAGTTCGATGCGCAGCCGCGCTTCGTCCCTGTGTTCGGCGGGCCACCGGGACAGGTAGGCGGGCATGCTGTCGGCGAGCGTCATGATGCCCTCGCGCGCCACCTCGCGGAATTCCGGCTCGAGTGCGGTCGCCTCGTCCCATGCGGGCAGCATGTCCTTGTTCGCGAAGAACCAGTCGATGGCCCGGGTCATCCAGTCCGCGAATTCTTCTCGTGATCCGGTGGTGAGCACCCGGTCCAGGTCGGCGTAGAAGAGGCGGACGCTGGCGAGGGTGCCCGCCTCGGCGATGGCGCGCAACACCTCCGGTTTGCCGGTGAAGTGCAGGTAGAAGGTGGCCCGGCTGCAGCCGACCGCGGCGGCGATGTCGTCGACACGGACGGTGGAGTAGCCCTGCGTTTCGAACAGGTGGCGCGCGGTGTCGACGATCCGTGCTCGGGTCAGGCGCTTCTGTTCCTCGCGCAGCAAGCCGCGGCGGGCCCCGGTCGGTTCGGTCGGCATGAACCCATCCTAGACGACGCGCAAAGTCACTAGACACTGCGTCTAGTGAATGCTACTTTGTGGTCCAGGTCACGTCGGCGGGGTTCGTCGATGGCTTCGGCCGCTCACCGGATCACCGCGGAACCGTTGCCGTGCAATGCGACCGGCAAGGTCGTGCGGCGCGAGATCGCTTTGTAAGGAGTCAGCGATGTTCGACAGCATCATCAAGGGCGGCCGGTGGTTCGACGGCACCGGCGCCCCGTCAGCGGTCCGCCATCTTGGCATCCGCGGCGGCAGAGTGGCCGAGGTGTCGGCCGTGCCGCTCGACGAGACCGGCTGCGGCCGGGTCGTCGACGCCGTCGGGCACTGGGTGATCCCCGGCATGATCGACATCCACACCCACTACGACGTGGAGGTGCTGCTCGATCCGGCGCTGCCGGAATCGGTGCGCCACGGCGTGACGACCGTGCTGCTCGGCTCGTGTTCGCTGTCGACGGTGCACGCCGACGCGGAGACGGCGGGCGATCTGTTCGGCCGGGTCGAAGCCATTCCGCGCAAACACGTCGTCGCCGCGATCGGTGACCTGAAGTCCTGGCGCACCGCCGAGGAGTACGCCGCGGCGCTCGACGCGCTGCCGCTCGGACCGAATGTGGCGAGCTTCCTCGGGCATTCCGACGTTCGCGCTGCCGTGATGGGCCTCGATCGCGCCACCAGGCACGAGGTGAAGGCGACTCCCGACGAGCTCGCCACGATGCAGCGCGCACTCACCGAAGCTCTCGACGCGGGCTTCGTCGGCATGTCCTCCCAGCAGCTGCTGTTCGACAAGCTCGACGGGCAGCGCTGCCGCTCGCGCACCCTGCCCTCTACGTACGCGACGAGCAGGGAACGCAGCAGGCTCAACACGATTCTGCGCCGCCGCGGGCGCGCCTTGCAGGGCGGACCCGACGTGGCACGGCCGCAGAGCCTGGTCGCGATGGCCGCGAGCAGCATCGGGCTGTGGCGGGAACCGCTCAAGGTGAGCCTGCTCTCCGCCGCGGATGTGAAGGCGATTCCCGGTGTGGCGCGGGTGTTTCCGGCGCTCGCCCGCGCCGTCAACGCCCTCGGCGGCGACTTTCGCTGGCAGCATCTACCGGTGCCGTTCGAGGTGTACTCCGACGGCATCGATTTGCCGGTGTTCGAGGAATTCGGATCAGGTGCCGCGGCATTGCATCTCGCCGACCAACTCGAAGAGCGTGCGGACCTACTGAGCGATGAAGGCTATCGCCGCTGGTTCCGCAAGGACTACGACAAGAAGTACGGTCCGCGTGTCTGGCATCGCGACTTCTTCGACGCCGAGATCGTCGAATGCCCCGACGAATCCGTGCTCGGCAAGACCTTCGGTCAGGTCGGTCTCGACCGCGGCGGCCTGCATCCGGTCGACGCGTTCCTCGATCTCGTCGTGGAACACGGCGCCAAAGTGCGTTGGCGCACCACCATTTCCAACCACCGCCCCGCTGTGCTCGACCGTTTCGCCGCGGATCCCGGCATCCAGCTCGGCTTCTCGGACGCGGGCGCGCACCTGCGCAACATGGCCTTCTACAACTTCGGCCTGCGATTGCTCCGCCGCGTCCACGACGCCGAACGAGCACACCAGCCGTTCATGACGCTCGAGCACGCGGTCCACCGCGTGACCGGTGAGCTCGCCGATTGGTATGGCCTGGACGCGGGCCGCCTGCGCGTCGGCGACCGTGCCGACGCCGTCGTGATCGACCCGGCCCGTCTCGACGCCACCCTCGACACCTACGCCGAACACCCGGCTCCGCACTACGACAATCTGTCCCGCATGGTCAATCGCAACGACGCGACCGTCACCGCGGTGTTCATCGGTGGAAAGTATGTGTTCGGCTCCGGCGCCGCCGGACCCGGCCTGGGCACGGAACAGGCGGGGCGGTTCCTGCGCGCCGGATGACGAGTGCCGCCTGCGCGAAGGGGCGGCACACGGGTTGCGCACCGCGCCGAAGGGCCGCGATCTGTCGGTGCCCGGGTCCACACTGAGACCTATGGCTTACGACGAGGAACTGGCCGAGCGGATCCGCGACCTGATCGAGCCCGGCCCCGACGTGACCGAGAAGAAGATGTTCGGCGGCCTCGCCTTCCTGATCGGCGGCAACATGGCGGTGGCCGCCAGCCGCCAGGGCGGACTGCTGGTCCGCATCGACCCAGCCCAGGGCGCCGCCTTGATCGACGACGAATCCGTCACGCCGATGGTCATGGGCGGCCGCGAAATGGACGGCTGGCTCCGAGTGACCGGCGCACCGATCCGCGATGACACCACCTTGCGCGAGTGGGTCGCCCGCGGCGTCGGCTACGCCCGCTCCCTCCCGGCCAAGCACTAGCCACCAGCCTGCCTGTGGCTCGAGCTGCGCTTGTAGCTGCACAACGTTGCACTTATAAGTGCAATCTGCGTAGACTGGATGTGCCTGCCAGCCGCACATGTCGGATGCCGTACTCGAAAGGGTCGAACGTGGACACGCTGCAACGCGATGATCGCGCGACTGTCTCGGTGAGTCCCCGTGAGATCGAGCAGGCTCGTAACGTCCGTGAGTGGCTCGGGGGCAAGGAGTCGGCGGCCGTCACAGTCGAAACCGGCCCCAATCGACATCTGACGATGCCTCCGGAGCTTGCCGACCTGGTCCTTCAGCTCGTCGACCTGGTCGGTCGCGGCTGCACGGTCACCATCGGCAGCATCCCCAACGAGGTGACCACGACAGTGGCGGCGGGCATGCTGGGCATGTCGCGGCCGTCATTGATGAAACTCGTTCGCGAGGGCAAGATCCCGGCCCACAAGGTGGGGTCGCACACCCGCCTGTACAGCAAGGATGTGCTGGCGGTTCGGCGTGCTCAGTTGGAAAGCCAGAGCAAGGCGTTCGACGAGTTGCGCGCTCTCGAGGAGGAGTTGGGCCTGCGCGACTGACGTTGGCCGCTTGCGCATCGCCGCACCCAGTTGAGGGCGGGCACCGAGCGAATGCCGACCGGAGAGCGATGCCGCGACCGTCGAATCGGACAGTCCGGACGGATTCGCTGTCGACCCTTCCCTGGCCGCCGCAGCCTCGATACGCTGCGGCGATGACGCCCATTGTGCGCGTAGCCGTCGTTGTGGCGGTGCTCGGCGGGTCGCTGGTTGGCGCGATGCGCGCCGAGGCAACACCTGGCTCGGACATCACGGCGGTCACCCTGGGGCAGGCGCAGATTCCGGCGGGGCTGCTGCCGTTCGTGGCGGGGACCGATCTGGTGGTCCGGGAGATCACCATCGGGCCGGGTGGGTCGACCGGGTGGCACTATCACGACGGTCCGGTCTTCGGATTCGTTCGATCCGGCACCCTCACCCATCCCGGGCCGGATTGCGTGGCGCCGGTGTATCGCACGGGCGAGTTCATCTACGAACCAGCGGGGGAGTGGAACGTGCACATCGGCCAGAACCTGGGGACAGAACCGCTGGTACTCGACGTCGTCTACGCGCCACCGACGGGCGACCCGCTTTTCCGGGACGCACCGGCCCCGGACTGCGCCTGAGCCGCCGGAACGCTATTTCGCCAGTTGGCTGATCCGTTGACGCGCCACGTTGAGCAACGTGGCGACGTCGACGTCGGGGACGTCTTCGCGCCGAAGCTCTTTGACGAGCGAGCGCTGCTCGGCGTTCAGTTCCTCGGTCAGCTGTTCGATGGTCGAGCGGAGTTGTGCGATGTGCTCCACTCGCCCGTTGACGTCGTGCGCGTCCCCGAAATCGTCGACGATCAACCGCGATTCCACCCGGGACAGCGGCACGTCGAGTTTCGCGGCGATGATGGTGCGCGCTTCGTATCCGACGTCGGTCAGATGGCGCGCTTGACCGCAGGGATCGGCTCCGTACACATCAGGAATGGTGATTTCCCACCACCGTCCCACGCGGCTCGCGTGCACGTCGTACGTGATTGCCTTGCTCACTGCTTCTCTTCCTCCTCCGGGCAGTCGCAGGACACTACGGCCTTGTTGATCGACCTGGCCACCCCCGGCGAGATTGTCGCGTGCCCGTCCGGGACGCTCACGTCGTGCTTGCCGGTGCGGCAACCGTAGATCGTGTGGCTCCCGGCTCCATCGCGGAGTTTCGACCAGCCCGCAGCTTTGAGGGCCTTCAGGACCTTCCTGGTCGGTTGCTCCGCAATCATGACAGCATGCTAGCGCGCTAGGCGCAAGATTTGCTAGTCAACTAGGCGAAATTCTGGCTAGTCAGATTGCAAAAGAATTCGCCCCCACCGGGTTGGGGTGGGGGCGAGGGGTGGCGGGGTTCAGCGCCAGCGTTCCGGGGTGACCGGGGAGTCCCAGGCGCGCGCATAGCGGCGGGTGTCGGTGGCGTTGGGTTGTTTGTGGCGGTAGACGATGTAGGGGCGGGTGAGGTAGCCGATGGGGGCGCTGAACATGTGGACCAGGCGGGTGTAGGGCCACAGGCCAACCAGAACGAGGACGACCAGTCCGTGGAGCTGGAATGGCCATGGGGTGTCGACCATCAGCTCCGGTTGCGGGTTCAGGGTGAACAGGCTGCGGAACCAGGGGGAGACGGTTTCGCGGTAGTTGTAGGTGCCGAACAGCAGGTTGGCGCCCCAGGTGTTCGTCAGGCCGGTGACCAGCGCGGCGGTGAGCAGGGCGTACATCAGCTTGTCGTTGGCGGTGGTTGCTTTGCGTACCGCGGTCACCGTGAACCGGCGGTACAGCAGAATGCCGACACCGGCCAGCACGGAGAGTCCCGCCGCGGAACCGGCGCCGACGGCGATCAGGTGATAGGTGTGATCACTGATGCCGACGGCCGCGGTCCACGACTCGGGGATCAGCACGCCGAGCACATGCCCGAAGAACACCCCGAGCATGCCGAAGTGGAACAGCGGGCTACCCAGCCGCAGCAGCCTGCTCTCGTAGATCTGCGAAGACCGGGTGGTCCAGCCGAACTGGTCGTTGCGGTAGCGCCAGATGTGCCCGAGCACGAACGAGGTGAACGCGATGTACGGCAGGATCAGCCACAATTCGACGGGCAGGTGCGGGACGGCGTTCATCGACGGCCTTCCGATTGAGCGAACATCGTGGGGTCCATGGCGAAGGGATCCAGCCCGACCTCTTCCTCCGGCGGACCTTCGGCCGCGAGCTCGGCGATGCGCCGCCGATCGGCCGTGGTGAGCGGCGGCAGCGTCGCCACCACCGCGGCAAGCGCCCCGGCGTACGGAGAATTACTGTCGGACAACGAGAGTCGCAGCAGCTCGAGCACCGGAAGGTGTTCGCCGAGCAGGCGCTCGCCGCCGACCGGGTCCACCGTCGCGGCGAATTCGAGCAGCACGGGCAGGTGGTCGGGCAGTTCCTGATCGCCCAGCTCCACCCCGGCGTGCCGGTAGGCGTGCTTGAAACGCAGCAGCGCCATGCCCCGCTTGCGGGTGTCGCCGTAGGCGTAGAAGGTCAGGTGCAGGCTGGCGCGCCTCCGCATGTCGAAGATCGCCACGTAGTCGGCGGCCAGGTCGATCGGCGACGTCGTGCGCAGGTGAGTCACCAGACCGGCCAGGTGCGGGCGCACCTCGTCGGGCAATTGCTCTGCCGCACTGGAGAGTTGGTCGATCATGGCGAGCGTGTCCCGGCTCGGGTAGTCCAGCAGCAGCGCGGCGAGCCGCCACACCAGGCGGCGGTCGCGCTCCGACATCCGCACGACGGGCTCGGGCCGTCGCCGCAGCTTCAGCAGACTCATCGTGACGCCCCGCTCGGCGTCGCGGACGCGTCGGCGGACGAACCGGTCCCGGCAGCGCCGTTGCTGCCGTTCACGGCCCCTCCCGCAGCAGCGCCGTTGCTGCCGCTCGCATCTGCGCCGTTGGCCGCCGCGCCGTTGGTCCCGGCGCCGTTCGACTCAGCCCCATTCGAACCGGCCCCGTTGCTGGACGGAATCAGACCCGTGGTGCTCTTCCCATCCCAGTTGAGCAGATTGATCCGGTTCGACTTCTCCTCCGGCGCAGCGCCATTGGTGTCGGTCAGATTGAACTTCTCCACCATCTGGTCGAACGCCGTCATGCCCGGCCCGCCGTCGGTGTCCAGACTGCACCCGGTGGCCAGCGAATCCAGTTCGTGCGCCCGCGAAGTCGCACCCTGCGGGATCACGTAGCGGTGCTCGTACTTCGCGATGGCCAGCAGCCGGTAGAGCGCCTCGATCTCCTCGGGCTCCAGCCGCACCGAGGGCGCGATCGAGGGATCCGGTTCCTCGCCGAGGTTCACCGACCGCATGAAAGACCGCATGGCCGCGAGCCTTTGCAGCGAAGCCCGCACCGGGCCCAGCTCACCCGCGGTGAACAGCTCGGCCAGATACTCCACCGGAATGCGCAGCGCGTCGATGGCGCCGAACAGGTTCGCGTGGTTCTCCCCGTCGTGCCCGGTCTCGGTGAGCACGTCCACCACCGGCGACAGCGGCGGCACGTACCAGACCATCGGCATGGTGCGGTATTCCGGGTGCAGCGGCAGCGCGATCTGGTAGTCCACGATCAGCTTGTAGACCGGCGAATCCTGGGCCGCCTGAATCCATTCCGGCGAGATGCCGGCCCGCTCGGCCTCCGCGATGACTCGCGGGTCGTGCGGGTTGAGGAAGACGCCGAGCTGCGAGGGGTACAGATCCTTGGTGTCGGTGACCGAAGCCGCCTCGAGCACCTTGTCCGCGTCGTAGAGCATGACGCCGATGTAGCGCAGCCGCCCGACGCAGGTCTCCGAGCACACGGTCGGCATGCCGACTTCCACACGCGGGTAGCAGAAGGTGCATTTCTCCGCCTTGCCCGTCTTGTGGTTGAAGTAGATCTTCTTGTACGGGCAGCCGGTGATGCACTGCCGCCAGCCGCGGCACTTGTCCTGGTCGACGAGCACGATGCCGTCCTCGGCGCGCTTGTAGATCGCGCCGGAGGGGCAGGACGCCGCGCACGACGGGTTCAGGCAGTGCTCGCAGATGCGCGGCAGGTAGAACATGAAGGTCTCTTCGAACTCCAGTTTCACCTTGTCCGACAGGCGGTTCAGCAGCGGGTCCTTGCCCACCTGCTCGGGACCGGAGCCGAGGTCGTCGTCCCAGTTCGCGCCCCACGTGACCTGCGTGTCCTCGCCGGTGATCAGCGATTTCGGCCGCGCCACCGGCGTGGTGTCGATGGCGGGGGAGGACAACAGGTTGTCGTAGTCGTAGCTCCACGGGTCGTAGTAGTCCGACACGGTGGGCAGGTCCGGGTTGGCGAAGATGTTGAGCAGCCGCTTCATTCGCGAACCGGACTTCAGGGTCAGCTTGCCGCGCTTGGTGAGCGTCCAGCCGCCCTTCCACTTCTCCTGGTCCTGGTACTGGCGCGGATAGCCCTGTCCGGGACGGGTTTCCACGTTGTTGAACCAGACGTACTCGGTGCCGCCGCGGTTGGTCCACGCCTGCTTGCAGGTGACGCTGCAGGTGTGGCAGCCGATGCACTTGTCCAGGTTCATCACCATGGCGAGCTGAGCCATGACACGCATATCAGTACTCCACCTTCTGCGACCGCTTGCGAATGGTCGTCACCTCGTCGCGCTGATTACCGGTGGGGCCGTGGTAGTTCAGCGCGAAGGACTGTTGGGCGTACCCGCCGATGAGATGCGAGGGCTTGATCATGATCCGGGTGAGGGCGTTGTGGATGCCGCCGCGCTTGCCGCGCGCGTCGTTCACCTCGGGGGTGCCCTCGATGCGCGGCACGTCCACCGCGCGGTCCTGGGCGTGGTACATGAACACGGTGCCCTCCGGCATGCGGTGCGAGACGATGGCGCGGGCGACCACGATGCCGTTGCGGTTGATCGCCTCGATCCAATCGTTGTCGGCCACACCGATCTTCGCGGCGTCCTTGTCCGACATCCAGATCGACTGACCGCCGCGCGAGAGCGTGAGCATGTGCAGGTTGTCCTGGTAGGCGGAGTGGATCGACCACTTCGAGTGTGGCGTCAGATACCGCACGGTGACGCCCTTCTCGGTCACCGAGCCCACGCCGGGCTCGCTGAACAGCGCGGTCATGTCCAGCGGCGGACGGAAGATCGGCAGCTGCTCGCCGAGCTCGATCATCCAGTCGTGGTCGAGGTAGAAGTGCTGGCGACCGGTGAGGGTGTGCCAGGGCTTGAGTCGTTCGGTGTTGATGGTGAACGGCGAGTACCTGCGCCCGCCGGTCTCGCTGCCCGACCATTCCGGCGAGGTGATCACCGGCACCGGCCGAGCTTGGGTGTCGGCGAAGGTGATTCGCTTGCCTTCGTGCTCGGCGGCCAGGTCGGCCATCTTGGTGCCCGTGCGGCGCTCCAGCGCCTCGAAGCCCTCGACGGCGAGGCGGCCGTTGGTGGTGCCGGAGAGCGCCAGAATGGCCTCGGCGGCGTGGGTGTCCTTGGCCAGCGACGGGCGACCCTGCGCCACGCCCGAGACCACGGTGCCGTTCATCCCGGCCAGGTACTCGACCTCTTGGTCGGGATAGGTCGTGACGCCCTTGGTGGTGAGGCCGAGGGTGTCGACCAGCGGTCCGAGCGCGGCCATCTTCTCGGCCACCTTCGGGTAGTCCCGCTCGACCACGACGAGCTTCGGCATGGTCTTGCCCGGAATCGGCTCGCACTCACCGGCTTTCCAGTCCAGCACGCGTCCGCCCGCCTGCGCCAGAGCATCGGGCGAGTCGTGCTGCAACGGCACCGCGACGATGTCCTTGCGCTTGCCCAGGTGCTTCTCGGCCATCCAGGAGAAGCCGCGGGCGATCCGGTGGAACGCCTCGAAATCGGTCTTGGCCTCCCACGGCGGGGAGATGGCCGGGGAGAAGGCGTGCACGAACGGGTGCATGTCGGTGGAGGAGAGATCGTGCTTCTCGTACCAGGTCGCCGCGGGCAGCACGATGTCGGAGAACAGTGTGGTGCTCGTCATCCGGAAGTCCAGGGAGAGCAGCAGATCCAGCTTTCCGGACGGCGCCTCGTCGCGCCAGACCAGCTCCTGCGGCCGCACGCCGGTCGCATCGGTGGTCTGCAGGTTGGAGTCCGCGCCGAGCAGGTGCTTGTGGAAGTACTCGTTGCCCTTACCGGAGGAGCCGAGCAGGTTCGCGCGCCAGACGGTCAGGCAGCGCGGGAAGTTCTCCGGGTCGTCCGGGTCCTCGCAGGCGAAGCGCAGTTCTTCCGACTTCAGCCCGGCCACCACGTGGTCGGCCGGGGTGGCGCCCGCGGCCTCGGCCTCGTCGACGAGGTCGAGCGGGTTGCGGTTGAAGGTCGGGTAGCTCGGCATCCAGCCGAGCCTGCTGGCCAGCGCGATGTTGTCGGCCGCGGTGCGGCCGGCGAACGCGCCCTTGCCGAGTGGCGAGGCGAACGACTGCGCGGTGAACGGGTCGTAGCGCCACTGATCGTTGGTCAGGTACCAGAACACGGTGCCCTGCATCTGGCGCGGCGGACGCTGCCAGTCCAGACCGAAAGCCAGTGTGGCCCAACCGGTCACCGGACGGCACTTCTCCTGCCCGACGTAATGCGCCCAGCCGCCGCCGTTCACGCCCTGGCAGCCGGTGAGCAGCGTGAGAGTGAAGAAGGCGCGGTAGATCTGGTCGGAGTGGAACCAGTGGTTGGTGCCCGCGCCCATCAGGATCATCGAGCGTCCGCCGGAACGATCGGCGTTGTCGGCGAATTCGCGCGCGATGCGCTCGGCCTGCTTGGCCGGGACACCGGTGATGGTCTCCTGCCAGGCGGGGGTGTACGGGGTGGACGCGTCGTCGTATCCCGTCGGCCATTCGCCGGGGAGTCCGTCGCGCCCGACGCCGTACTGCGCGAGCAGCAGATCGAACACGGTCGTCACGCGCTTGCCCGCGACGGTGATCGTGGGCACGCCGCGCAGCAGCACGCCCGCCTTGTCGGTGTCGAAGCGCGGCAGCCGCACCGCGACGGGCTGATTGCCCTCCGCGCCGTACAGACTCAGCAGCGGGTCGACGTCGCCCAGGTCCAGGTTCCACTTGCCCGCGTCGCCCTCGGCGAAGCGGTGGCCGAGGGAACCGTTGGGCACCACGGGATTTCCGGCGTCGTCCAGCAGCACGGGCTTGTGCTCCGCGCCCTCGACGTTCTCGCCGAGATCGGCGGCGGTGAGGAACTTGCCCGCCAGCGCGCCGTCGTGGTGGTAGACGCCCTCGGCGTCCCAGCCTTCCGGATCGTCCAGGCAGACCAGGTACGGCAGATCGGTGTAGCGCTTGACGTAGTCCAGGAACCGCGGGGTGTCGCGCTGGAGGAAGAACTCCTTCAGGATCACGTGACCCATCGACATGGCAAGCGCCGCATCGGTTCCCGGCCGCGCGGGCACCCACTCGTCGGCGAACTTGGTGTTGTCGGCGTAGTCGGGGGAGACCACGACCACCTTCTGGCCGCGGTAGCGGGCCTCGGTCATATAGTGCGCGTCCGGGGTCCTGGTAACGGGCACGTTGGAGCCCCACATGATGAGGTAGCCCGCGTCGAACCAGTCGGCCGATTCCGGCACGTCGGTCTGGTCGCCGAACACCTGCGGCGAGGCCACCGGCAGGTCGGCGTACCAGTCGTAGAACGACAGCATCGATCCGCCGAGCATCGAGATGAACCGAGCGCCGACCGCGTGGCTGACCATCGACATGGCCGGAATGGGCGAGAAGCCCGCGACCCGGTCGGGTCCGTAGCGCTTGATGGTGTGCACGTGCGCGGCCGCGGCGATCTCGGCGGCCTCCCACCACTCGGCGCGCACGAAACCACCCTTACCGCGGGCGGACTTGTAGCGCTTGGCCTTCTCCGGGTCCTCCACGATGGACTCCCAGGCCAGCACGGGATCCTTGAGCCGTTCCTTGGCCTCGCGGTACAGCTCGAGCAGGGTGCCGCGCACATACGGGTAGCGCACCCGCGCGGGGGAGTAGGTGTACCAGGAGAAGGACGCGCCGCGCGGACAGCCGCGCGGTTCGTACTCGGGCTTGTCCGCGCCGACCGAGGGGTAGTCGGTCTGCTGCGATTCCCAGGTGATCACGCCGTCCTTGACGTAGATCTTCCAGGAGCACGAGCCGGTGCAGTTCACGCCATGGGTGGAGCGGACCACCTTGTCGTGCGCCCAGCGGTCGCGGTAGAAGTCGTCGGCCTCGCGGCCGCCGACCTTGTGCAGGCTGCGCTGGTCCGCGGAGATCTCGCCGCGCTGAAAGTACTTGCCCAGCCGGAGCAATGCGTCACCGGCGTCGGAGGAATGCGGGCCCGCCGGATCGGAGGGTGTCGAAACATGAGTGCGTGAGTTAACCACGACGCCCCCTTCGAGCTGTGAAATCGGGCTGTTGCACCGACTGTAAGGAGGTGAAGACGCGCGGCCAAACGATTCTCTCACAGCGCTCGGAGGGCGCCGGTGAGTTGTGAGGTCGCCGCAACGTGCCGGTCACTGGGCGGTAGCGGTCGACCGCCGATGACATTCACGTGACCTGGGCCGATTTGGGCTGACCGGCCGAAATGCGGGAGTGGGCGGACGTATCGGGGCCTTGTCGGTGAAGCTTTGGAAACCGGGGGTTCTCGGGCGGTTTACAATCGTTAACACAACGCGGCGGGTTCGACGGGGCCGAATTGTGGTGCCGCCCACTACCCACGTGGCTACCATGTCGACCCCTGATTCGTCCAGACTCGCGTGGTTCGCCGATAGTTTGCCGCCGAATCGGCGGTGGTCCAGGGTGCGGTGATTACGCTGCGCGTATGCAGTGATTCGAGGCCTGCATCGAGACCGCGCGGGGCGTTCATCGCGATGCCCGACGTGGTGACAGCGCTTGGTGGCGGAGGACGGATTCCGGTCCCGGCCACTTTCGACGGCATCAAGTGCACCGGCTCGATCGTGTCGATGGTCGGCGGCCCGTGCCTCGGCATGCTGAAGGCGACCCGCGAGCGGCTCGGCAAGGGGCCTGGCGACACCGTTGTGGTCACCGTGCGCCGCGACACCGCCGAGCGGACGGCCGAGATGCCTGAGGAACCGGCGGCCGCCATGGCCGCGGCGGGCGCGCGGACGGCTGTCGGCGTGATCGAGTCGGCCGAACGCCCGCGGACGCGCGCGCGGCGGATCGACGAGGCGGTCGCTGCAACCGGATGAAGCGCAGGCTCGTGCGGCGATTCTTTCCGGCCTCGGCCGCCTTTCCGGTCCGGGAAATCGGGGTTGCTCGAATGTTCGTGGGTGGTAGTGACTTTTCGGGGGTGAAAACCGACCGGTTGGAAAAATTGCCGACTCGCTCGCGTGGGCGCTCGATTGGGCAACTCGCCGATCCGAGGAACCAGTGGACGACACTGTGAATGGTAGTGCTGGAGGTCGATTTTCGCAGCCATGAAGATTGCTGAAATGTAGCCATGACACGAAGCTTGTACAGAATATAAAGAACGGATATCAGTTAATGTCGTCCGCTGTAGGTAACAGCCTGGATCAATGACGATTGGAGCCATGGACAACCCCCTGGTGGACGCGGTGCAGTCGACTCGGAAGATTCGACACCGCTGCCGCCCGGAAGTAGCCAACCGGTTGATACATCTACGGTTTCATAGGAGCGAATAGCTGTGTCACGCAAGTCGACCGAAGCCAGCCCAGGAGATCTGCTGCGACCGCCCACCTTCGGCGGGCTGTTGCGCAGATTCCGCGACGACCGGCGGGTATCCAGGGAAAAGCTGGCATTCGCAGCGGGGGTGAGTTCCAGCTATATCACCCACCTGGAGGGCGGTGACCGAGCGCACCCGACCAAAGCGGTGGTCGAGGCGCTCATCGGATATCTGCACCGGGTCGCGCCGCTCTCCGACGCCGAGCGCAGGCACCTGTTCGACCTGGCAGGGCTGTCCGAGGCCTCGGCGCCGACGGTCGCTCAGTTGCGCGCCGAGATCACCGAGGACATGCGCAGCGGTCTCGAGGTGCACGAGCCGAACGCGGCGGGCTACCTGGACACCCGGTGGAACGTCCTGTCCTGCAATGCGGCCTACGCGGCGGCCTTCCCCGGCCTGGTGGAGGACGTGAACATCCTGCGGTGGTTCTTCGGCAACGAGATGTCCAAGCGGGTGATGGTCGACTGGGAGCGCGAGGCCGCGCTAACCGTGGACTGGCTGCGCGGACTCATCGGGCAGTCCGGCGGCGGCGACTGGTCCACCGAATTGCTCGCCGAACTCGGTCGGTATCCGGAATTCCGCAGGATGTGGGCGTCGGGTGGAACCGCGTACGGCAGGGAAAGCCCGCAAATGCGGCTGCGCGATATCGAAACGGGCGAGCACTTCAGCCTGGACGTGCAGCTGTTCCGGGTGGATTCCGGGAGCCACCCGGGCCGGATTCAATTCTTCCTCGGCATCCGCACGCCGCAGCCTGCGCCGCCGAGCATCGCCCGACGGGCCGCGGTCAGCGGCTCCCACGGCGCTCGATCGCCCGTAAACCCCTAGCGGCAGGGGACTTTCGGGGAGCGCGCGTCGCGCCGCAGCGCGTCGCGCGCGATCGCCGATGCCTCGGTGGGGCGTCTCGCCGGTGCGTCATGGGGACCACTCCTGCGCGAAATCGACTGGGGCGAAACCTGATCGGGCGAAGGCCGGGAGCGGGAGGTGCCGTTCGGGTTACGCTGTCGAAATGTGTTGCGGGGTATATGCCGTGCCTCTTCGCGAGAACCGGCTCTACGGTACTTCCACTGGTCGGTGTAGGTACCTCACAGGGTGCGCGGGAAGTTCCACTTCTCCTGGACAACGGTCAAGGAAACGTATTTGATCCGTTTATCGGCGAGGTCGGGAATTAGTTGCGACACTGTGCAGCGATCTCGAACGACAACGGATTGCGCGAACATTGCGGGGAGTAGTGCTCATGGTTGGTGACATCGGTTTGGTACCGCATATCTCGTTGGCTGCCGCCGCGAACTGTGCGAACGGCACATTCGCGGTCTGCGGCGACGAGGGCCGCGCGCTGTGGTACGGGCCGTTTCTGGACGGCGACGCCGACAATCCGCACGGCGATCGTTTCGCTGGGGCGATGGCCGCCGCGAACAGGGCGGTGTGGCTGGCCGGACGAGTGCGCGCGGACGCGGGCCACGCGGAGGCCACCCTGCGCCTCACCGTGACCGAACCGGACATCGACACCGTCACCCTGGCCTGCGCCGCATCCATCTCCGGCCTCGTGCTGGATCTGGTCTGCTCGGAAGACAATCCGGCCCTGGATTGGTGCCGGCTCTTCGGCAGCCTGGACTGGAACCCGGGAGCGCTGGTCAGTCTGGTCGACACCGAAGCCTCCGACCCGAGATTCGGCAGACATCTACGTGCAGTCGACACCCATACGAACAACGACATCGAGGAAAGGTTGTCCATGATCCGCAATGCAGGAGACATCGGTCCGATCGGCGGGAAGCAAGCGGTGGATCACGGCGTGGAACTGCGCGCGGCGCTCGAGGCGCTGCTGCTGCACGACGCCATCGGCCTCGACGCCAAGATGCGGCACGCGATCGCCGCCGCGGTGCATCTCGCGGTGGACACGCCGCACGGCCCGCCGGAGGACGCCGACGAGTTCCTCGGTCGCCTGGACGCGGCCTGGCTGCTGGCCGCCTGGGACGGGCACGACACCGAGATGTCGCTCATCGCCACGCTGGCCGCGGGTGAGGTGCCCACGCTGTCCTGGTGCGAGCTGATGTTCACCACCGCGCTGGCGCCGTGGTCGACCAGCCCCGTCGCGGTGCACGCGCGCCGGGTCTTCGCCACGGTTCAGCACGGACGCATAGGCGCCGTGCGTCCGCAGGTGCGAGTGTCCGGAGCCTGACACCGGCGCGCCCGACCGGTCCGGGCGGCAGGGCCCGGAATCGGGCGATCAGGTCGGAACGATCTCCGCGAACGAGCCGATCCACCGATGCGGCGGGCGCGGGGGATTCGGTTCGCCCGGCCGGTGCACACCGACGGCCGACCATCCCGCCGCGACGGCCGCGTCGAGTTCCTCCGGGTGGTCCGAGAGGAAGAGGATCTCGGCCGCGGGCACGCCGATCGCGCTCGCGATCTTGTCGTAGGACGCGGCTTCGCGCTTCGGCCCCGCGGTGGACAGATCGAAATACCCGCTGATCAACGAGCCGAGCTCGCCCCCGCGCGCGAAGTCGAACCAATCGCGCTGATTGCGCACCGAACCCGACGAGTACACGTACAGCGTCAGCCCCGCGGCCTTCCAGTCCGCCAGCGCGGGCGCGACGTCGGGGAAGAATTCGCCGTGCAGCGCACCGGTGCGGAAGCCCTCGTGACAGATGAGTCCCTGCGCGGTCTTCAGCGGCTCGGCCTTCACGTCCGAGCCCAGCCAGCCGCGCAGGATCTCGGCCACCTCGGCGGCGTCCGCATCCGGGCGTCCGGCCAGTTCCCTGGCGCCGGCGAGCACCGGCGCGGCCGCATCGGCGCTGTGGTCGGCCAGCCACTGCGGCAACCGATCCCGGGTGTAGCCGTAGAGGTCCTCGCGCACGGAACTGGTCGGGCTGGTGGTGCCCTCGATATCGAGGACGATCGCGCCGGTCACGAGGCGGTGAGCAGTTCGTCGAGGGTGGGGAAGCCCTCGCTGATCCGGTCGCCGGTGAAGTCGCCGATCCAGCCGTCCTCCTCTTCGAAGAAGCGGATGGCGATGAAATCGGGGTGCGTCCCCATGTCGAACCAGTGCAGCGTGCCCGCGGGAACCGAGAGCAGGTCGCCGCCCTCGCAGACCACCGCAAGCACCTCCTCGCCCAAGTGCAGGTAGAAGCAGCCGCGCCCCGAAGCGAAGTAGCGCACCTCGTCCTCGGCGTGCCGATGTTCGTTCAGAAACTTCTCGCGGGCGCCCTTGGCGATCGCGGGCCACTCGGGGTTCGCGTCGTCGGGGTGGATGCGCGCGATATCGATGTGCTTGTAGCGACCGGAGGCGTTCAGCTCGGCGACCTGGTCGGTGTAGTGGGCAAGCAGGTCGTCCGAGGACGTCGCGGTGGCGTCGTCGAGTACCGGCCAGCGGTCGAACGTGATGCCGTGCGCGGCGAGTTCGGCGGCGATCACGGTGTCGTCGGTGGTCCGCACCCGCACGTCGGCGGCGTTGTCGGCGGCCATCACCTGGAGCAGGGTCATGTCAGTCCAATCTCGAGTGGCTCGGCGGGGGTGGCGAAGGCATGCCTGCGGCCGGTGCGAATCATCAGTTCGCACAAGGCCTCCAGGCATTCGGCTCGATCGCGTGCCTGGGAGAGATTCTCCCCCCAGGTGGTGATGCCGTGCCCGGCGATGCACAACACCGGTGGGGCGGTGGGATTGTCGCGCAGATGGCGTTCGATGTCGGCGCCGATGCGTGGGACGTCGCGCCAATTGGGGAACACCGGAATGTCGATCGCCGCCGGGTCGGCGGAACCGAGTCCCTTGATGAGTTCGAAGCCGGTGATGCGCAGGGTGGTTTCCCGCTCGGCCGCGCCCGCTTCGGTCGCCAGCGCGGTCGCGTACGGCGAGTGCACGTGGACGACGGCCGCGGCATTCGTGGTGCGATACACCGCGGTGTGAATGGTGGTCTCGGCGGAGGGTTTCCGCCGCTGCCCCGGCAGCGGTGCGGAGTCCTCGATGGACACCGTCACCATGTCCTGGGGCGTCAGCTCGCCTTTCGACAGCCCGCTGCCGGTGACCACCGCGGTCGCGCCCGCGCGCACCGAGAGGTTGCCCGCGGTGCCCGGCATCCAGCCGCGCCCGTAGAGTTCCTTCGCGATGGTGGCGAGCTCGGCTCCGGACGCCGAATCCGATTCTCCCGCTACACCGTTCGTGCCGTACACCACGCCGTTCTCGGTGACGACCGCGGTGACCAGCTCGCTCGGCGTCACGTCGAAGGCCGGGTTGAACACCTCGGTCTGCGCGGGAGCCGTTGCGACACCGCCGAATCCGGTCACCTCGGCCGCGGCTCGCTCCTCCACGACGATGTCGTGGCCGGTGGCCGTGTTCGGGTCCCTCGTCGATTCCGGCGCCACCACGATGAACGGAATGCCGTGCCGGTGGGCGGCGAGGGCGACGGCGTAGGTGCCGATCTTGTTGGCCACGTCGCCGTTGGCGGTGACCCGGTCCGCGCCGACCAGCACGCAGTCGACCTGGCCGGTGGCCATCGCCCACGCGGCGGCCGAATCGATGGTCAGCCGGTGCGGAATGCCCGCCTCGGCCAGCTCCCACGCCGTCAGCCGCGCACCCTGCAGCAGCGGGCGGGTCTCGTCGACCAGCACGTTCTCGATCGCGCCGCGCTCGGCGAGCACCCGCAGCGCGCCGATCGCGGTGCCGAACGCGCTGGTCGCCAGTCGGCCGGTGTTGCAGTGGGTCAGCACCCGCAGCGGCCGGTCCTCGCACAGCCGCTGCACCAGGTCGGCGGCGTGCGTGGCGGCGGCCCGGTTGACGCGGCCGTCCTCGGCCAGCATGTCCAGGGTCTCCGCGAGCACCGCGTCGGCGCCCGCCGGGATGCGGGTGCGGACCAGCTCCACGGCCCACGCCAGATTCACCGCGGTCGGCCGCGCCGCGGCGATGCGGTCGGCCTCGTCCTGCACCCGCGCCTCGTCGACGACGCCGTCGACGGTGTGCGCGGCGGTCGCGACGACCACGCCGAACGCGCCCGCGATCCCGATGGCTGGCGCGCCGCGAATGGCCAGTGTCTTGATGGCGTCGATGATCTCGTCCACCGTGCCGAGGCGCAGCTCCCGCACCTCGTGCGGCAGCCCGCGCTGGTCGATGGTGACCAGCGCACCGTCGTCCCAGACCAGGGAACTGTCGTCCATCAGGCGCATCCTTTTGTCGCGAAGAACTGCATTCTGCCTGGTAAACGGTATCCGACCGGCCTCGGCGGCCGACACCCGGCTCAGCGCTGCGCGGCCTCCGCGCGCAGCTTCGCGGCCCGCTCGCGCGGGTCGTACTCCGGCCCGACGCCCTCGATGAGCACCAGGTCGCCGTCGATGTGATCGGCTCGCAGGCGCAGGATCGCCTGGTACTCGGGCGAGTGGTACCAAGCCCGTGCCTGCGCCAGATCCGGGAACTCGATCAGCACCATGCTGCCGGGCCACTCGCCTTCCACCACCTCGGCGGGTGGTCCGTGAATCACGAACCGGCCCTCGAACGGGTCCAGGGTGGCCTGGATGCGTTCCAGGTACTCCAAGATCTCCGGGTGCGGACGGCGGCTGCGCAGGTGGGCAAAGCCATACGCGGACATGATCGGTCCCTTCGAGGCGGCGGGCCGCTGCGTGGCGAGCGGTGCGCCGAACGTATCGCTGCCCGCGCCGCCCGTCGATTACCCGCGAGGTAATGCTCGGGCGTGAAAGATCCGTTGGTATGGAATTTTTCATTCGGCGACGAATTCCGCCTCGCGCTCGACGGCGTCGATGGCCGGGCGCGGCACGCGGATCGGGCCTGGCGTATAGGTGACCGCGCGCAGGTCGCCGGTGTAGCGGAACGCGCCGCGGCGCTCGCGCAGGTCCAAGGACACCGGGCCGCGCGCGTCCACTCCGACAGAGATGCCGGTCCACGGGGACATGCCGACCAGCTGCACCCGGTCGGTCAGCTCGGCAGCCGGGCCGCCCGGGATCTCGACGCGGAAATCCCAGCGCAGCCGTGGGCGCACGGCGGCGCGGACGGTGATCCGTTCGGTGCCGGGCGCGAGCGGTTCGGTGGCGGTCTCGGCGTAGTCGCCATAGCTGTTGACGCCGAGCACCACCCGGCCGTTCTCGATGAACACCACATAGCCGCCCAGCGGGTCGCCGTGCGCCACCAGCACACCCTCGTCGTCGAGCCGATAACCGCCCAGCTCGACGGTGATCTCGAAGTCGCGGTAGGCGATCAGACGCTGGGACCGGTAGCGCTCCAGCGTCGGAGTGCCCGCCAGCAGGCGAACCGGGGCCGCGAAGCGGGTTTCCTCGGGGCGTCGCGCGGCCAGGTCCTGGCGGGTAAGCAGTGGGAAAACCGTATTGGCCCAAGCGGATTCGTCCCAGGCCGTGGCCAGCTCGGCGGCCTTGTCCGGATATCGCGCGGAAAGATCGTGCAGCTCGGTCGGATCGGCGCGCACGTCGAACAGCTGCCAGCGCGGCGCATCGATGTCGGCGCCGGGTTCGTGCAACGACAACAGTTTCCAGCCGTCCCGGTAGAAGCCGCGGTGCCCGGTCATCTCCGAGTACTGCTCGGTGTGCCGCGCCGGCGCCAGCGGATCGCGCAACAGTTCGGCGGCCGAAACGCCGTCGAAGTCCTTGGCGGGCAGGCCGTTGCGCACGCTGGGCCGGGTCAGCCCGGCCAGCTCCAGCAGCGTCGGCGCCAGATCGGTGACGTAGGCGTACTCGTGGCGGATGCCGTCGTCCCCCGCGGCGCGCGGCAGCCCCTCGGGCCACGAGACGAGCAGCGGCACCCGCACGCCGCCCGCGAACGTCTGCCCCTTGTAGAACCGGAACGGCGTATTGGAGGCCTGGCCCCAGCCGCGCGGATAGTGCACGCCGAGCCGCTCGGTGCCGATCAGCTCCTCGTCGTGCGGCACGTCGCCGATCCAGTCGGGATCGTCGATGTGCGCGAACGAGGCGAAATAGCTTCGGGTGCCCTCGGGTCCGCCCTCGGCGGTGCCACCGTTGTCGGAGGTGAACACCACGATGGTGTTGTCTGCTTCGCCAAGCTGCTCCAGGGTGTCGAGGATGCGGCCCACGCTCTGATCGATGCTGTCGACCATCGCGGCGTAGACCTCCATGTACCTGGCGTACCTGCGGCGCTCGTCGTCGGTGAGTGAATCCCATTCGGCCGCTTCGTAACCCGGCTCGGTATTGCGCGGCTTCTGCTGAGTACCCGGCGGGAAGAGGCCGTGGGCCAGCTGAGCGGCGAACCGGCTCCGGCGCAGTTCGTCCCAGCCCGCGGTGTAGCGGCCGCGGTACTTGGCCAGGTCCGCGGGCTTGGCCTGTAGCGGTCCGTGCATGGCGACGTGCGCGAAGTAGAGGAAGAACGGTTTGTTCGCGTCGTGCGCGCGGAGGTCCTTGATGTAGCCGATCGCCTTGTCGGTCAGATCGTCGGTGAGGTAATAGCCCTCCGGGTATTCCTCGACATCCACCACCGAGCTGTCGGAGACCAGCTGGTTCGGGTAGTAGAAGGAGTTCAGCCCCTCCAGCGAACCGTAGTACCGGTCGAAACCGCGCTGGGTCGGCCACGAGTCGCGGTGCGCGGCCGGGTTCATCGTGGCGTCGCGCACCAGATGCCACTTGCCTACCGCATAGGTGGCGTAACCGTTGTGGCGCAGGATCTCCGGAAGCGTGAGCACGTCGTCGGCGAGTTCCAGCCGCAGTCCCGGGTAGCCGGGGTCGGCGTTGGCGACGAAGCCGAAACCGGCCCGGTGCGCGTTGATTCCGGTCAACAGCGAGGCGCGCGACGGCGAGCAGAGCGGCGTGGTGTGGTAGTTGGTGAGGCGTACGCCGTTGGCGGCCAGCCGATCCAGCGTCGGCGTCTCGATCTCGGAGCCGAACGGACCGATGTCGCTGTATCCCATGTCGTCGACCAGCACCACGACGATGTTGGGCGCGCCCTCCGGTGCGGCGGGCGGGTAGGTCCACTCGGGTGCCGAGCCGGCAGCGGTGCGGCCGACGGTGCCGCCGAAGGATTCGTAACCGCGCGCAGCGGGTGGAACAGCCATCTTTTCAGTAGACGACCGGAAAGGTATGTCTCACCAGGGTTTGGCGCGCGGTGCGCGGAACCCGTGCTGCCCACGGTCGCCGGGATTACCGTCGGCGCCTTTGCGCCGGTCCGGCGCCGGAATTGGAAGCTGGTGCAAAGAAAACTGCGTCTGCCGGTTCCGCAGAAACCGGCAGACGCAGTTCGGAGTCATTCAGTTTTGGCCGTGCCGGCGATCCCGGTCGCGCTGATCGTCCATGCGCTCGTTGGGATTCGGCCCTGATCGGCCCATGCCCTGCTCCTGGCGCTGCTGTTGCTGTTGCTGCTGCCTCGGCATCTGCTTGGGCATTTTCTTAGGCGTTTTCTTCGACTTTTCAGCCATCTCCACTCGGTCCTTTCCGAAGTGATTCTGATTCGCCTAACGACAATCACCATAGCGAGCAGGAATCAATCGGGGAAGGGAAAAGTGGAAATATGTAGAGCCGCCCCGGTCGGCGGCCGTTTTTCAGAGCGGCAGAAGGAGGAATTCCACGGAAACCCCGTCGGACGCCTCGGCGGGCACCACGACGAGGCCGTCGCGGTCGACGAGGCCGCCCAGATGGGCGGTGCGCACGGTCGGGTCGCCGATCCAGCCGCCGGTGGGCGCGATGCGCGCCGGAACGATGCGCGGGACCGGTCCCGACACGTCGGCGGCATTGTGCAGCGGGCCGGACGGCGTGCGGGCCGGGTGCGCTCCGGTGCGTCCCTCGACGATGGCGGGCGCGAGCGCCAGCAGTGTCGCGACGGCCGCAAACGGATTTCCCGGAAGACCCAGAATAGTTGTGCCGCCCGGTGTTTCGGCGACGATGGTGGACCCGCCCGGACGCAGTCGCAGACGGGGGACCAGCACGCGGGCCTCGGCGCGCGTGATCGCGCCGCGGAGCTGATCGGCCGCGCCGCCGCCCGTCGCGCCGACGATGACGAGCAGATCGCAGTCGGCGGCGGCGGCGAGGACTTCGTCGAAGCCGTTGGGGGTGTCACGCAGATGCACCCGGTCGACCGTGCGGATGCCCGACCCGGCGAGCAGGTCGGGCAGGATCGGGCCGATCGAGTCCCTGGTCTGTCCCGCGCGCAACGGGCCCTCGCTGCGGATCTCGTCGCCGGTCATCACGATGCGCGCGCGGACAGGACCGCGCACCGCGGCCTCGGTGACCTCCACGCTGGCGGCCGCCGAGATCAGCGCGGCGGTCACCGGGGTGCCCTCCGGCGCAACCAGATCGCCGGGACTGCGGTCCTCGCCCCTGCGGCGGATGTCGTCACGGATCGGCGTGTCGGGTAGCCGGTGCAGGGTTCCGTCGGCGCCGACCCGCACGAACTCGTCACGGACCACGGTGGTGGTGCCGTCGGGCACGTGCGCGCCGGTGGCGATGCGCACCGCCTCGCCGGGCAACAGCCCGACCGGGCGCTGGCCGCCCGCGAAGCCGATGTCGCGCCGCAGCCGCCACGGCCCGTCCCCGGCGACGGCATACCCGTCCATCGCGGACACGTCGAAGCGGGGCAGCGCCTCCGCCGCGGTGAGCGGTGCTGCCAAGGCCGCGCCGCGCACGCTCGGCAGGTCCGTCCGGTAGATGGTGAGCCGGGTGAGGTTGTCGCGCAGCGTGTTTCGCGCCTCATCGAGCGTCAGCGGCGTGGTGTCCGCGGCGCGTGCCCGCGCCTTGCGGACCTCGTCCTCGGTGTCGCAGTCGGCGATCCCGGCCAGGCAGACGATCGCGGTGTCGGCGGGCACCAGCGCCTTCATCGGCTGGTTGATCAGCGAATCCAGCTCGGCGAGTGCGGCATTGAGCGCGGAGCGGCGCCACACGCCGATCAGATACTGCGGGCGGCCGGACTCGTCGGCGGCGAACACCGCCTCGGCGCCGGATTCGGCTTCGTGCCTGAGCAATTCGTTGATGGCCGCGGGCGTCAGGAACGGCATGTCCGCGGCGAGCACCACCACCAGCGGCGCCGTGGAACCGGCCAGCGCGCGCAGCCCGGCATCGATCGCGGCGACCGGGCCCGAGCCCGGCGGCACCTCGCGAACCTGCCGGATCTCCGGCTTCAGCTCGGGGCGGTGCGGCCCGACCACGACGGTGTGCCCGCGTCCCGCGACCGCGCTGAGCGCCGCGTCCAGCATCGACCGGCCGCCGATCACGATCGCGGGTTTGTCCACACCGCCCATGCGGCTGGCCCGCCCGCCCGCGAGCACGATCGCGTCGGCTGCCGTCACCGGATTGGCTCCGAACCGAGGTACACCATGTCCGAAATGCTAATTCGGGCGCGGGGTGGACGGTAAAGGCAGGCCGTCGGCGGCGTGATCCCGCCCCTCAGACCCGGGACAGGTGGGGCGATCGGCGCAGCAGGCAGAACTCGTTGGCCTCGGGGTCGGCGAGCACGGTGCCCGGCATGCCGCCGATCGCGCCCGCGTCGACCGGGACGGCGCCCGCCGCCCGCAACCGCGCCACCTCGTGCGCGGGATCGTCGGTGGGGAACGCCGCGAGATCGAGGTGCAGCCGGTTGCGTCCGCGCTTCGCCTCCGGGGTGCGGACGAACTCCAGCCAGGATCCGAGACCCGTCGCGGAACGCAGACCGGTTACCTGGGCGTCGGAGTGTGTGATCGGCCAGCCCGAGGCGGTCGACCAGAACTCCGCCAGCCGTGCGGGCTGCTGGGTGTCCACCACGATGGCCGCCACCGCGCCGGTGTCCACGTACTGCTCCCGCGGTTCCAGCACGCAGAACTCGTTGCCCTCGGGATCGGCGAGCACCACCCACGGCACGCCGCCCTGGCCGATGTCGACGCGCCGCGCGCCGAGCACGAGCGCCCGGTCCACCTGGACGCGCTGATGGTCCAGCGAACGGCTGGCCAGGTCGAGGTGTAGACGATTCTTGCCGCTCTTCGCGGTGTGCGTCGGCAGGAACGTCAGCGCGATGTCCAGGCCGTCGGGGTCGGGCGCGGCGACATCGACCTGGTCGGCCCTGTCGACCGTCACCGCCCAGCCGAGCAGCTGCGCCCAGAACTTCGCGACGATGCGCGGCCGCTGCGCGGCGAACACGACACACGCCAGGCGGGTGGACATGATTCCACGTTAACGCCTTGGTGGATCCGGAAGTTCGGGAAACCGGAAACGCGCTGCGCGCAGATCCACCCGGCCGTCCCTGATCGGCACGCCTTCGGCCGCGAGCAGCCGCAGCTGGCGGTCGGCCAGGTGCGCGGCGGGCTTGCCGCCCGCGCCGAGCACGCGGTGCCACGGCAGATCGGCGGCATCGGTGCGCATGATCCAGCCGACCGTCCGCGGGGTGGAGAGCCCGACCGCGGCGGCGATGTCGCCGTAGGTGGCGACCTTGCCTGCCGGAATGCCTGCGACGAGTTCGCGGACCCGTTCGATATCGGCGTCGGAGGTCGGCACCGGACCAATGTGCACTGCCGGACAGGGTCCGTCAACAGCACCCGCACGGCCGGGGCCGGGGAACTCCTACAGGGCCGCGCGGATCAGGGCCGCGGTCTCGGCCGGACGCGCCTGGGCCACCATGTGGTCGCAGTCGAATTCGTGCACCGTCAGCCGCGGCCCGAGATGCGCGGTGAGCGCGGCGCGGAACTCGGCCGTCACGAACGGCGGCTGTACCTTCATCGCCTGCACCAGCACGGTCGGCAGGTCGGCCGGCGGCAGCACGAACGCGCGGGCCAGCTGGCCCCAGTAGGAGATGACGGCGGGCAGGCTCAGCCGCCAGCCGACCCGGCCGTGTTCGGTGGGCGTCAGGTGCTCGGCGAGCTCGGCCTCGAGCAGCCGGGGTTCGACGTCGTGCCAGGCGCTGGCAAGTTTGTCCCGGCGCGCGTGGTCGAGATCGGCGTAGTCGGGGTGCGCGATGGTGCGGGCCGCGATGTCGGAGAGCAGGCTCGCGTCCTCCGCGATCGCGGGATCGAGCAGGACGAGCCCGCGCACCAGTTCCGGATGGCGGGCGGCCAGGTGCACGCCGACCGCGCCGCCGAAGGAATGGCCGACCACCAGCACCGGCCCGTCGGCCTCGGCGGCGAGCAACTCGACGAGATCGGCGACGATGGTCTCGAAATCCCACGGCGGCAGCGCCGTCGACCGGCCGTGTCCGCGCAGGTCCGGCGCCACGACGCGGACATCGGGAAGATGCTCGGCGGCCAGCCCGGCCCAGCGGTGGCCGTGCCCGGTCAGCCCGTGCAGGGCGAGCACGGCCGGTCCCTCGGCGGGACCGAAGCGGTGAACGTGGAGAGTTGACACCCGGCCATTCTGTCGGGTGTGGCGGCAGGTCCGCTCGGAAGGGCCGCGACCGCGGCGTGACGTGGACAACGTCCGGCCGGAGCGGGCCCACGGCGTGTCGCACCCGTCTGTTGCAATAGCCGACGTGGTGCGATCGGATAGCGCGGTGCGACTTGTTCGCCGGAACGCGGCGGCGCCCCGAGCGCGACTCTGGGGGGCCGAGGTGCGCCCGCTGCTAGAGGCGATGGCGGGTGCCGGTCCCGCGCGCCCGGGATGGCGGCCGTGGCAGGTGCTCGGCGGGCCGGGGACCGGCAAGACCGCGCTGCTGACCGATCTCGCGGCCGCACGCCTCGGTGCCGGAGCGGATCCGGAATCGGTGCTGCTCCTCACCCATTCGAAGCAGGCGGCGGCCGCCGTGCGCGACGCCATCACCGCGCGACTGAGTGGAACCGGCCCCGACGCCGAGGGCGGCGTGCCCGGCGCCACCAGGGAGCCGCTGGTGCGCACCCTGCACTCCTACGCGTTCGCCGTGCTGCGCAGGCACGCGGCCGTGCACGGCAACCCGCCGCCGCGTTTGCTGACCGGTGCCGAACAGGATGCCGTGCTGCGCGAGATGCTGCGCGGCGACCTCGCCGACATCGCCGGCGGCGCGACCGGTCTGTGGCCGGAGCGGTTGCAGCCCGCGCTGGGTCTCGCCGGGTTCGCCGAGCAGTTGCGCAACCTCATGCTCCGGGCCACCGAACGCGGTGTCGGCCCGGAGGATCTGGTGGCGCTCGGCCGCGAGCACGGTAAGCCGGAGTGGGTGGCGGCGGGCCGCTTCGCGGAACGCTACGAGCAGGCCATGCTGCTGCGCTGGTCGGTCGGCGTCGAGGCGCCGGAGGCCACCGCGCCGGCGCTGGACGCCGCGGAACTGATCGGCGCGGCCTTGGACGCGCTGGCCGCCGACGCGAATCTGCTTGCCTCTGAACGGTCCAGGATCGATTACCTGCTGGTCGACGACGCGCAGCACCTCGATCCGCAGGCCGCGACCCTGGTCCGCGTCATAGGGGCGGCGGCGCACTGCGCGGTCGTCGCGGGTGATCCGGACCAGGGTGTCTTCGCCTTCCGCGGCGCCGATCCGCGGTTCGCCGCCGATCCCGGCGCACCGGACGACCGGCGAATCGTGTTGCGGCACAACCACCGATCCGGCGCCCAGGTGCAGCTGGCCGTCGCGCGGGTCGCGGCCAGGTTGCCGGGTAGTGCGCCACAACGGTTTCCGCTGCCCGACCGCGCGGCGCGACTGGAGGACGACGGCGCCGCGGTCCGTGTCCGCGTGCTCGCCACGCCCGCCAAGGAGGCCGCGCTGATCGCCGACCATTTGCGGCGCGCCCACCTGACCGGCGGGGTGCCCTGGTCGGAGATGGCGGTGATCGTCCGCTCGGTGCCGCTCTCGCTCGCGCCCTTGCGGCGCGCGCTGCTGGCGGCGGGCGTGCCGGTGCGGCAGCCCGCGCTGGACGTGCCGCT
>NZ_BDBP01000047.1 GCF_001613045.1 Nocardia lijiangensis NBRC 108240 | reverse complement strand
CATGCCGGTGGACACCCCCGATGTCGGCGCCGCGGTCGTCGCGCGGGTGCTCGCGGCGGCACAGGCGGCGCCGAGCGGGCTCGCCCGCGCTGTGTTCCACGGCACACCGGGCCACCCCGTTGTGATCGACCACAAGCACTGGACCTCGGTGGCCTACGAGGCTGTAAAGGATTCGGGAGCGCGCACCTATTTGTCCGGTAGGGACGATATGGTGTGCGTCACGTGCGACGATTTGGCGACGGGAGTAGATCATGACTTCCCGGTCTCGACCGCACGCTGATCGGAGCGGAAACTGATGCGCGACATCGTCGACGACCTCTTGCGGGTATGGCACTCGGGCCGGATCGGTGGCCTGGCCACCGTGGTGCGGACCGTGGGTTCGGGGCGGCTGCCGGTGGGCACGGCGATGCTGGTCGACGCCAACGGCGCCGTCTACGGCTCCGGCGTCGGCGGCTCGGTGGAGACCGCCATGCATGAGGCCGCGGTGACCGCGGCGCGCACCGGACGGCGGGCCATGCACCGCCTACCCGTGCCGCCCGGTGAGCCAGGAATGGACGCGGGCGGCATGATCGATGTCTTCGCCGAACCCTTCTCCCGCAACGACTTCCCCGAATTCCCCACTGTCGCATCGGAAATCGCCTCCCATAGACGGGTGACGGTGTTCACCGTGGTGTGGAATTCCGACCCCGATGTAATCGGCCAGCACCTGGTCACCGACAAGCGTCACAACACCGAGCTGGTCGCGCTGCCCGAATCGGATGTGTTCATCTCGTCCTTCGCCCCTCCGCCGCGACTGATCATCTTCGGCGCCAACTCCTACGCCGCGGCGCTGACCGTGCAGGCCAGGCTGCTCGGCTACCGCGTCACCATCTGCGATTCGCGCCAGGAGTTCGCCACGCCCGCCGCATTCCCCGGCGCCGAAGTGGTGGTGGACTGGCCGCACCGCTATCTGAACACCCTCTCGTCCGCGGGCGAAATCGACTCCACCACCGGCATTGTCGTGCTCGCGCACGATCCGATGTTCGAAATCCCTTTGCTCACGGTGGCTTTGCGGCTGCCGGAGCTCGGCTACCTCGGTGCGGCGGGTTCGTACTCGGCGCACGCACGGCGCGTGGACGACCTGCGGGCAGGCGGTTTCGACGAGGCGACGCTCTCACGCCTGCACTCCCCCGCGGGCCTGGACGTCGGCGCGCGCACGGCGGCCGAGACCGCCGTGGCCATCGCGGCCGAACTGCTGGCCGCCCGATCGGGCCGGTCGGGGCGGCAGCAGTCAGAGAGCGCCGAGGTGATCCACGCGGAACAGGCGTTCAGCGCGCGGGCCACCGTGGGGTTGTGATCGCGGCTCAGCCCTTCAGGCCCGGGTTCTCCGCGTAGACCTCTCTCAGCACCGAGAGGTCGAACAGTTGGTCGGCCTTGATGTCGATCTGCGCGGTGCGCAGCGCGGCGATGTTCTGTTCGATCAGCGCGTCGGTCATGGTGAGCAGCCCGTTCGCCTTGGTGTCGGCGGAGACCACGAGATCGTTCTGCGCGATGGCTTCCTGGGTCTGTTCGGCCAGATCCAGCTTCTGGTCCTTGCCGTACACCTCGACGGCGAGCCGCGCCGATTCGGCTGGTTCGGCGACCGCGTCCTTCCAGCCCCGGATCTCCGCGGTGAGGAACGCCTTGAGCTTCTCGCGCTCGTTGTCGATGGTGGACTGCGTCACCGTCAGCGTCTCCGCGACCAGCGGTAGGTCGAAATCGGCGAACAAGAAGTGCGCGTTCTGGAATCCCTTGGCGGCCAGCGTGATCGGTTCATTCGTCATGTAGCTGACCCAGCCGTCCACCTCGCCGTTGGCCAGCGGCGTCGGATCGAACTGCGCGGGCACGATGGTCACGTCGCTCGGCTTCATGCCGTTGGCGGTCAGCAGCGCGTTGAAGATCAGCTGATTGGTGTCCTGCACCCCGATCCTGCGGCCCTTCATGTCCTGCGGTGAGTTGATGGGCTTGGCCGCCGAGCTGACGATCGCGAACGGGTTCTTCTGGTAGGTGGTCGCGACGATCTTGGCGGGCAATCCCTCGAGGATCGCGGGCGCGGTGGTCTGCGGCGCGGAAAGCCCGAGCCACACCTTTCCGGTGTCGAGTCCGGCCTCCACCGAGGTGGCGGCCGCGCCGCCGGCCACCAGATTCGCCGAGCCGAACCCGGCCTCCCGGAAATAGCCGCGGTGGTCGGCGAAATACTCGCCCGCGAATTCGATGTTCTTGATCCAGGACAACTGGATCGCGACGGTGCCGTAGCGGGAGCCGTCCGGGGTGGAACCGCCCGAGGAGCCGCCCGCATCGTCGCCGCAAGCGGCCAGTGCGCCGACGCCGCCGAGCGCGGCGCCCGTCAGCGCCGAATAGCGGAGGAAGGACCGACGGTTCAGGTTCGCCCCGAACGAAAAGCGTTGCACGGCTGTCATGGACCGAATTTAGGGGGAATCGGTTTCGTTTTCTTTGCTTTCAGGTTCCCAATACCGAATCGGGACGATCAGTCGCGGCCCGCGTCGGGGCCGAACCGGGCGAGCACCAGGTTCTCCACGACACCGACGATCGCGTACAGCAGCACCGAGACCAGCGTGACGATCACGATGGACGCCCACAGTTCGTTGTACCGGAACGTCGGGATCGCGCGAATCAGGCTGGCGCCCAGACCTGTACCGCTGCCCAGCCATTCGCCGATCAACGCACCGATCAGCGCACCGGGCACCGAGATTCGCGCCGCGGCGAACACCGCGGGCAGCGCCGCGGGCACCGCGACCATCCGCAATGCTGTCCACCGCGAACCGCCGTACGCCGCAATCAATTCCATGGCCTGCCGCGGCGCGCTGCGCAATCCCGTCATGATCATCACCAGGGCTGGGAACAGCACCACGATCGCGGCCATCACGGTCACACCGCCCAGCCCGCGGCCGAACACCAGCACGATGATCGGCGTGAGCGCCACCAGCGGCACAGAGCGCAGCAGCATGGCCACCGGCATGAAGGTGTGTTCCACGGTGCGGAAGGAGACGAACAGGGCGGCGAGCACCATGGCCGCCGCCATGCCGACCCCGAAGCCGAATGCCGCGTCGCGCAGCGTGATCTGCAGGTTGTCGAAGATGGCCGCGCGTGCCTGCGGCGCGCCGGGCGAGGTGACGAGATAGCGCCACACGTCGCCCGGGCTCTTGCCCACCCGCGGACCCACCTGCGGGAAGGCCCGCAGGAACACCCACCAGATCACCAGCATGAGCAGCAGCGAGATCACCAGCGGAAACAGGAACGCGCCGAGGCGCCGCAGCACGTTCATCGCGCCGCCTCCGCGGTCCACGGCGTGGCCAACCGGGCCGCCAGCGCCACGATCGCGTAGCCGAGGCCGGCCAGCGCCGCGGCGGCGATCGCCATGCCCCAGGTGCGCGGCACGTTGTAGGCGGTCTGCGCGGCGGTCAGCGCGACGCCGATTCCGCTGTCCACGCCACCCAGGTACTCCCCGATGATCGCGCCGAGCACCGCCGAGGGCGCGGCGATCTTCAACGCCGCGAACGTATTCGGCAGCGCGGCGATGAACCGGACCCGGTACAGCTGCTGCCAGCGTCCGCCGCCGTAGGCGCGCACCAGATCCAGGCTCGCCGGATCGGCCGAGCGCAGACCCGCGACGGTGCCGACCATGGTGGTGAAGAAGCAGTACATCGCGGCTAGGAACACCGTCGGCGTGCGTCCACCGAAGACCACCAGGATGATCGGGCCCAGCGCGAGCAACGGGGTGCAGTACGACAGGATCGCCAGCTGGGTGGCCAGCGATTCGATCGGCGGGATCAGCACCACCAGCACGGCGAGGCCGATGGCGAGCGCGTTGCCCCAGAGGAAGCCCTTCAGCGCGCCGATCGCGGTGATCTCGAAGTTTGGGCCGTACAGCTGCCAGCCGTCGGTGTACATGGTGTGCACCACCGTCCACGGGCTGGGGATGGTGCCGCCCGCGAGCTCGAGTGCGGCGGCGAGCCACCACACTCCCAGCAGCCCGAGGACGCCGAGCAGTCCGCCGAGCCGCTTCACAGCGCACCGCCCTCGTCCGGTGCGCGGTCGCCGCCGCGTTCGAAGGCGACACCGCCCGTCCCGGTCCTGCCGAACAGCAGCTCGGAGAGATAGTCGTGCAGCTTGTGGAATTCGGGGGTGCGCATCATCTCCGGCAGCCGCGGCCGCGGCAGATCGATCTCGACCAGCTCGAGCACCCGGCCCGGTCGCGGACTCATGACCGCGACGACGTCGGAGAGGAAGACCGCCTCGGCGATGCCGTGCGTGACCATCAGCGTGGTCGCGGGCTTCTCGGTCCAGATCCGCAGCAGCTCCAGATTCAGCTTCTGCCTCGTCATGTCGTCCAGCGCGCCGAAGGGCTCGTCGAGCAGCAGGACCGTCGGTTGCAGCACCAGCGCACGCGCGATGGACACGCGCTGGCGCATGCCGCCGGACAGCTGCGCCGGTTTGGCCTTCTCGAATCCCTGCAATCCGACCAGCTCGATCAGGTCGGCGATCTGGCCCGGCTCCGGCTTCACCCCGGCCACCTGCAACGGCAGCTTGATATTGGACTCCACCGAGCGCCACGGCAGCAGCGCCGAATCCTGGAAGGCGATGCCGAACTGATGTCGGCCGCGCAGTTGTGCGGGCGTGTGTCCGTCGATCAGCGCGGTGCCCGAGGTCGGTTCCTCCAGCCCGGCCAGTATCCGCAGCACTGTGGACTTGCCGCAGCCGGACGGACCGAGCAGCGAGAGGAATGCGCCCTGCTCGGTATGCAGATCCACCGAATCCAGCGCGGGCACCGTGCGCCGCCCGGTGCGGAAGGTCTTGGTCAGCCCGCTGATCTGGATACCGGTTCCCCCGGCGGCGTGCTCGGTACTCATGCGGTCACGATAGAAGGGCGCGGTTGCACCGACATTGCGATTCGCGCGCCCAGATTGCGCAATCGTTACGCGCCGTGCGTATTTCGCAGCGCACCGCCGCGGTGGCATGGTCGGCGCCGCGGATCCGCGCCCGCGGATAGTTGGCATCACGCCGAGCGGAACCCGCCGTCCGCGGATGAGATCGCACACTCCGCTGGTTGCACGTCAGGTGAACCCGCTCAGCACCCTGCTCGACGCCGAACTGCACATCGCGGGCTCGGCGATCCTCTGGCGCGAGATCATCGGCAACGGGTTCGGCCTGGCCGCCGCGGTGGGCGGCATGCGGCGGCGGGTGTGGGCGTGGCCGGTGGGCATCGCGGGCAACGCGCTGCTGTTCACCGTGTTCGTCGGCGGCATCTTCAACACACCGCAGCAGCTGAACATGGCCGGGCAGGCCGGGCGGCAGCTGATGTTCATCGCGGTCAGCGTGTTCGGCTGGTGGCAGTGGCACCGGCACGCGCGCGTCGACACCGGGTTGGAGCACCGCGGCGTGGATCCGCGCTGGGCCACCACCCGCGAACGCCTGGTTCTGGTCGCCGCCATGCTGCTGGGCACCGCGGCCTTCGCGCAGTTGTTCGCCTGGATCGGTTCCTACGGCCCGTGGGCGGAGGCGTGGATCTTCACCGGTTCGGTGCTGGCCACCTACGGCATGGCGCGCGGCCTTGCCGAATTCTGGCTGATCTGGATCGCGGTCGACATCGTCGGCGTCCCGCTCCTGCTGCGGGCGGGCTACTACCCGTCGGCCACGCTGTACCTGATCTACGCGGGCTTCGTCGCCTGGGGTTTCGCGGTCTGGGTCCGGACCATGCGGACCGAGTCGGCGAGCATCGACGCCCCGCGGGCGGTGGCGGTATCGGGCCGCGGCGCGATCGACTGATCACCTCTGCGCGGAATCGCCGTCCTGCCGCTCGGCGACCTGGGCGAGCAGGTCGGCGAGCACGACGCCCGTGGGGACCGTGCGATCGAAGCGACCGGCGGCGTGCCCGGCGAACAGATGCCACGCGGACGCCGCGGTCCGGGGAAGGAACTAGACCAGGTCCACTCGCACCCCGGCCGCCCGGATCGCGGCGACGGCGGCGGCGTCGGCCTGGGTGTCGGTGACCAGGACGTGCACTTGGTCGATGCCGCAGATGCGAGCCAGGGCGGAGCGCTCGAGCTTGTCCGCGGTGGCGAC
The DNA here is from genome assembly GCF_001613045.1 of Nocardia lijiangensis NBRC 108240. Classification (GTDB taxonomy): domain Bacteria; phylum Actinomycetota; class Actinomycetes; order Mycobacteriales; family Mycobacteriaceae; genus Nocardia; species Nocardia lijiangensis. Next base: position 67,112 of record NZ_BDBP01000047.1, on the reverse strand, counting down.
CACCATGACGTGGCCGGAGCGGCGGACCATCTCCGTGGTCACCCCGGCCTCGTCGATGTGCCTGCACTGCGCCCCGCCCTCGGCGGAGATCGCGTTCACGCCCAGAATCACTGTGTCCAAACGCAATTCGGCCAGCGCGCGCTCGGCGAGCGGCCCGTGCAGTTCGTAGGATTCGCGGCGCGCCACCCCGCCGAGGCAGATGGTGCGCAGGTGCGGGCGCAGCACCATTTCGCCCGCGATGTTGAGCGCGTTGGTGACGATGGTCAGCTGGTCGTCGCCGGAGCCGGACAGATCGGTGCGGCCTGCCAGCGCCCTGGCCACCGCGGTCGTGGTGGTTCCGCCGTTCATGCCGACCACCGCGGCGGGGTGGATCAGCGCCGCGGCGTGCTCGGCGATGCGCTGTTTGGCCTCGCCGCCGGTCTGCCGGTAGCGCGCGGGCAGGTCGTAGGCGACCGTGGTGGCCACGACCCCGCCGTGGGTCCGGGTGGCCAGCTGCTGTTCGGCGAGCGCGGTGAAATCGCGGCGCACCGTCGCGGGCGACACCTGTAGCCGCTCGGCGGCCTCCTCCACCGAGAGCCGCCCGGATTCGGCGAGCAGCTCGAGCAGCCGGTTCCACCGCTGCGGACGATCCGTCGGTCCGGTCATCTCACACCGCCCCGACCCGGACGACGTGCCGTTTCTCCATGCACGCGAACAATCTGACCACAGCCACGGTGCCAAACCGTAGAGATTCCCCGTGCCGGTTGCCAAAGTGGGCCGCGCGCGGGCTCACTGCGCGGCGAGCCCGGAATTGACCACGAAGGCGATTTCCTCCCCGATGTCGTCCAGCGAGATCCGTGCCTCGGGCTGGGTGCTGTGCACCAATTCCTGCGCCAACGAGTTCACCGCACCGATCACCGCGAGGGCGAACAGATCGAAGCGGCGCGGCTTGGTCTCACCGTGTGCCACGGCGCGCTCGGCCTCGCCGATCAACAGCGCGGAGAGCAGCCTGCGCTGTTCCCTGCGCCATTCCTCCACCGCCGGGCTGACCCCGACCACCTCGACATAGCAGACTCGCGCGGACCGCCGGTCGGCGCAGGTCACCTCGAGGTAGGCGCGGAACCCGGCGGCCACCCTGCTCGACAGCGGCTCGTTTCCAGTGCGCGCCAGCGCTTCCGAAGCGCGCGCCACGGCCCGCGTGTTGATTCGATCCACCAGGGCGATCAGCAGCGCCTCGCGGCTGCCCACGTCCTCGTAGAAGCTGCGCGTGGAGACGTTCGCGACGGTGCACAGGCGCTCGATGGACGTGGCCGCGTACCCCTGGGTGCCGAACAATTCCAGGGCGGCGTCCATCAGCCGGGCCCGCCGCTGTGCCACGCGCTGCTCCTTGGACAGTCCCGCGTAATTGCGCCCGTCCGTGGATCCGCCGTACCGCCGTGCCACGGCTCGATGCTACTCGTCTTCGGTGTCGGTTCCACGCCGCCGAGGCAGCGGCCGCACCGGCCCGCCCTCGGCATCCGAGTCATCCGCTCGCCGCTGCGCCGCGCGCTTGTTCGGCTGAGCCGCAACAGATCCCGACAACAAGACCCGATCGGCCTCACTTCACGCTGCCCGCGGTCAATCCCGCGACCAGGCGCTTCTCGATGAGGGCGAACAGGATGACCACCGGAACGATGCCGACGGTGGAGATCGCGAACACGTACTGCCACGCGGTGTCGTACTGGCCGACGAACTTGGTCAGCGCCACCGACAGCGGCTGATTCTCCGGCGTGGTGAGCACGACCAGGCTTGCCGCGAATTCGTTCCAGCAGGCGACGATCGTGAAGATGGTCGCGGTGACGATGCCCGGCCAGACCAGCGGCAGACTGACCTTGGTCAAGATCTGCCAGCGGTTCAGCCCGTCCAGCTGGGCGGCCTCCTCGATTTCCACCGGGATGGCGGCGAAGAAGCTGTGCAGAATCCACACCGCGAACGACAGGTTGAACGCGGCGTTCACCAGGATCATGGCCATCCAGGTGTCGTTGATGCCGAGCGCGAAGAACTGCCTGATCAGTCCGGTCACCAGCACGGTCGGCTGCAGCATCTGCGTGATCAGCACCAGCCCGAGGAAGACGGCGCGTCCCGGAAAGCGGTGCCGCGCGGTGTGATACGCGGCGGGGACGGCGACGAGCAGGACGAGAACCGTCGCGCTCACGGCGATGACGACGGTGCTCACCATGTTGAACGGCAGCGGTGTCTCCGGGGTGTCCCACATCGTCGCGTAGTTGTCCGGGTGCCAGGTCTGCGGCAGGTAAGTCGGTGGGATGCGCAGGATTTCGGCCCTGCTCTTCAGCGAGCCGAGCACCATCACGACGAAGGGCGTCAGGAAGATCAGCGCGATCACGACGCCGACCGCCGTCAGATCCCAGCGACGACGCCTCCTTCGCGAGCGCGCTTGCCGCGGTGCGGCAGCGGGGTTTTCCGCCTCCGGCCGCCGGATATCGGTGTCGGTCGTCATGCGTCCACCTGCCGCGTCGGCCGGACCAGTTTCACGTAGATCGCGATGATCACCACGATCAACGCGAAGTTCAGCACACTCATCGCGGCGGCGGTGTCGACCTGCTGGTTCTGCCGGATCAGCTTGAACGTCAGCGTCGTCGTGGTGTCCGCCGAGAAGCCCGCGATGCTGCCGGTGATCACCTGGAGGATCGGCAGCGAATTGAACACGTTGATGATGTTGACGACGGTGGCGACGGCGATCGCGGGACGCAGCTGCGGCAGCGTGAGATAGCGGTAGCGCTGCCACGGGCCGGCGCCGTCGACCCGGCCCGCCTCCTCGATCTCGGCCGGAATCGATTGCAGCCCGGCCAGAATGGTGTAGGTGGTGAACGGGATCGACACGAACACCGCGACACCGATCGCCACCAGGAACGCCGGGGTCGGCTGCTTGGTGAACCCGTAACCGCGGTCGAGCAGGCCGATGTCGACGAGGAAGCGGTTGGCGATGCCGACGTCGGGATCGAGCATGTAGTAGAAGATCGTCGTCGTCATCACCACCGAGGCGGCCCACGGCACCAGGATCGCCAAGCGCACGGCGGTGCGCCCGGGAAAGTCCTTGTTCAGGAACTGAGCCAGCCCCGCCGAGAGCACCAGGGTGATCAGCACGACGCTGACCACCCAGACCACGGTGTGCGCGAGCACCGTGCCCAGTTCGCCGATGTCGAACAGAGCACGGAAGTTCGCCAGCCCGGCGGGGCCGCGATCCTGACCGTAGGCGCTGAGGTCCCTGGTGCTGGTCCACAGCATGTAGCCGACGGGGAACGCGACGATCGCCGCGATCAGCAGCAGGGCGGGCCCGAGCCACGGGACCGCCGCGAGCATCGCTCTGCGCCGCACGCTATTTCGCGGCTTCCTGAATGCGAGCCAGCACCTGCGCCGGGTCCGCGCCCTGCGCGATGGTGCCCATCTGCTGCCGGATAGCACCCTGCGCCGCAGCCCATTTCGGGTTGTTGCTCGGGTAGAACTTAGCCACCGGCAGCGTCGCGGCGAACGCCTTGGTGACCGGATCCTGCACCAGTTCGGCGGCGCCGCTCTGGGTGATCGGGATGAAGCCTTCGTGCTTCACGAAATTCGCGTACACGCTCGCGGAGTAGAAGTGGTCGAGGAACTTCTTGATCGTCTCGGTCTTCCTGCCGTCCTTCTTGAAGGCCATCAGATGGTCGGCGACGCCGAGGGTCACCGGCTCACCGGACTTGGTCGGCGAGGGCGCGGTCGCGTACTTCAGCGCCGGATTCTTCGTGGTGATCTGACCGATGGTGGGCGGCAGGCCCTCGATCATGCCGACCTTGCCCTGGATGAAGGCATTGATCACGTCCTTGCGATCGGTCGCGCCCGGATTCGGTTGCGTCGCATTGGCGTCGATGAGCGAGCGCATGGCGCGCACGCCCTCCAGGTTGGCCGGGGTGTCGACGGTGATCGCACCACCCTGCGTCCAGTCGCCGCCCGCGCCGAAGGTCCAGATCGAGGTCTCGCCCTGCGCCTCCTCGCTGCCGAGCGGCAGACCGTAGCCGGAGACGCCGTCGCCGAGGGCTTGGATCTTCGCCGCGGCGTCGGTGAGCTCGGCCCAGGTCTTGGGCGGTGTGGCCACACCCGCCCGCGCGAACAGATCGGTGTTGTAGAACAGCGTGCGCGTGGAGGCGAACAGCGGTAGCGCGTACTGGGTTCCGTCGAGTGAAGCGTTCTTCGCGAAACCGGGCTGGATGTCGGCGAGCACCTGCGGGGAGACGATATCGGCTGCCGGGTAGAGCATTCCGTCGCCCGCGAAGCTGGCGTACGCGTCGATGTTCAGAATGTCGGGCGTGGTGGACGGCGACTGGAGCTTGGTCCGCACCACGTCGTTGATCGAGTTCCAGGACTCCAGCTGAAGATTCACCTTCAGGCCGGGATTCTGTCGCTCGAAATCGGCGATGATCCCGTCCCACAGCGCCTTGGTTCCGGTGGCGCCGTCGCTGTAGACCGGGGCGAGGAAGTTGATCGTGGTGTCGGAATCGGCGGAATCGCCGGAGCCGAAGCCGCACGAGGCGACCGCGAGAGCGAGGCCGGTGGCCAGCGCGGTGCCCGTGAGCAGGCGGTGGAGTGGTCGTTTCACGAAGTGAACCTTTCAAATCTGCACACCCGGCGCCTACCGACCGCCGATGATGAAGCGAAACGTGTCGACGGATTGAATCTAGCGCGAACCGTGATCGAATGTGACTGTTTCGTGCGAAATGTTGACATGAACGATCACGGGACCGATGCTGTTCTTGTGCCGATCTCCGCTCACCCCACCCCCGCATCCCACCTGGCCACCGAGGTCGCCACCCAGCCCGACGACTGGGCGCGCGCCGCGACGACCGCCGCCGAACACCGCGCCGTGCTGCCCCAACCGGGCGAACGGGTGGCCGTGATCGGCTGCGGTACTTCGCTGTTCATGTCGCGCGCGATCGCCGCACTGCGCGAGGACGCGGGCCACGGACTCACCGACGCCTGGCCTGCCAGCCAAGTACGTTGGGACCGCGACTACGACCGCTACCTGGTCATCTGCCGATCGGGCACCACCACCGAGGTGATCTCGGCGATGCGCGAGATCCCGGCGCACATCCCGCGCACGGTGATCTGCAGCAGCCCCGGCACCCCGGTGCTGGAGCTGGGCGACCCGCTCCTCATCGAGGAGGTCGACGAACGGTCGGTGGTGCAGACCCGCTTCGCCACGACCGTGCTGGCGATCCTGCGCTGGCATCTCGGCGAGGACCTGAGCCGCGTCGTCGAGCAGGCGCGCGCCGTCCTCGCCGAGGACCCCGATCGGTCGCTGGCCGCGGTGCGCCGCGCCGAGCAGATCACCTTCGTCGGCATGGGATTCGCGGGCGCCCTGGCCGAAGAGGCCGGGCTCAAGCTGCGCGAGTCCTGCCAGTCCTGGGCCGAGTCCTACCTCGCGACGGAATACCGGCACGGCCCGATCAGCATCGCCGCCCCCGGCCGCGCGGTATGGGCTCTCGGCCCGCTGGTGCCGAACTTCGCCGCCGACGTGGCCGCCACCGGAGCTCACCTGGAACACCGCGATATCGACCCGATGGCGGAACTTGTTCGGGTGCACCGGCTCTGCGTCCTCCGCGCCGCCGACCTCGGCCTGAATCCCGACCATCCACGCAGCTTGAACCGGTCAGTTGTCTTGGACCAGTGACCGGCATTCGCAGTGCCCGCGCCCCCGCCCCGCTTGCCGGAGCCGCCGACGACAACATTGCCGAGAGTAACTACGCTCCCGAAGATGAACACGCATCGCGTCGGCAGCAGCGCACCCGCGCCCGCGCCGGATGCGGCGAGCACCGAGCCGAACGGACTCGTCACCGGTCCGGATGCACAAGGTTCGGGCGGACAGTCGGATGCGATGATGTCGAGCCCGAACGCTTCGGCGCTGGGGCCTGATGCGCTGACGCTGGGTCCTAATGCGGCGATGCTGGGGCCCACTGCGGCGACGCCGGGTACTGATCCGGCGATGCTGGGGCCGAATGCGCCGACGCCGGGTCCTGATGCGGCGACGCCGGGTCCCAATGCGCTGACACTGAGTTCAGATGCGCTGGAGCTGGATTCGGATGCTCTGACGCTGGGTCTTGATGTCGGCGGCACCACCATCAAGGGCGAGATCGCCGATGGGTCCGGCACGATTCTCGCGTCGGGCGCGGTGCCGACGCCGCGCGGCGAGGCGGCGTTCGAGGCGATGGCCGACCTCGGTGACAGCTTGCTCGCCGAATTGCCCGCCGATCGGCGCGGCCGGCTGGGCCGGGCCGCCGTGCTGCTGCCCGGCCTCGTGGACACGGCGCGATCGATCGCCGTCTTCAGCGGCAACATCGGCTGGCGTGATGTGCACATCGGCGACCGGTTCACGCGGCGCTGGGGCGTCCCGGTGCTGATCGAACACGATGTGGCCGTGGCGGGCTGGGCCGAATGGCGTTTCGGCGCGGGGCGCGACCACGGCGACGTCGTGGTGATCATCCTCGGCACCGGTGTCAGCGGCACGCTCGCTGTCGGCGGCAAGCTGGTGCGCAGCGCATTCGGCCAGGCGGGCGAATACGGGCACATCCCCGTCCGGCCCACCGACGGGTTGCCTTGCCCCTGCGGAAATGTCGGCTGCGTGGAGACGCTCGCCTCCGCGGCGGCCATCGCACGCAACTACACACGGCTGTCCGGACGCCGAGTAGACAGTGCGGCGAGGGTTTTCGCGCGCGTGCCCGATGATCCGGACGCGGTGCGAGCGGTGGACGACGCCGTCGCCGCGCTCGCGGACGGACTGCTCGGCATCATCCACGCGACCTGCCCCGAGCTCGTCGTGCTCGGCGGCGGCCTGGCCGGTGCGGGCGCCGCGCTCAGCGAGCCATTGCAGGCAGCGTTGGCGCGACGCCTCCGAGTAGTCCCGGCCCCGAGGGTCGTGCTCGGCGAATTCGGCGCACGCGCCGGGCTGGCGGGCGCGCTGCTCCTGGCCAGGCACGGAGCTCTCGCATGAGCGCGGGACGCGGCCCAAAGCATCCGGCGCAGGCGCTATTTCGGCCGAGCCGGAACCTTCGCCCTGCCCTGCGAACGGAGGCTCGATGACAGATGCCAGCCCCGGTCTCGAGATTCGCGGCCGGATCGTCTCCGCGTCGTTCGATCTGACCGACGGCGTGGTCTCGGTGCGCGGCGACCGGATCGTCGCCGTCCGACCAATGACCGAATGGCTTGCTTTCAAAAGGGATTCCGCCCCGCCGAAGTTCTCCGGCCTGATCTTGCCCGGCCTGGTGGACATCCACAACCACGGCGGCTCCGGCCACCGGTTCGACACCGTCGACGCCGACGAGGCACGCGCGGCCGCCCGATTCCATCACGCGCACGGTTCGACGACAGTGCTCGCCAGCGTGGTCACCGGACCGGCGGACTACATGGTCGCCCAGATCGCGACGCTGCGCGCGCTCGCCGCCGACGGCACCCTCGGCGGCATCCACGCGGAGGGCCCGTTCCTCGCGGCCGCGCGCTGCGGCGCCCAGGACCCTCGCTACCTGCGCGATCCCGACCCAGCGCTGGCCGATCGGCTGCTCGCCGCCGCGGACGGGCACCTGCGGGTGTGCACCATCGCACCGGAGCTGCCCGGCTACGACGCGGTCGCGCGCCTGCTCGCCGACAACGACGTGGTGATCGCGCTCGGCCACAGCGACACCGATTTCAGGCGCTTCCAGCAGGCTCTCGCGCCCGCGGGCTCGGCGCGCCTGGTGACCCATCTCGCCAACGGCATGCCGCCGCTGCACCACCGCGAGCCGGGTCCGGTCGCCGCCGCGCTCACCGCCGCGGCGGCGGGCCACGCGGTGGTCGAGCTGATCGGCGACGGTGTGCACGTCGACGCCGGTTTCGGCGCACTGGTTTTCGCGGCCGCGCCGCGACAGGTCGCGCTGATCACCGACGCCATGCAGGCCGCGGGCATGCCGGACGGCGAGTATCGGCTGGGGCCGCAGGCCGTCCGGGTGATCGACGGGGTGGCCAGGGTGACCAACGGGTCGATCGCAGGCGGCACGGCGACTCTGGCGCAATGCCTTTCGTGGGCGGTCCGGGACTGCGGCGTGCCGCTGCCCGACGCGGTCCGCGCCGCGACCGCCGTACCAGCCGCCGCGGCCGGCCTGGCCGATGTGGGCGATCTCCGGACCGACCAGTACGCCGACCTGCTGATTGTCGATGACGACCTCCAGTTGCGCCGGGTGCTCCGACGTGGACAGTGGTTGACGTGATCCTCACTGTGACAATGAATCCCGCCTACGACATGACCTACCGCGTGGAGCGCTTCGAGCGGGGGCAGGCGCACCGCGTGCGCTCCGTCGAGCAGCGCATCGGCGGCAAGGGCATCAACGTGACCCGGGTGCTGAATCAGCTCGGCAAGTACGCGAGGGCGACGGGGTTCTCCGACCACGCCTTCGCCGCCGCAGCCGAATTGGAGATGCCTGTCGATTTCGTGCACGCGCTGCCGTGGGTCCGGCGCACGGTGGTGATCAGCGAATCCCGCGACGGCACCGCCACGGCGCTGTGGGAGCCGGGCGCCCGCGTCTCCAACCCGCACGCCGCCGAGCAGCTGGCCATCCGGGTCGCAGGCCTGCTCCCCGATATCAACGGCCTCGTGGTGTCTGGATCGCTACCGGGCGGCATAGATCCCGGCCTACCCGCCGAACTAGCCCGCTCGGCGGTCGGTGCGGGCGTGCCGACCATCTGCGACGTGGACGGCGAGGCGCTGCGCTTGGCCAGCGCGGTCCCCGGCGTGATTCTGATGCCGAATATCGAAGAGCTGGAGCGCCTTTCCGGCCGCACGCCGAACACGCCGGAGGAGGTGGTTGCGGCCGCCCGCCCGCTGATCGATCGCGGCGTGCGAGCCGTCGTCGCCACCCGTGGCACCCAGGGCATGATCGCGGTGACCGGCGAGGGCGCGTGGTTCGCCACCCTGCCCGAGCCGCTGGCCGGAAACCCCACCGGCGCGGGCGATTCCGCCGCGGCGGCGGTGATCGCGGCGCTGTCCACCCGCACCGAACCCGACTGGGCGGCCATCCTCACCGACGCCGTGGCCACCGCCGCCTCGGCCGTCGTCATTCCGGTGGCCGGGGAGATCGACCGCTGCCTGCGCACCCGTCTCGCGCCGACCGTCCGGGTCGACAAGCTCGCCGCCCCGGAGTCCGAAGAGACCACGCCATGATCGCGGAGGCCCTCCTATGCCCTTGACTCCCGTACCCGATCTCATCGCGGCCGCCAGACCGGGCGGTCTCGGCGCCTTCAATGTGATCGCCCTCGAGCACGCCGAGGCCATCGCCGCCGCCGCCGAGGCCACGAAACGTCCCGTGGTCCTTCAGATTTCCGAGAACACCGTCCGCTATCACGGCGCTCTCGCCCCGCTGGCGCTGGCCTGCCTGCGGATCGCCGCGGACAGCTCGGCTCCCATCGCGGTGCACCTCGACCACGCCACCTCCTCCGAACTGGTGACCGCCGCGGTCGAGCTCGGCATCCGTTCGGTCATGTACGACGCGTCCGCCCTCGGCTACGCCGACAATCTCGCCGCCACCGCCGAAGTCGCGCGGTGGTGCCGCGACCGTGGGGTGTTCGTCGAGGCCGAACTCGGCGAGGTGGGCGGCAAGGACGGCGCGCACGCGCCCGGTGTCCGCACCGATCCGGACGAGGCCGTCGAATTCGTCGCCGCCACCGGCGTGGACGCGCTGGCCGTCGCCGTCGGCTCCGCCCACGCCATGCACGCGCGCACCGCCGAACTCGACCTCGAGCTCATCGCCCGGCTGGCCGCGAAAGTTCCTGTGCCCCTGGTGCTGCACGGCTCCTCGGGCGTCCCCGACGCGGGTCTGCGCGCCGCGGTCGAGCACGGCATGACCAAGGTCAATATCGCGACCCGGCTCAATGTGCTGATGACCGAAGCGGTCCGCGCCGTCGTCACCGGCGACGCCGGCCTCTCCGATCCGCGCAAGTATCTCGCTCCCGGCCGCGCCGCCGTTCGCGCGGAGGTCGAGCGTTTCCTGCACTTGTTCGCCGACCAGCCGTGCCGCGCTCATCGGCACGGACCGCCGAGGTAGGGCAGCCGGCGGATGCCCGCCGAGACCTCGAGCGCCAGATCCTGGTAACCCAGCGCCAATTCGGCGAGACGCTCCCAGTCGTCGTGCACGACCCAATCCGGTTCCGACGCCAGGGAGGCGAAGGCACGGGCGGAGAACTGGGCGAGACGATCGATCACCATGCCGACCGATTCGGTGTGCATGTGCGCCCCGCCGTGCGCGGGCGGTAGTTCGGTGGCGACCCAGCGGTCGATACCGAGCACCAGGCGCACCCGGCGCTGATCGATGTCGCCGGTCGCATCGGTGTCGATGTGCAGTCGCTGCACGTGCAGTCCGCCGAGTGTGAAGGCGGCTTGCAGTACCGGATGTTCGTCGCTCGGCTTGGCGCGAAAGGCCCTGAGCACTTGCTTTTTCGATGGCAGTGGTTCCACCGCGCATCCCCCTGTTCGGATCATGGTGCAGGACAACGCTCTTACGAGGGCGAGACGCCCGAACCCGACCGGCAGGCGGCCGGGAAGAATGCACGGACCAACAGGCGCGGCTCGGCGAGCCGCGCCTGCCGGTCGAAGTCAGCGGCGGTGACGACCGCCGAGGAGCTGGCGCGGTAACGCCTTCTCCCAAGGCCTTTCGTTGACGGCGAGGCCGATGGCCTCCAGCGCGGTGAGACCCACGTGCGCGGCCAGGTCGTTCATCAGCGCGACGGTGTCCGCCGCCTGGATCGCGGCGGCCGCCTGCTCGGTGGTCAACATCCGGCCGCGCAGGTAGGACACCACCCACGCGTCGTCGCTGACCCGCCGCGCCTGGTGCGGCGTCCGATCACCGACCATCAAGCACTTATCCACAACATGCACAGACATCCGACCCCTCGATCCCGCCGGGCGGGACCGGCCGGCGAACACCCGCGATGTGACATGAGACACAATGAGGCTAGGTGAGCGTTGCGTTGTGCGTCAAGTTGACCAAACGACCGGCCTCGCGCGGGCCGGTCACGGCGGGGAGTACGGTTCTCTGCACGCATCGCTAGAGCTGGAAGGACACCATCCAACGATGGCACCACTCTCGCCGACGGTCGCGCGTCGGGAACTGATGCTCCGCATCGGGCGGAGGCGCAAGCAGATCGATGTCAGCGTGTCCGCGATCGCCAAGGAACTCGGCTTCTCCATCTCCTACTGGTCGAAGGTGGAGAAGGAGCGGGTCCTCGCGGAATCGAAACTCGACGAGCTGATGAAGCTACTCGATTTCGACGAGGCCGAACGCGAAGAGCTGCACGAGCTTCGCGACATCGCCAGGCAGCGCGGGTGGTGGACGAACTACGCCGGACTGCTTTCCGACGAGATCTGCCGCCTGTACGGCCTCGAACACGGCGCCGACAACGTGCGAACCTACGAAAGCATCCTGATTCCCGGCCTTTTGCAGACCGCCGACTATGCCCGCGCGCTGATCGCCAACGATCGCGCGCGAATCCGCCAGGTCGAGGTCGACCGGCTGGTGGAGATCCGGATGCGCCGCCAGCAGCGGCTGAAGGGCGCGGATCCGTTGCGGCTCACCGCGATCGTCAACGAGGCCGCGCTGACCCAGCAGATCGGCGGCCCCGAAATCATGTCGGACCAGGTTCGCCACCTCGCCGCGCTCATCGAGGAGCATGTGGAGACCCTCGACCTGCGCATCGTTCCCTTCGAGGCGACCGGCGGCGGATTGCTCGGCGGCGCAACGTTCCACCTGCTCGGCTTCGACAAGTCGGTGCTGCCGGATGTCGCGTGGACCGAGACGCTGGTTCATCACGCCGTCATCGAGGACACCGAGCCGGTGCGCCACCTCGACACGTTGTTCGCGAACGCCCTGGCCGAACAAGCACTTTCGCGCGAGGAGTCCTTGTCGGCGCTGGAACGCAAGGTTTCCGGCGCGTAGCATCGCGCTATGAGCGAGCGTAGGCCGTCAGCCGAGACAGGCTGGTTCAAGTCGTCCTACTCCAGCGATTCGGTGGCCTGCGTGCAGGTCAAGTTCGAACCGGGCCGGGTGCTGATCCGGGACACCAAGTACCGAGGCGAACCGAATGGGCGGCCGATGCTCGCCTGCTCGCCCGCGGACTGGGCGGCGCTCACCTCCGGTATCCGCGCGGGCGAATTCGACAACGGCTGAGTCCGTTTGGTTCCGCGGAGACGTTCACAGCCGACTCCCAGCGTCGTCACCGCTGTTCTCGAGCTGGGCGGCCGAGGATCGACACCGTCACGACGGAAGGCCCCACGGCGCTCCACGTGGGGCACCTCCACTTCCTTTCGCGACACGGTGGCTCACTGCCCTGAACCACCATCCGCCGGACCGGCGGCGCCGATCCCTCGCAGCGCGCCGCCGGCCCGCACCCCTGGCGGAAACACTCGAGGGGTTCAGTCGGCGTCGGACAGCGGTTCGTCCAGCGGCCAGCCACCCGCCGCGAGACGCGAGGCGACCCTGGCGACGTCGTGCTGATCCGGTTGCTCCTTGGCGATCCTGGTGATCGCGGCCTCGATGTCGTCGGTGCTGATCTCGGAGTCGGGCTTGCCCGCGGTCAGTTCCTCGACGATGACGGCCACCTCGTAGTCGGTGAGGTGACGGTGCAGCACCGCGAACAGCGCGACGTAGTCCGACTTCGGAATGCCCTGCGGATATCCGGCGCGCAGCCAGCCGATGACGCGGCCCAAGACCTTGGGCCGGGAGGTTTGCGTGTGATCGGTCAATGCAGCGCCCTTCAGGACTGTCCGAACAGGTGAATGCCGAACTTGGCGGCGAGGAACGCCTTCGCGGTGTAGAGGATCCCGGTGACGATCGCGACGACGATCAAGGCGAAACAGGCGTAGGCGCCGACAAGCGCCGGATAGTTCCGGCGGGCGACGCTGCCTTCGCGGCCAACGGTATCGGCCGCGGACCACAGCCGCACACCGACCGCGAAGACGACCGGTAGCCCGGCTCCGAGGACCAGGGACACCGCGACCACTTTCCACAGCGAGTTCAGGTTGGTGACGAGCGTGTGCACGGCTGCTCCTCTCTACAGCTGGGCGGAACGGGTAGACGGGTGCGCGGGCGCGGGCGGGCCTGCGTTGCGCGCTTGGTCGTCGCGTGGTCGATCGTTGCCGCGCGGTTGGTCATCATTGCGCGGTTGGTCGTCGGGCTGTCGATCATCACCGCGTGATCGGTCGTCGGGCTTCGCAACACCGGAGTCGGCCGACGTCTCCGAGGACCCGGCCGCGTCGCCGCCCGGCCATTCGTTGACGTTGGTGGTGTCGACCGGGTTGCGCCGGGACCGCAGCCACATCGCCGTCGCGAGGACGACGAGAATCCCGAACACCACGAGCACGCCGGGCAGGCCGCCGACGAAGTGCGCGATGGCCCAGCAGATCGCGCCTGCCAGACCGGCGAGCGGCAGCGTGAGCAGCCACGCGACGACCATCCGTCCCATCACCGACCAGCGCACCTCGGCGCCCTTGCCGAGCCCGCTGCCCAGGATGGAACCGGTGGCCGTCTGGGTGGTCGAGAGCGGCAGCCCGAAGTGCGCGGAGGTGAGGATGATCGCGGCGGAGGAGGACTCGGCGGCCAAGCCCTGCGGCGAATCGATCTCGACCAGTCCCTTGCCGAGGGTGCGGATGATCCGCCAGCCGCCGAGATAGGTGCCCGCGGCGATCGCCACGGCACAGGCCGCCATCACCCACAGCGGCATCTCGTCGTCCTTGGTGAGCGTCCCGTGCGCGACCAGCGCGAGGAAGATGACGCCCATCGTCTTCTGCGCGTCGTTGGTGCCGTGCGCGAGGGAGACCAGCGAGGCCGAGCCGATCTGGCCCCAGCGGAAGCCCTGCTCGACCTTGTCTCCGTCGGACTTCGCGGTGATCCGGTAGACCGCGCGGGTGCCGACGGCCGAGACCAGCGCGGCGACCACCGGGGCGAGCACGGCGGGCAGCACGATCTTGGTGAGCACGCCGTCGGAGCCGGACGACCAGATCACCCCGCCCCAGCCGAGCGACGCGATGGTGGCGCCGATCAGGCCGCCGAACAATGCGTGCGAGGAACTCGACGGCAGGCCGAACAGCCAGGTCAACAGGTTCCAGAGGATGCCGCCGACCAAACCGGCAAGGACGATGATCAGCAGATCGTGTCCGTCCACCGCGCCGAGCTGCACAATGCCTTTGGCCACCGTGGCCGCCACCTCGACCGACAGGAACGCGCCGATCAGGTTCAGCACCGCCGAGACCGCGACCGCGATCCGAGGCCGCAGCGCACCTGTCGCGATGGAGGTCGCCATGGCGTTGGCGGTGTCGTGGAAGCCGTTGGTGAAATCGAAAGCGAGTGCCGTGACGATCACGATCAGCAGAACCAGTAGTTCGACGGTCACGACTCCAGTGTGAGGTACCGGTCGTCCGGATTGCCATCAGGTAACCGCCTGCTGGACAGTCATTCGGATGCGCTAGCGTTGACGCCCGAGGTGGCGCCTGATGCGGTTACCGGCGTCCGAACCTGGAGCAGCCGCTCGGCGCGGGCCGGCCCGCGAGGCGCTCGTCGATCCAGGCGCTGGCGCCCGGGATGCCGCTGGTTCCGACGATCACGTGCTCGCCGAGATAGACCTCGAGCCGCACCGACGCCCCCTGTGCACACCAGTCGTCGTAGAGATTCTCGGCGCCCTCCAGCGGAACCCACACCTCGTTTACCGAGCCGGTTCTCGGCGAGGATGCGCTGGATCATCGGCGTCTCTGGTCAGACGCTCAGGGACGGTTCGGCGGCACGGCTTCGGAAGGCTCTCCCACACTCACGGCAGCAGCGCGCGGACGGACTCGATGGTGTCGGCGTCGACGGGCTCCTTGTCGGGCCGATACCGGACAACACGGGCGAAGCGCAGCGCCACACCGCCGGGATAGCGGGGACTCACCTGGACGCCGTCGAGGGCGATCTCCACCACGAGCTCCGGCCAGAGGTAGACGGTGTGCTCGTCGCGCGAGCGCTCGTGGCGCGGGAACTCGGCGGTCTGCCACTGCAACAGCGCGTCGGTAAGGCCCTTGAAGGTCTTGCCGACCATGACCGGCTCGCCGGTCATCGGATCGCGCGCGCCGAGGTGCAGATTCGACAGGTACCCGGTCCGGCGGCCGTATCCCCACTCCGCGCCGAGCACGATCAGGTCCATGGTGTGCGTCGGCTTGATCTTCAGCCAGGCGCGGCCACGGCGACCCGCGGCGTACGGCGCGGTCAACGACTTCACCATCACGCCCTCGTGCCCGGCGGCGAGCGCGCCGTCGAAGTACTCGGCGGCGGCTTCGGCATCGGGGCGGATCAGCGCGGGGATGGTGTGCTCGCCCGCCACCTGCAGCAGCGCGGCGCGGCGTTCCGAAAGCGGGGCGTCCAGCAGGTCCCGGCCGTCCAGGTGCAGGCAGTCGAAGAAATACGGATGCAGCAACAGCTCCCTGGCCGAGCTCACCGCGGGAACCAGTGGACCCGCCGCGGCGCCGGGCGGCAGCTTGGCCTCGCCGCCCGGATCGGCGGTGGCGAAGCGGCTCATGGTCTCCTGGAACGGCCGGGGCCGCCCGGAATCGGTGAGCGCCAACGTCTCCCCGTCCAGCACGACGCTGGTGCATCGGAGCCCGGTGACGAGCCGCACCAGTTCGGGCACGCCCGCGGTGATGTCGCGCAGGGTCCTGGTGAAGACGCGCACCTCGTCGCCGTCGCGGTGCACTTGAATCCGCGCGCCGTCCAGCTTGTGCTCGACGCTGACTTCGCCATCGAACTCGGTCATCGCCTCGTCGAGCGCGGCGCCCGGCGAGGCGAGCATCGGCTGGATCGGCCTGCCCACCTCGAGCCGGAACGCGGCGAGGGCCTCCGACCCGCCGGTCAGCGCCGCGGCGGCGGTGACCGGCAGCTGACCGGACAGCATGTACGCGCGCCGGACCTGATCCACCGGCACCCCGGCGGCCGCCGCGACCGCCTCGGCGACGAGCGCGGTCAGCGCGCCCTGCCGGATCTCCCCGGTGAGCAGGCGCAACAGGAACGACTGCTCGGCGGCGGTGGCCGCGCCCCACAACGCGGTCAGCAGCTCCTTACGCCGGTTCGCTGACCCCTTTCCGGCGACGGTGGCCAGCTCGTCGAAGATCTTGTCGACGGCCGAAACCGACAGTGTCGCAACCGAGGACGGCGTGCCGTCCAGTGCGGCGAGGGTGCGCCAGCCGGTGCCTATGCGACCCTGGCGCAACTCACCGGACACCCACGCCACCACGGGCGTGAGCTCCTCCGGCGCGGCCGCGCCGAGCAGCTCTGCCAGCGCGGCGATCTTCGTCTTCCGGGACCGAGTCGCGCGAACGGTCTCCGACGTCAGCACGACTTCCGAGAACAGCACCCCTCGACGGTAACCCGAGGCTGTGACATATAGCTCAGCTCCGCTGTTAATTTCGATTGGCAAGGCTGCAAAACACCCCATAAACTGGACATATGGCCAAAACGTACGTCGGCGCACGGCTGCGTCAGCTGCGCACCGAACGGGGGTTGAGCCAGGTCTCGCTGGCGCAGAAGCTGGAGATCTCGGCCAGCTACCTGAACCAGATCGAACACGATGTTCGCCCGCTCACCGTGCCGGTGCTGCTGAAGATCAGCGAAGTCTTCGGGGTGGACGCGACCTTCTTCTCCTCCGCCGACGACACCCGGCTCATCGCCGAGCTGCAAGAGGTCGTCATGGACCAGGAGCTGGGCATCGAGGCCGACACCCAGGAAATCGCCGACATGGTCTCCGCGCACCCGAGCATCGCCCGCGCGATGGTCGCCATGCACAACCGCTACCGCAACACCAGCGCGCAGCTCGCGGCCGCCACCGAGGACCGTTTCGCCGACGGCGCGGGCAGCGCCACCATCAGCAAGCCGCACGAGGAAGTGCGCGACTACTTCTATCAGCGGCAGAACTACATCCACCAATTGGACACCGCCGCAGAGGAACTCACGGCCCGCATCCGATTCCACGGCGGCGATGTGCCCAGCGAGATCGCGCGCAGGTTGCGCTCGCACGACGTGCGGATCACCGAGCGCATCGATCTGGGCGAAGGCGTGCTGCACCGCTACGACACCGAGTCCCGGGTCCTGGAGATCGCACCGCACCTGTCCGGCGGACAGCGCACCTTCAAACTCGCCGCCGAGCTCGCCTACTTCGAATGCGGCGATCTGCTCGAAAAGCTGGTGGAAGAGGGCAATTTCGCCTCCGAGGACACCCGCAAACTGGCAATGCTCGGCCTTGCCAATTACTTCGCCGCCGCGACCGTCTTGCCCTACACGCAGTTTCACGAGGTGGCCGAGGACTTCCGCTACGACATCGAGCGACTCTCGGCGTTCTTCACCCAGAGTTACGAGACGATTTGCCACCGGCTGTCCACCCTGCAACGGCCCAAGCTGCGCGGCGTACCGTTCTCCTTCGTCCGAGTCGACCGGGCGGGCAATATGTCGAAGCGCCAGTCCGCCACCGGTTTTCACTTCTCCTCCAGCGGCGGCACCTGCCCGCTGTGGAACGTCTACGAGACCTTCGCCTACCCCGGCAAGATCATGACCCAGATCGCGCAGATGCCCGACGGACGCAAATACCTCTGGATCGCCCGCACCGTCGAGCGGCGCGCCACCCGCTACGGCCAGCCGAGCAAGACCTTCGCCATCGGCCTCGGCTGCGAGCTGCGCCATGCCGGCCGGGTCGTCTACGCCGACGGCATCGACCTCGACGAGGTGCAAGCGACCCCCATCGGCGCGGGCTGCCGCGTCTGCGAGCGCGCCAACTGCCCGCAACGCGCCTTCCCTCCGCTCGGCAAGGTGCTCGACATCAGCGAGCACCGCAGCTCGGTGTCCCCCTACGTGCTGAAGTGAATTCCGCCGCCGCAGCCCAGTGAGATCGGCCCGAGCGCCACCACCATGGGCAGCGCCCGGACCGAACGGTCGCCTCTCCGGAACCCGGACTCAGAACGCCGCCTCGTCCATCTCCATGATGTCGTTGTCGATAGCGGCGAGGACTTTCCGCGTCGCAGTCAGCTGTGGCAGCACGTTCTTCGCGAAGAAGCTTGCCACCGCGACCTTTCCGGCATAGAACGACCGGTCCTTGGCGTCCGCGTCGCCGGCCAGTGCGGAGGCGGCGATTTCGGCTTGGACGAGCAGTCGCCAGCCGATGAGCAGGTCGCCGACGGCGAGCAGGAAGCGCACGGAGCCGAGGCCGACCTTGTACAGCTCGGCGGGCGACTGCTGGGCCGCCATCACGAATCCGGTGAGTGTCGCGGCCATCGCCTGCACGTCGGCCTGCGCGGTGCGCAGCAGTTCCCGCTCGGTTTCGAAGCGCCCGCTGGTGGCGCCGAGGAAGGCGGTGATCCGGCCGTCGACGTGCGCGAGCGCAGCGCCCTTGTCCCGAATGATCTTGCGGAAGAAGAAGTCCTGCGCCTGGATCGCGGTGGTGCCCTCGTAGAGCGAGTCGATCTTGGCGTCGCGGATGTACTGCTCGATCGGGTAGTCCTGCAAGTATCCCGAACCGCCGAGCGTCTGCAGGGATTCCGTCAGGTACTGGTAGGCCCGCTCCGAGCCGACGCCCTTCACGATGGGCAGCAGCAAATCGTCCACCCGATGCGCCAGTTCCGCGTCCGCACCCGAAACCAACTGCGCCACATCGGCATTCTGGTGGGCGGCGGTGTAGAGGTACACCGCGCGCAGCCCCTCCGCGTAGGCCTTCTGCATCGCCAGTGAACGGCGCACGTCCGGATGGCGGGTGATGGTGACGCGCTGCGCCTCCTTGTCCGCCATCTGCGTCAGGTCCGCACCCTGCACGCGCTCCTTGGCGTAATCCAGCGCGTTCAGGTAGCCGGTCGAGAGGGTGCCGGAGGATTTGACGCCGACCATCATCCGGGCGTTCTCGATCACCTGGAACATCTGTGCGATGCCGTTGTGCACGTCGCCGACCAGCCAGCCCTTGGCGGGGACCGCGCCGCCGAAAGTCAGCTCACAGGTCGGCGAGGACTTCAGGCCCATCTTGTGCTCGACGCCCGTCACGTAGACGCCGTTGCGGTCGCCCAGTTCGAGCGTCTCGTGGTCGAACAGGAACTTCGGCACGTAGAACAGCGACAGGCCCTTGGTCCCCGGGCTTGCGCCCTCAGGGCGGGCCAGCACGAGGTGGAAGACGTTCTCGGCCGTATCGCCCACGTCGCCGCCCGAGATGAACCGCTTCACGCCCTCGATGTGCCAGGAGCCGTCCTCTTGCGCGATCGCCTTGGTGCGGCCCGCGCCGACGTCGGAGCCCGCGTCCGGCTCGGTCAGCACCATGGTGCCCTGCCAGCCCTTCTCGTAGCCGAGGGTGGCCCAGTGCTTCTGCTGCTCGTTGCCGACGTTGAACAGCACCGACGACATCACAGAGCCCATGCTGAAGAAGCTGGCCGACGGATTGGCGCAGGTGATCATCTCGTTGACCGCCCAGACCACCGCGTTGGGCGCGGCCGTGCCACCCATGCCCTCCGGCATGCCGAGCCTGCCCCAGTCGGCATCGCGCACCGCCGCGACGGTCTTGCGCAACGGTTCGGGTACGGAGATCTCGAAGGTGCTCGCGTCGTAGACCACCGGCTCCCGGTCGGCCGCGGCGAAGGAGTCCGCGATCGGGCCCTCGGCCAGGCGCTTCACCTCGGCGAGAATCTCGCGCACGGTGTCGGAGTCGAGGTCGCCGTAGGCGCCGGTATCGAGGAGCTTGTCCAGCCCGAGTACCTCGAAAAGGTTGAATTCGATGTCACGCACGTTCGCCTTGTAGTGCCCCACCATGTCCTCCTCGACTCGCGCGCCGTGCCCACCGCTGCACCGCTCCGGCGCTTCTGACGATGTACAAATCGCAGCCTGCCGCACGGCGAATCGGCTACGCAACCGTAGGGAAAACCCGGAGCGAACACCGCACGAAGAAGTCCGCCTACCGCCTGCGCCGGAGCGAACACAGGTGCGACCGCCCCTACGGAACCGTAGGTGACCCGAGGCATATCTACGAGCCGGCTACGGACCTCACTGTCGTTCACCCATCGCTTGCCGGAAAGGATTCACACGGACGAAACGTCGGCAACGGACTCGTCACCGAGAGATATTCCGGCGCAACAACTTCTGTCTACTCTTCGCACCACGAATATGGCGTTGTATACACCCCGGTCGACAGCCGTGACCGGGGCAAACACGGCGTATTCGGCGCGGCGCGGCCAGCGCCGCCGACACCTGATGAGGAAGTGAGAGGGTCCGCCCCATGTCAGATTCTCGTGCCGCGCATCGGCATCGTTCCCACCTGACCAGAGCGCTTGCCGCCCCGACCGCGCTGGCGCTCGCCGCACTGTTGCTGACCGCCTGCGGCGCCAAGGACGACGCCGCGACCGGCTCCAACGCCGCTTCCTGCGTCGACACCTCCACCGGCACCATCAAGGTCGGTTCGCTGCATTCGCTCTCGGGCACCATGGCCATTTCCGAGGTCACCGTCGCCAACTCCACCAAGCTGGCCGTCGACCAGATCAACGCCGCGGGCGGCGTGCTCGGCAAGAAGATCGAGCTGGTGCTCGAGGACGGCGCTTCAGACCCGAAGACCTTCGCGGAGAAGGCCGAAAAGCTCATCAGCTCCGACTGTGTCGCTGCGGTGTTCGGCGGCTGGACCTCGTCGAGCCGCAAGGCCATGAAGCCCAAGTTCGAGAACCTGAACTCGCTGCTCTACTACCCCGTCCAGTACGAGGGCCTCGAGGACAGCAAGAACATCTTCTACACCGGCGCCACCACCAACCAGCAGATCGTGCCCGCGCTGGATTACCTGAAGCAGAAGGGCATCACGTCCCTGTACCTGGTCGGCTCCGACTACGTCTTCCCGCAGACCGCCAACCGCGAGATCAAGGCGTACGCCGCGGCCAACGGCATCGAGATCAAGGGCGAGGACTACACGCCGCTGGGCTCCACCGACTTCTCGACCATCGTGAACAAGGTGCGAAACGCCAAGGCGGGCGCGGTCTTCAACACCCTCAACGGCGACTCCAACGTGGCGTTCTTCCGCGAGTACACCAACGCGGGCCTGAAAGCCGCTGAGATGCCGGTGGTTTCGGTATCCATCGCCGAGGAAGAGGTCGCGGGCATCGGCGCGCAGAACATCGCGGGCCAGCTGACGGCGTGGAACTACTACCAGACGGTCGACTCCCCGCAGAACAAGGCGTTCGTCGACGCGTACAAGGCCGCCTTCGGCGCCGGCAAGCCCACTTCGGATCCGATGGAGGCCGCCTACGCCTCGGTCTACCTGTGGAAGAACACCGTCGAGAAGGCCAACTCGTTCAAGGTCGAGGACATCCAGGCCGCGGCCGACGGCGTCAGCTTCGAGGCGCCGGAGGGCCTGGTCACCATCGACGGCTCCAACCACCACATCACCAAGACCGCCCGCATCGGCGAGATCCGCGCCGACGGCCTGATCTACACGGTGTGGGACTCCGGCAAGCCCATCCAGCCGGACCCGTACCTGAAGTCCTACGACTGGGCCAAGGGCCTGTAACGACGTCCTCCGCTGCTCCCGGTACCGGCTGATGCGGAACCCACGTCGTCGCACTCCCAGCCACTTCCGGGGCGAGTCTTACGAGCCCGTTCGCGGCCGTCTCGCTTCCGAGTGGTCGAAGCGCATGCGACGAAGTCGCGAGTCTCGACCGCTCGGAAGCGAGACATAGAAGGCCGCGAACACGCGCGCGCCAGCGCGCCAACAACACAGGAGGGACCACTCATGGACGTGTTGATCGGCCAGCTCTTCACGGGGTTGAGCCTTGGATCGATTCTGCTGCTCGCCGCCCTCGGCCTCTCGCTCACCTTCGGCCAGATGGGCGTGATCAACATGGCGCACGGCGAGTTCATCATGGCCGGCTGTTACACGACCTACGTTGTGCAGAAGGTGATCTCGTCGGCGGGGGTCTCGCTGCTGGTGTCGCTGGTGGTCGGGTTCCTGGTCGGCGGCGCGCTGGGCGCGGTGCTGGAGATGGGCCTGATCCGCTGGATGTACGACCGCCCATTGGACACCCTGCTCGTCACCTTCGGCGTCGGCCTGGTGTTGCAGCAGTTCGCTCGCGACATCTTCGGCGCGCCCGCCAAGAACGTGCTGGCCCCCGAGTGGCTCAGCGGCGGCGTCACCATCATGGGCGCGGTCGTGCCGAAGACACGCATCTTCATCCTGGTCCTCGCAATTCTCGCGGTGACGGCGCTGGCGACGGTGCTGAAGACGACACCGCTCGGCAGGCGCATTCGCGCCGTGGTGCAGAACCGCGGACTGGCCGAAACCAGTGGCGTCTCCAGCCGTTTCACCGATATCGGCACCTTCTTCATCGGTTCCGGTCTGGCGGGCGTCGCGGGCGTCGCGCTGACCCTGATCGGCTCGACGAGCCCCACCATCGGTCAGAGCTATCTGATCGACGCGTTCCTCGTGGTGGTGATCGGCGGCCTCGGTCAGATCAAGGGCACGGTGATCGCGGCGTTCGCGCTCGGGCTGCTCAATTCCTACATCGAGTACGAGACCACCGCGTCCATCGCGAAAGTCGTCGTCTTCGTGCTGATCGTCGTCTTCTTGCAGGTCCGTCCGCAGGGCCTGTTCACCGTCCGGACAAGGAGTTTGGCATGACCACGCTGACCAGACACTGGCGTGAGCACTCCTCGCTGACCGCGCTCGGCGGTTTCGCCCTCGCGGCGGTCCTGCTGTTCGCGGTGGCCCCGGCGGTGCTCAGCGACTTCCGGCTGAACCTGCTCGCGAAGTTCTTGTGTTTCGCGATCGTGGCCGCGGGCATCGGCTTGGCGTGGGGGCGCGGCGGCATGCTGACCCTCGGCCAGGGCGTGTTCTTCGGCATCGGCGCGTATTTGATGGCGATGCACCTGCAAATGGCCGACGCCGCCCGGCTCGGCAACGACGTTCCCGAGTTCATGGAGATCTCGGGCATCCGCGAATTGCCCGGATTCTGGCAGCCTTTCGCGTCCGCACCGGTGGCGATCATCGGCATTCTGGTGCTGCCAGCGCTGGTCGCGGCGGTGCTCGGCTACGGCGTGTTCAAGCGACGGGTCAAGGGCGCCTACTTCGCCATCCTGAGCCAGGCACTGGCCGCCGCGCTGGCCATTCTGCTCACCGGTCAGCAGGCGCTCGGCGGCTTCACCGGGCTCTCGGACTTCCGCGCCTTCTTCGGTTTCAAGCTGTCGGACCCGGTCAATCGGCAGATGCTGTTCTTCATCGCGGCGGGCACGCTGCTGGTGGTGGTCGCGCTGGTCCGCCAGTTGATGCACAGCCGCTACGGCGAACTGCTCGTCGCGGTGCGCGATCAGGAGGAGCGGGTGCGCTTCCTCGGCTACGACCCGGCCAACATCAAGATCGTCGCGTACGTCGTCGCCGCCTTCTTCGCGGGCATCGCGGGCGCCCTGTTCACGCCGATCGTCGGCATCATCTCCCCCGCCGACATCGGGGTGGTGCCCTCCATTGCCTTCCTGATCGGCGTCGCGATCGGCGGACGCACCACCCTGCTCGGTCCGGTGCTCGGCGCGATCGGCGTGGCGTGGGCGCAGACCGCGTTCTCCGAACAGTTCCCGTCCGGCTGGACCTACCTGCAGGGTGTGCTGTTCATCGTGGTCGTCGGGTTCGTCCCGGCGGGGCTCGCGGGCGTCTGGCCGATGCTGAAAGGCGTGCTGGAGAGCAGGTTCCGGCGCACCGGCTCGGTCACTGTGCGCGAGAGCCCGCCGCCGGACGACGCCGCACCCGCCGAACAGCAGCTCGCCGAGGAGAAGGTGGAATCCCGATGACGACATCGACGAGTGAACCCAAGCTCGGCGGCAACGCGGGCATGGACAGCGAGTACCTCGAAATCCGTGGTCTCTCGGTGAGTTTCGACGGCTTCCAGGCGGTCGCCGACGTGGATCTGACGGTGCTGCAAGGCGATCTGCGCTTCCTGATCGGTCCCAACGGCGCGGGCAAGACCACGCTCATCGACGCGATCACCGGCCTCGTCCCCGCCACGGGTTCGGCGCAGAAGTCCGGGACCGAACTGCTCGGCAAGAAGGTGCACCAGATCGCCCGCCTCGGCGTCGGGCGCACCTTCCAGACCGCCAGCGTGTTCGAGCAGCTCAGCGTCCTGCAGAACCTGGATATCGCGGCGGGCGCCGGTCGTTCGCCGCTGACCCTGTTGCGCAGGCGCAAGTCCGTGCTGCCGAGTATCGAAGAGGCGCTGGAGATCACCGGTCTCGCCGCCCTGCGCGACCAACCGGCGGGCGTGCTCGCACACGGCCAGAAGCAGTGGCTGGAGATCGGCATGCTGCTCGTGCAGAACGCCGCCGTGCTGCTGCTCGACGAACCGGTCGCCGGCATGAGCGCCGAGGAGCGAGAAGAGACCGGAAACCTGCTGCGCCGCATCGGGGCGGAGCGCGTCGTGGTGGTGGTCGAGCACGACATGGAGTTCATGCGCTCGTTCGCCACCTCGGTGACGGTTCTCGCGGGCGGCCGGGTGCTGAGCGAAGGCACGGTCGAGCAGGTGCAGGCCGATCCGCAGGTGCAGGAGGTCTATCTCGGCACCGCCGCGGCCATCGGCACCGAGCTCGAAGACGAAACCACGGTGCAGAACAAGGAGTCCGCCGATGCTTGAACTGGTCGACGTCCATTCCGGCTACGGCCGGACCGAGGTGATTCACGGTGTGTCGGTAGCGGTTCCCGACGACAGCGTGGTGGCGATCATGGGCCACAACGGTGCGGGCAAGACCACGCTGTTGCGCACCGCGGTCGGGCTGCTCGCCACCAAGTCCGGCCGGATCACCTTCGACGGCGAGACGATCACGAAACTCTCGCCCTCGCGCCGGGTCAAGCGCGGCATCGCGTATGTGCCGCAGGGCCAGCAGAGTTTTCCGCAGCTCACCACCGCGGAGAACCTGCAGGTGGTGGCCGACGGGCGCAAGCGCGGCAAGGCGCTGATCGACGAGTCGCTCGACCTGTTCCCCGCACTGCGAGAGCTGTTGAGCCGCAAGGCCGGTCTGCTCTCCGGCGGTCAGCGCCAGCAGCTGGCCATCGCGCGCGCCCTGATCACCGAGCCCAAGCTGCTCATCCTCGACGAGCCGACCGAGGGCATCCAGCCGTCGGTGGTGGCCGAGATCGAGCGCACCATCATCGAATTGACGGCCAGGGGCGGGTTGAGCGTGCTGCTGGTCGAGCAGCACATCGGATTCGCTCTGCAAGCGGCGCAACGGTATTACGTGCTGCAATCCGGCCGGGTCACCTCCACCGGCGACGGCGGGGCGGGCGCGGAGACCGAAGTTCGCTCGGCGATGGCGATCTGACGCCGTTCAGCAGTCCGTTTGGAACGGATAGCAGTCGCGCGGGCGATACGGCGGCGGGGACGGGGTCACCGTGGTGGAGGTGGTCTCCTGCCCCGAATCGGGACGCGGCTCGTCCCGCGCCACCGCCGTGGCGACGACGCCGAACACCACGAGCATGCCGATCACGGCCGCTGCCACGACCGCCCAGGTCGCCGCGTGCTGGGTGCGGCTCGGCCCGCGCGGCGGCGGAGGAGGGATGCGCGGCGCGGGAGTGACGGGGACGTCGGCGGGGAGATGTGAATGCGGCGCCAGCTCGTCGAAGCCGTCGGCGAGCAGTTCGGCCCGCGAGGGCGCCGTCACGCCGAGCGCGGTGGCCGCCGAGATCACCCGATCGGCGCTCCAGCTGCGCGGACCGGCCGCGAAACCCTCCAGGTAGATACGCAATTCGGTGGCGTCGGGCACGTTGGCCACGACGACGTCGATACCGGAGCGCAGGTTCGTCCGAGCGGGGCGCACCACCACGCCGCGCAACGGAATCAGCGCGACAACGCCGCACACGTGGCCCGGATCGATCAGCGCCCGTTCGAGTTTGCTCTTGACCGCGTACACGGCCTGCTCCAGGCGTTCGGTCGGGTTCGCGGAGCTCTCGTCGTCGAATTCGGCGGGGGTGTCGCTGATCGTCCACGGCTCGTCGGCCTGCGCGCTGAGAATGCCGCTCTGGCGCCGCCGGAACCCCCTGACCTCGACCACCGTGATGCCGCGCGGGGTGATCAGCACCGCATCGATCTGACGGGTTCCGTTGTCCCCCACGTGCGCATCGATCGCCGCGAACGCCGTCGTCGGAAAGGACCTCAGGCAGTCCACGAATTCCTGCTCGGCACCGGAGAGCTGCGCTCCGGGCCTGATTTTCACCAGCATGTGCCTCGACCCCTGCTCAACCTGTTCGCACTCGCGGCGCAGCCCGCCCACGGCCCCGGCGGTCCGCACCGGTACTGATGATGCCGGTCCGCACCCGCGAAAACCACTGGAAAGCCGAAAGCGCGGGTAGGCTCGGCTCTCGGTCCAGCGCGACGCCGCCGGACCCGACCACGATGGCGTGGCGCACGGGGAGGCGCGCACAGCGCGGAAGGCGGAAGCATGGTTTCGATGTCGCAACCACGGATCGCACCGGGGCGTCTCAAAGAACTGGGTCCGGTGAATTGGGCTGTCTGGCAGGTGCTCTCCCGCGCCGCGGGCACCTCCGACGCGCACCTGTTCAGCACGCTCGGCCGCACCAAGGGACTGTTCCGCGGCTGGCTGCACTACTCGGGGCGGCTGATGCCGGGCGGGCGGCTGCCGAGGCACGAATCCGAGCTTGTCATCATTCGCGTCGCCCACCTGCGCCGCTGCGAGTACGAGATGGACCATCACATCCGGCTCGGCCGTCGCGCGGGCGTCACCCCCGAGATCTTGGAACGGCTGCGCAGCGGGCCCGCCGATCCCGGCTGGTCGGACAAGCACCGTGTGCTGCTCGAGGTGGTCGACCAGCTCGTGGCGACCCGCGACATCGACGACGCAGGCTGGGCGCGACTGGCCGCGTACTACGACGAGCGCAGCCTCATCGAGATCGTGCTGCTTGTCAATCAGTACGAGGGGCTGGCCTCGACCATCACCGCCCTGCGCATCCAGCGCGACGGGCTCTGAGCGCTCACCGTTTCTCGATCAGCCGCGCCAAGCCGTCCACTACCCGGGCCAAGCCGAACTCGTAGGCGTGATGGGCGCTGTACGCGGCGTCGTGCGCACCGCCCGCGGCGGCACCGACCCGGGCGGCCAGCGGGTACCGCTCGGCATCGAAAACCCGCTCCAGCACCGGAGCGGCCCGCTCCCACCACTGCCGATCGGTGAGCGCGCTGTCCGCGGCGGCCCGTTCGGTATCGATGGCGATGCGCGCCACCGCGTTCACGAAACCGAGCACGTAGGTGAGCGCGGCGTCCATGTCGACGTCGGTCAGGCCGAGGCCCTCGAAGGCGCGCAGCTCGTGGTCGTACTTCGCGGCGAGGCCGGGACCGAGCGGGGGCCGGGTGGTCGGCAGGTACGCCACCCACGGATGCCCGGCCAGCAGCTCCCGGTTCTCCGCCGCGATCGTCGCGACCCGCTCGCGCCAGGACATGCCGGACAGCTCGGCGCGCGGCATATCGCGGTAGACCGCGTCCAGCATGAGGTCGATCAGCTCGGCCTTGCCGGGGACATAGGTGTAGGTCGCCATCGGCGTGAGACCGAGTTCGGTCGCGACGGCGCGCATGGTGAGCGCGGCGATGCCGTCCGCGTCGGCGATGCGAACGGCGGCCGCGACCACGGCGTCCACGCTGCTGCGCTGTTTGGGGCCGCGGGTGGGCGCGGTCTCGGGCGGGACGCGCCACAGCAGTTCGAGGGTGCGCGCCGGATCGCCCGCGCTGCTGCGGTCTGCCGAGCTTCCGCGTTGGGCGGGTCCCTCGGCGCCGCGTCGTGTCGATTTCGCGCTGCTGCGTTGTGTGGATTCCTGGCCGCCGCGCTGTGCGGATTGCTTGCCACTGCGCTGTGTCGATTCTCGGCCCCCGCGCTCGGTCGAATCGCCGACCGCGTCTCCATCGCGTGGATGCTCTCGCACGCCTGACTCCTCCCGTCCGACGCCCGACCGTAACGGCGTGATCCAGCTCATAGTGCAGGCGTCCGGAAATTTCTCTACAAAGTACAGCGTACTAAGTATAGAGTTTGTTCGGAGCTCCGAGGAGGACGTATGAACATCACCGCTTCCGCCATCTCGCTCAATGTCGCCGACCCGCAGGCCTCGGCGAAGTTCGTCATCGACCATCTCGGGTTCACCGAGAGCATGTCCGCCGACGGGTTCGTCTCGCTCGAGCGGCCCGACGCCGGGATGAACCTCATCTACCTGCGCACCGGACTGTCGACCTTCAAGCCGGCCAGCGCGGCGGGCAGCGCGGGCGACGGGCTGCTCGTGGTGTTCGTGGTCGACGACATCGACGCCGAATACGCCCGCCTCCAGGGCGAGGGAGTGCCGATCGTGACGCCCATCGAGACCGAGGAGTGGGGCGAGCGGTACTTCCAGATGTCGGACCCGAACGGAATCCTCATCCAGCTCGTGCAGTGGGTATGACGACGAACGGGGCATGACGACGAACACCGGTGTGCGGTCCACGCGCGTGGATCGCACACCGGCGCAACGGTTCTCGCCTTAGGCGAGGGCGGTGCGGAACACCTCGACCGCCGACGTCGCCGGGCGGCCGAGCAGCTTCTGTAGGTCGCCGGAGTCGACGTCGAGCACGCCCGCGGCGATGCCGGTGTCCGCGTCGGCCAGCGCCTTCGCGTATCCGGCGGGCAGCCCGGCCTGTTCGAGCACGGCCGCGTAGTCCGCCTCGGCGAGGTTCTCGTAGCGCACCGGCTTGCCCGCGGCCGTCGAGATCGCCTGCGCCAGTTCGGCATAGGTGAGCCGCTCGTCACCGCCGAGCTCGTAGACCCGGCCCGCGTGGCCGTCGGTGGTGAGCACGCGCGCGGCGGCCGCCGCGTAGTCCGCACGGGACGCGCCCGCCACCCGACCCTCGCCCGCTGCGCCGTGCAGCACGCCGGATTCCACCGCGTGCGCCAGACCGCCCAGGTAGTTCTCCCAGTACCAGCTGTTGCGCAGCAGCGTGTACGGCACGGTCGCCTCGGCGAGCACGGCCTCGGTGCCGCGATGTTCCTGCGCCAGGATCAGCGGGTTCTCGGTGGCGCCCGGGATGCTGGTGTACGCGAGCAGCTGGACGCCCGCCCGCTCGGCGGCGCGAATCACGGTGGTGTGCTGCGCGACTCGCGCACCGAACTCGTTGCCCGAGACCAGCAGCAGCCGGTCCACACCCGCCAGCGCGAGGTCCAGCGCGGCGGCGTCGCCGTAGTCGGCCTGGCGCACGTCGACGCCGAGCTCGGCCAGGTCGGCCACTTTTCGCGGATCGCGCACGATCGCGACGACGGGCGTGGCGCCCGCGCGCAGCAGTTCCTCGACGACGAGCCTGCCCAGCTGTCCACTTGCCCCTGCGACGGCGACGGTCATGATTTCCTCCAGGTGTTTACCGCTTTGCATGTACTAACTATTCGTAAGCACTATGCATTCCGACGCCACTGTGGTCAAGGTGGGTACCATTTAGGGCATGAACACCCAGCGCACCCCGTCGGACGAGACCGACGACCCGACGCTGGAAGCCGACGTGTTTGCGCGAAACTGCACGTCGCGGCCGGTTTTGCAGAATGTGGCGAGCCGGTGGGGCATCCTCGCCCTGGTGGCGCTGCGGGAGGGGCCGTACCGCTTCAGCGCCCTGCGCAGGCGCGTGGACGGTGTGAGCGAACGCATGCTCTCGCAGACCCTGCAGGCCCTGGAACGCGACGGCATGGTGCACCGCGAGGTCCAAGAGACCATCCCGCCGCGCGTCGAATACACCCTCACCGAACTCGGCGCCGAAGTGGCCGATCAGCTCGAGGCGCTCATTCAGGTGGTGGAGAAGAACATGCCGAGGGTCCACGAGGCCCAGGCCGCCTACCACCGCGATTGATCGCGCAGGCCGGGAACGACCGCGCCCGGTGATCGGTTGCAGGTGACATGGAACTCTCCGAAGCCGTCGATTTCGCCCGTTCCGCCCGCCGCTCCGTGCTCACCACCATCCGCCGCAACGGCAGGCCGCAGCTGTCCAACGTGCTGCACGTCGTCGGGGACGACGATGTCATCCGCATCTCCATCACCGCCGACCGCGCGAAATACCACAATCTGCGCCGCGACCCCTGGGCCGCGCTGCACGTCACCCGCGACGATTTCTTCGCCTACGCCGTCCTCGAAGGCACCGTCGAACTCACCCCCGTCGCCGCCGACCCCGACGACCCCACCGTCGACGAACTCGTCGCCTACTACCGCTCGGTCTCCGGCGAACACCCCGACTGGTCCGACTATCGACGCGCCATGGTCGAAGAACGCCGCGTCCTCGCCCGCTTCACCCCCACCAACGCCTACGGCATGCTCTGACGCTGCCGAACGCCGGCTGATCCACGCCTGCCGCCACCGCCGTTCGCACCGTGGACGCGGCGAGCAAGCCGGGGCGTGCGCCGAAGGGCTGCCGGGCGCGGCTATTGCGCGCGACGGACTGGCTGGCGACACCGAGAGCCAGGCATCGCTCAGCGGGCGAGAAGCTGCGAGACGGGGAGGAAGGTGTAGCCGTCGGCACGTAGTTCGGCGACTATGCGCGGGATGGCGGCGAGGGAGTCCGGGTTGCTCATCACGTGCAGGAGGATGATCGAGCCGGGACGAACCTCGGCGACCGTTTCGCGGACGATCTCGTCAGTGGTAGCCACCTTGCCGGAATCCGGTTCGACGTCCCACATGACGGTGGTGCGGTCGTGCTCGGCGAGATATTCGGGCAGCGAAAAGAGTTTCTTGCCGTAGGGCGGGCGGAAGGTGATGGGCCCGCGGTAGCCGGTTTTCGCGATCTCGGCGTCGGTGTCCTCGATCTCGGCGCGCACGGTCTCGTCGGAGACGAACACCATGCGGCGGTGGTTGTAGGTGTGGTTGCCGATCTCGTGGCCCGCGGCGGCGATCGCCCCGCCCGCCTCGGGACGGGCCGCGAGATCCCGCCCGTTCAGGTAGAACGTGGCCGGAACGCCCGCGTCGGCAAGGACTTTCAGCACGGCGGGCGCGTTACCGGAGGGTCCGTCATCGAACGTCAGCGCGACCACTCTGTCCGCGGTGTCGACGCGATCCACCAGCCGCCCCGCCACCTGATAGGTGCGCGAGTTCATCAGGTAATAGGTGCCGACTCCCATGAGCACCACCAGGACGAGCGCGAGCGCGAACCCGACCAACCACCGGCGAAGCATCTTCGCTGTATATCACGACGAAAAACGGTGGCGCTCGGCTCTTTCAGCCGAGCGCCACCGTTCCCGTAACTCAGAAGTTGATCATGTGACCCGCGAGACCGTGGATGGCCTCCTGCAGCGCCTCGCTCAGCGTCGGGTGGGTGTGCACGTTGCGGGCGAGTTCGTTGACCGTGAGGTCCCACTTCTGGGCCAAGGTCAGCTCGGGCAGCAGCTCCGAGACGTCGGGTCCGATCAGGTGGCCGCCGATCAGCTCGCCGTACTTGGCGTCGGAGATCAGCTTCACGAAACCGGTCGCGTCGCCGAGGCCGTGCGCCTTGCCGTTGGCGGTGAACGGGAAGGTCGCGACCTTCACGTCATAGCCCTCGGCGCGCGCCTGCTCCTCGGTGAGGCCGAAGCTGGCCACCTGCGGCTGGCAGAAGGTGGCGCGCGGCATCATCCGGTAGTCACCGAGGGTGAGGGTCTCCGCGCCGCCGATGGTCTCGGACGCGACCACGCCCTGCGCCTCTGCGACGTGCGCGAGCTGCAGCTTGCCGGTGACGTCACCGATGGCGTAGATGTGCGGCACGTTGGTGCGCATGTAGTCGTCGATGGCGATGGCGCCGCGCTCGAGCTGCACGCCGGTGTTCTCCAGGCCGTAGCCCTCCACCCGCGGCGCGAAGCCGACGGCCTGCAGCACCTTGTCGACGGTGACGGTCTCCACCGAGCCGGTCTTGTTGTCCTTGATCGTGACGGTGACCTTGGATCCGTCGTCGTTCATGGACTGCACGGCCGCACCCGTGGTGATGGTGATGCCGAGCTTCTTGTACGCCTTGGTGATCTCCTTGGAGACGTCGGCGTCCTCGTTGGGCAGCGCGCGGTCCAGGAACTCCACGATGCGCACGTCGACGCCGTAGTTCTTCAGGACGTAGCCGAACTCCATACCGATCGCGCCGGCGCCGACGATGAGGATCGAACCGGGCAGGTCCCTGGTCAGGATCTGCTCTTCGTAGGTGACGACGTTGGCGCTGAGCTGGGTGCCGGGCAGCAGCTTGGTGACGGTGCCCGTCGCGATGATCACGTTGTCGAACGTGACGGTCTCGGTGCCGCCCTTGGACAGCTCCACCGCGAGCGTGTTCGCGTCGACGAAGGTGCCCTTGCCGTCGAACTCGTCGATCTTGTTCTTCTTCATCAGGAAGTGGACGCCCTTGACCCGGCCGTCCGCCACCTTGCGGCTGCGGTCGAACGCCGCGCCGAAGTCGAAGCTCGCCTCACCGGAAATGCCGAAGGTCTTGGCTTCTTTGGTGAAAATGTGCGCGAGCTCGGCATTGCGCAGCAACGCCTTCGACGGGATGCAGCCCACGTTCAGGCACACACCGCCCCAGTATTTCTGCTCGACGATCGCTGTTCGCAGGCCGAGTTGAGCGGCGCGGATCGCGGCGACGTATCCGCCGGGACCAGCACCGAGAACGACGACATCGTAGTGGGAAGTCACGTCACCGAGCCTAACTCTGTTGCGGGGAGTTCACCCATCGTGCCCCCGCCTAGGTGAGATGCAGGTCACAGGCCGCCGTGTCCCGCTCCGACGAGCGCCGCGAACGCCGCGACGACCTGGGCGTGAGCGGCCCGGACCGCACTACTGTGGGCTGGTGGCGAACGGTGGATCGAGCGGTGTCGGCGCAGCCCGTCCGTTCGATCCGATCGACGGCACCACCTCGACTCATCTCGTTCGCCTCGTCCGTGATGTCGTCCGGCTATCGAACGCCGACCCCGCTCGGCTGGCCCGCATTCCCGCGATCGACGATGCCGCGCTGGCCGGTGAACTCAACCGGATCCCGCTGCGCTCGCTGGTCGATCTATGGGAGTTGCTCGCGCAGACCAGGCCGGAGCCGGGCACCGGTCTGGCGGTGGCGGCAGCCGCCCCGCTCGGCACCCTCACGACCTGGGATTACCTCGTCACCAACGGACCGACGCTGGCCGACGCGCTGTGGGCGGCCCAGCCCTATCACCGGCTGGTGACCGCCGCCGCGGAGGGCTTCGAGCTGGATCACC
Organism: Nocardia lijiangensis NBRC 108240; assembly: GCF_001613045.1. Classification (GTDB taxonomy): domain Bacteria; phylum Actinomycetota; class Actinomycetes; order Mycobacteriales; family Mycobacteriaceae; genus Nocardia; species Nocardia lijiangensis. The sequence continues at coordinate 33,894 of NZ_BDBP01000047.1, read as the reverse complement.
CCGGCGAGCTCACCGTCGGCTACCGCACCAGCGCCGACGATCCCGCGGTCGCCGCGGTGGTCAACGAATACGTCCTCGCCTACTACCTGCGGCGCGCCCGCGAGGCGACCGGCCGCCAGGTGATCCCCGCCCGCCTCACCTTCAGCCGGTCCGCCCCCGCCACCCACGACGCGTTGACCGCCGCCTTCGGCACCGATCGCATCGAATTCGACGCGCCCGCCGACTCCATCACCTTCACCGCGGCCGACGCCGCTGCCCCGCTGCTGCGCGCCGACCCGATGCTCGCCGACCTCCTGCGCAGCCACGCCGACCTGGTGCTCGCGACGGCCAAGCCGGTCCCCGGCCCACTGGAGGCCTTCCGCCTCGCCCTCGACGCGACCCTCGAGCAGGGCGAACCGTCGCTCGCCGAGGTCGCCCGCCGCTTGGCCGTGAGCCCACGAACCTTGCAGCGTCAACTTGCCGAACACGACACCGGGTGGCGCCACGAGGTCGACCTCGCCCGCTACCAACGCGCGAAAGCACTCCTCGACCAAGGGCTTACAACCGCGACCGTGGCAACCCGGCTCGGCTTCGCCGACGACCGCGCCTTACGCAAAGCCTTCCACCGCTGGACCGGCACACCCCCCTCCGCCCGGCCTACCTGATTCGCGCCCCTCACCACTCCCCCCAAAGGCTCAGCCCTGCAAAGCCTTTGTGCGGGCTCATCTGCCAGAGCAGCGGTACCCGCTGCCGCCCCGGCGACGTGCGGCGCTGGCCACGATGTGCCCACGCACTTCACAGAGGGCTCATGGTTTTGTCCATCATGTCTGACGTCGGTTGTCCGTGAATCGTGACGGCACCGGGTGTGTCAGGGGAGGTTGTGTTCGTGAATCCTGACGGCCTGTCGCGAGGAGCAGTAGATCGATTGCCGACCCATTGATCTCCTCGAGTCCGTCTCCGTAGGTCCACTCTGTGTCGGTCGCAGTCAAACGCGCTCCGCGAAACCCTTTCCGCGCACCGTAGAACCTACTGGTGAGCACATGGTCGAGCGCGACCACGACCCGCTCGGCCGGTGTCTGCCAGCTTCGTCCGAGCGGACGGGCGATGTCCTGCCCATGCACGATGATGTCCACCAACGGATCCACCGGTCCCGCACCGGGTGCCCGGTGGGCCGAGCCAGCGGCTTCCCGCAACTGTGCGATCAGCTGGGTGGGCGTGAACCGTGCGGCGTGCTCGCGCGCCAGCTCGGCGGTCATCCGATCCCAGTTGCCCCGGGCACGGATCATGCCCACAAGTGCGGTCCACACGGTGTCCCGGACGGTGATGTGGGCGAGCACGTCGTGAACGGTCCAGCTGGAGCACAGCGAGTCCTGGGCCCATTCGGTTTCGGTCAGGTTGTCGAGGAAGTCAGCGAGGGCGAGTCGCTCCGCTCGCACCCAGGTCAGGATCAGGTCACGGTCCATCGTCGATTCTCCCGGTCGAGTGTCTGTCACCGATACCGACGGGTCCGAACACCGAAACTCATCGGCCCGGTCGCACTGGCCACTAGGCGCACGTACGCGCTGTCGCGTTCGGACTGCCGTCGATATTCGTGAGCGACACGCCCACCACCCCTTCTCCAGCCGCCGTCAGGATTCGTGAACAACCGCCGTCAGAGATCGCGAACAAAGCCAGGCTCAACCCGGCGAAGCGTGCACCGCCTATGTGAGGCCGCGCCTGCCACAGCGGCGGGCACAGCCCGGAGGCGCCCAACCCGTGAGCTACGGCGGAAGAACGCGCCACACACCGTCGACACGCTTCGCAGCGCACTCGAGCCTGTGAGGCGTACGGCCCCTTTGTGGCAGCGGGGGACTCCCCCTGCGCCGAGCCGATGACATGCGGCGCCGACGCGACACGCGCCTCACATACCTTCCACACGCATCACAGAACGCTCAACCCTGTGAGACATGCGGACCCCTTTCTGAGGCCGCGCCTGGCCTCAGCGCCAAGTACGCCGCGCCGACCCGATGACGTACAGCGCCGGGCGCGACGCGTGCCTCGCATACCTTCCACACGCCTCGCAGACGTTGCAACCCCTGCGAGGCGCATGAAGCCTCTGCGAGGTCGGGCCTGCGGCGGTGGTCGGAGAGGGCGCCGGGATGGTGGCGTGTTTGGGCCGGTTGGTGGCGGTGGAGGGCCTGGGAAGTTGGGTTGCGGGCTCATAGCGTCGTCGGTACCGGATGGAACTGTCCGGGAGGTTCTCGAGAAAGTGCGAAACAGATGACTACTCAGTCGATTTCGGCCACATTGCCCGTCAGTACCCGGGAGATTCAGTTGGCGGCGCGCCCCGAGGGTGCGCCGAGCGCCGCGAACTTCGCGCTGGTGACCCGTCCGATCCCTGAGCTCGCCGACGGTCAGATCCTGGTGCGCAATACCTGGATGTCGGTCGACCCTTACATGCGGGGGCGGATGGATGACCGTCCGTCCTATATCGCTCCGTTCCAGGTCGGTGCGGCCATGGAGGGCTCTGCGGTCGGTGAGGTGATTGCCTCGCGCTCGGCGCGGATTCCGGTGGGCGCCCAGGTGACTCACTTCGCGGGGTGGCGTGAGCACGCGGTTCTCGACGCGGAGCTGGCGACCCCGGTCGACACGACCGCGGCCGCGCCGCAGCACTTCCTCGGCGCGCTGGGCACCACCGGGCTCACCGCGTACGCGGCGCTCACCGATGTGGCGCCGGTTCGGCCCGGCGATACCGTCTTCGTCTCGGCGGCGGCGGGTGCGGTGGGCAGCGTCGCAGGTCAGCTCGCCAAGGCACTGGGGGCGAGCCGGGTGATCGGCTCGGCGGGCGGTCCGGCGAAAACGGCCCTGCTGCTGGAAGAATTCGGTTTCGACACCGCCATCGACTACCGCGCGGGCGATCTGGCCGGACAGCTCGCGGCGGCCGCGCCGGAGGGCATCGATGTCTACCTGGACAGCGTCGGCGGTGAGCACCTGCGCGTCGCCGTGGCGGCCATGCGACCGAAGGGGCGCGTCGCGCTGGTCGGCGCGATCAGCGGCTACAACGGCGCGACCGGCGAGCCTGGCCCCGATCTGTATCTGGCTGCCACCAATGAGGTTTCGCTACGCGGCATGCTGGTGAGCAGTTACTTCCCGATCTTCGGGGAGTACATCGGCAAGGCCGCCGCCTGGCTCGCCGACGGCACCCTGCGCACCAGGGAAACCGTCTACGAAGGTCTGGAGCAGGCGCCCGCCGCATTCCTCGGCGTGCTGTCCGGCGCCAACACCGGCAAGATGCTCGTGCGCCTGGGGTGATCGAGCGAACTCGGTCGCGCCAGACCTGCTCGGCGCCCCAGCGGAAGTTCCCGCCGAACACCGCAGCCCGCTCCCCCCGGTGAACCCGAGCACCTGGGACGGATCGAGCGAACTCAGCTCCGCCAGACCTGCTCGCCGACCCGCCGGAAGTCCCCGCCAAACACCCGCGGCCCGCTCGCCCTCGGTGAACTCGTGACCCTGGGGCGATCGAGCGAACTCAGTCCCGCCAAACCTGCTCGCCGAGCCGGCGGTAGGTCTCGCGGAACACCGCGCGGCCCGCTCATCCTTGGTGAACTCGTGACCCTGGGGCGATCGAGCGAACTCAGTTCCGCCAGACCTGCTCGGCGACCCGCCGGAAGTTCCCGCCGAATACCGCGGTCCGCTCGTCCTCGGTGAAGCCGCGCGCGGCAAGTTCCGCGTCGAGCCCGGCACCCACGCCGAGGCCGAGCAGGTCTTCCGGCGGAACCCATTGCAGCGGGCCCCATTTGGTGTAGGACTCGGAGAACGCCTCAGGGTTGGCGAAGAGTTCGGCATTGAAGTCCGCGCCGTCGAAGGAGTAGTCCGAGCCGACGCCGATGTGCTCGATGCCGACCAGTTCGGCACCGTACCGAATGTGGTCGGCCATCGCCGCAACGCGCTCCGCCTGCGCGCCTGCTTCGTTGCGGCCCAGGAAGATTCCGACGCCGTTGATACCGATGACGCCGCCGGTCTCGGCGCAGGCCCTGGCCTGATCGTCGGTGATGTTGCGCGGGTGATCCCACAGCGCGGCGAAGTTGGCGTGGCTGTAGATCATCGGCACGGCGGTGCACGCGGAGAGGTCGAGCCCGGTGCGCCGGGAACAGTGCGCGCCGTCGACGAACACGCCGACCTCGTTGAGCTTGCGCACCAGGTCCTTACCGTAGGCGGTGATGCCGGTGTCCTCGGTATCCAGGCAACCGCAGCCCGCCACGTTGGCGTGGTTGTAGGTCGGCAGCAGCGAGCGCACCCCGAGGTCGTGGAACACCTCGACGTTGTCCAGGTCGCCGCCGAGCGGACCGGAGTCCTCGAGATCGAAGGCCAGCGCGATCCGCTCCGGGTCGCCGAGGTCGTCCAGCCCGGCGACTAGCCGGAAGCGCCCGTCCGCCAACGCATCCCGGCGGAACTGCCGCACCAGCGCCAGCGCGTCCGCGGTGCGCTGCCTGGAGTATCCGATGTTCACCGACAGGTACGAGCCGAGCGGGTACCTGGCCAGCTCCGCGATGTCCGCGGAGGGCAGCAGCGGCAGACAGCAGTGCTGTTCCCATAGGAAGGGCGGCAAATTCGGACTCCTGTCGCTCGGTGAGGAATTCCGATCCTAGAAGCACCGCCGGACGAAAACCGTCCGCACCCGCACGAGGTGAATTCGAGACCGATCCGCGACCCGATCGCGGCTAACGAAACGTCCGATTCGACCGATTTTCCGGTTGTTTCATCCCCCACTGCCCAAGGCGGTGCGACGTGCGTCGCTTCCTCGTTCTGATTTCCGCGCTGGTCGCCGGAATCGGATTCTCGATCATCCCCAACTCCGCTCTCGCGGCTCCCTCCTACTGCGGCCTGGTCTGGGGTTCGCTGGACAAGTCGGACCCGAGCCACTCGACCGCTCAGGTCACGAATGTGCGTTCCGGCCGCCACCAATGTTTCGACCGTCTGGTCATCGACGTCGCGGGCCCGGTGACCGGCTACCGGGCCGCCTATGTCGGCTCGGTGACCATGGATGCGTCGGGCGCGCCCGTGCCGCTGCGCGGCGATGCGTTCCTCAGCGTGACGGTGCATGCACCCGCCTACGACGACGCGGGCAGCAGCACCTACCGCCCGGCCGATCGCGGTGAACTGGCGAGGGTCGGCGGCTATCAGACCTTCCGTCAGGTCGCCTGGGCTGGTTCGTTCGAAGGTCAGACCACCTTCGGTCTCGGCGTGCGGTCGCGGCTGCCGTTCCGGGTGTTCACGCTGGATGGGCCGGGCGGTGGGTCGCGAGTCGTGCTCGACGTCGCACACTTCTGGTAACCGCGCACGCAGGGACGACGTCGCTCAGCAACAATATTGGTATGAGGGAACGCAGTGAGCGAATCATGTCCCAGCGCGCTTCGCGCATGCCGGAGCCGAGCGCCAGCGAGGCGCAGGCATGAGCGTTGAGCAGAACGTGACGGATCCTTACCTCTGGCTCGAAGAAGTGACCGGCGAGCGGCCCCTGGCGTGGGCGCGCGCGCACAACGAGGTGGTCGGGGAGCGCTTCGCCTCGACCGAGCGGTTCGCCGACCTGGAGCATCGCATCCTCGACATGCTCGACACCGACACCAAGATCGCCTACCCGGGCCGCCGGGGCCGCTGGCTGTACAACTTCTGGCGCGACGCCGAACACCCGCGTGGCCTGTGGCGTCGCACCACGTTCGCCGAGTACGCCAAGGAATCGCCGGAGTGGGACGTCCTGATCGACCTGGACGCCCTCGCCACCGCCGAAAGCGAGAACTGGGTGTGGGGCGGCGCGGCGGTGCTGCGCCCCGAGCAGTCGCGCGCGCTCATCAGCCTGTCCCGTGGCGGCGCCGACGCCAAGGTCGTTCGCGAATTCGACATCGACCGAAGGGAATTCGTCGATGTGGCGGACGGCGGCTACTTCCTGCCCGAAGCCAAATCGGAGATCAGGTGGATCGATGTCGACTCGGTGTACGTCGGCACCGATTTCGGGCCGGGTTCGCTGACCGAGTCCGGATATCCGCGCATCGCCAAGCGCTGGCACCGCGGCACCGAACTCGCCGACGCCGAAACGGTTTTCGAGGGCGCCGCGGACGATGTGGCGGTCTCGGCAGGCTACGACCGCACCCCCGGCTACGAACGCCATTTCGTCGGCCGCGCCACCGATTTCTTCAACGAAGAGGTGTACCTCATCGAGCCGGACGGCACGCTGCGCTACATCGACGTGCCGACCGACGCGAGCGAATCCTGGTACAAGGACTGGCTGCTGGTCCGGCTGAAGTCGCCGTGGGAGGTGGGCGGGGTGACCTATCCGTCCGGCGCGCTGCTGACCATCGATTTCGAGAGCTTCCTCTCGGGCGCAAGGGAATTCGAGGTGCTCTTCACCCCCGACGCGCACACCTCGCTGCACGGCTACGGCTGGACCGAGAACCACCTGCTGCTCATCACCCTGCAAGACGTGCAGACCAAACTGCACGTGCTGACCCCGGGACCAGACGGTTGGGCCATCGAGCCGCTGGCCGACACCCCGCCGATGGCGACGACCAGCGTCATGAACCTGGACCCGCTGGAGGGCGGCGACGAGTTCATGCTCACCACGAGCGGATTCACCACGCCCGCAACGCTGCTGGCCAGTGCGGTCGGCGGCAGCACCGAGCAGCTCAAGCAGGAGCCCGCCTTCTTCGACGCGGACGGCGTCGAGACCGAGCAGTTCTTCGCCCGTTCCGACGACGGAACGATGGTGCCGTACTTCGTGATCCGGCATCGTGACCGCAAGGACGCGCCCGGCCCCACCGTCATGTCCGGCTATGGCGGCTTCGAGGTCTCCCGCACCCCCGCCTACAGCGGCGCCTCCGGCATGGGCTGGCTGGAGCGCGGCGGCACCTGGGTGATGACCAACATCCGTGGCGGCGGCGAGTACGGCCCGGATTGGCACACCTCGGTGCAGAAAGCCAACCGCCACAAGGTGTACGAGGATTTCGCGGCCATCGCCAGGGATCTCGTCGATCGCGGCATCACCACGCCCGAACAGCTCGGCGCGGTGGGCGGCAGCAACGGCGGTCTGCTGATGGGCGTGATGCTGACCAGGTATCCGGAGCTGTTCGGCGCCATCGTCTGCCAGGTCCCGCTGCTCGACATGAAGCGCTACCACCTGCTGCTGGCGGGCGCCTCGTGGATGGCGGAGTACGGCGACCCGGACAAGCCGGAGGAGTGGGAGTACATCGGCAAGTACTCGCCGTACCAGAACACCCGCGCCGACGCCGGCTATCCGCCGATCCTGCTCACCACCTCCACCCGCGACGACCGCGTGCACCCCGGTCACGCCCGCAAGATGGCGGCGCTGCTGGAGGAGCAGGGCCACACGTTCTGGTACCACGAGAACATCGAGGGCGGCCACGGCGGCGCGGCGGACAACAAGCAGATGGCGTTCCAGGCCGCGCTCATCTACGAGTTCTTCACCCAAATGCTCATGGAGCGAAGCGAATAGGCGGCTGACCCTGCCGATCTCGGCCAGGCGCGAACCGCGTCCGGCCGAGGTCGGGGGAACTACGCGGTGGCGTGCTCGAGCTCGGCCAGCCCGTTCTCCAGGTGTCGGAGGAGGCGTTGCAGGTGCGGCACGCTGCGGCGGCAGCCGACCACGCCGAAATCGAGGTTGCCCGCGTTGGACGTGACGGTGATGTTGAGTGCCTGGCCGTCCAGCACGATCGACATCGGATAGTTGCCGTCCAGCCGCGCGCCGTACCAGTACATCGGTTCGCGCGACCCCGGCACGTTGGAGATCACGATGTTGAACGGCGGGCGCGTCATGGCGACGAAACCGGGGACGTTCGACAGGCCGAGCGGCGCGACCATCAGCGCGGACACCGCGAGCGCCTCCGCCTTCGGCATCTGCGCGAACAATCGTTTGCCCTCGCTCATCGACGCGCTGATCGTGCGCAGGCGCTCGCCCGGGTCGGGCAGATCGGTGCCGAGGGTGCACAGGATGGTGCCCACGGCGTTGCCGCTCGCCTCGCCCGCGCCGTCCTGCCGCAGCGACACCGGGACCATCGCGATCAGCGACCGATCCGGTAGCGCGTCGTGTTCGAGCAGGTAGGCGCGCAGCGCCGCCGAGCACATCGCGAGGACCACGTCGTTGACGGTGACGCTGGCCGCCTCCTGCACCGCCCGTATCCGCGCCAGCGGCCACGACTGCGCCGCGCAGCGCCGCGCTCCGCCGATCGGGACGTTGAACATGGAGTCCGGCGCGTCGAACGGGAGCGCGAGCCGATGTTCCACGAATGCCTGCTTGGCCATGGTCAGGGTCGACGGCGCGAGTCTCCCGAGACCGCGCAACGCACCCGTCGCGCGCCCGGCCAGCGACGGACCCCGCCCGCGTTCGTGCTCGCTCTCGATGCTCCACGGCACCCGCACGTCGGTCGCGTGCGGGTCGGTGCTCAGCGTGCGCTGCAACAGGCGTTGCGCCGCGATACCGTCGATCAGGGCGTGGTGGACCTTGGTGTAGACCGCGAGCCTGCCGTCGTCGAGCCCCTCGATCAGATGCTGCTCCCACAGGGGCCGATACCGGTCGAGCAGGCCGCCGTGCAACCGGGACGTGAGGTCGAGCAGTTCCCGCACCCGGCCCGGTGTTGGGAGCGCGGAGCGGCGCAGGTGGTAGTCCAGATCCACCTCGTCGTCGTAGTACCAGGTGAGGCTGGAGATGCCGCCGAGCAGGGTGCCGGGGCGCTTGCGGAACACCCGCCTGCGCACCGGCATTGCGCGCATCCGTTCGTGGATGGACCTGATGAAATCAGGCCCGGCGCCCTCCGGCGGCTGGAACAGCTGGAGGGAACCCACGTGCATCGGGTGTTCCCGTGACTCGTTCACCAGGAAGATCGCGTCAGGTGGAGAAATGAACTCGACCATGTGTCCGTCCCTTGCCGAACCCGAGTCGGAGCAATGTACCGCTTCGCCCAGCGTAGCTGCCACGCCGTGGCGTCTACCACGGCCGCATGCTCGACGGCTTCGCGGGCCGGTCGGCGATCGGCCGCTGAGCCCGCCGCACGACTACCGCTCGCGCAGCCACTTCTCGATTCGGTCGACGGTGGAGTTCGGATCCGGGATCCAGCCGTTGTGCCCCAACCGTTCCGGCTGATGCCAGGTGGTCAGCTCGGCCTCGGGCATCTTGCTGAGTAGATGCTCGGCCGAGCCGCGCGGCGTGAGTTCGTCGCCCTCGATGGTGACCGAGAGGACCGGCAGCTTCAGCCGGGCGATGCGTTCCTCGTAGTCGATGTCGGCCCCGACCGGAACGAAGCGGCCGGTGCGCGCCAGCCGCGCCCAGTCGGAGATGAGCACCTTCGACTGGGGGCCGAAGCCGCCGACCGTGATCCGATCGCCCGGCCAGAAGCCGGCGAGGCTGGCGGTCAGCGAGGCCGCCGCGGTGCCGAACAGCATGCCGGGACTGAACAATCCGCGATAGCCGCGGTAGTACGGCGTGCCCGAGGCGACGAGAATCACCCCGCCCAGCCTGCCGCGGATCCGCGCCGCGTACATGACGGCGAGCTGGCCGCCCATGCTGTGCCCGAGCAGATACGGCGTGCTTCCCGGGAACCGGTCGCGCACCACCTCGAAGATCGCGGGGAAGTCCACCGACACCAGCTCGTGGTAGCCGTAGGTGCTGGTCGGGCTCGGCCGCGGGCGGCTGTCGCCGTTACCGCGCAATTCGCCGATGGCGGCATCGAATCCGCGCGCGGCGAGCTGCTGGGCGACCATTTCGTAGTACGCGCCCGGCACACCGAGCCCGGGCACGATCACCACGACCGGACGCGGCGCGTCGAGCGTGACCGGATGCCGGTGCTGACCCTCGCCCGGAACCAGCCGCACCGGAATGGTGCTGCCGTCCGGCACCTGGATCGGAACTGTCTCCATGCTGCGCACGCTACCGCGCGGCGGTATGCACCGCCGCGGGGGCAGCCCGACCACCCGGTCTGCTACGCGCCGACGGCGCCCATGATCACGCGGCTGAGTACGCGGATCACGTCGTCCAGCGGCGGGCGCGGATCCGAGCCGCTCCACGAATCCACCACGTAGTTGACCGCGCCGATGATCGCCAGCACCCGCATTTCGTAGTCGCCAGGCGGGATTTCGCCCTGCATGGCCGCGTCCTCGGCGGCGCTGGCCAGCAGCGAACCCCACACGCGGCGTAGCTCGAGGCGGAACTTCTCCACCTTCGGTCCGGCGCCGACCACTTCGACGAGCGCCACCCGCGCCTTGCGCGGATCGGCCCCGATGGACTCGACGTAGGCGCGCACCGCGGCGTCGATGAGCTCCAGCGCCGACGCGTCGGTCTTCTTGTCCAGCGCGGCCGTCACCGCATCGCGGGACTCCCTGTCGATTTGCTCGTAGAGCTCTAGTAGGAGCGACTCGCGCCCGGTGAACTCCTCGTAGAACTGTCGTGAGGAGAGCCCGGCGTCTTTACAGATGGCGCCCACCGAACTATTGGCGTATCCGTCGCGCGCAAAGACCGTCAGGCCTGATTCCAGAAAACGCGCACGCCGCTGGCGTTGCCGGTCCTCTACGGGTTGCCCGGCATACATTCGTCCCGTATTCGCATCCTGTGACATTGGGGCAGACAATACCGAAGGGCCCGATCCCCTCGTCATGGATCGGGCCCTTCGTCTCAACCTTCGACTGACCGCGCGTTAGCCGAAAGTTGTCAGCCTGGTAGCTAGATCAACCGTTCCTCCAATCCGACCATCGCGGCTCCGTTGTCACTGGCTGTTTGCCGACACGGACGATACCGAGGGTTGCGCCGCGCAGGAAGGGTTTTGGAGGAATTTAGTAGAACTTTTTTTGAACGGACCGGTCCCTCTTCTTCACCCGCTGTCGCCGCTGGTCGACAGCAGTTCCGGCAGCGCACCGACGGAGTCGATCACGTGGTCGGGAGCGGTCTCGGCGGCCGCGAGCACGCCGGGCCGGAATTTACCGGTACGGACCAGTACTCCGGTCATGCCGACGGCTTGCCCGGCAAGCACATCCGAATGCAGGTCGTCCCCGACCATTACGATCTCCGCGGGCTCCAGATCCATGAGTTGCGCGCACGTGCGGAATCCCGTCGGCGCGGGCTTGCCGATCACCTCGATCTCCGCATTGCCCGCCGCCGAAAGCCCCGGAAGATAAGCGCCCGCGTCGATACGCAAGCCGTCGGCGGTGGCCCAGGTGAGACCGCCTTGCATCGCGACGGCGGGCACGCCGTCCAGCATGAACTCGGCCACGCGGCTGAGCGCGCGATGCGTGAATTCCGTTCCGGCGCCGCCGATCACCACCACATCGGGACGTTCCTCGACGAGGTCGAGCCCGGCGAGATCTTCGGCGATGTCCCCGTGATTCAACACCCAGACCCGCGCACCCGGATAGCGGCGCCGCAGGAATTCGGCGGTCAACCGGCCCGCCGTGACGATTTCCTCGGTATCGATCTCGAATCCGGCCGTCGTCAGCCGTTTGCCGATCTCGGCGCAGGTACTCGACGTGGTGTTGGTGAGAAATGCTCGGCGCAAACCTCTTTCGCGTAATTCGCACACGGCGGCCAGTGCTCCGTCGATCGGCCGCCACGAAGTAACCAGCACGCCGTCGATGTCGTAGAGCACGCCTCTGATCTCGCCGCCCGACATGAATTCAGCCTACGACCGGAGCGAGGCTCCCGCCCTCGGAACGCGCGGACCGGGCGTCTACCTGGCGTACTCACCGCGAAGCCTTCCAACCGAGCACGCGACCACGGCCGGTCCCGGCATTCCGATCCCCGACTCGATGCAAAACAGAAAGGCGCTGCGCCGGATGTGTTCCGGCGCAGCGCCTTTCCTTGTTCGGCTCAGCTGCCGTATGTCAGGGCAGCACCTGCGGAATGGCATCGGGCACGACCGTGCCCACGATCGCGCCGATCACGGCGCCCATGATGCCGGTGGTGATCACACCGACCACCGCGCACAGCCCGTAGCCGACGATGAAGACCGCCAGGGTGGGGATGCAGGTGATGGCGGCGAGGACCGCGCCGACACCGGCGCCGGCCGCGGCGCCGTTCATGACCGGATCCGGGTACTGGGCCTGCGGATTGGTCGCGATGTCCTTCAGTTCGGCGCCGGTGGCGGCCGAGACCTCGGGGGTCTCCACCGACAGGGTGCGGCCGTCTTCGGACACCTTCGCGTCCAGCGCGATGGCGGTCCCGGACGGGGTGGTCACCTGGAGCGGAAGCTCGGTGACCGCCGCGCCTGCGGCGTCGACGACCTTGACCGAGGACTCACCGAGCACGAACGTGCCGGCATCCAGCTTGGCGGAAACGGCGCTCAGGTCCGGCGCCACCGTGGTGTGGTAGCCGATCTCGGCGGCCTGGCCCGACGTCGACATGGCGCCTGCCAGCCGCGCCTGCTGATCGGCGTAGCCGTCGGCCGAGGCCGCGCCGGCCCCGGCGAAGGTGGCGGCCGCCGCCAGCGGCAGCACACCGATGAGCGCAGTGCGGCCGATCCGCAGTGCAGTGCGATGGAACATCGAAATCTCCCTCCCGACCCCGACCCCCGGACGACGTGAACCGTCGTATTCCCCCCGGAAAATCGAACGTCGTAACGTGCGATGTGAACGCCTCATTCGTAGTCGGCGCACGATGAACAAATCAAATCATGTGACATACCCAACAATGCGGAACCGTTGCGCTACAACAGTTTTGCCGATCCACCAGCCAATTCGAGCAAATGTCGAGCGAAAATCAGCGGGCCGCAACGGGTTCGGTCGCCGCGGAGCGCGCAAGGGCGCGGCCAGCGGCAGGGCGAACAGCAACGAACTCACCAACAGCGACTGCACGAGCAGCACCGAGCCGCGGCCGAGCGCCAGCGCCTGGAACACGTAACCGGCCGCGCCGACGACGGTCCCGAGCCACCACCGCGGCCGGTGCACCAGGCTGCCGATCGCGCCGAAACGACCGAGATCGGCATCCGGCACCCGCGCGGCCTCCCGCTGACGCGAGACGGCGCTGAACGCAATGCACAGCGCGGCGACCAGCGCGAAGCCGATCGCGAGCGGGTGCGTCATGAGCGCAGACTACCGAGGGCTGCGGCGACGACCGCGCTACTCCGTCGAGGTGGAAGTGTCCTGAGTTCGGGTCGCGTCGTAGGCGTCGGCGCAGCGGGTGAGCAGGGCGAGGAGGGTGTCGCGTTCCGCGGCGGTGAACGCGGCGTCGAGCGCCCGTTCCACCCGGATCGCGCGCGCGTCGGCGTCCCGCATCACCGCCTCGCCGCGTTCGGTGAGACGCGTTTCGAGGACGTTCTTGTGCCAGGCGTGCGGTGTCCGTTCGATGAACCCGCGCTCCTGCAAGTTGGTGAGCACGGTGTTCATCGTCGGCGGCGTGACGCCGCAGAGCCGGGCGAGGGCCGCCGCCGAAATGCCCGGGTTCTCGGAGAGGAACAGCAGCGCCGAGTACTGGGCCACCGTGATGCCCGTCGGCTTCAGCGCGGCGTTCTTCGCCATGGTCAGCGCCTGCTCCGCGCGCTTCACATAGGAGCCGATGCGTTCGGAGGCGGGCATGGACGTCATGCCTGGCATCGTATCCGCTCGTCATTTCATTAGAACCTTGACGATCATTAGAACTCTAATCTATGTTCGCATTCGTTCTTTGATTTGACTCCATCATCGAAAGGCTCGAGCATGTCCACCACGCGCACCCTTGCGATCGCCGCCGTCGCGCTGGCCGCCACCGCGATCACCGCGTGCGGCTCCCCCGATGACGCCGCGCCGGTCAGCACGGCCTACGAACTCCCCGGCGATCGCGTCTACCCCGAAGGCATCGCGCGGGACGCCCGCACCGGCGACACCTATGTCGGCTCGTACAGCACCGGCACGATCTACCGCGCCACCCCGGGCGACGAACGGGCGGAGGTCTTCCTGCCCGAGGGCGCCGACGGACGAAAGACCGCCAACGGCATGAAAGTGGACGGGGCAGGCCGGCTCTGGGTGACCGACTCGACCGCAGGCGTCGCCGTGTACGACACCGCGACCCGCGCGCTGATCGCCCGCTTCGACGTGCCCGGCGCCGACCCCCGCTTCGTCAACGACGTCGTCATCGCGCCGGACGGCACCGCCTACCTCACCGACAGCGTCCGCGCGGTGGTCTACCGTGTCACGCCCGACCAGGTGACCACGACCGCCGCGCAGGGCGGGCGCGGGGAACTGACACCGCGATTCGAGCTGGCGGGTGTCATCGAGCCGCGCGAGCAAGGGTCCTTCAACCTCAACGGCTTGGTCGTGGACGCGTCCGGTCGCTACCTGCTGGTGGTCGACATGGTCGGCGGCGACCTCTATCGCGTCGACCTCACCGCCGCCGCGCCGATCCGCAAGGTCGACCTGCGCGGCGGCGACATGACCAACGCCGACGGCCTCGACCTGCGCGGCGACACGCTGTGGGCGGCGCACAACAGAACCAACACCCTCTCGCGCTGGACGGTGACCGACGACGGCGCCGCGGCGCGGCTGGACGAACAGCTCACCGACGAGTCACTGAGCATTCCAACCACTTTGGTGCGCGACGACGAGCGAATGCTGGTGGTCGCTTCACAGTTCGACAAGGGCGGACCGATGGCCGCGGGCACGCCGGGCGTCTTCCGCGTCGTCGCGGTCACCGGCATCTGAGCGGTACGCCCTAGGGTGAGCCGCATGCTGACCGCACTGCTCTACGGCCTCGGCACCGCGGTGCCGCTGCTCGTCGGCGCCGCGATCGGACTGCGCTGGACGCTGCCTCGAGCGCTGCTCGCCTCGCTGATGGCTTTCGGCTCGGGCACCATGATCGCCGCGGTCTCCTCGGAACTGTTCGAACCGGCCTTCCATCAGGCGGGCGCGCTGATCGCCGGGGCGGCGCTGTTCGCGGGCGCGGGGGTCTACGTGGTCGCCAGCCATCTGATCGAGACCAGGCTGGGTCCGGCCGCCATCGGCTGGGCGCTGATGCTCGGCACCATCCTGGACGGCGTGCCGGAGAACCTCGCGCTCGGCGTCTCGCTGAGCTCGGGCGGCGGGTTGGTGCTGCTGGTCGCGGTGGCCGTCGGCAACGTGCCGGAGGCCATTGGCGGCTCGGCGCTGATGCGTCGCGAGCACGGATTCGACAAGGCCCGCGCCTTCGGATTGTGGGCGGCGACCGGCGCGGTGCTCGTCCTGGTCACCGTGCTGGGAAACAGTCTGTCGGACAATCTGTCCGCGACCCATATCAGCGTGGTGCAGGCCTTCGCGGGCGGCGCGACCATCGCCGTGCTCGCCGATTCGCTGATGCCGGAGGCTTATCGCGAGGGCGGCTGGTGGGTCGGAATGGCCACGGCAGCAGGTTTTCTGGTCGCCTTCGTTCTCCAGGGCTGATCCCGTGACGACACCGACGCAATTTCCGGGGGGTTGCAGTAGCGGTATCCGGTCCGGTGGCATACGCTTCGCGCGGATGAAAACCGCCTCATGGAGGGACTATTGACCACTCCGAGCATGCCGGAGGACGGTGCAGGCGGAACCGACGTCCGGCGAGCAATACCGCTGTCGCAGCTTGTCCACTTGATGGCCGAATACGAAAAGCTCGGCACGCACCGCCAGACCTATCTCCCCGCACCGGTGAGCGACACGTTCGTGCGCGGGTGCGGCATCGTCGCGGGCGGACTCGCCGCGGTCGGTGTCATCTGCGCGGCGGTGGGATCTCTCGTGGCCGGTGTCGCGGTGGGTGTCGTCGCGCTGGTGCCCGCCACCCTGGCCTCGGTACGCGGGCGGCAGAACCGCCAGAACCGCTCGGCCCGGCTGGATCTGTTCGACCACGGCATGACCGTCTACCGGACCGGGGAGCAGATCGCCGGGTTCCGCTGGGACACGGCCGAAGTCCGCCAGCAGGTCATCCCGTTCCAGAACACCTCGCGCGCCGAGTACTCCTTGGCGATGAGCGGCCCCGACGGGGCGCACGCCTCCTTCGACGACACCGAATTCGCCGACGCGCGCGAATGGGGCAGGGCGATCCAGTCGGCCATCACCGGAACCCAGCTGCCGCGCGCCGTCGCCACCATCGACCGGGGCGACATCATGCAATTCGGCGACATCGGCCTGGAACTGACGGCCCTCATCTTCCGCAACCAGGCCTACCCCTGGGAACGCATCCAGCTCATCGACGCCCGCAGCGGCCTGGTCCGCATCAAGGTCGACGGCACCTGGATCTCCCTCGCCCCCGTCGCCGCCATCCCGAATTTCTACATCTTCAACGAACTAGCCGAACGCCTCCGCCTCCCGGCCACCGCCCCGGACCCGACCACATAGGTCCGGCGCGCGACGAATCATTCGGCCGCGCAGCACCGTAGGAGGGCCCGGTGGTGTAGCACCACAGGACTCGCGATACGCGGAAGGCCGGTCCACCCGAGGGTGGACCGGCCTTCGTGACTAGCGAGAACTCGCTGATCCGGGGATCAGAAGTCCATGCCGCCCATGCCACCGGTCGGGTCGCCGGCGGGAGCGGCGGCCTTCTCCGGCTTGTCGGCGACGACGGCCTCGGTGGTCAGGAACAGGGCCGCGATGGAGGCCGCGTTCTGCAGGGCCGAACGGGTGACCTTGACCGGGTCGGCAACGCCGGCGGCCAGCAGGTCCTCGTACTCGCCGGAGTCGGCGTTCAGGCCGGAACCCGCGGGCAGGTTCGAGACCTTCTCGGCGACCACGCCGGGCTCGAGGCCGGCGTTGAAGGCGATCTGCTTCAGCGGAGCCGACAGCGCGACACGCACGATGTTCGCGCCCGTGGCCTCGTCACCGGTCAGGTTCAGCGCGTCCAGCGCCGGAGCCGACTGCAGCAGGGCCACGCCACCACCGGCGACGATGCCCTCTTCGACGGCAGCCTTCGCGTTGCGGACGGCGTCCTCGATGCGGTGCTTGCGCTCCTTGAGCTCCACCTCGGTGGCCGCGCCCGCCTTGATGACCGCAACACCGCCGGCCAGCTTGGCCAGACGCTCCTGCAGCTTCTCACGGTCGTAGTCCGAGTCGGAGTTCTCGATCTCGGTGCGGATCTGCGCAACGCGGCCCTTGATGGCCTCCGCGTCGCCCGCGCCCTCGACGATGGTGGTCTCGTCCTTCGTGACGACGACCTTGCGCGCCTGGCCGAGCAGCTCGACACCGGCGGTCTCCAGCGAGAGGCCGACCTCTTCGCTGATGACCTCGCCACCGGTCAGGATGGCGATGTCGGCGAGCTGAGCCTTGCGGCGGTCACCGAAGCCCGGAGCCTTGACGGCGACGGACTTGAAGGTGCCGCGGATCTTGTTGACCACCAGGGTCGACAGGGCCTCGCCCTCGACGTCCTCGGCGATGATCAGCAGCGGCTTGCCGGCCTGGATGACCTTCTCCAGCAGCGGCAGCAGGTCCTTGACGGTCGAAACCTTCGAGCCGACCAGCAGCAGGTACGGGTCCTCGAGGACCGCTTCCTGACGCTCCGGGTCGGTCACGAAGTAACCCGAGATGTAGCCCTTGTCGAAGCGCATGCCCTCGGTCAGCTCCAGCTGGAGGCCGAAGGTGTTGCTCTCCTCGACGGTGATGACGCCTTCCTTGCCGACCTTGTCCATGGCCTCGGCGATCAGCTCACCGATGGACGCGTCGCCGGCCGAGATACCGGCGGTGGCAGCGATCTGCTCCTTGGTCTCGACCTCCTTGGCGGTGTCGAGCAGCTTGGCGGTGACGGCCTCGACGGCCTTCTCGATGCCGCGCTTCAGACCCAGCGGGTTCGCGCCGGCCGCGACGTTGCGCAGGCCCTCGCGCACCAGCGCCTGAGCCAGGACGGTGGCGGTGGTGGTGCCGTCGCCCGCGACGTCGTCGGTCTTCTTGGCGACTTCCTTGACCAGCTCGGCGCCGATCTTCTCGTACGGGTCCTCCAGCTCGATCTCCTTGGCGATGGACACACCATCGTTGGTGATCGTGGGGGCGCCCCACTTCTTCTCCAGGACAACGTTGCGACCCTTCGGGCCCAGCGTCACCTTGACCGCGTCGGCGAGGCTGTTCAGACCCCGCTCGAGGCCGCGGCGAGCCTCTTCGTCGTACGCAATTGTCTTGGCCATGGCGTTGTTGAGATCCTCCATGTGTATGGCTGACACACAGGACGACCGCTGGTTGGATCGCCCCATTTACGCTGGCCAGGTTCGGTGCCCGCGACGGACGACCGAGGGTGTCGATGAAACCCGGCCTCACCGTCCCGACCCTGGCACTCACAGGTCGAGAGTGCCAAAGCCATTTCTAGCACTCGGGGGTGCCGAGTGCAAGGTCCGGGCCGGGGTGCCGGACCACTCTTCGCTCCGGCCGTGTGCAAGCCGAGGACGGGATGTCGTCCGCGGCCGCGCCGGTCAGCGCCGGTCGTCGAGGCGCAGCATCAGCGCGATCAACGCATCGGTGCGCCGATCCTCCGGCGTCCTCGGTTCCTCGTTGTCCACGGTGACGAGCTCGGCGTCGTGCAACAGCAGTTCGGCCTCCACGCGCATGACGGCTCGAATGAACGGGGGCGCCACTTCGGGCGGCAGATCACCGTTCACGATGTATTCGCCATCCGGCCCGGATTCCGTGGACACATACGACAGGGCGCGCAGCAGATCGGCGCGATGTTCACCCGCTACTAGGTCGGAATCCGTGTCTGTCGATTCATCCGCCATCGCTATAGCTTAGCGGTCGGCGGTGACAACGCCCGGTCGAGCAACCCGCTGGCATACTCCACACGCCCGGCGCGCCGGGACCGAGACCGCAAATCGACGCCAGAGGGCGGCGTCTGCGGAAATTTGCGCCCGCACCGACCCCCTACAGTTACCGGGTGAGTGTTGGACCCGGCCGGGATGCGATCGATGGCGTCCTGGCACAGCTGTACGGCGAGCTACTTCCGGTGCACTGGACGGTCGGGCACCCCTGGTCACTGGGCGGAGCCGATCCGCTGGAGGGTGTGAGCGCGTACCCGCGGACCGATCCGGTCCCGCACTGGCATTACATCGGGTACGGCATGAGCGAGCTCGGCGAGAAGGAATGGGGCGACCCGGAGGTCTCCGGGTGGGGATTCGAATTCACGTTCCGGCTGGCGGGCGACGCGGCCACAGTGCAGCCGCCGATCTGGCCCGCGCACTTCTTGCAGAACCTCGCCAGGTACGTCTTCCAATCGGGCAAATCGTTCGAACCGGGCCACACCATCAAGGCCAACGGCCACCTCGCCCCCGACCGGCCCGATTCGGCGATCCAGGCCGTCGGGTTCGTCACCGACCCGGAGCTGGGCAGCATCGCCACCCCCAATGGCCGGGTCACGTTCCTCCAGATGGTCGGGCTGACGACGACCGAGTACCAGACCGCGCTGGGCGGAAAGCTGCTCGCGCTGCTGGACGGTCTCGCGCCGCGGCTGCCGCTGTTCGTCACCGATCTCGATCGGGAATCGCTGGTCGCCGCCCCCAAGCCGCAGGCGCAGTGGCCGAGTTGGGGCGGCGGATTGCGCGGACGCGCGTAGATTCCGCGGTGGACCACGATCGCGTTCGATCCCGAAAGGGGACGAGATGGGCGGACTGCCGTTCGATTCGCTGTACCGGCACGGGTTCGCCCGGGTCGCGGTCGCGGTGCCACGGGTCAGGGTCGCCGATCCGGCGTACAACGTCGAGGAGACGCTGCGCCTGGCGCGCCAGGCGGCCGCCGACGGTGCGGCGCTGACGGTGTTTCCCGAGCTCGGCCTCTCCTCTTACACCTCCGACGATCTGTTCCACCAGGACGCGCTGGACGACGCGGTGGACGCGGCGCTGGCCAGGGTGGTCGCCGAGAGCGCGGACATCGACACGGTGCTCGTCGTCGGCGCGCCGGTGCGCACCCAGGGACGGCTGTTCAACTGCGGCATCGCCGTCTGCCGCGGGCGGGTGCTCGGCGCGGCGCCCAAGAGCTATCTGCCGAACTATCGCGAGTTCTACGAGAAGCGCCAATTCGCCGCCGCCAGAGAGAATCTCGCGGGCGAGATCACCATCGCGGGGCAGCGCGCACCGTTCGGCGCGGATCTGCTGTTCACCGCGACCAATTTGGCGGCCTTCACTTTTCACCTCGAGATCTGCGAGGACGGCTGGGTGCCGCTGCCGCCGAGCGGTTACGCCGCGCTGGCCGGGGCGACGGTGCTGGTGAATCTCTCGGCCAGCAACATCGTGATCGGCAAGGCCGACTACCGCAGGGCGCTGTGCGCCTCGCATTCGGCGCGATTCCTCGCCGCCTACCTGTATTCGGCTGCGGGACACGGCGAGTCGACGACCGATATGGCCTGGGACGGGCAGGCGCTGGTGTGCGAGAACGGCGACCTCGTCGCCGAGGGCGAACGCTTCGCCGACCACCCGCAGCTGGTGACGGCCGATCTCGACCTGCAACGACTGGCCGCCGACCGCCTCCGCACCACCAGCTTCGCCGACAACGTGCACGATCACCGCGAACGGCTCGGCGCCATGCGCCGCGTCGAATTCGACCTGCCGATACCGGAGACCGTGGTACCTCTGCGCCGCGAAATCCAGCGCTTCCCTTATGTTCCCGCGGATCCGGCCGCGCGCAACGAACGCTGCGCCGAGGTGCACCACATCCAGGTGGAGGGCCTGACCACCCGGCTGCGCGCGACCGGGCTGCGGCGGTTGGTGATCGGCGTCTCCGGCGGGCTCGACTCGACCCAGGCGCTGATCGTGGCGGCCAAGACCATGGACCGGCTCGGACTGCCCCGCGCGAACGTACTGGCCTACACCATGCCCGGGTTCGGGACGAGCGCCCGTACCCGCACCGATGCGCACCGGCTGATGGCGGCGCTCGGGGTGACGGCGGCGGAGATCGACATCCGGCCCGCCGCGACCCAGATGTTGCGCGATCTGAATCACGCTGCCGCCGAGGGAGTTCCGCAGTACGACGTCACCTACGAGAACGTGCAGGCGGGCGAGCGCACCTCGCATCTGTTCCGGCTGGCCAACCAGCACGGCGCGCTGGTGGTCGGCACCGGCGATCTCAGCGAATTGGCGCTCGGCTGGTGCACTTTCGGCGTCGGCGACCACATGGCCCACTACAGCGTGAACGCCTCGGTGCCCAAGACCTTGATCAAATACCTGATCGCCTGGGCCGCCGACACCGGACAGTTCGGCCCGGAGGCGACAAAGGTGTTGCAATCCGTTCTGCGAACCGAGATCTCACCGGAGCTCATCCCGCATGCCGACGCCGATGCCGAAGGTCCCGGCCAGAGTTCCGAGGCCACCGTCGGCCCGTACGAACTCCAGGACTTCCACCTGTACTACCTGCTGCGCTTCGGCTATCGGCCGAGCCGGGTGGCGTACCTGGCCAGGCACGCCTGGTCGGACCCGGAGCGCGGACCGTGGCCCGACCTGATCCCGGCCGACCAGCGCCACGCCTACGATCTGCCGACCATCAAGCGCTGGCTCGCCGAATTCCTGCGGCGGTTCGTCCAGACCAGCCAGTTCAAGCGGTCGACCCTGCCCAACGCGCCGAAGGTCGGTTCCGGCGGCTCGCTCTCGCCGCGCGGGGACTGGCGCGCTCCCAGCGACGCCTCGGCCGCCGCCTGGCTGGACGAGCTCGAGCGCAACGTGCCGTGAGCGCGTCGGCGCGCGGCCCGCACGATCCGTCGGCGCCGCGCGCATTCGGCGTAGGCGTACCGAAAACCGATGAGCGGCAACACCATCCGCCCATCGCAACGCGTTCTGGCGACAGGGCGAAGTGCCACGGCAACGAGGGCAGCGAGCACCACCCGAACGCCGCGGCTTCCCGTCCTCATGGCTTCTGCGCAGCGATCACCGAAAGCAGTTCCACCAGATGCGCTTCGGTCTTCGCCTTGTCCATGCCGAGGCCGGTCAGCAGGCCCGCGCCGTTCTCCTGTTCGAGCAGGGCGAGCAGGATGTGCTCGGTGCCGATGTAGTTGTGGCCGAGGCGAAGCGCCTCGCGGAAGGTCAGTTCGAGCGCCTTCTTGGCCTCGGCGTCGAAGGGCACCAGACCGGTGGGAGCTTCCGCGCCGTCGGACTCGGGCTGCGGCAGCGCGGCGGTCGCGGCGGCGCGCACCTCGTCCAGGCCGAGGCCCGCGGTGAGAATCTCCTTGGCGGCAAGACCTTCGGGCTCGCTCAGCAGTCCGAGCACCAGGTGTACGGGCCCGATGAGCTTGTTGCCCGCGGCGAGCGCGGCCTCCTGCGAGGCCATCACCACCGCGCGGGCACGGGGGGTGAACTTGGCGAATCCCGCGTTCGGGTCCATCGCCGCCGCGTCGCCGGGGTCGCCGGGTCCCTTGGCCACGAACCGCTTCTGCGCAGCCTGCTTGGTGACGCCCATGCTGACGCCGATATCGGTCCAGGACGCGCCGGAGCGGCGGGCTTGGTCCACGAAGTGGCCGATCAGGTGATCGGCCACTTCGCCGAGGTGCCCCGCGGCGATGACCGCGTCGGAGAGCTGCTCGAGCGCGTTGTCCGGCCGAGCCTTCTTGATGGCGGTGATGAGGTCGTCGAGACGAATCGAAGAAGTCATGCGTCAACCATAAGTTGACGCATGAGCATCGTCAACCTTTAGTTGACGATCTTGTTCGACGCCCGCGCCGCTATCGCAACCCCGCGGCGGTCGCCGCGCCGCGCACGATGGTCTCCTTGACCTTGGCTCCGAGCCGCCCGCGCAACACGGTTCGCGCCGGGGTGTCGTCGGCGTGCAGCGCCTGGATGACCGCGTCGCGGCGGCCGAGGCTGATGCACTGGAGGATGTACCGGAACCGCAGGTCACGCGGTTCCCGCCCGCGCATCCGCGCCACGATCGCGTCGGCCGCGTACTTGCCGGTCGGCAGCGCCGTCGCGCACGCCATCCGCAGCGACCGCCCGCCGGGACCGGCGACCACCGCGCTGTCGCCCGCGGCGTAGATCTCCGGATGCGAGATCGAGCGTAGGGATTCGTCGGTCAGCACCCGGCCAGCGCCGTCCACCGCGAGACCGGCCCGGGCGGCGAGATCGGGCACGCCGAATCCGGTGGTCCAGACCGCGGTCCCGGCCTCGACGAAGTCACCGCTCGCGAGCCGGACACCGTCCGCGGTCACCTCGACCACCTTCACATCCGCGCGGATCTCGACACCGAGCTTCTCCAGCACCGCCCGGATGTGCGCGGCGGCCTTCGCCGAGAGCCAGGCGCCGGGTTCGTCGGCACTGAGCAGCACGACATGCGAATCCGGCTGGGACTCGGCCAGTTCCGCGGCCAGCTCGATGCCGGTGGCGCCAGCGCCGACAACGGCGATGGTTCCGCCGTTCGCGGCCCATGCCGAGTCCTCTGGTGTGGCAACGGACTTGGCGAACTCGGCGGCGCCAGGGACCTGGCCGCGATCGGCGAGACTGCCCAGCGCGTAGATCAGCACGTCGTAGCCGACGGAATCACCGCGATCCAGCTCGACCCGCTTGGCCGCGGCGTCGATGCGTGTCGCTCGCGCAAGGACGAACCGAATACCCTTGCGCTCCAAGATTTCTGCCAAGTCCCAGCGACGCAACCGCTGCCCGGCGACCTGCTGGTGCAACCGCACCCGCTCCACGAACTCGGCGCGGGCATCGACAACCGTGATCTGCGCTGCCCCCGCCCGCCCGGCAAGCCGCCGTGCCGCGGCCAGGCCCGCGTATCCGGCGCCCAGAACGACGATGTGCTGTTTCCCGGTCATGATGTGGCTCCTCTCGTTGGCCGATACCACTCAGACTGGGTAGGCCGCCGCTTCCTGACAGCCCGCGGCATGAGCCGCGTCACACCGGACGACCAGCTACGACGCCCGATCGGCCGCGGCGAAATAAGCCAGCTTGTCGGGGTTGACGACGAGGTACAGTTCGCGCGCCTTGTCGCCGTCGAGATCGAACCCGACGATCACCATCGGCGTTTCGGCGATCCGCACGACCACCGCGAGTGTCCCGTTGACCTCCTCGATCCCGATCGCCATGCCGGGGACCTCCCAGCGGAACAGGCCGACGAGGTAGCGCGCCACCCGGTCGGCGCCGTGCACCGGCCGCCGCGCGGCACTGATCCGGCCGCCGCCGTCCGCGGTGGCCGTGGCGTCGGCAGCGAGCATCCGCCCGAGCGTGTCGACCTCGCCGGAGCGCGCGGCCGCGAGGAAACGTTCGATCAGCGCCCTGGCATGACCGGGTTCGACGTCGAAGCGCGCCCGCCCGTCGCGCACCCGCTGACCGGCCCTCCGGTAGGTCTGCTGCGAGCTCGCCTCGGTGA
Source organism: Nocardia lijiangensis NBRC 108240 (assembly GCF_001613045.1). GTDB lineage: Bacteria > Actinomycetota > Actinomycetes > Mycobacteriales > Mycobacteriaceae > Nocardia > Nocardia lijiangensis. The sequence goes on along the minus strand of NZ_BDBP01000047.1, from coordinate 9,708 downwards.
GGTCGAGCATGTCGGCGATCTCGCGATGGGCGTAACCGAACGCCTCGCGCAGCACGAAGACGGCGCGCTCCACCGGGCTCAGCCGCTCCAGCGCGGTGAGCAGCGCCAGCGAGACCAGCTCGCGTTCCTCGACGGTCTCCAGCGGGCCGAGTTCGCCGTTCGCGGTCGGCACGGGTTCCGGCAGCCACGGGCCGGTGTAGGTCTCGCGCCGCGCCCTTGCCGAAACCAGCCAGGTGCGGCAGAGATTCACCACGGCGGTGGTCAGCCAGGCCTCCGCGGACCGGATGGCGGCCCGGTCGGTGCCGTCCCAGCGGAGGTAGGTCTCCTGCACCGCGTCCTCGGCCTCGGCCGCCGAGCCGAGCATGCGGTAGGCGAGCGCGAACAACCGCGGGCGATGCGCCTGGAATTCGCGCAGTCCGTCGGGTTCCACCGTCACCTTCCTCCGCGCTCGCCCGGCCGCGTTCGTCGATATCAGCGAACTACTTCGTCCGTCTGTTCCTTCCGGCCGCCCGGCCTGCGCAACCGCAGCCGCGCGCTCGAGCTGCGGATGCCGGACCGGATGGCGGGCCTGCGCCGCTGCGCCTTGCGCTGAGCACGGCGTTCGGCGGGCTTGTGCTCCCAGGTCTCCGGCCGGGCCGCCACCCAGCGCTGCGAATACCAGGCGAACGGAATGTGGCCGAGGTAGAGCGCGACCAGCACCAGCAGCAGCACGATCGGATAGGTCACCAGCAGGGCCGCCGCCACCGCGACCAGTACCAGCAGCCCGGCAGCTGCCTGCGGCGCCACCGACACGGACTTCATCGCCAGCGTCGGAATCGTGCTGACGCACAACGCCCCTGCGAACACCGTCCAGGCCGCGACCTCGTAGAAGCCGACCCACCAGCCGTCGCCGAACTGCACGTACAGCGCGATCGGCACGAGCGCGATCAGCGCGCCCGCGGGCGCGGGAACGCCGACGAAATAGTCACGCGACCAATCGGGTCGGGTGTCGTCGTCCATCAGCGTGTTGAACCTGGCCAGGCGCAGCACGATGCTCACCGCGAACAACAGCGCGATGATCCAGCCCGCGCTGTTCTGGTCGAGCAGCGCGATGTACAGCACCAGCGCGGGCGCGACGCCGAAAGAAATCGCGTCGGAGAGCGAATCGAGCTCCGCGCCCATCTTGGTGGTGGCGTCGAGCATGCGGGCCAGGCGACCGTCGAGGGTGTCCAGCACCGCGGCCGCGCCGACCATGGCCAGCGCGATGTCGAGTTCGCCGTCCAGCGCGAACTTCACCGCGGACAGACCGGAGCACAGCGCCAGGATGGTCACGATGCTCGGAAGCAGCCGGACGCTGCGGCGCCTGCGCCGTTGGGTGGGCACAGCCGCTTCCATCATGACAACACGGCCAGGACGGTCTCGCCCCCGATGGTGCGCTGCCCCGGCTGCACCAGCAGCTCGGTGCCCGCGGGGAAGTAGGTGTCGACCCGGGAGCCGAAACGGATCAGACCGTAGGTGTCGCCGATGGTGAGCACGTCGCCGACCTGCGCGTCGCAGACGATGCGCCGGGCGAGCAGACCGGCGATCTGCACCACGACCAGCTGCTTGCCCGCCGGGGTCTCGAGCACCATGCTGTTGCGCTCGTTCACCGAGCTGGCCTCGGGCAGATCGGCAGAGCGGAACTGGCCCGCCTGGTGATGCACCGCGCGCACCACACCGGAGACCGGGGTGCGCTGCACGTGCACGTCCAGCACGGAGAGGAAGATGCTCACCCGCGGCAGCGGCTGATCGCCGAGCCCGAGTTCCGCGGGCGGCACGGCCGTGTCGACCAGGGCGATCTCACCATCGGCGGGGGCGACGACGGCGCCTGCCCGGTTCGGCGGGACCCGCTTCGGGTGGCGGAAGAAGGTGGCGCAGGCCGCCGCGGCGAGCAGACCCGTCCGGCGCACCCATTTGCGCTTGCCGCCCACTACCGCGACCGCGAGCGGCGCGGCGACGAAGGGCAGGCCCGCCGGATGCAGCGGGGGGATAGCGGCCCGGACCAGATCGACGACGTGGCCGACGCCGGTCGTTTCGGGCGTGCCGGGCGGGGTGGGACGGCGTGCCACAGGCTCCTCTTTCGTGCTAGATGCAGTCGGTTGCGCCCTTCAACGATAGGTCCGGCGCAAGCGTTCACACCTTACGGGAGGAGCTTGTGGTACGTCCCGGTCAGCGCATGGCCCGGCGACTGGTGACGAGGCGGACCAGGAACAGCAGAATCACCGCGCCGCCGAGGCAGGTGAAGAAGCTGAACCACAGCCCGCCGCCCTCGACGTCGACGCCGAACAGCTTGAGCAGGAATCCACCGAGCAGACCGCCGACGACGCCGACGAGGATGTTCAGCAGGATGCCCTGCTGGGCGTCCGTTTTCATGATTTTACTGGCGATCCAGCCGGCGAGACCGCCGATGATGATCCAGCCGATAATCCCGAGACCGAGCATGGTGACCTCGCATCGATAGTGGGGATACACGCCGCGCCGGTACCGCTGACGTGTTTGGCGCTGATATACCCGGCGGTTGTGAGAATAAGCACTCCCGGTGGCAACCCTCGGGTAATATGAGGGAGCCTCATGTCTACGCTTCCGTGACAAGTGGGCGAACCGATGAAGGAGTTCGAGGCTCCGCCGGATCCCCGGCAGCAGCGCCGCAGGTATTAGGAGATCCATCATGTCTGCTCGAATCGCCCAGACCACCGGGGTTGAGCACACCGCGATCCTCGGGCTCGGCGTCTATCGCCCGGCCCGGGTGGTCACCAATGACGAAGTGGCGGGACCGATCAACTCCAGTGACGAGTGGATCCGGACCCGGTCGGGCATCAAGACCCGGCGTTTCGCCTCCGAGGACGAGACGATCCAGAGCATGAGCGTGGGCGCGGCGCGCGGCGCGCTGGAATCGGCGGGCGTGGATGTCGACGAGGTCGACTGCGTCATCGTCGCCACGTCGACGCATCTGCTGCTGACACCCGCCGCCGCCCCGCGCATCGCCACCGAGCTCGGCATGAACGGCGCGGCCGCGTTCGATGTCTCCGCGGGCTGTGCGGGGTTCTGTCACGCGCTGGCGCTGGCGTCGGACCTCGTTCGGTGCGGCACGTCCAAGAACGTGCTGGTGATCGGTGTGGAGAAACTGACCAACACCATCAACATGACCGACCGCTCCACCGCGTTCCTGTTCGCCGACGGCGCGGGCGCCGTGATCGTCGGCCCGTCCGACGAGCCAGGCATCGGTCCCACCGTGTGGGGCTCGGACGGCACCCAGCATCGCGCGATCCGCCAGGACAAGGACTGGATGGAGTTCTTCGCCGAGATCGACGAGAAGGGCCTCGACGCGGTCCGGCCGTACATGACCATGGAGGGCACCGCCGTCTTCCGGTGGGCCGCCCACTCGCTGGAGAAGGTGTGCCGCGACGCGATCGATCGCGCCGGACTCTCCACCGACGACATGCAGGCGATGATCCCGCACCAGGCCAACGGCCGGATCATCGAGATCATGGCCCGCGTGCTCAAGCTGCCGGAGAGCTGCGCGCTCGCGAACGACATCGAGGAGACCGGCAACACCTCGGCCGCGTCCATCCCGCTGGCCATGGAGGCGCTGCTGCGCAACGGCGAATCGAAGCCGGGTGACACCGCGCTGCTCATCGCCTTCGGCGCTGGCCTGTCCTACGCGGCGCAGGTCGTCACCCTGCCGAACTGGAAGTAGGTTTCTCCGCTGTGCCCTCGCCTCGTCCGGGGCGAGGGCACAGCCGTTTTCGCTGGTGGAAGGGTCAGGCGCCCGACTCGGCCGCGGCCTTGATCTTGGCGAGCGTCTCGTTCATGCCCCGGACCAGGTTGGCCTCGAAGGCAGGCTCACCACCGAGCGCGGCGTCGATGACCTTGCGGATCACCCAGGCAACGCCGTTGGACACGTCACGACGTTCGACCAGCCGAGTACCGTCCGCGGTCGGCTCCAGGGTGTAGCTCCACACCGTGTGGTTCTCGATCATCCGGAACGCGAAGGCCTGGTTCGGCTCGAACCGCACGATGCGGGAGGTGGTCGGCCAACGCTTCCGGCCGTCCTTGTTCCAGTTCACGGTCCAGGTGCCCGCCTTGGGCGTGCCGAGCGGGATCATCCGGACCGTCATCGGACTGAACTCGGGCATGCGCCGGAGGTCGGAGACGATCTGCCAGACGCGCTCCGGGGGCGCGGCAATATCGACGGTCGCTTCGAGATGGTTGGGCAACGCTGCCTCCGGGAATGCGCGGTCCGGACAAACCAGACACATGTGTGTACGACGAGTAACAGACATCCTAAACGGGAGCGCCTGGAAGACAACTGTGTCACATTTTGGCCTTTTGGTTGCCGGTAGTCGTAATGGACCGCGCACAATTGCGGATAGACGAAGCACAAGCCACTGCCACCAGCTTTCCCGTCCAGCGTGAGGTGATCGGCCGTGAAACTTCGCTCGCTTCTTCATCGTCGGCAGTCGGACCAAGTCCCACTGCTTCCCTCCTCGGAACCCGATGACGGGTCTGCCGAGCGCGGTGCGATTCCTCGTCGAACCGCGAAGAAGCTCGCCCAAGAGGAACGGCTGGAGCGACTGCTCACGCCGAGCGAACTCGATATCGTGCTCCACCACCGACTCTGAGCCCAGCCGCGCGGATGGCCGTGGCTGCGCCCAGGCGCGGGGCGCCGGGGGGTGACTCGAGGGGGCGAGAAACGACGGCGACACTCCGCCGCCGAAGCGACATACTTTTGTGGTGACTGCACCCGCTGCTACGAAACCGGTAATCCTGAGCGTCGACGACGATCCGGGCGTCTCCCGCGCGGTCGTGCGCGACCTGCGCCGCCGCTACGGCGCCGACTACCGGATTCTGCGCGCGGAATCCGGCCCGCAGGCGCTCGAGGCCCTGCGCGAAATGAAACTGCGCGGCCAGCAGGTCGCCGTGCTGATCGCCGACTACCGGATGCCGGGCATGGACGGCATCGAATTCCTGGAGCAGGCCATGGACCTGCATCCCTACGCGCGCCGCGTGCTGCTGACCGCCTACGCCGACACCAACGCCGCGATCGACGCGATCAATGTGATCGACCTGGACCATTACCTGCTCAAACCGTGGGACCCGCCGGAGGAGAAGCTCTACCCGGTGCTGGACGGACTGCTCGACGCCTGGCGCAGCAGCGAACACCGGCCGGTGGCCGGGACGAAGGTGGTCGGCAACCGCTGGTCGCCGCGCTCCTCGCAGGTCCGCGAGTTCCTGGCCCGCAACCAGCTGCCATACCGCTGGTACCTCGCCGACGAACCGGAGGGCGTCCGGCTGCTGGAGGCCGCGGGCGCCGACCCGGACCGATGTCCGGTGGTGATCACGGCTTCGGGTGACGCGCTGGTCCAGCCGACCGACAGCGCGCTGGCCGAGAGCGTCGGACTGAACGTCACCCCCACCGGCGATTTCTACGACCTGATCGTGGTCGGCGGCGGTCCCGCCGGGCTCGGCGCGGCCGTGTACGGCGCGTCCGAGGGCCTGCGCACGGTGCTCGTCGAACGCACCGCGACCGGCGGGCAGGCCGGGCAGAGCTCCCGAATCGAGAACTATCTCGGCTTCCCCGACGGGGTCTCCGGCGCGCAGCTGGCCGACCGGGCGCGGCGGCAGGCCGCCAAGTTCGGCGCCGAGGTGATCACCACCCGCGAGGTGGTCGGGCTGGAGGTCAACGGTTCGGCGCGCACCGTACGTTTCGCCGACGGCGGCACGCTGTGCGGCCACACCGTGATCATCGCGACCGGCGTGGACTATCGACGGCACCCGGCGCCGGGCGTCGACGAATTCACCGGTCGCGGAGTGTATTACGGCTCGGCGATGACCGAGGCGTCCGAATGCGCCGATCACGAGGTCTACATCGTCGGCGGCGCCAACTCGGCCGGGCAGGCGGCGGTCTTCCTGTCCCGCAACGCCCGCACCGTGCACCTGGTGGTGCGCGCGGACTCGCTGGAGAAGTCCATGTCGCACTATCTGATCCAGCAGATCGCGCAGATTCCGAACATCAAGGTGCACACCAACACCGAGGTGACCGCCGCCGACGGCAGCGACCACCTGGAACGGATCATGTTGCGCGACAAGGTCACAGGCGCGGAAGAGAAGGCCGAGGCCGAGCGGCTGTTCCTCTTCATCGGTGCGGCGCCGCAGACCGACTGGCTCGACGGCGTGGTCACACGCGACGAGGCAGGATACGTGCTGGCCGGGCCGGATCTCATGATCGAAGGCGCCAGACCGACAGGCTGGGAATTGCCCCGTCCGCCACACCATTTGGAGACCAGCGTGCCCGGCGTGTTCGTCGCGGGCGATGTGCACGCCGAGTCCGCCAAGCGGGTCGCCTCGGCGGTCGGCGAGGGCGCGATGGCGGTCATGCTCGTACACCGGTATCTGGCGTGACGTCAGGAGGACTGTTGTGACACTCGAAAACGCCGCGCGCCGTTCGCATCTCGTCTGCGATCCGGCGGAGCTGCGCACCCTGTTCCTGTTCGAGAAACTCGAAGACGACCAGCTGGCCTGGCTGTGCGCCGACGGGCGCATCGAATACATCGAGCCGGGACTCGTCTTCCGCGAAGGCGATCCGGCCACCTGCTTCTACGTCCTGATGGACGGCGAGGTGCGGCTGACCAAACTGTCCGGCGGCACCGAGATCGAGCTGAACCGCACCGACCACAAGGGCGCCTACGCGGGCGCGTGGAGCGCGTACCTGGGCGACAAGGCCGATCCGAACTACACCGGTTCGATGTACGTCACCCGCAAGTCGCGGTTCTACGTGCTGGACGCGGGCACCTTCGCGCGCATGATGCACGAGTGGTTCCCGATGGCGGTGCACCTGCTGGAGGGCGCGTTCTTCGGCAGCCGCAACACCACTCAGCGCGTGGCGGAGCGGGAACGGCTGCTCGCGCTCGGCTCGCTGTCGGCGGGCCTGACCCACGAGCTGAACAACCCGGCGGCCGCGGCGGTGCGCGCCACCTCAGGCCTGCGCGAGCGGGTCGCGGGAATGCGGCACAAGCTGGCCATGATGGCCGAAGGGAAGTTCCAGCCGGACGTGCTCGTCACCCTGGTGCGGCTGCAAGAGGAGGCGGCGGCCCAGGTCGCCAAGGCTCCCGAGCTGAGCCCAATGGAGGCCGCCGACCGGGAGGACCTGCTCGGCGAATGGCTCGAGGACCACGAGATCGCCGACAGCTGGGTGCTGGCGCCGAACTTCGTGCAGGCCGGATTCGACGTGGACTGGCTGGAACGGGTGTGGGGCACCCTGGAGGGCTGCCCGAACAAGGTGTTCGAGGGCGCGATCCGCTGGCTCAACTACACCATCGAGACCGAGCTGCTGATGAACGAGATCGCGGATTCGACCACCAGGATCTCCACACTGGTCGACGCCGCCAAGCAGTACTCGCAGATGGACCGTGCCCCGTTCCAGGTCGTCGACATCCACGAGCTGCTCGACAGCACCCTGGTGATGTTGAACAGGAAGCTCGGCGACGGTGTGCACGTGGTCAAGGAGTACGACCGCACCCTGCCGCCGCTGCCCTGCTACGCCGCCGAACTCAACCAGGTGTGGACGAACCTGATCGACAACGCGGTGTACGCGATGCGCGGCAAAGGCACCCTCACCGTGCGGACCAGCAAGGAAAACGACTGCGCCGTAGTCGAGATCGGCGACACCGGCCCCGGCATCCCCGCCGACGCGCTCCGCCGCGTCTTCGAACCGTTCTTCACCACCAAACCGGTCGGCGAAGGCACCGGCCTCGGCCTGGACATCTCCTTCCGCATCGTCGTCAACAAACACAACGGCGACATCCGAGTCGAATCCGAACCAGGCGACACCCGCTTCACAGTCCGCCTCCCACTACACCGCCCAGAGCAGAATGAAGAAGGCGCCCTAGAAGCCCCCTGACCCACAAAAACGGCACCTCACAACAGAACAGCAACAGCAACATCCCCACCCTCCCGACCACCCCCGGGGCGAGTCTTACGAGCCCGTTCGCGGCCCGTCTCGCGTCCGAGCGTTCGAGACGCATGCGCCGCAGGCGCGAGTCTCGAACGCTCGGACGCGAGACACCAGGGGGCCGCGAACACGCGCGCGCCAGCGCGCCAAAAACACAGCCCGCACACCCGCCCTGGGAAACCGCACCATCAACAAAAACCACACACCTAAAGGAGGCGCTCGGAAATGACTGAAGCCATCGAGGGCATCAATCCGGCTACCCCGCCCACCGGCCCCGGCTGCCTCGAATGCGAAGCCGAGCAAGGCTGGTGGGTCCACCTACGCCGCTGCGCCGAGTGCGGCCACATCGGCTGCTGCGACACCTCCCCCGCCCAGCACGCCACCAAGCACGCCAAGGACACCGGCCACCCCTTCATCCAGAGCTTCGAGCCCGGCGAGGACTGGTTCTGGGATTTCCGCAGCGAGGAAATGTACGGCGGCGGCCCCGAGCTGGCTCCCCCGCACAGTCACCCGGCCGATCAGGGCGTGCCCGGCCCGCGCGGCCGGGTTCCCGCGGATTGGCAAGCGCACATTCACTGAATGGTCCGGTACGCTGCTGCGGACGCGCCGGAGGCTCCGGCGCTGTGTGGCACCGGAAAGCACCAAATGAAGCGAATTTCCGTCATCGTCCTAGCCGCGGGCGCGGTGGCTCTGGCGGCGACCGGCTGCGGCGGGTCGGACGAGTCCACCGACGCGAGCGGCCTGCGCAAGGGCAGTACGGTCGCGAGCGCCAGCGCGACGCAGGCGCCGACCACGAGCGCTTCGGCGCCGATCACCTCCGCCAACGCGGCGACCGCCGCGCCTAGCGACGCGTCCGTTCTCGGCCCGGCCACGCGCACCACGTGCGGTGAGTTCAAGGGGCTCGACAGCGAGGCCGAGAAGCAGGTGATCGAGCAGATCCTCGCCGAGAATCCGGACAGCCCGTTCGCGGGCAGCCCGAATGTCGCGCTCGGCACCGCCAAGCTGGTGTGTCTGTCGGCGAGCAATGCCGAGAAGCCGGTGGCGGTGGCCGCGCGGATCATCGAGCCCGCGAACTAGTCGTCCAGTCTTCGCATTCACCTGCGGTCTCGCCCACCCGCGCGCCAACGCGGGCAGAATGGCACAGTGGCTGAACTGGCGCTCACCGCTCGACTGAATCCTTCCGCCGCCGACGCGAGACGCGGGGTGGTGCGCCTGCATCCGGAGGCGTTGACGGCGCTCGGCCTGCGCGAATGGGACGGGGTCGCGCTGGCGGGCTCGCGGCATACCGCGGCGGTGGTCGGTATCGCGCCCGCGGGCACGCCGGCGGGCGTCGCGCTGCTGGACGACGTGACACTGTCGAACGCGGGCCTGCGCGAGAACGCGACCGTGGTGGTCTCCCCCGCCCCGGTGTTCGGCGCCAAGCAGATCTCGGTGAGCGGTTCGTTGCATGCCACCCGCAGCATTCCGGCCGCCACGCTGCGGCAGGCGCTGCTCGGCAAGGTCGTCACGGTGGGCGACGCGGTATCGCTGCTGCCGCGCGACCTGGGACCGGATATTCCGTCGTCGGCGGCCAGTCAGGCGCTGTCGCGCACCTTCGGCATCGCGTGGACCACCGAACTGCTCACCGTCACCGCCACCGATCCGGTGCGCGGGCCGGTGAGCGTGCAGCCCAATACGGCCGTCGTCTGGGGCGCGGGGGCGGTCGCGGCACTGGACGCCGCGGAGCGCGCGGCGGCGGC
>NZ_BDBP01000046.1 GCF_001613045.1 Nocardia lijiangensis NBRC 108240 | reverse complement strand
CAGGGCGTCCACCGCCGCGCGCAGCCAGGCGCCGCCCTCGGCCAGCGCCTTGGGGCGGCCGTAGCGGGTGCCCGCGCCCGCGGCGAGCACAATGCCCGCACAACCCGTGCGGGCGACCGGAGCGTTCCCGGCGCGATCCGATGCAGCCACGTGTCCCACGCTAGACCGCGCGCGTTGCCGGTGGGTTACCTCGAAGTGCCGGAAGATCGGCGTCCGGTGAACCGCGAGCGTCGTACTTTCGCCTCGGCCTCGGGGTGCGGACGGCGTTCGTCCCCGCGACGGCCCCGACACGCCGGAGGTGATCTGGCCCTTCCGGTGGCATGGGACCCCTGTGTATTCGATGCTGGTTCGATGACGGACGAGGCGGCCAGGATCACCGGCTTCAACGCGCTGTCGGAGGCGGCGGCCACCGAGGCTTTGCTCGCCTGTTGCGCGTCGCCCGCGTGGGCGCGCGGAGTGCTCGCCGAACGCCCGTACTCGAGCGTCGAACAACTGTTCGGCACCGCCGACAATGTGCTCGCCGCACTGCCCGAGGAGGACGTCGACCGCGCCTTGGCCGGGCATCCGCGCATCGGCGACCGGACGGACAGCGCGGCCTCGGCACGGGAGCAGTCCGGGGTGGCGGACGCGACCGACGCGGTGCGCACGGCGCTCGCCGAGGGCAACCGCGCCTACGAGCGGCGCTTCGGCCACCTCTATCTGGTCTGCGCGACGGGTCGATCCGGCGCGGAACTGCTCGACCTGCTCACCACCCGGCTGCACAACGACCCGGCGACCGAAAGGGCTGTGATGCGAACCGAATTGGCGAAGATCAATCGAATCAGGTTGCGGCGGTTGCTCGGGGAGCTCGCATGAGCATGTGCCAGCGCGCCGTGCGCATGCCGGGGCCGGGCGGCAGTGAGGCGGCGGCATGAGTGAACGCAGTGAGCGAATCGTGTGCCAGCGCGCCGTGCGCATGCCGGAGCCGAGCGCCAGCGAGGCAGCGGCATGAGCACATTGAGCACGCACGTCCTCGATGCAGTCCGCGGCGCACCCGCCGCCGAGATGGCGGTCACCCTGTTCGCGGGCGACGCGATCGTCGGTGCGGGCGCGACCGATGCCGACGGCCGGATCGGCGGCCTCGGCGCCGAACTCGCGCCGGGCGTCTACCGGATCGTCTTCGACACCGGCACCTACTTCGGGCGGCAGCGCCTCGAGACGTTCTACCCGGAGGTTTCCATCGCGTTCGTGGTCGGCCGGGAACGGCACTACCACGTCCCGCTGCTGCTCTCGCCGTACGCCTTCTCCACCTACCGAGGGAGCTGATCATGACCCTGTCCGGCCCGATCGTGCTGTCCGACAACCGATACGGCAAGGCGGAGAACCGGATCGTCCGGATCTACCGCGACGGCCCTCGCCACGAGATTCGCGACGTGAACGTCTCCACGGTACTGCGCGGGGATTTCGCCGACGCCTACACCGCGGGCGACCAGTCCAAGGTGCTGCCCACCGACAGCCAGAAGCAGACCGCCTACGCCTACGCGAAGAAGCCCGGCCTGCAGCCCGTCGAGGACTACGCGCTGGCGCTCGCCCGGCATTTCGTCGACGACGTGGAACCGGTCGCCAGTGCCGGTGTCGAGGTGGAGGAGTATGCCTGGCAACGAGTTTCGGTGGACGGCGCGGAGCACGACTTCACCTGGACCCGGCAGGGGCCCGAGGTGCGCACGGCGCGGGTGACGGTCGCGGGCAAGGGAGATGCCCAGCGCGCCTGGGTGATCGGCGGCGTGCGGGACCTCGTCATCCTGAAGTCGACCGATTCGGAGTTCGCGGACTTCCTCACCGACGAGTTCACCGTGCTGGAGCCGACCCGCGACCGGATGCTGGCCACCTCGCTGGTCGCGCAGTGGCGCTTCGCGGGCACCGAGGGCGTGGACTGGGACGCGTGCTACGCGGGCATTCGCGCTCAGCTGGTCGCGGTCTTCGCGACCCACCATTCGAAAGCCTTGCAGCAGACGCTGTTCGAGATGGGCAAGGCGGTGCTCGAGTCGTTCCCGGTGCTCGCCGAGATCCGCTTGGCCGCGCCCAACAAGCATCACTTCGACTACGACCTCGCCAGATTCGGCATCGAGAACCGCGGCGAGGTGTACTACGCGGCCGACCGGCCGTACGGACTCATCCATGCCACGGTGGCGCGCGCGGACGCACCGGACGCGGGGCAGGCGTGGGAGCAGTGAGCCAGGTGCCGACGCTGGTGATCGACGGCTGCGCGGTGGCGACTGTCGACGCGGCGGGCACCGAGTATCGGCGCGGCCACGTGGTGGTGCACGGCAACCGGATCGGCGCGGTGGGCCCGGGCGACGCGCCCGCGCTGGACGTGCCGCGCATCGACGGGCGCGGCTGCCTGCTCACCCCGGGGCTGGTCAACACCCACCACCACCTCTATCAGTGGATCACCAGGGGGCTCGCCGCCGACGCGAGCCTGTTCGACTGGCTGACCGCGCTGTATCCGATCTGGGCGGGGATCGACGAGGAGGCGGTGCGGATCGCCGCGACCGGCGCGCTGGCCGCCCTCGCACGCACCGGCTGCACCACGACCTCCGACCACCACTATCTGTTCCCGCGCGAGGGCGGCGACCTGCTCGGCGCGGAGATCGCCGCGGCCGCGACGGTCGGGTTGCGCTTCCATCCCTGTCGCGGCGCGATGGACCTCGGAGCGAGTGCGGGCGGTCTGCCGCCCGACTCCGTGGTGGAGTCGCTGGACGACGTCCTCACCGCGAGCGCCGACGCGATCGCCCGCTGGCACGACCCATCCTTCGACGCCATGGTCCGGATCGCGCTCGCGCCCTGTTCGCCGTTCTCGGTGACGGCGGACTTGTTGCGCGAATCCGCCGCGCTGGCCAGGGCCGAGGGGGTGCGGCTGCACACGCACCTCGCCGAGACCCTGGAAGAACAGGACTACTGCCTCTCCACCTACGGCTGCACGCCCGCGCGGTACCTGGAGCGGCTCGGCTGGATCGGCCCGGACGTCTGGTACGCCCACGCCGTCCACCTCGACGACATCGCGATCGCCGCCATCGCGGGCGCGGGCGCGGGTATCGCGCACTGCCCGACCTCCAACGGACGCCTCGGCGCAGGCATCGCCCGCATCCCCGACCTGCTCGCCGCGGGCGTGGCGGTGGGGCTCGGCGTCGACGGCGCCGCGAGCAACGAAGCAAGCTCGCTGATCGAGGAACCCCGCAACGCCCTGCTCTACGCCCGCGCCACGCACGGCCCGCGCGCGATGACCGTGCGCACCGCACTGGAGCTGGCCACCATGGGCGGTGCGCGGGTACTCGGCCGCGCCGCCGAGATCGGGTCCATCGAACCGGGAAAGCTGGCCGACCTCGCGCTCTGGCGGCTCGACACCCCCGCCCACGCAGGAATCGACGACCCCGTCACCGCACTGATCCTCGGCTCACCGCCCCCGCTGGCCGCGCTGATCGTGAACGGCCGCGAGGTGGTGCGCGACGGGGAGGTGCGCACGGTGGACGAGGAATCGGTGGGTCGCCAGGTGGCGAGAGCACAAGCGGTGCTGGTTGCCACCGCGCGGTGACGCGCCGATTGTCAGAGCGCGGTGACGCGCTGAGTCGTCAGAGCGCGGTGACGCTGCGTTGTCCCAGTGCGGTGGCGCGCTGCATCGTCCCGGCGCGGTGACGCGCTGCGTTGTCAGACCGCGAACACTGTCGTCCCCTCTTCGACAGCGTTCGCGGTGTCTTCGCGCGCCGAGGGACCGGGGCGCTCCTCGGCGTGCGGTCCGGCGCGCAGCGCCAGCAGGCACATCACGTCGTGCAGGGTCAGGCCGAGCTCGGCGGCGTGCAGCGCGGCGATCTCGGTGTCGAACGGCGGGGTGTCCGAATCCCATTCCAGCAGGAGATATTCCGCGAGCACGAGTCCGGTGAAGGCTTGCGCGCGGGTGAGTCTTCGGTGGGTCGGCAGGTAGGACAGCACCCATCGTCCGTGGCCCGCTTCCGGCAGGTCGACGCGGAACGCGACCTCCTGCGCCACATCGCTCGTGATCAACCATTCGGAGGCCGTAACAGCCATCGCAACAACCCCTTTCGTCCAGTGCGGCGCTCGCCGCTCTCGGGCGGTGATTTCAGGGTGACAGCTGCGGTCCTCGGTTCGCGATCCCACGGTCCGCGCCGATTTCTTCGTCGCTCGCGTGGGCGCTACCTGCCGAAACGGCGGAAACTCCGGGAAAACTTCACAATCGGCGGTGCGAGTCTGCCGCCGGGCAAGTTCGGTGCGCCGTCAGGAACAGGTGAATCGGCCGATGTCGGCGCGCGTTCGATCGCTCAGCTGGACGCCCAGCTGCTCGTACAAGGTTAGAGCGGCACAGAGATTCTCGCGCGCGTCCGCCTCGCGACCCATGTCGGCGAAGACATTTCCGAGGCTTTGCAGTGCGTCGGCCTCGCCGTGCGTGTCCCTGATTCGCTGCGCGAGTTCGCGCGATTTCGCGTAATAGTCGCGCGCGGCGGCGTATTCGCCGTAGCGGCGCTCGATATGGCCGAGTCCGCGCAGCGTGTCGACCTGGCACAGGAAATCGTCGATGTCGGCGGCGATGTGATACGCGTCGACGAAATTGCGGCGCGCGGCCGCGAAATCGCCGGACTTGCGCGCGATATTGCCCAGGCCCCACAGCGACCCGCTTTCACCGGTGCGGTCGCCGATCCGGCGCGCGATGCGCAACGCCTCCTGATAGTGCCGCTGCGCCGCGGCGTGCGCACCGGTCATCCGTTCGATGTGGCCCTGGCCACGCAGCGCGTCGCCGCGCAGCTTCGCGTTCGCGGTGCGTTGCGCGATGTCGGCGGCGTCGGAGTAGTTCTGCCTGGCCTTCTCGAAATCTCCGGTGCGGCGGATCACTTCGGCGTAGCCGCAGAGCGTGGCCGCGAGGCGGTCCGGGTCCCCGAGTTCGCGCGCGATCGCCAAGGCCCGCTCGAAATGCTCACGCGCGGTGCGATATCCACCGGCCATCCGCTCCACGTGACCGAGGCCGTTCAGCGCGTCGCATTCGATGTCGGGATCCGCGATGGCGCTGGCCATTTCGAGTGCGCGCAGGTAGAGCCAGTGTGAGTCCGACCAGAGTCCCTCGCCGAACAGATCGGCCCCGAGCAAGGTGGCGAGTTCGGCGGCCGCGAGCGTGGGTCCGGTGGCCGCGATGCAGCCGAGCAGCATCTCCCGTTCCCTGGTCAGCCAGGCCACCGCCTGTTCGACCTCGCTGGCTCGCGTCTCGACGGCGGGATACTTGGCGCCCCGCACCGAGACGGCCGTGCGCTGCGGTCCGGCACGGCGCGCCACCGTGACTCCCGCGCCGATCAGGCGTTCCAGGGTCACCGCGTGCTCGCCGGGCGCGGCGTCGCGTTCGGCGTGCAGCCGCGCGAGCAGCCGGGTCAGATCGTGCATCCGATAGCGCGAGCCGCCGGGACCGCCCTCGGCCGGATCGAGAAAGCCCGCTTCGAACATCTGGCGGATCAGCGTCTTGGCTTCGCCGAGCGTCGTTTTCGCCATGGTGGCCAGCGATTCGGCGGTGATCTCCGGGCCGGGGAACCACCCGAGCATCCGCACCGCCCGCCGCTGTCCGGGTGTCTGCAATCGCTGGTAGGAGGTCTCGAACGCGGCGCGCAGGGACTCGTCCTCGGCGGCGAACCGGTCGAGGATGTAGGCGGCCACCGATTCGCCGAAGGCGTGCTCGCCCGGCGCGCCCCTGAGTTCCTCGGCCCGGGTCGCGAACTCGGCGGCGCTCTCGGCGAGCAGATCGACACCGTGGTGCGCGATCTGGCCGCCGATCAGCCGGATCGCCAGCGGCAGCCGCCCCGAGGTCTCCAGGATCTGGCGCACCGCGCCGCGGTCGTACCCGGACGGCAGATTGCCCAGCTTGACCAGCAATTCCTCGGCTTCGCGCCAGCCCATCACGTCCAAGTGCAGCGGCGCGGCCTCGGCGAGGCCGGTGAGTTTGCCGCGGCTGGTGATCAGCACCAGACACCCGGGGGCCTGCGGCAGCAGCAATCGGACGTGTGCGGTGTCGAGCACGTTGTCGAAGACGATGAGCATGCGTCGCTGCCGCATCGCGGTGCGCCACTGCGCGGCCCGGCCGGTCAGATCGTCGACGATGTGCTCACGCGGCACCTCGACCTGGAGTAGCAGTTGTTCCAGCACGTCGGTGGGCAGGCGCGGCTCCCGCCCGACGGTGTGGCCGTGCAGGTCGGCCCAGATGGTGCCGTCCGGATAGTGCTTGGCGAAGGCCGCCACCGCGTACCGCGCGAGCGCGGACTTGCCGATTCCGGTCAGCCCGTCGATGACATGCACGGCGGGCCCTTCCCCGCTCAGATGCCGGTGCACCCGGTCGTGCAGCTCCTCTTTGGGCAGCACGCGACCCGTGAAATGCGGAACCTCGGGAGGCAGGCCGGTGCTCACCGGCGTGCGGCTGCGGTCGTCGGAGCGCCGGGCGATCGCCTCCTGGAATTCGAGGCGCTCGGCGGCGGGCATGAGTTCCAGGTCGGCGAGATCGACCAGCTGTTCCCAGCTGGTTCCGTAGATGGTCGACAGGATCTTCAGCACCCGGATGGTCGGCCGGGCCACCGAGGACCCCGCCGTCGGCCATGCCTCGTACTCCGAGATCCGGCTGGCCCGCATGGTGGCCTGCGGGTTGTCGGTGATCTGGTTGTACAGCTCGGCGACCGAGTTCTGGGTCAGCTCGTTGGCCAGCCGCCAGGCCTGGCGCGGACGGCACCCGCGCTGCCGCAGCTCCCCGGCCAGCGGTTCCAGCAGTTGGTGTTCGGCCAGTCCGAGACCGGTCAGAAAGGCACGGATCCGGCGGCGCTCGGCGATGCCGTACGTGCCCCCTGGCTGCTGTTCCGGTCGGACGGCTCGGTCCACCGAGCACCTCCCCGCTGCTGTAGGTGTCCTCCGGGCCGGGGCCTGGGTGCACACCGCCGGTCCGGACAACTCCTTGGTAGCAGCGGCTTTTTGACGAGGTCAAGTACTGCGCTGCCGGTCGCGCGGCGATCTGTCCGCCGCGCGTGCCTTCGCCGGGACCGCGGAGGACGATCGAGGTAACGGGCGCGCAATCAGGGGCGGGTGTCGCGCAACACCGCGGCAACCAGCGCGTCCTAGGGTGGCGGCAGGCGCTGTGAAGCGAGGTGAGACGTGGACCTGGACACGATCCGGGAGGTGACGGTGGCTCGGGGGCGGGACGACCTGGCCGGTCTCGGCGGGTCGACCGGGGTGCTGGCCGGAGGCACCTTTCTGTTCTCGGAGCCGCAGCCGAACCTGGAGCGGCTCATCGATATCACCGCGCTGGGCTGGCCCGCCTGCACGGCCACCGCCGAGGGCTTGGAGATCGCGGCGACCTGCACCTTGGCGCAGTTCGCCGACGCCGGTCCCGGACGCGAGCTCGGTGGTGGCGATCGATGGCCGCAGTGGCCGGGGACCGCGCTGTTCGCGCAGGCCTGCCGGGCGCTGGTGGCGTCGCACAAGATCTGGCACAGCGCGACGGTCGGCGGGAACATATGTCTCGCGCTGCCCGCCGGTGCTGTGCTCGCCGCGCTGGTCGCGCTCGACGGCGTCGCGCTGGTGTGGACGGCCGAGGGCGGCGAGCGCCGGATTCCACTGCGGGAGTTCGTGATCGGTCCCGGACTCACGGTGCTGCGCCAGGGTGAGGTGCTGCGCTCGATCACCCTTCCAGAGCGGGCGTTGCTCGCGCGCACCGCGTTTCGGAAGATCGCGCTCGCGCCGCTCGGACGCTCCGGCGCGCTGGTGATGGGGCGCCGCGAGCCCGGCGGACGGTGCGTGCTGACGATCACGGCGGCGACCACCCGCCCGGTGGTGCTGGACTTTCCCGCCGTGCCGCAGGAGCGGGCGGTGGCGGCGGCGCTGGCCGGGATCGATCCGGCACTGTGGTTCGACGATCCGCACGGTGCGCCGGACTGGCGCAGGCACGTCACGGGGCTGCTGGCCGCCGAGGCGGCCGCGGAGCTACGCACCGAACCCGGTGGGCAGCTATGAAATTCGAGATCGACGGCCGCATCGTCGACGCCGAACCGCGCCCAGGCCAGTGTCTGCGCACACTGCTGCGCGAGCACGGGTGCTTCGCCGTGAAGAAGGGCTGCGACGCGGGCGACTGCGGCGCGTGCTCGGTGCGGCTGGACGGAACGACGGTGCACTCGTGCCTGATCCCGGCCTACCGCGCGGCCGATCGGTCGATCACGACGGCCGCCGGGCTCGGCGAGCCGGATCGGCTGCACCCGGTGCAGCAGCGAATCCTCGAGGAGGCGGGGTTCCAGTGCGGGTTCTGCACCGCGGGCATGGTGGTCACGGCCGCGGGATTGGGGTGTGGAACCGAAGCGGGGCCGGATCCGGCCGACCTTCCAGAACTGTTGAAGGGAAACCTGTGCCGCTGCACGGGGTATCGGCCGATTCGAGCTGCCCTGACAGCGGGCAGCCCAGCCACGACGACGGTACCGGTTGTGCCTGAACAGCCGGGCGGTGGAGGCGTGCAGGTGGGGCCGGTTGTGCCCGAAGAGCCGGGTGGTGGAGGCGTGCAGGTGGGGCCGGTTGTGCCCGAAGAGCCGGGTGGTGGAGGTATGCCGGTGGGATCGGTTGTGCCCGAACAGCTGAGCGGTGGCATACGCACACCGATGGGGACCACGGTGCTGGAGCAGCTTCCAGCGGGAGGGCGCGCGGGTGCACCGGCGGGACCTCGGATCGTCACGGGTACAGAACCTTTCACTCTCGACGTGCTCCCCGCCGCCGACGACCCCGTAGCTCCGTCGACCGCGCCCCTGCACATCGTGGTGCTGCCGAGCCCGCACCCGCACGCGCGCATCCTCTCCATCGATACC
This sequence comes from Nocardia lijiangensis NBRC 108240, assembly GCF_001613045.1. Lineage (GTDB taxonomy): Bacteria > Actinomycetota > Actinomycetes > Mycobacteriales > Mycobacteriaceae > Nocardia > Nocardia lijiangensis. The sequence continues at coordinate 67,655 of NZ_BDBP01000046.1, read as the reverse complement.
GCCGCCGCCGAAGCGATTCCGGGCGTGCGCGCAGTGCTGACCTACGCCGATGCTCCCGCGGTGCCGTTCTCCACGGGCAGGCACGAGTTGCGCACCGACGACCCGGACGACACGTTCGTGCTCGATCGCACCGTGCGCTTCGTCGGGCAACGGGTGGCCGCAGTGGTCGCGGACAGCGTGGACATCGCCGCGGCGGGCTGTCGCGCCCTGCGCGTCTCCTACGAGCCGTTGCCCGCCGTATTCGATCCGGCCGAGGCGATGGCCGAGGACGCGCCGAAACTGCATGCCGACAAACCCGATTCGGCACGCATCGCCGACCCTCGCCGCAACCTGGCCGCCGAAGTGCACGGCGGTGTGGGGGATATGGAGGCAGGTCTGGTCGCCGCCGCGCACGTGGTGCGTGGGACGTGGCATTCCCCACGCGCGCAGCACGTGCACCTCGAAACGCACGGCGGCATCGGATGGCTGGACGCCGAAGGCAGGCTCGTCGTCCGGTGCAGCACGCAGGTGCCGTTCCTGGTCCGCGACGAGCTGTGCCACGTGTTCGGGCTGGCGCGCGAGCGGGTGCGGGTCTTCGCCGCCAGGGTCGGCGGCGGTTTCGGCGCCAAACAGGAAATGCTGGTCGAGGACCTCATCGCGCTCGCGGTGCTGCGCACGGGACGTCCGGTGCAGTACGAATACACCCGCTCCGCGGAGTTCACCGCGGCCACCAGCAGGCACCCGATGCGGGTCGCCGTCACCGCGGGCGCGGATGCGGACGGCGTGCTCACCGCCCTGGCCATCGACGTGCTCTCCGACACCGGCGCCTACGGCAATCACAGCGGGGGCGTGATGTATCACGGGGTGAGCGAATCGATCGAGGTGTACCGGTGCGCGAACAAGCGCGTGGACGCCAGGGCGGTCTACACCAACAACGTCCCCTCCGGCGCGTTCCGCGGCTACGGTCTCGGCCAGATCATCTTCGCCATCGAATCGGCGCTCGACGAACTGGCCCGCGCGCTCGGCATCGACCCGTTCGATTTCCGCAGGCGCAATGTGGTCGTGCCCGGTGACGCGTTCGCCGGGGCCGGGCTGGAGGCCGGAGATCTGGTATTCGGCAGCTACGGACTCGACCAGTGCCTCGACCTCGCGCAGCGAGCCCTGTTGCGCGGCAACGGGACAGCCGCGCCCGGTCCGGGATGGTCGGTGGGCGAGGGCATGGCATTGGCGATGATCGCGACCATACCGCCGCGCGGCCACCGTTCCTCGGCCGTCGCTCTGCTCCGCTCCGGCGGCCGCTACGAAATTCGGGTGGGCACAGTGGAATTCGGTAGCGGAACGACGACCGTTCACGCGCAGCTCGCCGCGACGGCTTTGTGCACCGATGCGGGGCGCATCGTGATCAGGCAGTCCGACACCGACCTCGTCGGCTACGACACCGGCGCGTTCGGATCGACCGGCATCGTGGTCGCGGGCAAGGCCGCCTATGCCGCCGCGCTCGTGCTGAAGGATCTGATGCTGGCGAGGGCTGCCGAACTCACCGGCACGCCGCTGTGCGACTGCGTCCTCGGCCCGGAGGGGGTGCGGTGTGGCGATCGGCTGATCGGCACGGAGGAACTCGCCGCCGCGGGCGAGCTGACGGCGCACGGCGAGCACTCCGGGATTCCGCGCTCGGTCAGCTTCAACGTCCAGGCCTTCCGCGTCGCCGTCGAGCGGGCGACCGGCCGGGTTCGCATCCTGCACTCGGTCCAGGCCGCCGACGCGGGCGCGGTGCTCAACCCGGTGCAGTGCCGCGGCCAGGTGGAGGGCGGGGCGGCCCAGGCCATCGGCACCGCGCTCTACGAGGACATGCGCTCCGAACACGGCGTGGTGACGACCCGGACATTGCGGCATTACCACATTCCGCAGCTCGCCGATCTACCCTCGACCGAGGTCTACTTCGCCGACACCGCCGACGAACTCGGACCGCTCGGTGCGAAATCGATGAGCGAGTCACCGTACAACCCGGTCGCCCCGGCATTGGCCAACGCCATCCGCGACGCCGTGGGGGTGCGTATGCATCGACTGCCGATGACGGCCGACCGGGTTTGGCGCGCCATGCAGGAGGGAGAGGAACGGTGACAGCGACACGGCTGCCGGAGAACGTCCGGGCCAGGATCGAGGCCATGCTCGAGGCTGTCGACGCCGATCTGCGGGCGCGCTACCCGGGGTCGGGGGACAGGACGCAGCCGATTCACACCGTTTACGTGCCCGCCGACCGGGCGAGCGCCGACACACCGGCGCACTGGGGCGCGGCGGCCGTAGAGCTGCTGGACGCCCACCACGAACCGCTCGCCGAACTCGACACCGCGGCGGCCCTGCCCGCGGTGCGGGAACGGCTGCTGCGCGAGCCGATCCAGGATCTCCGGATCGATTTCGAGGACGGCTACGGCTTCCGTTCAGACCAAGAGGAGGACGCGGCCGCCGTCGCGGCGGGAAAGATCCTGGCGGGCTGGGCCGGTGGCGCCGACGCCCCCGCCGGCTTCGGCATCCGGACCAAGGGACTGTCGGGGACCGAACGCCGCAGAGCCCTGCGCACTCTCGAACTCGTGCTGGACTCCGCGGGTGGCGTACCCGAGCGCTTCGTCTTCACCGTGCCGAAGATTCGTGCCGCCGAACAGGTTTCGGCGCTCGTCGCGCTGTGCGAGGGGCTGGAACGTGGATCCGGGCTCGCCGAGGGGACGCTGCGCTTCGAGTTGCAGATCGAAAGCCCGCAGGCGATCGTCGGCTCCGACGGCAGTGCGCCGGTCGCCAAGATGATCAAGGCATCCGGACGACGCTGCGCCGGACTGCATTTCGGCACCTACGACTACACCGCCGCGTGCGGGGTGGCCGCCACCGACCAGGCGCTGGACCATCCCGCGGCCGATCACGCCAAGGCCGTCATGCAGGCGGCCGCCGCGCAGACCGGAGTCTGGGTGTGCGACGGCTCCACCCAGATCACGCCGGACGCCGAACCGGAAAACGCCCTGCGCGAGCATTATCGGCTCGTCACCCGCGCCCTGCGCCGCGGCTACTACCAGGGCTGGGACATGTACCCGGGGCATCTGATCACCCGGTGGTTGGCGACCTACGCGTTCTTCCGCGGCGCGATGGACGTCGCGGTGCCACGGCTGCGCGCCTACCTCGAACGGCGCGACGGGGCCTCGGGAGTGGTGGACGAACCGGCCACCGCCGAGGCGCTGGCCGCCACCGTGCTGCGCGGGCTGCGCTGCGGCGCGCGCAGCGACGAGGAATTGGCCGCGGCGGCACCGGAATTGACCCGAGAGGTGTTGCGGGCGCTGGTAGCCAGGCAGCCGATCACCGACCTCGGGGTGCGGAAGAAGCGATGAACGAAGCCGACGGACACTTCACGTTGCTGCCCGATCTGGCGGTCCGCCCGCTCGGCGGCGCGGTGATCTGGGCCGACGACGAGTTCTTCGCGGAGAAGGAGAATTTGATCGCTCCGGGCATCCCCGAGCATCGGCCGTCCACCTTCGGGCACAAGGGCCAGATCTACGACGGGTGGGAGACCCGCAGGCATCGCGGCCGCCCCGGCGACGACGCGGCCATCGTGCGGCTCGGTGTGCCGGGTGTGATCCGCGGCGTCGTGGTGGACACCGCGTGGTTTCGCGGCAACTATCCGCCCGCGGTCTCGGTGGCGGCGCTCGAAGTCGAGGGTTATCCACCTGCGGAAACCATTGCGGTCCGGTCGGATTGGGTGACCTTGATCGACCGTGCGCCGGTCGCCGGAGACACTCGCAATCCCTTCCCCGTGGACAGCGAACAGCGGTGGACCCACGTGCGGCTCACGATGCATCCGGACGGCGGCGTGGCGCGGCTGCGCGTGCACGGCGAGGGACGGCCCGATCCCGCGCTGTCCGGCCTCGGCCCGCTCGACCTGGCGGCGCTGGAGAACGGCGCGCTGGTGCTGGACTGCTCCAACCGCTTCTACAGCTCACCCAACCAGCTGCTCTACCCGGGCTCGGCGCGGTGCATGGGCGACGGGTGGGAGACCGCGCGCCGCCGCGACGACGGAAACGACTGGGTACGTATCCGTCTGGCGGGACCGGGTCTGATCCGGCTCGCCGAGATCGATACCTCCTACTTCCTCGGCAACAGCCCCGGTGCGGCACGGCTCACGGGCCGCACCAACGACGGCACCGAGGTTGAACTGCTGCCGCGCACCGACCTGCTGCCCGACACCAGGCATCGGTTCCCGATCACGCCGATAGCGGCCTCGGTCGAGGAGGTGCGCCTCGACATCTATCCCGACGGCGGCCTGGCGCGGCTGCGGTTGTACGGGGAGCTGGGTGCATGAGAAGGCTAGGTGCATGAGGGATTTCGTCGGGTACGGGCCGAACCCGCCGGATCCGCGCTGGCCCGACGGGGCGCGCATCGCGGTGCAATTCGTGCTCAACTACGAGGAGGGCGGGGAGAACAATGTGCTCGACGGCGACCCGCATTCGGAGACCTTCCTCTCGGAAATAACTCCGGCCGAGGCATTTCCGAACCGGCACATGAGCATGGAATCGCTCTATGAATACGGTTCCCGCGCCGGACTGTGGCGGGTGCTACGGGTTTTCGAGCGCCGCGGCCTGCCGCTGACGATCTTCGCGGTGGCCAGGGCGATGCAGCGGAATCCGGAGGCGGTGGCGGCGTTCACCGAACTCGGCCACGAGATCGCCTGCCACGGCCTGCGCTGGAAGTCCTACCAGCTCACCGACATCGAGACCGAGCGCACCCATCTCTCAGAGGCGGTGCGCATCCACACCGAGCTCACCGGCGCTCCGCCGCTCGGCTGGTACACCGGCCGCGATTCGCCCAACACACGCGAATTGGTCGTCGAGCACGGCGGTTTCGTCTACGACTCCGATTCCTACGCCGACGACCTGCCGTACTGGGTCACCGTGCGCGGCCGCGACCATCTGGTGGTGCCCTACACACTGGACACCAACGACATGCGCTTCGCCTCACCCGCAGGCTTCCCCAGCGGCGAACAGTTCTTCACCCACCTGCGCGACGCCTTCGACGTGCTGTATCGCGAAGGGGCGGAAGGGAGCCCGAAAATGCTCTCCATCGGCCTGCACTGCCGGTTGGCCGGCCGCCCCGCCCGCACCGCCGCCCTCGAACGCTTCCTCGACCACATCCAATCCAACGACCGCGTGTGGATAACTCGCCGCATCGACATCGCCGAGCACTGGCGGGCAGTGCATCCGCACAAATCCACATGATCGAGCGCTGCCATCTCGCTCGGGCGACGATGCGCCCAACTTGTAGCCTCGACGTGTGAAACTCGGAATGCTCTCTTGCATAAGTGCTCTCACCGTCGCCGCGCTGTCCGCGGTGGCTCCCGCCGCTTCTCGCCCCGGGCAGCCACTGCCCGGGGCGGAGTAGCACGGTGGTGTCTTCACAGCTCGCTGGCAACATCAATGAGAGGTTTGCAATTCGCTTACTACCTCACTGTGCCGTGATTGATCCCTTTGCCGGGTGGGGAGGAGTTGCCGACCGCGGCTGCCTTCTTAACACCTTGGCATCCAACAACTATCAGCTCCAGATGGGTCAGTTCAGCAGCGTTCGATGAGTGGATTGGAATAAAGATGTCGACTACGACGCTGTGGCGTCCGACTGGACCCGAGGAGTTGCGATTGGTCGCGGAGTCGGGGTGGCGTGAGTGGCCTCCTCGGCTGCCGGATCAGCCGATTTTTTACCCGGTGTTGACCGAAGAGTACGCGGTGATGATCGCGCGCGACTGGAATGTTCCGGCCTCGGGGTCGGGGTTCGTGACGAGATTTTCGGTCGAGTCCGCGTTCCTGGGGCGGTACGAGGTGCGACAAGTCGGTGGGCGGGAGATTCTCGAATATTGGGTCCCGGCAGAGGATCTCGAGGAGTTCAATCGACACATAGTCGGTGAGATCGAGGTGGTGCAGCGGTTTCCGGCTGATGCTCGGGTCCCGGGACGAGGGTGAATTCGAGGTCGGCTGGCGGGCATGCCGGTTACTCGAGGTGATGTGGTCGGCGGCCGATGGTCAGGTGTAAGTGTACGTGGGGTCGTTGTTTTCGCGGTGGTCTTGGATGATCACCATGCTCGACAGTGCGGCATTCGGGTCGGTCGATATCGCCAGCGCGCACCCGCTCACCACTGCCGCCCGCACGGCAGTGGATCTGGCCGGTAGCGGCTGGGTCGAAATCGTCAAGGAGCTTGGTAGTGAGGGTTACGGTCCTGCAAGATGTCGCACCAGGTGACTAAACCATGGTTCGGGCTGAATCAGGAGAATGGTGCGCTATCTGGCGCGGGAAAGGCGCCGCGAAGCATGGTCAACAATTCGACGTAGAGATAGACGTCGACGACATCGAATCCTGGTCTCTTATCGATCCGGGGAAACGTCGGGACAATGGATTATTCGCTGATGGCGGCAAAACGTCACTATGTGGGCAGGTGACTCTTGTCTACGATGACGGACTGTTCGTACTCGATCTGGGTGGGGGATCGACCCTCGTCGACCCCGACGAAGTTATCTCTGAAGTCTTGGTCGGTCAGCAGCTGTGCATAACATCGAATGCGGTATCGATCTTCCCAGTCGATTTCTGAGGCAAAGGTGCAATCGGCCGATTCGATACTCGAAGGGGTCACGCGTCCGTTCACTCGCGTCCGGGTAGCGCGGGCATCGTCTCCAGCCTGAGTTCCGTGCGCACCGCGCTCACGAACCCGTACTGCGCGGTCCAGAGCTGGTTGAGCAGTTCGGGAGGCACTTCGGTCGCGTCGAGGTTGGCGCGGGAGGCGGCTATTTGGCGGGCGATTGTCACCACCTTCAGGCAGGCGTCGGAGGTTGCCTGGGTTGTGCACACCACCCGGGTGGCGACCCAGGCCGAGTCGAGCCGCACCTTGTGCTGCATGCCCTCTTCGTCGAACAGAGGCGTCAGTTCGTTGGGGACGCGCGGATGCGGGATCGCAACGACTTTCACCCGTTCGCTCAGCACGAAGGCCACGTATTGCCGGTAGGCGGTGACGAAGTCGTTGTAGGTCGACAACCGGATGTCGAGCCAATGACGCTCGTATTCGCGAGTCCACTGGTTCTGTTGACTCCGTACCGTCAACCATCCGCCGAGGACGACACCCAGCAGTACCGCCAGCGCCGAAATTGCGTTCCCCACGATGTCCATGTGGCCCTCCTGCCCACACGACAAGGATGACGTCCGTGGTCGCCGAAGGGAAGGTCGAACTAGAACGCGCTCAGCGGTGTCCGAGGATCGCGGCCAGCAGCCCGCCGGTGTAGTCGGGTCCGAGGGGCAGCGGCTGTCTGTCGAACCACCACGCCGCGATCGCCGCGGACGAGTCCGCCGACCCCGCGCCCGAGCCGCGACGCCGAATCGGTCACGGTATGGGCGCCAAACGGCGATGGTATGGATACACGGCCTCGGTTCTCCTGGGAAGTGGGAACTCTTCGGCAACACGCTGAGCGAAGGAACGAGGAGGCCGATATGAGCGAGTTCGCCTGCGGCGACTGCTGGCGCCGCGAGAATCTGACATTCGCGCAGCGACTGGACCCGGCCTACATCCGGCGCGGGAGTGGGCACCTGTGTGATGAGCATCGGGCCAGCCGAGACGAATCGCGGGTCCCTGCACCGCTCGCGCAGCGCTCGTGTCGACCGAGATCCATATCTGGTAAAGAACGTGGCCACCCGCTGCCGTAGTCACACCGAGCAGAAATCACACAGAGTGTTCGCCGTGGGTACGAAGCGGCGTGGCGGGCGACGAGCGGCGCACCATCGAGCGACCCCGTGCCTGACAGGCACGGGGTGTCCATCGGCGAAACCAAATGGAGCGACCGGATGGGCACGAGCGAAGCGACCATGTGCGGTTTCTCGGTGAGGCCGACGCCTGCGTGAAGACATCGGTGCCCGATGCGCACGCGAGACAGATCGGTGCTGGTCAGGCGAAGATGTCGTCGCTCAGCGGTGTCCGAGGATCGCGGCCAGCAGTCCGCCGGTGTAGTCGGGTCCGAGGGTGCTCAACGCCGCCGGTGAGACGGGGGTCGATACCGTCTGGATGTCGCAGCCGATGGGCGGCCAGCCCGTGTCGGTGGCTCGGTCCTTCAGCCAGGCGAATGCGCCAGGTGCGCCGAGGCCCCATTCGAAGGTGTGCGTTGAGATCACGGAGGGGATGAGGTCGCGCCGGTAGGTGACGGAAGTTCCTGCGGCGCAATATTGGTCGACGAGCTGGTCGGCGGAGGCGATGGTGCTCAATTCGTCGTCGATGGCGTTGTAGACGTACAGCGGTGCGGTGGGGGCGGATTCGCCCAGTGCTCGTTCGGCGAGTACACGCTGGGTGACCGGTGCGCTCATGATCTGGTGCAACGGCTCGGTCAACAGGCTGTCGAAGTCACGGAATGCGAAGCTGACCAGGTTCTGCGGTGTGCAGCTCGCCGCTGCTCCCGCGAGCAGCCGTTGGCCTTCGTCGGTGACCACGCGGTCGAGCAGCCCGGCCATTTCGGGGGAATCCTGTCGCAAGGCGGCGACGCCGACCGCGACCAAACCTGCGACCGGAGAACCGTTTCCGTTCATGATCGCGGCGGCGAAATCCGGAACCGGCGCACCGATGGCCATCCCGGCGACGTTCAGTTCCGGCGCATAGCTCGGCTGCACCTCCGCGGCCCACGCCGTGGCGATTCCGCCGCCGGAGTATCCCCAGAACAGCGCGGGGGTGTCCACTCCGATCGGGCCCAGCTCGGCGAAGTTCTGCGCGGCTCGAACACCGTCGAGCGCAACGTATCCCGGTTCCCGCGGCGTCAGGAAGCGATTCTCGACGCCACCGAGGTCCGGGACCGACACCACCCACCCCTGGGCCAGGCCGGCCGCGATCATCGCTGTTTCGCTCGCCGTCGTCGACAGCGTGATCGGCCCACCGTTGCCCCCGAACTCGAGCCATGGCGCACCGGTCCGCAACACTTGTGAGGGCATGCAATTCGGCGCGATGGCGTCGATCATGCTGTCGAAGGACAGGACCGCGGTCGCGGGCCTGCCGTGATCCCCCATCAGGAGCGTGGTCACCGCGGCGTATGGATCGCCGTTCGAATCCGTTGTCCGATAAAGCAATTGCCAGGCGCGAACCCGCATGGGGATCAGCTGGAGCGCAGCCGGTGTGATCGGCCGGGCGCGCAGGATGGTGCCCGGCTCGGATGACTCGTAACCGGCCGGAGGGATATAGAACGCGTCGGTGGTGTTCGGAATCGCCGTTGCGGGAGTGGCGATTCCGACGAGAACCGCGCAGGTTGTGGAGAGGGTGAGGACGAGCGCCGAGATTCGCGTCCGCCATTTCCGCACAGAGTTGGCCCGCCTTGCACCTGGCTGTCCGGTCGACGCTGTCTGCATGTTCAGACTATAGAACGCGTTCTAGTTCATGTTCGGGTATTCGCCACGGATGCCTTCGCCGGGCCGATCGCACAGCTCGGCCGCGTGGGCCGTGATGGCTACGGCGATGCACGGTTTCCGCTGGTGCCGGTGTTGGTCAGGCGAAGACGTCGTCGAAGGTGTTGGCGGTGAGGACGCGGAGAGCCCAGGTTCGTAGCAGCGCCGGGTCGGTGGCATGGATGGAGTTGATGATGTCGACAGGTAGGGACCCGAATTTGTGGGTCAGCTGTTCGATCAAGAGCTCTGCGCGTCCTGCGGCGTGCCCTTCGGCGCGGAGCCGTTCGGCGGTGGTCATGATGGCCTCCTTGGCTCGGGGACCGAGTCGATCGAATGGGGGTTCTCGACGGTCTACGGGCCGCTCCGCTCCGCACGGAGGATGGATTCGGCAGGTCGGCCGCACCGTTGAAGGCTGCGGCGATGAACCCTCGCCGCTCGCGCCGGTGTTGGTCAGGCGAAGACGTCGTCGAGGGTGTTGGCGGTGAGGACGCGGAGGGCCCAGGTTCGTACCAGCGCCGGGTCCGTGGCACGGATGGAGTCGATGGTGCCGGCAGGTAGCGACCCGAATTTGTGGGTCAGCTGTTCGATCAAGAGCTCCGCGCGTTCTTCGGCGCGTCCTGCAGCGCGTCCTGCGGCATGCCCTTCGGCGCGGAGCCGTTCGGCAGTGGTCATGATGGCCTCCTTGGCTCGGGGACCGAGTCGATCGATGAGCGGTTCCAGGTCGGCTTCCTGGGTGTCGCCGACAATAAGTATGTACGACGCAACGCATTGAAGTTCATGTGTTCCGTTGGGGCCATCGAGGATGGAGCGCAGATCGTCGGTCAATGCCAGCAGGTCAGAGCCCAGGCGGGTGTTGCCGGGTGCGATCTTGTGCAGGACCAGCATCACGCGGGTCGCAGGAGTGAGATCGCGGGCGCGCAGTGCGGGCAGGTCCAGGGCGGCGATGTCATCGAGCAGGAACCGAAAGCGCGGCAGATACGGACTGAGCGCCTGACGGGTGGCCGGATCGAGATCGATGAGCTCGCTGAGTTCGGTGGGTGCGGTCCACGGGCGTCCGGTGTGGTTGCTGTGGACCACCAGCGGTACCACCGCGGGCAGGGTGCGGGCAGCGGGGTTGTGGCGCAGGTAGTGGTTCCAGATGTTGACCAGGTAGTCCAGCATGCGCAACGGCATGAACTTGTCGCTGCAGCTCTGATGCTCGATCAGCAGGTAGATGTAGGCGTCGTGTCCGTCCAGGCGGGTGCGGAACAGTAGATCGCTGTAGCGCGAGCGCAGTTGTTTGGAAACGAAACTGCCCGACTGCAGTTCGAGTCCGTGCCAATCGACCCGAGCGGCAACAGCTTCCGGCAGCGCCGCGCGCAACTCGGAAGCCGCGTCGGCGGGTCGGCCGAGGACGTGCCGGAAATACGCGTCATGCGGGTTCGACGGGGAAACGGCCATGGCGGAACCCAACCAGCCACCGCCGCGACGCGCGCCCGAACGGCCGCAGATCTATTGCGCTATGAGCGAATTCGGACAAACAGTGATCGCCTGGTTCTGCGAGGCTCGACGCTCGCGCTGAACGCCAGCGGCTCGGTTTCCCGCGGTGCGGAGGTCGCCTTTGACAGATCGCTGCCGTTGCAGCCCAGCATCGGTGGCGTGGCACCGTTGCGGCGCTGCCGTGCCCATCGGAACCACCGGTGGGCACGGCAGCGCCGTGCGATCGCGGATCAGGAGAACAGGTTTCGCACGAACGGGAGGGAGTCGGAAAGGGAGGCGTTCACCGCGCCGCTGTGGTCCTGCTGGTAGGTGCGCAGGGTGACCGGCTGGCCGTTGACTTGGAGGGCGGCGGCGAAGGCTAGGGTGGCGGGGGTGATGACATCGGTGTCGCGCAGGCCCTGGCCGAGGAAGAGCGGGCGGTCGTAGCCGGCTTCGGGCAGGCCCATGGTCCTGGTCAGCACGCCCCGCAGGTCCGGGATCTGCGCGAGCGGCTTGGCGAACAGGTCGCCGAGGATCACCTTTCCGGCGGCGAGCTCTTCGCCGAACGGGCTGATGCATGCGGTGCGCGCGCGAGCCAGCCACTCCCGGCCCGCGTCGGTCAGATAGGACTCGATGTCGAGTTCGGGGTAGGTGGTGTGCAGACCGTTGAGGATGTACAGCACGTAGGCGGTGCTGTGCGGGCCCAGCTCCAGCGGCGGCATGCCGGGGCCGAGCGGCAGCAGGATGTCCTCGATGTAGGCGGGCACACCGGTGCCGACGGCGCCGCGGTAGTCCAGTTCGGGCCCGCCGAACTCGGTGGCGTAGCGCGCGGTGAAGACGGCCGCGCCGCCGCCCTGCGACTGGCCGACCGCGACCCACTTCTTCGCCAGCGAGGAGTACTGCCGGGTGGCGGCCTTCACCGCGTCCACCACGTTGTGCGCCTCGACCGTGCCATTGAGATAGGGATGCTCGCCGGGAGTGCCGAGCCCGGCGTAGTCGGCGGCGACCACGGCGTACCCCTGCTTCAGCCAGGTGCCCAGGTACGCCCAGTCGCGTTCGCGGGCGCTCGGCCCGGCGATGCTATAGGCGCAGTCGTCGCCGAGGCCGACCGTGCCGTGCGCCCAGGCGATCACCGGCCAGCCGCCCTCGGGCGGCGTTCCGGCCGGGAAGTAGACCGCGGCGCTCGCGGTGGTCGGTGCGTCGCGCACGGTCGTGGAGCGGTAGAGGAGGCGGGCTGCGTCCGCCGCGTCCGGCGGTGTCGCGACGGCGGCGAGCGGGGTGACCGACTCGACCGTGCCCGCGGCGGGTTCGGCGCTCGCGGTGGAGGGATACAGCAGGGCGGTCGCGCAGGCCGTGACGGCCGCGGCGAGGCACAGTTTCCGCATGGGGCTCCTGTTCGATGGCGTCGCCATGGTGCTCCGACTGGAGTTGGACGCTTGCTCGAGAATGGTTCTCCGCCCAAGTCTGCCGCATACGCGCGCGCGGTTCGCGGCGAAAGGTGGCCCGGCCCACACAGAGGGCGGCCGCCCCACCCTGTGAATCGACTCACAGGCCGGAATGCCTCGGCGTGTTGCGGCGGGGGCGGCCGGAGATCACAAACAGTACGAGCGTTACGCTAAAACCCCACGTCAGAGCTACCCGCGGGTAGGTTGAATGCTTGCAATTCGCCCGCAAATTTTACAAAGTTAGCAATCACCGGGCGAAACCTAGCTGAGATTCACATTAGCAACAGGTAGACGGCCATTTCGCGGTATGCCATCGTGTGGAAGTACACCCCATGGGCCTAGCAAGCCTGCAAATCGCCGCTCCAGCAGTCCGAGCGAAATCTCGGCGAGCGCGGCACCGACCGACCAAAGAAGAAGTGGAGTCAGAGATGTCGACCACCGGCACCCCGAAGACCGCTGCGGAAATCCAGCAGGATTGGGACACCAACCCGCGCTGGAAGGGCATCACCCGTAACTACACCGCGGACCAGGTGGTGAAGCTCCAGGGCACTGTCGTCGAGGAGCACACGCTCGCTCGCCGCGGCTCGGAGATCCTGTGGGATCTCGTGAACAACGAGGACTACATCAACTCCCTCGGCGCCCTCACCGGCAACCAGGCGGTCCAGCAGGTCCGCGCCGGCCTGAAGGCCATCTACCTGTCGGGTTGGCAGGTCGCCGGTGACGCGAACCTGTCCGGCCACACCTACCCGGACCAGTCGCTGTACCCGGCCAACTCGGTGCCGCAGGTCGTGCGTCGCATCAACAACGCGCTGCTGCGCGCCGACGAGATCGCCAAGGTCGAGGGTGACACCTCGGTCGCCAACTGGCTGGCTCCGATCGTCGCCGACGGCGAGGCCGGCTTCGGTGGCGCGCTCAACGTCTACGAGCTGCAGAAGGCCATGATCGCGGCCGGTGTCGCCGGTTCGCACTGGGAAGACCAGCTCGCCTCGGAGAAGAAGTGCGGCCACCTCGGTGGCAAGGTGCTGATCCCGACCCAGCAGCACATCCGCACCCTGACCTCGGCCCGTCTGGCTGCCGACGTCGCCGGCGTGCCGACCGTGGTCATCGCCCGCACCGACGCCGAGGCCGCCACCCTGATCACCTCCGACGTCGACGAGCGCGACCGTGAGTTCCTGGACGGCACCCGCACCTCCGAGGGCTTCTTCGGCGTGAAGAACGGCATCGAGCCCTGCATCGCGCGTGCCAAGGCCTACGCCCCGTACTCCGACCTCATCTGGATGGAGACCGGTGTGCCGGACCTCGAGGTCGCGCGCAAGTTCGCCGAGGCCGTCCGTGGCGAGTTCCCGGACCAGCTGCTGGCCTACAACTGCTCGCCGTCCTTCAACTGGAAGGCGCACCTGGACGACGCGACCATCGCGAAGTTCCAGCGTGAGCTCGGCGCGATGGGCTTCAAGTTCCAGTTCATCACCCTGGCCGGCTTCCACTCGCTGAACTACGGCATGTTCGACCTGGCGCACGGCTACGCCCGCGAAGGCATGACCGCGTTCGTCGACCTGCAGGAGCGCGAGTTCAAGGCCGCCAAGGAGCGTGGCTTCACCGCCGTCAAGCACCAGCGTGAGGTCGGCGCCGGTTACTTCGACTCCATCGCCACCACCGTGGACCCGAACACCTCCACCGCGGCGCTCAAGGGCTCCACCGAAGAGGGTCAGTTCCACTGAGTTGACCAGCCCGCAGTGATGCAGGCCGACGATCCTCTACTCCAGTAGGGGTGTACCGCCCTCCCCGCCGAACAGCCCCGGCGGGGAGGGCATCCCTATACCTTGGACAAAAACCCAAGCCATCCCAGACCCAAGCCATCCCAGCCACACCAGACCAGCAGGAGCGGGACGTGAGCAGCGAGAAGATTCAGCGTGTCGGCGTCATCGGCGCCGGACAGATGGGTGCAGGAATCGCGGAGGTGTGCGCCCGGGCGCACGTCGACGTGCTCGTCTACGAACAGACCCGGGAACTAGCGGCCGCCGGTCGCGCCCGCATCCTTCGCTCGCTCGACCGTGGCGTGAGCAGCGGCAAGATCACCGAGCGGGAGCGTGAGCAGGCCGCGTGGCGGCTGCGCTTCACCTCCGATCTCGGCGACTTCGCCGACCGTCAGCTGGTCGTCGAGGCCGTGCTGGAGAACGAAGAGGTCAAGACCTCGATCTTCGCCGAGCTCGACAAGGTCGTCACCGACCCGAACGCGGTGCTCGCCTCCAACACCTCCTCCATCCCGATCATGAAGATCGCCGTCGCGACCGCCAACCCCGAGCGCGTCCTCGGCATGCACTTCTTCAACCCGGTGCCGGTGCTGCCGCTCGTCGAGCTGGTCACCACGCTGAAGACCAGCGCGTCGGTCTCCGAGCGCGCCGAGGCCTTCGCGGGTGACGTGCTCGGCAAGCAGGTCGTCCGCTCGGCCGACCGCTCCGGCTTCGTCGTCAACGCGCTGCTGGTGCCTTACCTGCTCTCCGCCATTCGCATGGTCGAATCCGGTTTCGCGACCAAGGACGACGTCGACAAGGCCATGGTGCTCGGCTGCGCCCACCCGATGGGCCCGCTGGCGCTCACCGATCTGGTCGGCCTCGACACCGTCAAGTCCATCGCCGACTCGATGTACTCCGAGTTCAAGGAGCCGCTGTACTCCGCGCCGCCGCTGCTGATGCGCATGGTGGAGGCGGGGCTGCTGGGTAAGAAGACCGGCGCGGGCTTTTACCAGTACAACTCCCCCGCCTCTCCGCGTACTTAGCGGGCGGCGCGAAGCCGTCGGCGTCGGGCACCCGTGCCGGCGGTTGGGTGCCGAACCGATTTCGGTCGTACCCGGCGAGTTACCCGGCCCTCGCGAGATCAGTTGTCGCGTTGGGCGAAGGAGTTCGCCGGGCTTCCGGCCTTGGCGCTCATCAGCGTCGATCTTCGCTTCCTCGGGTGCACGTCGCCCGCAGGTGGCGCGTCCATCATTGCCGGGCACAAGCTGCAATCGGTCGAGGCGGGCCGGTTGAGCCGGGGGGCTGCTGCTCATCGCTTCGCAGTGATACCAGTAGTAACGGCATAAGCTGCAAGGACGCCGAGTCGTTGACGCGGCTCGGCCGGACACCGAAAGCGCAGCGCTGCGCGTCCTCCGCCTTGCGGAGCGGATTTCGCGCAGGTGATCGAAAGGGAGTTCCCGCGCATGGTCAACGTCACGGATGGCTACGGGTCGAGCATTCTGGGGTATCCCAGGATCGGGCCGCACCGGGAACTCAAGCGGGCGCTGGAGTCCTACTGGCACGGTTCGCTGTCACGTGAGGAACTGCTCGAGGTCGGTCGCGACATTCAGGAGCAGCAGTTCAGCGAACTGGCCGCCACCGGGCTCACCCAGGTGCCCGGCAACACCTTCTCCTTCTACGACCACGTCCTGGACAACGCGCTGATGTTCGGCGCGGTGCCGAAGCGGTTCCAGCCCTACCAGGGCGGGATGGATCCGCTGGACTTCTACTTCCTGATGGCGCGCGGGCGGCCCGACCTGCCGCCGCTGGAGCTGGTGCGCTACATCGACACCAACTACCACTACCGTCAGCCCGAACTCGACGCCGAGACCGACTTCTCGCTGCATCCCGAGGCCCTGCTCGACGAGTTCGACCGGGCCAAGGCGCACGACATCGAGCTGCGTCCGGTCATGCTCGGCCCGCTTTCGCTGCTGTTGCTCTCCAAGGCGGGCCAGGTCCCCGGCGAGGCCGAGTTCGACACGCTCACCCTGCTGGACAAGCTGCTCCCGGTCTACGAGGAGCTGTTCGAGATCCTCGCCAAGCGCGGCGCGACCTGCGTCCAGCTGGACGAGCCCGCGTTCACCAGCGAGCGCACCGAGGCCGAGCTGGCCGCGTTCGAGCGGGCCTACCAGCGGCTGTCCAAGGCGCCGCTGCGTCCCCGCATGCTGGTCACCGGTCAGTACGGCGATTTCGGACCGGCGCTGGCGATCCTGGCCGCGTCCAATGTCGAGGCCATCGGTTTGGACCTGGCCAGCCACCGGATCCGCCCCGAGGAGCTCGCCGAGGTGCCCGGCATTCGCCGCAAGCGGCTGTACGCGGGCGTGATCAGCGGCCGCAACGTGTGGCGCGCCGACCGCTACGTGACGCTGGAGTACCTGAACGAACTGGCCAAGGTGTGCCCGGATCTGGTGGTCTCCACCGGAAGCACGCTGCTGCACGT
This sequence comes from Nocardia lijiangensis NBRC 108240, assembly GCF_001613045.1. Lineage (GTDB taxonomy): Bacteria > Actinomycetota > Actinomycetes > Mycobacteriales > Mycobacteriaceae > Nocardia > Nocardia lijiangensis. Next base: position 51,135 of record NZ_BDBP01000046.1, on the reverse strand, counting down.
GCCCTACGACCTGCTCGTCGAATACGACATCGAGGGCAATGTCGCCGATCGTCTCGCCTTCGCGAAACAGAAGGTGGGCGAGGTGGTCTCGCTGGCCAAGGCGCTCACCGAGGGCCCGTCGGACAAGTGGCGCAAGCGGCCGACGGTGGTGCACTTCAAGCAGAAGCACGCGGTGCGCCAACGGGTTTACGCGATCACGCCGGACATGCGCGAGCGCGAACCCTACGAGCAGCGCCGAATCGCGCAGCAGGCCAAGCTGAATCTGCCGTCGGTGCCCGCCACCACGCTCGGCTCGTTCCCGCAGACCGACCGGATTCGCCAGGCCCGGTACGAACTCGGCGAGGGACGGTTGTCCTACGACGAGTACCGCAAGCGGATCGAGGCCGAGATCGAGGCCACGATCCGGCTGCAGGAGGACATCGGCCTCGACGTGCTCGTGCACGGCGAGCACGAGCGCAACGACATGATCCAGTACTTCGCCGAGCTGCTGGACGGCTTCGCGACCACCCACTTCGGCTGGGTGCAGGTGTACGGATCCCGTTGCGTGCGACCGCCGATCATCTACGGCGACGTCTCGCGCCCGGCGCCGATGTCGGTGGAGTGGATCACCTACGCCCAGTCGCTCACCGACCGGCCGGTCAAGGGCATGGTCACCGGCCCGGTCACCATGATCGCGCGGTCGTTCGTGCGGCAGGACCAACCACTGCACGAGACCGCCGACCAGGTGGCGCTGGCGATCCGCGACGAGGTGGTGGATCTGGAACGGGCGGGCATCGCCATCATCCAGGTCGACGAGCCCGCGATCCGGGAGATGCTGCCGCTGCGCGATGTCGGTCGCGCGGAGTACCTACGCTGGGCGGTCGGCGCGTTCCGGCTGGCCACCTCCGGTGTGCAGCCGGAGACCCAGATCCACACGCACATCGGCTATTCCGGTCGCGCCGAGGTGGTGGAGGCCATCGATCAGCTCGACGCCGACGTCACCGCGATCGTCGCGACCCGCTCCATCGAGTGGGTGCTCAAGGCGCTCAAGGAGGACTGCGCCTCGGGCCACGGCCTGAGCCACGGCGTCGGTCCCGGTGTGTACGAAAGCCGTTCGGCCCGTATCCCGGACATCGACGAACTCGACGAACTGCTCACGGCCGCGGCCGAAGCCGTCACCCCGGAACGGCTCTGGGCCAACCCGGACGGCGGCCTCAAGACCCGCCACGGCTGGCAGCTGGAACCCTCGCTGCGCAATCTGGTCGCCGCCGCGCGCCGTATTCGGCGGCGGATCCCGACGGCCGAATAGCCAATCGACCCGGGCCGCCTTTCCGTCGCGAAACGGAAAGGCGGCCTGTCGTTTTCGTGACAACGATGCGGGTCCGGCGACACCAGCGTGGTGCGCGCTTCGGTAGCGCGGGAGCGATTGGGTCTTCATTTCGGTACGGTACGTACCGTATCATTCGGTTATGGCTGTGAACGAGAGTGTGTGGCCAGATTCGCTGCGTGTGGCCCAGGTGCGGGTCGCGCGGCCGACGGATCGGCTCGATGAAGTGGTGCGGTTCTACGTCGACGGGCTCGGCCTGCGCGAGCTGTACCGGTTCCAGAACCACGCGGGATACGACGGTGTGATGCTCGGGCTGCCCGGCGCCGACTATCACCTGGAGTTCACCTCGTACGTGGACGGAAGTCCCGGCGCCGCACCGAGTTCCGAGAATCTGCTGGTGCTCTATTTCGAGGGCGAGGCGCAGATGTACGACGTGGCGCAGCGACTCGGTGAATACGGGGTCGAGCCGGTGCCGGTCGACAATCCGTACTGGGCGGCGAACGGCGGCTTGGCTTTTCCCGATCCGGACGGCTGGCTGGTCATGCTGATGCCGCGGCCGGTGTTCTGATGGCGGGGCGGGCCCGCGACGATCGGATCGACGCGGCGGTGCTGACCGCCGCGCGAGAGCTGCTGGACGAGAACGGATATGCCGAACTATCGATCAGCGGGGTGGCGGCCAGATCGGGAGTCCACCGGCCCGCGATCTACCGGCGCTGGCCATCCAAACGGCATCTGGTCGTGGCGGTGGTCGCCGATCTGCTCGGCCTGCGTCCCACCGCGAACACTGGAGACCTGCGCGCCGATCTGACCGCGGCGATGCGCGATCTCGTCGCAGCACTCCGCGATACCTCGCTCGATCGGGTGCTCCCCGCGCTGCTCGCCGACCTGGCCAATGATCCGGATCTGCGCGAGCACTTCCTCGCCACGGTCTTCGAGCCCCGGCGGCAGACCACCGAAATCGCGCTACGCGCGGCGATCGACCGCGGCGAGGTCAGCCCCGACCTCGACATGGAATTCGTCCTCGACGCCGTCGCCGCTCCGATCTACTTTCGCGCGCTGTTCGGCCATCTGCCGCTGGACGACGAACTCGCCGAATCCTCGGTGGACGCGGTCATGCGCTTGGTCGCGGCATCGCGTTAGGCGGAGGCATGCCTGCCCGACAGGAACGGGCCGCCTTCCCCGGCGAAAAGATTCGGCGTCGCGATGGATCCGCTCAGCGCACGGGCCCGCCGGGCCGGATCGGCCATTGCCACATCCGCTTTCGGCCGTTCTTCTTGATCGGCTCGGGTGCGGCGGTGTCCGTGTCGGTCTCCACCTCGTAGCGGCGGACGTAGGCGCCCGCGAAGGCTTGAACGGTGGCGGTGACGGGGATGGCCAGCAAGGCGCCGGTGGCGCCGAGTAGTGCGGCGCCCGCGATCACCGCGCCGAAGGCGACCGCGGGGTGCATGTCGAGCGTGGTGGCGGTGATGCGTGGCTGCAGGACGTAGTTCTCGAACTGCTGGTACAGGACGATGAATCCGAGGATCCACAGCGCGTCGCCGGGGCCGCCGTTCACCAGCGCGACGATGATCGGAAGCGCGCCCGCCAGGTAGGTGCCGACGGTCGGAATGAACTGGGAGACCACGCCGACCCACAGCGCCAGCGCGAATGCCGAAGGCACGTCGAGTATTCGCAGCATCACGTAGTGCGCGAGCGTCGAGCAGACGGCGAGCAGGCCGCGTGAATAGATGTAGCCGCCGGTCTTGTCGACCGCGATGTCCCAGGCGCGCAGCACGTGTCGCTGGCGGTGCGGCGGCAGCAGTGAGGACACCGCGTTGCGGAAGCGCGGTCCGTCGGCGGCGAAATAGTAGGTGAACAGCAGCACGCCGAGCCCCTGGAAGAGCGCGCCGATGGCGGCTGTGCCGATGCCCCAGGCGTTTTCGGCCAGGCCGACCAGATAGCCCTCGATCTGGTCGCTCCACTCCGTCGCGTATTTCTGGATGTCGGTGCCGGACAACTCGGTGTGGAATGTCCGGTTGATCCATTCGACGCCCCGGTCGGCGTATTCGGGCGCGTTCTGGACCAGCGTGGTCACCTGATCGATGAGCAGCGAGCCCAGTGTCCACACGAACCCGACGACGATCAGCAGCAGGCCGAGGAACACCACGCCCGTCGCGAGACCGCGCCGTACCCCGCGCGCGGCCAGCCAGTTGACCGCGGGCTCGATGGCGAAGGCGAGGAACAGCGAGACCATCAGCACGGTCAGCAAGCCCTGGAGTCGCTGGAGCACCCAGAACCCGACGATCAGCCCGGCGACCGTGGCGGCGGCCAGCAGGAAGGCGCGCAACAGCCACGGCGGCGGCCCGGTCGACACATCGGATTTCGCCACGTCGGGTTTCGACGCCTCGGGCTTCGGCGTCTCGGACCCGGGTGCGTGGGAATCCGCACCGGACTTCGGGTTGGTCGAGTCTTCGTCATCCGCGGACACAAAACCACGGTACTGAGCGGTCGCTCCGGACGCCCGTAACAGGCCAGCGCGGGCGGGTACCGATGCGCGTTGGGCTAGCTGGTGGAGTCCATCGACAGACCCGCGCATGGCCGGGGCGGAGCCAGACGTACGCCTACATGGTCGCGGTGTCGATGACGAACCGGTATCGCACGTCGCTGGCGACGACGCGGTCGTAGGCGCTGTCGAGCTCGTCGGCGGAGATCAGTTCGATCTCGGCGCCGACGCCGTGCTTGGCGCAGAAGTCCAGCATCTCCTGGGTCTGCGCGATGCCGCCGATCATCGAGCCCGACAGCGACCTGCGGTAGCCGGTCAGGGTGAACGGCTTGACGCTCAACGGGTTCTCGGGCAGGCCGAGGATCACCAGGGTGCCGTCCAGGGCGAGCAGCTTGAGGTAGTCGTCCACCGGCAGGTCGGCCGAGACCGTGTTGAGGATGAGGTCGAAGCGGCCGCGCAGTTCGCGGAAGGTCTGCCGGTCGCCGGTGGCGTAGTAGTGGTGCGCGCCGAACCGCTTGCCGTCGTCCTGTTTGCTCAGCGAGTGGCTGAGCACGGTCACCTCCGCGCCCATCGCCGCGGCGATCTTCACGCCGACGTGCCCGAGCCCGCCCATGCCGATGATCGCGACCCGTTTGCCGGGCCCGGCCTGCCAGTGCCGCAGCGGCGAGAACAAGGTGATGCCCGCGCACAGCAGCGGCGCGGCCACGTCGAGGCCGATGCCCTCCGGGATCGACAGCACGAAGTTCTCGGTCACCACGACCTGGGTGGCGTAGCCGCCCATGGTGTATCCGCCGGGTTGTACCTCGGGCGCGACGCCGGAGTTGTACGTCATGGTGGCGCCTGCCTGGCAGAACTGCTCCTCGTCGGCCAGGCATGGGCCGCATTTGCCGCAGGAATCGACCATGCAGCCGACGCCGACCCGATCGCCGACCTTGTGTTTGCTGACCGCCGAACCCACCGCGGCCACCAGGCCCGCGATCTCGTGGCCTGGTACGCAGGGGTAGCGGGTGCCGCCCCATTCGTCGCGGGCGGTGTGGATGTCCGAATGACAGATGCCCGCGAACTTGACGTCGATCAGCACGTCGTGCGGACCGAGCTCCCTGCGCTCGATGGTGACCTTCTCGAAGACTCCGTCGGGAGCGGGCAGGGCGTAGGCGGCGGCAGCGGTGCTCATGAGTACATGCCTACCTCCGCATGCTCGTGATTGCCAACCCCTCGGGTTTGCCACGCCGAGAGTTTGCCGAGACCGGGTTTGCCCGCGGCGGCGCGGGGGATGCTCACCGTGTCCGGTATTTCCGGCTCTCAGCGGAGAAGATCTCCGGCCACAATGGAAATCGCCAGGCGTAGCGGAGGCAGGAGTGCCCATGGACGACGGACGGCGCGGCAGCGGCGGGCGGGCGCTCGCGCTGATCGTCGTCGCCGTGCTCGGCCTGGCAGGCTTCCTCGGTTATCGCAGTGAGCTGCCGGGCTGGCCGCTGTTCGGCGGTCCCGGCACAGTCGTCTCGCCGATGACGCTGGAACCGGCCCCGCCGCTGGACCGGGTGGCGGTCGCGGCCGCCGTGGCGCCGACCATGGTGCATATCAGCACCACCGCCCAGACGTTCGGCCAGGGCGCCGCCGGATCGGGCATCGTGCTCACCGCCGAAGGGCAGGTGCTGACCAGCCATCACGTGGTCAAAGGCGCCGACACGGTCACCGTGACGTCGGTCGGCACCGGGGACGCCTACTCCGCGACCGTGCTCGGCTACGACTCCGCCGCCGACATCGCCCTGCTCGAACTGGCAGGCGCGGCCGGACTCACCGTCGCGCGGCTCGGCAGCTCCGCCGATCTGCGGATGGACGACGAGGTGCTCGCCATCGGCAATGCGGGTGGCACGGGTGGCCCGCCGACCGCGATCGCGGGGAAGATCACCGATCTCGACAGCACGATCGTCGCGCTGAACTCCGCCGATCTGTCCCGCAAGGCGCTGTCGGGGATGCTCGAGATCGCGGCCGCGGTGACTTCCGGGCAGTCCGGGGGAGCGCTGGCCGATTGGCGCGGCGCGATCGTCGGCGTGATCACCGCGGCGTCGGGTGACCAGAACCGGGAGGTCGACCGGCAGCCCAACGGTTACGCGGTGCCGATCGACGCCGCCATGCGGGTGGTGCGCCAGATCCGCTCCGGCACGCCGACCGAGACGGTGCACATCGGCCCGACCGCCACGCTCGGCGTGCTCATCTCCGACGCGAAGCCCAGCGGCGCGCGCATCGACGTCGCGATCTACGGCAGCCCCGCCTATTCCGCGGGACTCACCGACGGCGAGGTGATCACCTCGGTCGATGGCCGGGCCGTGAGCACCGCCCGCGCCCTGCGCGCGGCGATCAACGTGCGCAAACCCAACGACACTGTGCGCTTGGGCGTGATCGGCGTGGGCGGCGCCGAGCGGACGGTGACCGTGGTGCTCGGCAAGGGCGCGCCGAACTGACGCCGGCGCGCGTCAGACCAGGCTCAGCCAGTAATCCTGGAACCGCAGGAAGATCAGCAGCAGCACCACCGCGTAGAACAGCGCGACGATGGTCCAGCGCCATTCGGCGAGCACCCCGAGCGGGCCGCTCGACCGGCCCCACAGCTGATCGGTGGCCACCGCGAACAGCGGCGTGACGATGGCCCAGACCACCATGCAGTACGGGCACAGCGCGTTGATGCGGTACAGGCTCTGGAAGATGAGCCAGCAGACGAAGCCGATGCCCGCCACCGTGCCGAGCCACAGGCCGTCCCAGACCCACTTCGGGAAACCGAGCCCGGCGACAGCGAGGACGCCGAGCGTGACCACGACGGAGAATGCGACGATGCCGAGCAGCGGGTTCGGGAACCCGAACACCGCGGCCTGATCGGTCACCATCACCGAGCCGCAGGACAGGATCGGGTTGATGCTGCACGTGGGCCGGTAGCCCGGATCGGTGAAGAGCTTGAACCGCTCGATGGTCAGCGCCATCGAGGCGAGCCAGCCCGCGAGGCCGCAGATCAGCAGCAGCCAGGCGGACCGGGGTGGCGCGGCGATCACTGGCCCGCGGCCGCCGCGGCGATGGCCTGCTCGAGAGCGCTCGGGTTGACCTGCTTACCGTCGACGAAGACCGTCGGCGTCGACTGGATGCCGCTGTCGAAGGCCTTGTTGGTCGTGTCCGCGACGAACTTCTCGTAGGTGCGGTCGGTGATGCAGCTCGCGACGGCGTCGCTGTAGCCTGCCGATTTCGCGATCTCGATCAGCTTCTCGTCGGGCAGGCCGTTACCACCCTCCGGCGGCTGCTGGGCGAACATCGCCGTGAGCCACGCCTGGTACTTGGTCGGGTCCTCCTGAGCGACGCAGTAGGAGGCGTTGGCCGCGCGGGTCGAGTACTGGGTGGTCGAGGCCTTGTCCAGGAACGAGATGATGTTGTACTCGACCGCGGCGGTACCGGTGCTCACCGCGTCGTCCAGCACCTTGCCGTAGGCGGCCTCGAAGGCCTTGCATGCGGGGCACTGCAGGTCGGCGACGACCCGGACGGTGACCTTCGCCTCGGGCTTGCCGACGCGGATGGAGCCGTTGTCGGTGATCGCTCCGGTGACGGCGCCCGGCGCCTGTGCCGCGGCGATGCTCGGGGTGGGACCGGGATCGTCCTTCTCCGCCTTCTTGATCGCGATTCCGATGCCGATCGCGGCCACCAGGCCGATCAGCACGGCGGCCACCGCCACCTGGATGAAGATCTTGCGATTGCGGTCGGCGCGCTCCGCTTGCAGCAGCGGATTCTTCCGTCCCGGGTTGTTGCTCACCGTGCGTTCACCACGCCTTTCGCTCGCCTGCCGGTTTCGCCTGCCGCCACGATGGTAGTTCCGGAACTCGTCGTCGAGCGGTCGGGCACGGTCCACATCATCGTGGGTCAACCTGAGAGATTCCGAAATGTCGCCGGGGGTGCGTCAGCGCAACGCGGCCTGAGCCCCGCCTCACGTCTCGCAGGCGATCCCGTCGCCGTCCCGGTCCAGCTCGCTGCGATATCCGGGCTCGCCCTGATAGATCGGCGCTGCGCCCGCAGCCTTGGCCGCGGCGCAGTTGCGGTAGTAGACGCTGCTCTGCTGCGGTCTGGGCGGAGCCGGTGGCGGCGCGACCTGCGGCGGCGCGGGCGGGGGCGCTGCCTGCGGCGTCGGAACGGCGGGCGGCGGCGGTAGCTGCGGTGTCGGCAGCACCGGCGAGGGCGGCACGAACGACGCGGGTGGCAGAAGCGTGGTCACGCCGGTGGTGGTCGGGGGCGGCGTCGTGGTCGCGCTGGTCGTGGTCGGTGGTGTGGTCACGGTGGTGGTTCGTGCCGTGGTCGTCGGTCGCGGACGGTCGTCTCCGGTGTCGCCGCCGCACCCCGCGGCGGCGGCGAGCAGCGCGAATCCGATCGCGGCGACGACAGCGGTCTGTCGTGGTGTCCCCATGATCCCCATATCGATTGAATGGATGACGCGACCCGATGCAGGCCCGAAGGCGGCTCCCCCCGACAGGAGTCGTCGCGTGTGGGGAACATCCTGACAGGCAAGATGTTTGGACACGCGAGATTCGGGGAAAACTAACTCGCTTCGATTACGGTTGAGTCATGTCCGGTGATGTGGCGCGCGACTTCTACGACCAGCTGGCCGGGGAATATCACCTGCTCTATCAGGACTGGCCCGCGGCGGTCGCGGGGCAGGGCCGGGCGTTGGATCGGGTGCTGCGGGGGCGGTTGGGGGCTGGGCCGTCGACCGTGCTGGACGCGGCGTGCGGAATCGGGACGCAGGCGATCGGGTTGGCGTCGTGCGGGCACACCGTGGTGGGGATGGATTTGAGCCCCGTGGCCGCGGCTCGGGCGGCCGAGGAGGCGCGGACGCGGGGGTTGCGGCTGCCCACGCTGGCGGGCGACATGCGGGCGCTGCCCTTCGACGGCGGATGGGCGGACGCGGTGGTGTGCGCCGACAACGCGTTGCCGCATCTGCTCACCGCCGTCGAGGTGGGCACAGCGCTCGGCGAGATGTGGCGGGTGCTGCGGCCCGGCGGTCTGCTGGTGCTGACCACCAGGGACTACGACGCGCTACGCGCCGCCAAACCCGGTGCGCTGCCGCCGAAGTCGGTCGATTCCGCCGCCGGGCGCACCGTCACCTTCCAGCTCTGGCACTGGCACGAGGACGGCGAGCGCTACGACTTCGAGATGTTCCGGCTCACCGAGGGCGGCGACGGCTGGGCCGTTCGGGCGGGCGGCGCGCGGTACTGGGCGCTGACCAGGGCGCAGCTCATCGAGTTCGTGGCGGAGGCGGGCTTCGCCGAACCGACTTGGCACATGCCGGAGGAGACGGGCTTCTTCCAGCCGGTGCTCACCGCGCACCGGTCGGGCCCGGCCTGAGCCTCACCGGACCGCGCAGCGTTCCCGCCGCACCGCAGGGGCGCTGTACAGTGCCGGGCTCCGGATCGGTCGCCGCGGCGTCGCGTGCGTGGTTTGTCCGCGCCCGCCTCTAGCATTCCCCGGGTGACCGGATACGACTTCGAGCATCTCGACACTTCGACGCCGCCGCCGCGCCAGCAGCGGATTCTGGCCGTGATTCGGGACTGGGTGGTCGAATACGGGTATCCGCCGAACACCAGGCAGATCGGTGAGGCGGTCGGTCTGTCGGCGTCCACGGTCTCCAAGCACATGAAGAGCCTGGAGGAGAAGGGATTTCTGCGGCGCGGCTCCGGGATGGCCCGCCCGATCGACGTGCGGTTGTTCCTTCATGGCACGGCGCGAGCGGAGACCTCCGACTCCGCGGTCACCGTGCCGGTGGTCGGCGACATCGCCGCGGGCACGCCGATCCTCGCCGAGCAGCACGCCGACGACACCTTGACGCTGCCCCGCGAATTGGTCGGTCGCGGCACGGTTTTCGCGCTCCGCGTGCGCGGTGACTCGATGATCGACGCCGCCATCTGCGACGGTGACACGGTGGTGGTGCGCCAGCAGCACGAGGCGCACTCCGGCGACATCGTGGCCGCCATGATCGGCGAGGAGGCCACCGTCAAGGTGTATCGCCGCCGCAACGGCCACGTGTATCTCGAACCGCGCAACCCGGCCTACGACGTCATCGACGGCGACGAGGCCGTGATCCTCGGCAAGGTCGTCTCGGTGATGCGCCGGATCTGACGAGGAGCGGCCCCCGCCAGGAGGGGACAGACGGGGGCCGCTCGGCCGAGGCGGAGCTGTTCGAGATGTCTGCCTGCCTCGGCTGTTGTGTTATCTCCGCGGACATCTATTTCGCAGCACTCGGCCGCACAACACCCAGCGCGGCATGGATTTCCGCGGCGGCCTGCGCAAGTATCTCCGGCCGCGCGAGCAGCACCGGGTCCGAAGCTCAGACCTGCTCCAAGCGGCGGAGTTGTTCGGCGATGTCGAAATGTGCTGGAGGCCAGTCGAGTTTCAGTGTCTCCAGTGCATCGATGAGCAGTTCGGTGACCGCGAGGCGGGCGTACCACTTGTGGTCGGCGGGCAGCACGTACCAGGGCGCGTCGGCGGTGGACGTGCGGTCGAGCATGTCCTGGTACGCCTCGTGGTACGCAGGCCAGTAGGCGCGGTCATCGATGTCGGCGGGATTGAACTTCCAGTACTTGTCCTGACGCTCCAGCCGCTGGCGCAGCCGCTTCTTCTGCTCGTCCAGCGAGACGAACATGGCGACCTTCACCAGCGTGATGCCTTCACCGATCAGCTCGCGCTCGAACTGGTTGATCTCGTCGTAGCGTGGCTCCCAGTCCTCGCGCGGCACGAGGTCGTGCACCCGCACCACGAGCACGTCCTCGTAGTGCGAGCGGTCGAACACGCCGATCTGACCGCCGCGCGGCAGTGCGTTGCGGATGCGCCACAGGTAGTGGTGGCGTCGTTCCTCGTCGGTCGGGACGCCGAAGGCCGCGTGGTCGACGCCCTGCGGGTCCACCGAACCGATGACGTGCCGGACGATGCCGCCCTTGCCCGCGGTGTCCATGCCCTGCAATACCAGCAGCACGCTGCGCTTGTCGCCGGAGCGCCCGTTGGCGTAGAGCTTCTCCTGCAGTACCGACAGCGCCTCGCCGCGCTTGATCAGCAACTCTTCGGCTTTCTTCTTGTCCCCGGTGAATCCTGGAGTCGACGAGGTCGCGAGCTCCGCGATCTGCAAACCGTCGGCTTTCAGGGCCTCGGTGACCGGAACAGACCAGTGCTTCACCATCGACCACACTTATCACGTCCGTCGGCGCCCGGCACGGGGTTCGGCGTCAGCGGATCTGGGCGAGCCGCAGCAACTGCACGGCGAAATCGTCGTCGGAGACCGGTGTGAGGCTCAGATCGTGCGAGGTGGTCAGCAGGTAGCGGCCGTCGCCGGTGAAATCGAGCCAGGTGCGGTGGCGCGTCGGCGGGGACATCGGATTGTCCGGGTCCACGGTCACGGTGATGAACCCGCGGCAATCCACCGGCTTGCGCAACGTCTGCCGGAAGCGGGCGGCGCCGCGCTGGCCGTTGGCCGATGCATCGGACGGTTCGGTGGTGAGCACCGCGTCCTGCGGCTCGCGCATCGCGCCGAGCCGTCCCGGCTGCGCCGAGCCGATCACCTGCACCAAGCGCTGGCCGAGGTTGCGCACATGGCACATCTGCACGATCACCCTGTCCGGCGTGGCGACCAGCACGCCCGCGTGCTTGTGCACGATCGCGGCGAACGCAAGGATGCGGTCGTCCTCGGGGGCGCTGCCGTTGCGTCCCGGCGCGCTGCGCTCACCGGAGATGGTGATCGTGGTGGCGTCGGTGCGGGCGCACAGCATCAGCGCGGCGGCCAGATCCGGGTCGGCCTGCCTGGCGAACCGCTGCGGCAAACGCAGTGCGGCGTATTCGGTTTCGGTGCGCACGGTGGACGACGGCACCATGTTGATCGGATACGGTCGCCTGTCCAGGTTCGTTTCGCTTTCCCAGACATGCGTGAATTCGTCCGGGGTGAGGACCCATCTCACCGTGCGCCGCCCCCGCCGTCGGAGGGGGCGTGCGGCGGGGTGAACCGGGGCACGCTGTCGCCGGAGGCGGGCATGGTCGGGGTGTAGACGTAGGTCATGGTGTCCTGGACGTCGGCCTCGGCCGTCGCGGCGGCCAGGTCGTGGTCCATTCGGCGGCGACCGCCGTACACGGACTCGGCGGCCGGGTCGTCCAGCGGCACATAGCGCAGCGGCTGCGGGATCGCGGCGCGGATGGTCTGTGCCGCATCGCGATTGAGCTCCATGAGGCGCTGCACGGCACGGCAGACGTCGTGCGCTTCGACACCAGCCCGGATGAACTCCCTGGTCGCGCGCTGCGCCGCCTCGGCGGATCGTCCTGCCCAGCGGGCGAATTCGCGATCGGCGGCGTCGGCGAAGGTCTGGAAGGCGTCGGCGACCGCGTCGGCGTTGGCCTGCCATGCGGCGGCCGTCTCGCCGAGCGCGCCGGGATCGAGCGCTTCGTGCACCCGGTCCCAGATCTCCACGTGGGTGTAGGCGCCGAACCGCTCCCGCTCCTGCGCGTAGGCGGGATCCGTTCCACCGCTGGATGTTCCGGCGGACGCGGCGAGTGCGCGTTGTTGCACCCTGATCTCGTCGGCGGCAGCTCTCGCCGCGGCGTCCACCACGGTCACCACCTCCGCATTCCGGACTCGCGCGCGGTCATCGCGGATCCAGATAGTCGGTGACCAGCTCGAGCGCGGCCCGGTGCGCCGCTTCCGCGTCCTGGAGTTTACGGCCCGCCGCGAGGTACGCCGCTTTGAAGAGCAGCGCGGTCTCCTGAAAAGCGGCCACGGTGTCGAGGAACTGCTGACCTTTGTCGCTGAACCCGGCGGCGAGGCCGCGGCCGGTCGGCAGGTCGGGAAACCCGCCGACCTCGGTGACCGAATATCCTGTGGCCATGGCCTTTCGCAGGTCGTCGACCAGCCGGTCGCAAGCCGCGGCGAGGTTCTCGGCGACATCCTCGGCCAGCTCGAAACGTTCGCCGCCGTCCGTGCCGACGGCCGCCGCATACAGCCCCCTGGCCAGCCCCTGCCCCGTATCCGGCACCGCCATCTGGGTCGCCCCCTTCTGCTAGGCCCACACCCACGGCCATACTGGTCGGCACTCTACCGTTGGGTAACCACCCCCGTTGCCGGCTTTCCCCCGTGCACCTGCTGTGATGTGGCGCACGGTCGGCGGCCGGGCAGGGTTCGCGGGCTGGTTACACTGACCGGAAGTATTGGCAGATCCCGGAGCGGAAGGCGTTCGGTGCCCGACATCGAAGAAGTACTCCCGAAGTATCAGCAGATTTCGGGGTACATCCGCGACCAGATCGAGCGCGGCGAACTCGCTCCCGGCGCCGAGGTGCCCTCCGAACGAGAGCTCGCCGTCGTGTGGAAGGTCGCGCGGCCGACGGCAGCCAAGGCGCTGAATACGTTGCGCCAGCAAGGATTGGTGGAATCCCGGCGTGGGTCGGGGACCTTCGTGCGCGGCCCGGACGCCGTCCCGCTGGTGCGCGAATCCGCCGGGCGGGCACGGCAGTACGGCGCGATGTACGCCGAGCGCGAGCCGGTCGACATCCTCGCCGCGGAACTGGTCGACGGCCCGGAATACGTGACCGACGCGCTCGGTCTCGCGACCGGTAGCGAGGTGATCGCTCGCAGGCGATTGTTCACCGGGACCAACGGCGACGCCGAGCTCTCGACGTCCTGGTTCTCCGGCGAGCTCGCCGACGTCGCGGATCGGCTGCTCGACACCCAGCGGCTACCCGGCGGCACCGCCACCTATCTGGAGGCGGTGACCGGTCGCCGGGTGGCGTCGGTGTTCGATCAGGTCAGCGCCCGGCTGGCGACCTCGGAGGAGCGCAAGCGGTTGCTGCTGGCCCGCACGTCCGCGGTGCTGGTGTACCGGCTCACCGCGCTCGATGCAGACGGCGCGGTGCTGCAGTTCGACGAGGGCATCTATCCGCCCGAATCATGGGTATTCCGCCAGGAATACTCCGTCCGAGGCGTGTGACACGCGGTCGATGACGCGCCGTGATGCCGTTGACAAGGCGGGATCACGCCTGGAATAGTCCGCCACGCCAGGGAATGGCCTAGGCCGGAGGGTGGGAGGTGCGATGCTCGATCAGTTGACCATCGGTGGCTGGGTAGTCGTCGGCGAGCACTGCTCGGTCCGGCGCGCCGCATTGCACAGCGACGACTACCTGACCTACGTCTTCGAAAACGGCGGCACGGAACTCGATTTCGCGGTCGCGCCCTCGGTGCTGCAACGGATGGTCGAGCTGAGCCGAGTCCCGGTATCCGACGAACAGTCCGACTGAGCCCCGCCACCGGAGCCGCCCGAGACGCTGTGCGCCACAGGCAGCTCCGGCACGTTGGCACCGAAAGGGCAAGCCGCCATGGCCTTCCGATCGGGCTGGACGGGTGGCGCTGCCGCCCGAGACTCTCTGCGTCACAGGCGGCTCCGGCAAGCTGATCGAAAGGGCAAGCTGCCCTGGCCTTCCGCTCAGGCCGGACGGGTGGCGCTGACGTACTGCAACAGCCGGTGCACCGTCTGATCGATCTCGACCAGCCCGAGTTCGCGGAACAGGTTCGGGAAGGTCTCGTGGTCGAACACCCGCAAACCGCTCCAGCCGCCGACGATTCGGCTCGCGTGCCCGAACGGGGTGTCGGCGCGATGGCTGGTGGTGATGGCGATGCGGCCGCCGGGGGCGAGCACGCGCACCATCTCCCGGGTGGCGGCGAGCGGATCGGGGATCAGATAGAGAGCCCCGAAACAGCACACCGCGTCGAAGGCGCCGTCGGTGAACGGCAGCGCACGGGCATCCCCGCGCAGGTAGCCGACGCGCGGGCCCGCGTTGTCGGCCACCGCGCGCGCCAGCATCGGCTCGGAATAGTCCACGCCGACGGCATAGCCGCCCTCGGCCAGCGATTCGCTCAGGTACCTGGTGAAATTCCCCGGACCGCAAGCGATGTCGAGCACCTTCTTGTCCCCGGCCAGCCGCAGCGTGCCGACCGCGTCGCGGCGATCGGACGCGGTGCTGCGGCCGCTGGCCAGGTAGAACAGCGTCGGTCGCCACGCGCGCTCGTAGACGGCGGCCACCGCCGGGTGATTCATGGTGCGGCGGGCCAGGTTCACCGCGCCGCCCTCCCGGACTTGTCGTGCACAACAGCTCCTAGACCGTGGAAATCGTGGTGCGGCAGCCTGATTCAGGCCCGCTGCACCTCGATGGTCATGTCCGCCGCACGCAGCCGGTCGGTCAGTGCGTCACCCATGGCCGCGGCCGGGGTGAGGATGCCCGCCAGCTCGGGCTGCTTGTCGGTGTCGAAGGCCAGGCACAGCCCGGCTTCGCCGAGCATGACCGCGGTCGCCTGGTAGCCGGGGTCGCCCTGCCCGGCGAACGTCGCCACGTACTTCGCGCCGGAGGTGGTGTGCGCGTAGGTCTTCATGGTGAACCAGCCGCTGCGCCGGGCCTCCTCGCTCGGGCCCGTGCCCGGCTTCGGCAGCACCCGGTCGAGCAGCTTGCGGCCCACCGAGACTCGCGACAGCAGCGCACCGGTGGCCATGGTGGCCACGATGCCGCCTGCCATGCCCGCCGCGACCAGCGGCGCCGCCGCCGACTTGCCCGCGCTCATCACCTCGCGGTAGCGGAAGTTCTTGCCGTACGGCCAGCCGAGCAGGCCGTTGCTGCGGCGCACGATCTTGGTGTTGTGCGCGGCCATCACGAAGGTGCT
The DNA here is from genome assembly GCF_001613045.1 of Nocardia lijiangensis NBRC 108240. GTDB lineage: Bacteria > Actinomycetota > Actinomycetes > Mycobacteriales > Mycobacteriaceae > Nocardia > Nocardia lijiangensis. The sequence continues at coordinate 35,643 of NZ_BDBP01000046.1, read as the reverse complement.
GACCCAGCCGTCCAGGCTCGGGTCGATGTTGCTCGCGCGCTGCAGTGCTTGATCGGACTGGCGGCCCACGGCGGGGTCCATCGACTTGTCGGGGCTCAGCGAATACGGGTGCGACAGCACCGAGGCCTTGCTGGAATCGGCGGCGATGGCCTCCATCATGGCCCGGCCCGAATCGATGGTGCCGCCGCTGACGCCGCCCTTGAGCGAGGCGATCAGCGTGGTGTCGGTCAGCTCGCCGGTGTTGTCCGCGACCGTGCTCCGGTACAGCTGGTACACGCTCAGATCGGACGGAATCGAGTCGTACCCACAGGAATTGACGATCTTCGCGCCGGTGCGCGCGGCCTCGTCGTGGTAGGCGTCGATGGCCTCGCGGATGAACAGCGGCTCGCCGGTGAGATCGGCGTAGTGGGTGCCGGCTTTCGCGCAGGCGGCGACCAGCGGCAGTCCGTAGCGCAGGTACGGGCCGACCGTGGTCACCACGACCTTGGTGCGCGCGGCCAGCGCGTCGAGCGCGGCCTGATCGGTCGAGTCGGCGACCACCAGATCCCACGACGCGGCCTTCGGGCCCAGCTCCTCGCGGACCTTGGTCAGCTTGTCCAGCGAGCGGCCCGCCAGCGCGATGCGCGCGTCGGAGGGCGCCGCGTCGAGCAGATACTGCGCGGTGAGCTTGCCGACGAAACCCGTCGCGCCGAACAGGGCGATATCGAATTCGCGGTTGTCTGGCATGTGTTCTTCACTCCTGGTCGAAGCGGAGGGTGACTCAGGCTTTTCGCCCGGTCCTTGGCTGCCGCGTCTTCTTCGCCGCGGCTTTCTCGGTTGTGGTCGCGCCGCGCGGCCGCGCGGTCTTGGTCGTGGCGGGCGGAGGATTCTCGGCCAGCCACTGCTGGTGCGCCTTGCCCATGTCGGTCACCGGCGGTTCGTCGTAGAGCCACTCGCGCGAGATCCGATGCCAGTTCGCGGTGGCGTTGAGCTGGCCGAGCATGCCGAAGGTGAGGAAGTCGGCGCGGCGGGAGAACAGGTGCTCCGGCGGCAGGTTCTGCTGCTTCATCCCGGCGAACTCGCTGGCGCGCGGGTCCACCGCGAGCAGGAACGCCCCGCTGGCCAGTTCCGGCGTGATGGTGAGTTCCTCGTCGACCAGACACCATTCCGAGGCCGCGAGCACGTATTCGAGGCATTCCTCGGCGCCGATCTCCTCCGGCGAGTCGATCACCCCGCGCTGAATCATCAACTCGCGCAGGTCTTCCGCGCGATCCTCTGCGGCCGCGCGCAGGCAGATCAGCTCGAATCGCACATGCTCGGGGTCCATCCGGTTGAACAGGCCGAAGTCGAGGAACCCGACGCGGCCGTCATCGACGAGCAGCACATTGCCGGGGTGCGGGTCGCCGCAGAATTCGTTGAAGGTGAACAGCGAGCCGACGTAGAACCGGTAGATGATCTCGCCGATCCTGTTGCGCTCGTCCTCCGGGAACTGGCGCAGCTCCTCGAAGCCCTTGCCAGGCAGGTACTCGCTGACCAGCACCCGGGTCGTGCTGAGCTCGGGCAGCGAGCGCGGCACCGCGATGAACGGGTGCCCCGCGTAGAGCTCGGCGATCTGCAGCTGGGTGACGGCCTCGGCCTGATAGTCGAGCTCGCTCTCCATGTTCAGCCGGAGCTCGTCGAGGACGGCGGGGGTGACCCACGGCATCGCGGAGGTGAGCACCTTGCGGAACATGTTGAGGTTCTTCAGATCCGCGCGCACCGCGGCATCGATGCCCGGGTACTGCACTTTCACCGCGACAACCCGGCCGTCGTGCAGCGTGGCCCGGTACACCTGGCCGATCGAGGCGGCCGCGATCGGCTCCGGATCGAACTCCGCGAAGAGCGCGGGGAGCGGCTGGCCGAAGTCCTCCTCGATCACCTGGCGCATGGCGTCGAACGAGACGGTCGGCGCGGCATTGCGCAGCACGGCCAGCCGCTTCTGGAACCGTTCGCGATGATCCTCGGGCACCAGGTCCAGATCGAGCACCGACATCATCTGTCCCAGTTTCATGGCGACGCCCTTCATGGTGCCCAGCACCATGACCACCTGCTCGGTGGTGCGAATCATGGACTCCTCGGCCATTTTGGCGCGCACGGCCTCGGATCTGCCCCGCATGGAAAGCCTCGTGCGCTGGGTCCGCAACACCGAACTGGCAGCCACCGCACCCAGCTTGGTGCCGCGAGCGAGCCGGGAAGTCGGCACTTGCTTCGCCATCGAGGTACCTCCATTGGTGCCGCGGTCGGGCCGACGGGACGCGCAAGTGCGAGCTTGCGTGGCCACGCGGGGCGGTGACCCACCCCACTGTGGCACCGCTCGCGTTCAGACTAACCAACCGAGCGGCATTGTCGAACCCGCCGTCACAGACAGGTGAACCTCCGCAGCGGGCGCGCGCGAGTTACCCCCGGACTTCATCCGGGGGTATCAGGTGTGCCTTTGCCCGACGGTGTCTGTTACGCGGGTGCGTCGGTTTCCCGGGAGGGCAGCACGTGCTGCTGTTTGCTGAAGGTCTCGCGGGAGCCGCCCGCGCGAGCCATGCCCTCGATGGCGCTCCAGGCCATCATCGTCAGGTAGTCGATGACTTCCTCGCGGGACATGGACTTGTCGGTGGTCCACCAGTGGGTAGCCAGCTGGATGCCGCCGACCAGCACATAGGACCAGAGCATCGCGCCCGTGGTGTCGATGCCGAGCGCGCCCGCCTTGTCCGCGATGACCGCGGAGACCACCTCGGCGAAGAGCTTCTCGAACTCGGCGAGCGAGGACGCGTCCGAGCCGCTGCCCATGATGAAGCGGTACACCTCGGGGTCCTCGTCGACCGTGCCGACGTAGGCCGCGAGCGCCGTGCGCACCAGCTCGAACTCGTCGGCGTCGAGGCTGATCGCGCCGTAGACCCGCGGCATCAGGGTGGTCTCGATGAACCGCTGCATGGTCGCGTGGACCAGGTCGTTCTTGTCGGAGAAGTATCGGTAGAGCACGGTCTTGGAGACGCCGATCTCCGCGGCGATCTCGTCCATGCCCGCGTTGCTGCCCCGGGTGCGGACAGCGGCGAGGGTGCCGTCGACGAGTTCCTCGCGGCGGTCGATCTTGTGCTGACGCCACCGGCGCTTGCGGCCGTCCATCCGGCCGCCGCGCACCGCAGCCGGTCGCTCGGCGCGCTCACCGATGTCGACAAGGTCTTCGGTGGACAGCGTTGGCTCCCTCGTTCGTATTGGTCGTGGACCTTCAGCTTAGGTGCAGGCCACCCAGCGTAGGTCCGTTTGGGGGCCGGATGCGGCAGGAACCACAGAACAGGGTCCCCCGAGCGCGGCACAGCAGAATGGAGACATGGAGAAAGCTCCCGGCAACATCTCGGTCATGGCACCGCCGACCCCGGCGGGCCCGACCGGGTTCTTCGTCGACGAGGCCGCCAAACGGCGTGACCTGTGGAAGATGAAGGCCGTCGCCACCGGATTCCTGGCCTTCGCGACGGTGGTCTACCTGTTCTGTCGCTGGCTGGAATCGCGCGGCGGGGGCGGCGACTGGGTCGGGTACGTGCGCGCGGCGTCGGAGGCGGGCATGGTCGGCGCGCTCGCCGACTGGTTCGCGGTGACGGCGTTGTTCCGGCATCCGCTCGGCCTGCCGATTCCGCACACGGCGATCATCCGCAAGAAGAAGGATCAGCTCGGCGCCAGCCTCGGCAGCTTCGTCGGTACCAACTTCCTCTCGCCCGATGTGGTTTCGGCCAAGGTGAATTCGGCGCAGGTCTCGCTGCGCGTCGGCCGCTGGATGGCCGACCCGCAGCACGCCGCGCGGGTGGCGGAGGAGAGTTCGACGATCCTGCGCGCGGTGGTGGGGGTGCTGCGCGACGAGGACGTCGAGCAGGTCATCGACAACACGATCGTCAAGCGGATCGCCGAACCGCTGTGGGGTCCGCCGATCGGCCGGGTGCTCGCCGAGTTGCTCGCCGACAACCGGCAGCTGCCGCTGCTGGACATGCTCGCCGAGCGCGCGCACCAGTGGGCGCTGGGCAGCCAGGAGACCATCGACCGGATTGTTTTGCGCGACGCGCCGCAGTGGGCTCCGAAATTTGTCAACATTCTGCTTTCGGAAAAGATCTACCGCGAACTCGTCGAGTTCACTTGGAAGGTGCGGTCGAATCCCGAGCACGAGGTGCGGCTGGCCGCGAATCGCTTCCTCGAGGAATTCGCGAACGACCTGCAGTACGACGACGCGATGATCAAGAAGGCCGAGCGGATCAAGTCGCAGATCATGGGCCGCGAGGAAATCACCGGCATGGCCGAGGCGACCTGGCGCGCGGCCAAGCGGCTCATCCTGGAATCCGCCGACGATCCGAACAGTACGTTGCGCCGCAAGGTGGGGGAGAATGTGCAGCAGCTCGGTGAGCGGCTGCGTGACGACGCCGAGATGCGAGGCAAGGTTGACGGGTGGATCGACCGCGGGGCGCGCTACCTCGTATCGAACTACGCGAGCGAGATCACCACGCTGGTCACCGACACGGTTGCCAGATGGGACGCCGAAGAGGCGAGCAAGAAGATCGAATTGCAGGTGGGGCGCGATCTGCAATTCATCAGGATCAACGGAACGGTCGTCGGATCGCTGGCCGGGCTGGTGATCTACACCGTGTCGCAGCTGTTGTTCCACGGCTGAAACAACGGCACGCCGGCGGTTTGCCGAAAACGTGCTAACAGCGTGCTTGCAAGAGCTAGCACCCTGCCCTAGAATTGAACCCGTACAACCGCCAGAAGGTGAGTGATGGCAGACCATCCCGAGGTTTCCGCCGAGTACACCGACGGTCCACCCGAGCAATCGGGCGGCGTCGGCGAACGAGGGGGCCGTGTCGCCAACGCGGCGCACGACATCGGAGGTTTCATCAGGACGCAGCGCGAGGCGGCGCAAGTCTCGCTGCGTCAGCTCGCCGCGCTGGCGGGGGTGAGCAATCCGTATCTCAGTCAGATCGAGCGCGGATTGCGTAATCCCTCCGCCGAGGTACTCGCGCAAATCGCGAAGGCGCTACGGGTGTCCTCGGAGGTGCTGTACGTACGGGCTGGCTATCTCGAGCAGCGGCCGCACAGTCCGGTCCGGGACGCCCTGCTTGCCGACACGGAGATCAGTGAACGGCAGAAGCAGATGCTCCTGGAGATCTATGAATCGTTTCGCCGGGAAAACGGAGGGAACGAGCCAGGGGGGGAATGGGACAGCGACGTTCCGCGCACGACAACCGACACTCCGCCACGCCAGGAGAACGAAACACTATGACCGACAAGACCCTGACCGTCAGCAAGCCTCTGTTCGCCGCCGTCGGCGCCGGAGATGCCGTCTACACCGCCGCCCTGGATGTCGTCACCCAGGTGCGTGAGCGCGCGGCCTCCGCCGATGTGCCGGGCCGGGTGGAAGAGGCGCGCGAGCGTTTCGCCAACGTGCCCGCCGACGTGCAGGCCCAGTTCGAGACGCTGCGTGAGCGGCTGTCCGGCCTGCCCTCCGAACTGCCGGACGATCTTGCCGAGCTGCGTGAGAAGCTCACCTCCGAGGAGCTGCGCAAGCTGGCCGAGGAGTACTACAACAAGGTCGTCGACCTGTACGCCGACCTCGCCGTGCGCGGTGAGGAGACCGTCGAGCGGCTGCGTGCCAACCAGGTGGTCGAGGACCGGATCGACCGCGTCGAGACCCTGTACAAGGACGCCGCGGTCCGCGCCGAGGAGGTGCTGGAGCGGGTCAACGGCCTGATCGGCCGCCCCGGCAAGGCCGCCGAGGCCGAGGAGGAGTCCGCCGAGCCGGTCGTCGAGGCCGAGGTCGTCGCGGTCACCACCGAGACCGCTCCGGCCGCCGAGAACGGTGCGCCGAAGAAGGCTCCGGCCAAGAAGGCCGCTCCGGCCGCCAAGAAGGCGCCCGCCAAGAAGGCCGCGCCGAAGAAGGTGTAATCACCCGGTTTCGACACGACTCGACGCCCCCGCGCACCCTGCTGTGCGGGGGCGTCGCTCGTATCATGGGTCAGGTGACTACCGTGAACGGGTTGACCGGACTGATCCTGCTGGTGCTGTGGCTCGTCGCGCTGGGCGCGACGATCTTCGCGCTGATTCACGCCATTCGCCAGCGGCCGGACGCCTTCACCGCGGTGGACAAGCAGACCAAGCCGATCTGGCTTGCGATTCTGGGCGTGTCGCTCCTGCTTCTGCTGCTCTCGCCTGCCGGCTTGGGGCTGCTCGCCTTCGTCGCGATCATCGCGACGGGTGTCTACCTGGCCGACGTGCGGCCGAAGGTGGACGAGATCCAGCGCGGCCCGCGTTGGTGATTCGCTGATCGTTTTTCGTGCTTGCGCCAGCAAGCGGACTTGATGTCCCTGCTGGTTGGCGGCTTGGTCGCCGCTGCCCTTCGACCGGGCGGCGGCGACTTTTTTTGTGCTTGCACTAGCTAGCACGTGATACTTCGGGTTACTGTAATTATCAGTAACACAAAGGAGTGTCCGAATGCGTGCACAGCTGCCGACCGCGTTGGCGGAGCTTCCGGGAAAGTTTCGGAGCCTGCTCGACGTCCATCGCGCCAACCTCCGGGCGCGGACCTACTCGATCGCCGCGCTGAACCCGCCCGCCGTGCCACACGACGTCATCCCGGTGACCGCGCCCGACGGCACGAAACTGCGGGTGCACGCGTACGGCCCGGCCGACGCTCCCGCCATCGTGCTGGTGCACGGCTGGACCTGCGCCATCGAATACTGGAACGCCCAGATCAACGCCTTCGCGGGCGAATACCGTGTGATCGCCTACGACCAGCGCGGACACGGTGAGAGCGAGCGCGGCTCCTCGAAGCTGACCATGGACCTGCTGGCCGACGACCTGGCCGCGGTGCTCCAAGCCGCGCTGCCCGCCGGCCGCAAGGCCGTGCTCGTCGGACACAGCCTCGGCGGCATGACGCTGCAGGCCTGGGCTGGGCGCTACCCCGCGGAGGTCACCCGGCGTGCGGAGGCCGTGCTGCTGACCAACACCGCGCCGCACGGCCTGGTCGCCACGACCACCGTGGTGCCCTTCTTCAACCGGCCGCTGCCGTGGAAGCGCACCGGCGTTTCGCTGCCGCACGTCGTCGGCGAGCTCGGCCTGGGAACCCCGGTCGTCTTTCCGCCGATCAAGCCCGTGAAATGGGTGTTCGCCCGCCAGATCATGAGCCTGGAGTCCACCGGCGACCTGGTGGACTACAGCATGGCGGTGGTGCGCTCGTGTCCCGCGCTGGTGCGCGCCGAATTCGGCAGGCTGCTCGCCGTCATGGACCTCGGCGAGTCGGCGAAGAACCTGGTGGTGCCGACCACGATCCTGGCCGGGTCCGCCGACGACATGACGCCGCCGCTGCACTCGGAGATCATCGCCGAGATGCTCGAGTCGGTGGGCAGCCTGGTGCGTTACGAGGTGCTGAACACCGGACACCTCGGCAACGTCGAGATGTACGAGCGGTTCAACGAGGAACTCGCCGTCGTTCTCGACTCGGTGCACGCCCTCGCGCGCACCGAAGCGGTCGGCTGATCCGAGGCCGATCGCACGCTGACCCCGACCGGAGCCGACGCCGTCTCCGATCGGGGCCGCGGCGTCCGACCGGGCGGGGCGCAGTAGAGCCGACACGAGAGTGCGCAAACAAAGAGAGATCTCGGCCTGTCAGTCCCTCAGCCACCATTTGACTACCGTCGATAGAGAAATGGAATCGACGGGAGTCGTATGGCGGTTGTCCAAGATCAACTAGCCGCCATATGACTTCCGTCGATTGTTCGACCGTCGCGTGGCCACCCCGGGTGGGTAACCACGCGGTTCATGTCTGCCGCGACGGCGCTCAGTTGAAGACGACGGTGCGGCGCCCGTGCACCAGCACCCGGCCCTCCAGGTGCCAGCGCAGACCGCGGGCCAGCACCACGCGTTCGATATCGCGGCCCTGGCGCACCATGTCGCGCACCTCGTCGGCGTGATCGATGCGGATCACGTCCTGCTCGATGATCGGGCCCGCGTCGAGCTCGGCGGTGACGTAGTGGCAGGTGGCGCCGATCAGCTTGACGCCGCGGGCGAACGCCTGGTGGTACGGGCGGGCGCCGACGAACGAGGGCAGGAAGCTGTGGTGAATGTTGATCGCCCGGCCCGCCCAGTGCTCGCACAATTCGGCGGGCAGCACCTGCATGAAGCGGGCCAGCACCACCGCGTGCGGGTCGTGCGCGTCGACCAGCTCGCGCACCTGCTCGAAGGCGGGCCCGCGCTCGGCCGGATCCTTGGGGAACGGCACGTGATGGAACTTCACGCCGTGCGCCTCGGTCATCGCCGCCAGATCCGGATGGTTGCCGATGACGGCCTCGATGGTGGCCGGCAGTTCACCCGAGGACGCGCGGCCGAGCAGGTCGTGCAGGCAGTGGCCGTCCTTGCTGACCAGCAGCACCGCGCGACGGCGTTCGCCCGTGTCGTGCACCTGCCATTCCGTCTCGGGGCCGAGCCGGTCGGCGACCGCGGTGAACCGGTCGCGCAGTTCCGCGATGCCGAAGGGCACCGTCGCCGCCTTGATCGCCTGCCGGGTGAAGAACCACCCGGTGTCGGTGTCCGAGTGGTAACCGGCCTCCACGATCGACCCGCCGAACTCGGCGATGAACGAGGTGATCCCTGCGATGATGCCTGGGCGGTCCGGGCAGCCCAGCGTCAGCACGAAACGGCGATCGTCCGGGGCGGATGGAGCGGAACTCATCGGCCTATCCTCCCAGGCGACGCTTCGCCCGCTGCACCAGGACCGGGTCTGCCGCGGCGCCGGTCGCCGGATGCCTGGTGTTCGCCCGGGGCCCGGTCGCGCGATAGCCGGTCGGGTACGCCCGCAGTGCCGGTCGCGCCGATCGGCTGCGGTTTCGTTCCTGGTCAGGCGGCGGTGGCGGCCAGTAGGTGAGCGCGTTTCGGAAATCGACGGGAGTCATGAGGTGGCACTCCAAGATCAACTTGCCGCCATTCGACTACCGCCGAATCCATTTCTCTATCGACGGGAGAGAAATGGTGGTTCGAGGGTTGACGATGTGGGACGGGCGCCCGCCGATCACAGTTCGTAAAACGGTTCGGCGTAATGGAATTCGCCGGTGATCTGGGCCTCGTAGGTGGTGAGCGGGCGGACCTGGAAGTGCGTGGCCCAGTCGGGTTCGTCGGGGGCGATGCCGAGGCGGGTGGCGGGTACGAATCCGAACCTGGGGTAGTAGTCGAGGCTGCCGAGCAGGCCGACCAGCGGTTCGTCGAGCGCGTCGGCGGCGCCGAGGGCGGCGTGCATCAGCGCGGAGCCCACGCCCGCGCCCTGGTGCTCCACGTGGACGCCCAATGGCCCGAGACCCAGCGCGGGGAACGGGCCGACGGCGGCGCGGGTCAGGCAGACGTGGCCGATCACCGTGTCGAACTCCACCGCGACCAGCGACAGCGTGGGGATCCAGCCCGCGTCGCTGCGCAACCGCGCGACCAGATCGGCCTCGGGTGGTTCGGCGGGCGGCGGCGCAGGAAGTCCGCCCGCGGCGGCCTCGCGCGCGTACAGCGCGCCGAAGGCGCTGCGGTGCACCGACGCGATGGCGGGGGCGTCCTCGGCGCGTTCGCGACGGATCAGCACAGTGTCGTCTCCTCCCGAACGGGTTGGGCCATCCGCACAACGCTCGTCATGTGGGCGGGCCGCGGCGAGCCGGCGGATCCACCGACAGATACGAGTGTGCGGTACGCCTCGCCAGGCACGCAACGGAATTCACCTCGCGTGTGCCAGACTCTCGAAACATGGCTGATTCCGCGTCGCTGAGCAGGGCCGAAGTGGCCGCCATCATCGATCACACGTTGCTCGCGCCGGACGCGACGTCCGCCGAGGTCGCCGCGCTGGTGGAGGAGGCGCGCACGCTCGGGGTGTACGCGATCTGCGTCTCGCCGTCCATGCTTCCGGTGCGCGCGCCGGGCCTTGCGGTCGCCACGGTCGCCGGATTCCCCTCGGGCAAACATCATTCGCTGGTGAAAGGCGCCGAAGCCAGGCTCGCGGTGGATCAGGGCGCGGCCGAGGTCGACATGGTCATCGATGTCGGCGCCGCGCTGGAGGGCGAGTACAACGCCGTGCTCGCCGACATCGTCACGGTGCGCGAGGCCATCGCCGATCGCGCGGTGCTCAAGGTCATCATCGAATCGGCCGCGCTCCCCGACAACGCGATCGTCGAGGTGTGCCGGGTCGCCGAGCGCGCGGGCGCCGATTTCGTGAAGACCTCCACCGGATTCCATCCCGCGGGCGGCGCCAGTGCGCACGCGGTGCGGCTGATGGCCGAGACGGTCGGCGGGCGGCTCGGGATCAAGGCCAGCGGCGGCATCCGCACGGCCGCGGCGGCGGCGGAACTGATCGCCGCGGGCGCGACCCGGCTCGGTTTGTCGAAATCCCGTGCGGTGCTGGAGGGTTTCCCCGCCTGAACCCGGCCGCTGCCCGCGGGATCGCGGAAAACGGCCGGAGCCGAGGCTGTTTCGCCTGCGCATCGCGCGGAGGTCAGCAGCGCATCTCGGCGTTGTTCTCGGCGGCGGGCAGTTCGGTGTGGCCGCCCGCGAGCTGCACCGCGACGCCGTTGTCGGTCACCTTGATCTCGGTGGCCTTCAGGCCGAGCGGGTAGCTCTGCAGGCTCTCGGTGATGACGTCGACGATGCCTTCGACCAGATCGGTGGGCAGACCGATGCCGAGCAGCTCGGCCGACTTGGTCTGCACCTCGACGACGCCGTTGTGCACCTGCGGATGCACCTGGAGCTGGGCAAGTCCGCCGAGCACGTCCAGCGTGATCATGCCGGTGGCCGACGACGAGCGGACCCCGCTGACCATGCCGCCCAACGTCTCCTGGATGCCTTCGTTGCTCCAGGTGACGTCCGCGGAGGAGCTGCCGACGCTGCCGCCGCCGTTGGCGCTGTTCACACCCTCGAGATCGTTGAACTCGGCGTGCACGACCATGCCGACGGCGGGACCGAACTTGTTGTCCTTGCTGTCCACGGTGACCGACGAGACCTTCCCGTCCAGCCAGGTGATCAGCATCGGCTTGGCGCCGAAGCCCACATCGATCTGTGAGCCCATCTCTTTCTCGAACTGGCTGCTGATGCAACGGGAGACGACGTGGCGCGCGTACGCCTCGCCTCCGACCAGGATCGTGACGAGCAACGTGGCGACCACGGCCAGGGCGATCACCAGCGTGCGCCTGCTGATTTTCCGCGCGGTGGGCGGCTTCGTACTCATGCGGAAGATTCTTCACGACGTTTCTGTGCGCGCTCTGTGGGCGCGTTGAGGGTCTCGAATGTGACATGTGACACAGAATTCGAGCGTAGCCTGGTCTGCATGGCTGGCGATGCGGCGGGCCGCGCACCCGAATCAGTGGATCAAGGGTGGCGTGTGCTGCGCAGGCTGGCCGGGCGGCACGCCGGATTCTTCACCACCCGACAGGTACTGCGCACGGGATGCGAGTCCAAGGTGCGGGCGGGGCTGGGGGACGGATCGGTGACCAGAGCCGGTGTCGGGATGCTGCGGCTGACCGAATGGCCGGAGGGACCGCTCGACGAATACGCGATGTGGGCCGCCTGGTTTGACGGCGCCGCCGCCGTCTCGCACCAGAGCGCGGCCGAGTTGCACGGCATGGGCCGGTTGCGTCCGCGCTTCCTGCACCTGTCGGTGGGTGCGGGACGCCCGCCGGTGACCCCGCGACTCGTGGTGCTGCGCCGTCCGCTGATCGGCTCGGACGTGGAATCGGCGGGCGCGTTCCTGGTGACGACGCCGGTGCGCACCGTGCTCGACCTCGCCGAGGCCGATATCGGGCAGTCCGCGCTGGACGAGGTGGTCGGCGACGCGGTCGCCATCCGCCGATGCGCGGGCGCGGAAATCCGTTCGGCCAGCGTGCGTCTGCCGCCCAGGGCCGCGGCCAGGGTGCACCGCGCGCTGACGGGGCTGTGAGGCGCGGGTGGGTGCGGCCGTGATCATCCGGTCCGGCTATGAATTCCGGGACCGTCCGGTTTTGCCGGGCGCGTAATCGTGGCAGGGTGACTGAACATGGGGTCGGTAGGTGCGGGTAGGTGGGATCTCGTCTTTCCGTCCGGCGCGCCCGAGCGGGTCGGTGACATGTTCGCCACCGCCGTGGTCGCCGACGCCGTGCGCCGCTACGACGCCGACCTCGCGCAATGGGTGGAGACCTGCCGTGACTGGTCACGCCAGTACCGCTCGGTGTTTCGCGGGATGACCGCGCTCGCGGCGAGCGCGCCCGACGCGTCGGTGGGCATCGCGGGCGAGGGTCTGCGGGCCGCACGGAATCTGCTGCGGTTCGTCACGGGGTGCACCGTGGAACCGTTGCGCGGCGTGGAAATCGGATCGGTAGCCCCGAACAACGGGCCCGACACGGCCACCGCGCGCGGCGCTGGGAAAACCGTTCGTCGCCTGGAGGTTCCGTTCCGCGGCGGCGTCCTGGCCGAGGAGGCGCTGCAACGCAGCCTCACCGAGTGGCGGCAGCGCGGCATCGTGGAACCCGGCTTCGCGGCGGCGGTGGAGCGGGTGATCGATCATCCGGAGTGGTTGGCGCTGCCGGGGTTTCGGGTCGTGATCGCGGGCGCGGGCGAGCTGACGCCGCTGCGCCCACTGCTGCGCTGGGGCGCCGACGTGCTCGCCGTGGCGCGGCCGGGACCCGCGCGCTGGCGCGAGCTGGTGCGGGAGGCCGAAGCGGGCGCCGGCGTGCTGCGCTATCCGCTGATCGACGGGCAGCCGGGCGCCGATGTCACCACCCAGTTCCCCGCCCTCGTGCACTGGATCCGGGAACAGCTGGGCAGCGAGAGTTTTCCGGTGTTCGGCGGGTACGTGACGCGCCGCGGTCCCGGCGGTGTCCGGCTCGCCGTCGCCCTCGATCTGCTGGCCGACGATCTGCTCACCGCACGTCCCGATACCGCGCTGGCCGGTGTCGGTTCACCGACGGACTGCTATGCGGTGCCGGAATCGGTATTCGCGCAAGCGCATTCGCGTCTGCGTGAGCGCGGGCCGCGCGGCCTCGGCCAAGACCTGCTGCGCGTGCTGACCCGGTCCGCGCTCTATCAGCCGAACTACCAGACCGTGATCACCGACGCCGCGGGCGCGCACTGGTCGGTCGCCAACGCGCTTTTCCCGTTCCAGGGACCCAATCACGCACTCGCCCAGCGGATCCTGCGCTGGCGCGCGATCTCTGCCAGAGCCGCGGGCCACACGGTCTCCTACACCGTCGCGCCGCCGACCTGGACCCGCGGGGTGCGGGCCCAGCGCTCACTGACCGCCGCCTACCGCAGCGCACACCGCTTCGGCATGGAGATCTTCGAACCCGGCACCGCCCGCACGCTGCTCGCCGCCAAGCTGGTCGCCGACCTCAACGACCCGGCCCCGGCCGATCCGAACCCGGAATCGCTGTTCGCGGCGGGCGCGGCACACGGCGGGCTGTGGCGGCTGCCGTTCGAGCCGCGCTCGCTCCTGCCCATCGCGATCGCCACCGGGCACCTGCGCGGACTGCTGCACCGGACCGAACGCGATCACTGACGGGGCGCGACCAGCGACCACGGGACCGACAGCACGCAGTCACGCATGCGCCTGCGGTACTCGCGCACCGGAAAACCCTGCGCGCGTAGCTGTTCCGCGGCGGAGCGCCAGCGCACCCGTGGCCCGAACGGCGCGAGCGGCGCGGCGTGCGCCCACGCGCGATCGGCGGCGAGGAGCAAGGCGTGGATCGGTTCGCCGGGCACATTGCGGTGAATGAGCGCCTTCGGCAGCCGCTCGGCGATATCGGAAGGGCGCTCCACCGTGAACGGATCCCACGCCAGCGTCAGCGACAGCGGGCCGGTGCGGTCCAGCAGCACCCAGGCGGACCGGCGGCCCAGTTCGTCACACGTGCCGTCGACGAGCAGGCCGTCGGGCGCCATCGCGGACAGAATGGTCGACCAGGCGTCCGGCACCGCCGACTCGGGATACTGGCGCAGCACGTTGAACGCGCGCACCAACACGGGACGCAGACCGGCCAGTTCGAAACCGCCCCTGGCGAAGGTGACGCCGTTGCGGCCGGGCACCACCCGCTCCGGATCGATCTCCAGACCCACCATCCGCAGATCCGAACGCACCGCGCGCAGCCTGGCCGCCAGCTCGAAGGTGGTCCACGGGCTCGCGCCGTAGCCGAGATCGACCACCAGCGGATCGGGCGCCGCCGACAGGCGCGCGGTGACCAGCTCGTCGTGCCTCAGCCAGCGGTCGCTGCGCCGCAGCCGGTTGACGCCGGTGGTCCCCCTGGTGATCGTGCCGATAGGTCTGCTCAGCTGGTCGGGTTTCGCTCTTCCAGCCACTTCACCGTTTCCTCGGCCTCGCCGCGGAACAGATCGACGAGGTTCACCAGCATCAACTGCTCCAGGCGCGGACCAACCATCGGAATGAACACCTTCGCCTCAGAGGAGTACCGCATGGTGCAGCCGGTCTCGGTGGGGAAGAGTTTGACGATGCCGCCCAGGCTGCCCGGCCCGGCCGGAATCGACGCCGAGTACTTGCCGACGGTCTCCTCGCCCACGTACGGGCCCCAGCTCTCCTTGCGGGTGATGATCATGTCCTTGCGCATCACCGTCTGCGCGATCTCCGGCAGCATCTCGCGCGGCAAGGTGTGATGCAACACAACCTCGATCCCCGAATCGCTCACCTCGTGGCTGACCACCTCGTTGTCCGGTGTGTACTTCCGCATCTCCGCGACCCGCGCCTCCCAGTACCGACGGGTCGACAGCGCCTCGTACAGCTCCTTGGTGGTGTGCAACGGGTAGCGGGCGGAGTAGTCCAGTCGGCGTGCCATTCGGGAAAGGGTACTGAGTTGTTGGCGCGCTGGCGCGCGCGGGTTCGCGGCCCTTCATGTCTCGCTTCCGAGCGGTCGAGACTCGCGACTGCGTCGCATGCGCTTCGACCGCTCGGAAGCGAGACGGCCGCGAACGGGCTCGTAAGACTCGCCCTCGGGGTGGCTGGGAGTGCGCGGATGATGCGTTGGATTGGTCGCGCTGCGCCCTGCGTCCTCAGGGTTCCTTCAACTCGACAATCGGCACCTGCCACGGCAGTTTCTGATCGATCGGCTGCCAGCGCGACGACTCGAGCGTCAACACCGGCCGGTCGAGACGCTTGGCCGTGCTGACGGCATGGGCGGTGGCGATGTCCTGCGGACGACTGTCGCCCGGCGACTGTCAGTGCTGGGTGAGCCAGATGTTGGTGAACTCTTCTTCCGACTGGAGGAGTTCGGTGAGGCGCTCCTGGATGGCGGATTCGATCTTGGCGCCGAAGAGGGGGACCTTGACTTCGATGGTGCCTTCGACGGTGGCGGTGCTGGAGGCGTCGTCGCCGGTCAGGGTGACGGTGCCGCGGATGGTGGCGGGGGCGCCCTCGACGCGGACGTCGAAGTCGGCGGTGTCGCCGGTCCAGTTCTCGGTGCGCGGGATGATCAGGTCGCCGGGGCGCACGGCGGTGATGGCCGGCGGCAGCTGTTCGGCGGCGATGGCCTGCACCATCTCGACGCGCACCTGGTCGCCCTGCGCGGTGACCGACTCGAGGCGGGCGTTCGGCCCGCCGACCTCGGCGATACGGTCCTTCCAGTACAGCTCGTCGGCGAAGGCCGCGCGCACGGCGGCGACCGAGTGGGAGTAGCGGGCCGTGAACGCCAGGGGTGTAGCCATGGTTGGACACGCTACCGTCTGGAGCGTGCGAACTTCACGTGTGGTGGCGACCGATCAGGTGCGCGACGTGCTGGCCGATACCGGCGCGCTGGTGCGCGACGCGGTGCGGCTTGCCGAGCTGACCACGCTACGGGTCGGCGGTCCCGCGCTCGTCGCCGAGTGCGCCTCGACGCAGTCCCTGGTGGCGACGGTGCGCGCGCTGGACGCGGCGGGCATTCCGCTGCTGCTGCTTGCGGGCGGCTCGAACCTGCTCATCGGCGACGACGGGTTCGACGGCGTGGTGGTGCGGATCGCGACCGAGGGCGTCCGTATCGACGGGGACGGCGTCGTCGCCGAAGCGGGCGCGAACTGGGACGCGGTGGTCGCCGCGACCGTGGCGGCCGACCTGGGCGGTCTCGAATGCCTGTCCGGCATACCGGGTTCCGCGGGCGCGACGCCGGTGCAGAACGTGGGCGCCTACGGCGTCGAGGTGGCCGATCTGCTGCGCCGGGTGCGGCTGCTGGATCGGGCGAGCGGCGAGATCCGCTGGGCGGAGCCCGCCGAACTGGGCTTCGGCTACCGCACCAGCGTGCTCAAGCACCGCGACGACGCGGTCGTGCTCGAAGTGGATTTCGCACTGAACGCGGGCGGAACGAGCGCACCGCTGCGCTACGGCGAACTGACCAGGGTGCTGGAGGCCGCGGAAGGCGAGACCAGGACCGCCGCGTCGGTGCGGGAGGCGGTGCTGCGCCTGCGCGCGGGCAAGGGCATGGTGCTCGACGCCGCCGATCACGACACCTGGAGCGCGGGCTCGTTCTTCACCAACCCGGTGGTCCCGCACGCGCGGGTGCCCGAGGTGCGTGCCGCGATCACGGCCCGTGTGGGTGAGGTCACGATTCCCACCTATCCGGCCGAGGACGGCGTGAAATTCTCCGCGGGCTGGCTGATCGAACGGGCGGGCTTCGCCAAAGGCTTCCCCGGCCCCGATGCCGCGGCTCGGCTCTCCACGAAACACACGCTGGCCCTGACGAATCGCGGCGCCGCGACCGCGGCGGACCTGGCGGCGCTGGCCCGCATCGTGCGCGACGGCGTGGCCGAGCGTTTCGGCATCCGGCTCGAACCCGAACCCGTCACGGTCGGCGTCACGCTCTGATCGGACGGGCCGTTCGCCACGCGTAGATTCGATGCGGTGAGCAAGCGTCCAGTGATTCGCCGACCGGTGGCCGTCGTGTCGGCCGTGCTGCTCGTCGTGATCGCCCTGGTGGCGGGGTGCTCCGCCGGCGACGACAAGCCCGGTGGCACGCCCGATTCGGTGGCCGAAGTGACCATGACCCCCGCCGACGACGCCGAGGACGTCAACCCGGTCGCGCCCGTCTCCGTGGCGGTCGCCGACGGAACCATCGCCCAGGTCGCGCTCACCAATGCGGCGGGCAAGCAGGTGCAGGGCGAGCTGAGCCAGGACAAGCGCACCTTCCGCATCACCGAACCGCTCGGCTACGACGCCACCTACAGCTGGTCGGGCACCGCGGTCGGCGTCGACGGCAAGCCGGTCCCGATCGACGGCTCCTTCCACACGCTGACTCCGAAGAGCATCGTCCCGGCGACGGTCAATATCGGCGATGGCCAGGAGGTCGGCATCGGCGCGCCGATCATCCTCCAGTTCAAGTCCCCGGTGACGAACAAGGCCGCGGTGGAGAAGGCACTGACCGTCACCACCGATCCGCCCACCGAGGGCGCCTGGGCCTGGTTCCCCGACGACAACGGCGGCTCGCGCCTGCACTGGCGGCCGAAGCAGTACTGGACGCCAGGCACCACCGTGCACGTCGCGGCCGAGCTCTACGGGCTGGACTTGGGCGGCGGCAACTACGGCTACTCCGACCTCACCTCGGATTTCCGCATCGGCCGCAGCCAGATCGTCGAGGCCAACGCGCCGAGCCATCGCATGCGGGTGGTGCGCGACGGGCAGACCATCTTCGACTTCGCGGTGAGCTACGGCGAGGGCAACGAGCCGCGCAACGTCACGCGCTCAGGCGTGCACGTGGTCACCGAGAAGTACGAGGACTTCCTGATGTCGAATCCGCCGTACTACACCAACGTCCGGGAGCGCTGGGCCGTGCGAATCTCCAACAACGGCGAATTCATCCACGCCAACCCGGAATCCCTGTCGGCGCAGGGCTCGGCGAACGTCACCAACGGCTGCATCAACCTGTCGCCGGGCGACGCCCAGGCGTTCTTCCCGACCGCGCTCTACGGCGACCCGGTCGAGGTCACCGGCACCTCGATCGCCCTGTCCGCCGCCGACGGCGACCTCTACGACTGGACCATCGACTGGGACACCTGGAAGACCATGTCGGCCCTCGATGGTTCCGCGGCCCCGGTCGTCTCCGCCACCCCGGTCACGCCCGGCCCGCCTCGCTAGGCGGACCTCCGCTTTCGCTGCGGGCCGGACGGAACCAGTCCAGCCGCGCCTACCGGGCGGACCTCCAGGGCCCTTACCGGTGCGAGCTGCCGAGGGTGGGGTCGACCCGGTCGAGCTTGGCGAGGGTTTCGGCGTTGTTCGCGGCGCGAGCGTCGGCGCTCTGCTTGGCGAGCAGGTCGCGGATCTCGATGAGCAGTTCGGTTTCGGTGGGCTCGGACGCCTTGGTGGTGCCGAACCGGTTCTTCAGGGTCTTCATCGGCAGGATGAGCACGAAGTAGAGGACCGCGGCGATCATCGCGAAGTCGATGATCGCGGTGACGATCGGGCCGACGGCGATGAAGGTGGCGGGCTTGCTCGGCACCAGGTGGAAGCCGAGGCCCAGTTCGTTGGCGCTGCCGAAAACGGCGAGCAATGGGTTGACGACGCCCTTGGTCACCGCGGTCACCACCGCCGTGAACGCGGTGCCCATCACGACCGCCACGGCGAGGTCGATGACATTGCCGCGCATCAGGAACTCTTTGAAGCCCTTGAGCATGAGTCGTACAACTCCAATCTGGTGTAGCCGAGTTTCAGAAAAACAATCCGATGCTAACGGCGTCTCCGCAACTCGGCGAATTCACAGCAAATAATCTGCTCGGGATTTTCGGCAATACGGACACCATGGAATCGCGGTCGGCCGCCGTAGCTTGCGGGTCGAACCGACCGCGAAAGCCCTGCGGGTGACCCGGCTCAGCGGGTCGCCCGCTGGCTTTCCGCCGGCTCAGGAGCGCCGCGCGAACCGTCCCGGATCGGCCTGGTCGCGCGGCTTGACGATGATCTGGTCCAGATTGACGTGCGGCGGCCGCGAGGCCACGAATCCCACGATCTCGGCGATATCCGCGGCCACCAGTGGATCGATCCCCTCGTACACCTTCGCCGCCCGCTCCGCATCACCGTCGAAACGCACCAGGGAGAACTCCGTCTCCACCGCGCCGGGCGCGATCTCGGTGAGCCGCACCGGCTTGCCGAGCAGTTCGCCGCGCAGGGTGCGGTGCAGCACGGCCTGGGCGTGTTTTGCCGAGGTGTAGCCAGAACCGTTGTCGTAGGCGTGGAACGCGGCGACCGAGGTGATGGTGACGATCAGGCCGTCGCCGGACGCGATCAGCTTGGGCAGCAACGCCTTCGTCACGCGCAGGGTGCCGAGCACGTTGGTCTCCCACATCCAGCGCCAGTCGTCGAGATCGGCCTCGCTCACCGGCGCAAGGCCTTTCGCGCCGCCCGCGTTGTTGACCAGCACGTCGGCGGTCGGCACCGCCTCGGTGAACGCCGCGACGGACTCGTCCGACGTGACGTCGAGTTCCAGTGCGGTGCCGCCGATTTCGTCGGCCAGCGCGCGGAGCCGGTCGAGCCTGCGCGCGCCGACGTACACGTGATAGCCCTGTGCGGCGAGTTCCCTTGCGGTGGCTTCCCCGATACCGGAACTGGCTCCCGTGACGATGGCGGTGCGATTGCTCATGGGCCCGATCCTAGGCATACCTCTGCCTCCCCTCCGGCCGTGCGCGGCCTTACGCTGGGTGCCATGGCACTTCGGGAAGCGGTCAGCGCGGACGGCACCACCATCGTCTATCGGGTCGACGGACCCGCCGAAGGACGGCCGCTCGTCCTGGTGCACGGCTGGTCGGCCAGCCTGCGCTGCTGGGGCGGCGCGGCCGACGACCTGGCAGGCCGCTTCCGCGTGATCGCACTCGATCTGCGCGGTCACGGCTATTCCGACGCCCCGGAGAGCGGCTACGACGATCCCAAGAACTGGGCTGCCGACATCGCCTCGGTGCTGGCGGCCGAGGGCATCGAGTCCGGCGCGGTGCTGCTCGGCTGGTCCTACGGCGGCATCGTGATCAGCGACTACCTCACCGCCTACGGCGCGGATGCGGTGGACGGCGTGGTGTTCACCGGCTCGATGGCCAATATCGGCCGCGACGTCCCCGGTGCGGCAACCGGATCGGCCATGCAGCAGGCCATCCCCGGCGTCTTCGAGACCAGTGCGGGCCGCGCCACCAGGGCCTTCGCCGTGTTCGGCAACGCCAATACCGGTCCCGGGGAGGACAAGGGCGTCGACGCCCAGCGCCTGTTTGGCATCAGCCTGGCCACCCCGCCCGCGGTGCGCAAGGCGCTGTTCTACCGTTCCATCGACAACACCGAAACCCTGCGCGCCCTGGACATTCCGGTGCTCGTGCTGCACGGCGACGCGGACCCGGTGGTCCCGATCGACAACGGCCGCTACATCGCCGAGAACACCCCGCACGCGCGCACGTCGTTCTGGCCCGGTGCGCAGCACGGCCTGTTCATCGAGGACCGCCCGCGCTTCGTCGCAGAAGTCACCGAGTTCATCGACAGCCTGTAGCGGACCGGTACGCACAGTTGGCGCTGCCGGGCGGGAGCCCGTCGTTGAACCCGCGCATGGCCGGAGCGAAGGCGGAGGTACGCACAGCTGGCGCTGCCGGGCGGGAGCCCGTCGTTGAACCCGCGCACGGCCGGAGCGAAGGCGGAGGTACGCACATACATTCGAATCGCAGGTCAGCGGGGTTCCCGAGGCCGCGGGCGTTTTATGTGTGATGACTCTCACTTGGCCGGTAGGCGGCGTCGAGAGCGGATATCCACCGTGCACTATGGATGGTGTGAGTCAACGTGCAGACCTACGGCCGAATCGGATAGCCGTGTTGTCGGTGCACACCTCACCACTCGCGCAACCGGGCATGGGTGATGCGGGCGGTATGAACGTCTATGTCCTGCAAACGGCTCTCCAGCTGGCTCGGCGCGGGACCGAAGTCGAGATCTTCACCCGCGCCACCTCCTCGAACGTGCCGCCCGTGCAGGAGGCGGGGCCCGGCGTGCTGGTGCGCAACGTGGTGGCGGGCCCGTTCGAGGGGCTCGACAAGCACGACTTGCCGACTCAGCTCTGCCCGTTCACCGCGGAGGTACTGCGCCAGGAGGCGCGCCACCAGCCCGGCCACTACGACCTCGTGCACTCGCACTACTGGCTGTCCGGTCAGGTCGGCTGGCTGGCCAGAGACCGCTGGCGGGTGCCGCTGGTGTTCACCGCGCACACCCTGGCCGCGGTCAAGAACGCCGCGCTGGCCGAGGGCGACTGCCCCGAGCCCGCCACCCGCGAGATCGGCGAGAAGCAGGTCATCGCCGAGGCCGACCGCATGGTCGCCAACACGGCCGAGGAGGCACGCCAGCTCGTCGAGCTCTACGGCGCCGACGCCGAGCGCATCGACGTGGTACCTCCCGGCGCCGACCTGGCCCGCTACCGGCCCGGCGACAAGGCCGCGGCCCGCGTCGAGCTCGGCTTGGCCGCCGGCGAGCAGATCGTCGCGTTCGTCGGCCGCATCCAACCGCTGAAGGCGCCCGACGTGCTCGTGCGCGCCGCCGCCGAGTTGCTGCGCACCGATCCCGCACGCAACCTGCGGGTGCTCATCGTCGGCGGCCCGTCCGGCACCGGCCTGGAGCGCCCCGACGCCCTGATCGAGCTGGCCGCCGAACTCGGCATCACCGACCGCGTGACCTTCCTGCCGCCGCAGCCGCCGGACCGGCTCGTCCAGGTGTACCGCGCCGCCGATCTGGTCGCGGTGCCCAGCTACAACGAATCCTTCGGCCTGGTCGCCATCGAGGCGCAGGCCACCGGCACCCCGGTGCTGGCCGCCGACGTGGGCGGACTCGGCACCGCCGTCCGGCACGGCGAGACCGGACTGCTGGTGGCCGGTCACCGCACCCCGGATTGGGCCGCCGCGCTCGGCACGCTGCTGGACGAGCCGCGCAGGCTGCGCGCGATGCGCGACCGGGCGGTCGAGCACGCCGCGAACTTCTCCTGGGAACACACCGCCGACGGGCTGCTCGCCAGCTACGCCGCGGCACTGTCCGATTTCGGCGCGGTCGAGCCCGGTGGCGTACAGCCGACGGTGCTCGACGGCCCGCTCGGCACCGAACGCACTAACCTGTCCGGAGCCGCGCTCCTCGGTGAGGGCGGTCAGGCCAGATCGCGGGCGCTGTGGCGGCGCCGGATGGGAGTGCACCGATGACCGATATCCAGGCCACCACCCAGCTGATCGACGCGACCCTGCGGGACCGGGAGATCGAGTACACCCGTCCCGACGCGGGCGTCTTCGTCGTCGTCCTCCCCGGTGAGCGCAAACTGAAGACGACGCTGATGCTCACCGTCGGCAAGCACGGGGTGCGCATCGAATCCTTCGTCTGCCGCAAGCCCGACGAGAACTTCGAAGGCGTCTACAAATTCCTGCTCCGCCGCAACCGCCGCCTCTACGGCGTTGCCTACACGCTGGACCGGGTCGGCGACATCTACCTGGTCGGCCGCATCGCCACGCACGCCGTCACCGAGGACGAACTCGACCGCATCTTCGGCCAGGTGCTCGAGGCAGTGGACGCGGACTTCAACGTGCTACTGGAACTCGGCTTCGCGGAATCCATTCGGAAGGAATGGAAATGGCGGGTCTCGCGCGGCGAGTCGCTGAAGAACCTGCGTGCGTTCGAGCACTTGGTGGAATCCTCCGAGAACTCCTGACCTCCCGCACCCGCCTGGGTCCGGCTGGACGCTGAGTTCGATGGTGCCCGGCGACCACCGAGCGCCGAGTTCGATGTCCGCCGACTGCTGGGCAGTGAGCCCGATGTCGATCGACAATGGCTTTGCGCTGAGGTCGGCGATGCTGTCGATCGCCGTGCGCGAGCCCGGCGGTGCTCGACGTCTGCCGATGCTGCGGATGATGATTGCCTGCCGCGCTGCGCCCCGACGGTCTCCGGCAACCGGTGGGCGCGAGTTTCGGTGATGCTCGACAGGTGCCGGACGCGGAGGCCGATGATGTTCGACAACCGTCGGAGGTGGCGGCCGATGATGTTCGGCAACCGCCGAGCGTGGAGACCGATGGTGCCTGTCGGCCGTCGGGCAACTACCGTTGGCGACCGCACAGCAAGATCATTCGGCACCGGACCGTCGCGCGCTCGCGGCGGTCCGGTGGCGTTGGGAAGTGGGGGTTTCAGATGACCGTTCTCGCTCTGGACATCGGCGCGACCAAGATCGCGGTCGGGTTGGTGGGGGCCGACGGAATGACGCACGAGGTCGGCCGTATTCAGGTGCCGCCGACCGGCGTGTGGGACGCGGTGCGCGGGCTGCTGCTCGCGGCGGCCAACGGGTCCGACGTGGACCTAGTCGGCATCGGCGCGTGCGGTCCGGTGGACGCGCCCGCAGGCATCACCACCCCGCTCAACATTCCGGAGTGGCGCGACGGCTTCGCGCTGGTGTCCGCGGTGCAGGAACTGTTCCCGGACGCGACGGTACGTTTCGCCATCGACGGCGTGTGCCTCGCGCTCGCCGAGCGGCATTTCGGCGCGGCGCGGGAGACGCCGGACGCGCTGGCCATGACGGTGTCCTCGGGCATCGGCGGCGGTGTCGTCGTCGGCGGCATGGTCGCGGTCGGGCACACCGGCAACGCCGGTCACATCGGTCACATGATCGTGCCCGGGTCGACCGATCCCTGCGCCTGCGGCGGCGTCGGCTGTGTGGAGGCGGTGGCCAGCGGTCCGTCCTCGGTGCGGTGGGCGCGCGAGCGCGGCTGGCAGGGGTCCACCGGCATCGAGCTGGCCGTCGACGCCCAGGCGGGGGACCGGATCGCCAAGGCGGCGTTGCGGCGCGCGGGAATCGCCCTGGGACAGGTGATCTCGTCGGCGGCCGCGCTGCTCGACGTGGACCTGGTGGTGATCGGCGGCGGCTTCGCCCAGTCCGGTGAGCCACTGTGGCGACCATTACAGGAGGCGCTCGGCGCGCACGCCCGCATCGAGTTCCTGCGCGACCTGCGCGTGGTCCCTTCGGAATTGGGCGATCAGGCCACCTTGGTCGGCGCCGGACTGCTCACCGCACTCGCTCCGGCACCCTGACCAGGGCTCCGATACGAATCCCGCGCGTGGCAGGATGACCGTCATGACGTACACCCTCGTGTTGCTGCGCCACGGCGAGAGCGAATGGAATGCCCTGAATCTGTTCACCGGCTGGGTGGACGTGCACCTGACCGACAAGGGCATCGCCGAGGGTAAGCGGGCAGGCGAGCTGCTCGCCGAGCACGGCATCCTGCCCGACATCGTCTACACCTCGCTGCTGCGCCGCGCCATCTCCACCGCGAACATCGCGCTGGACGCCGCCGACCGGCACTGGATCCCGGTGGTGCGCGACTGGCGGCTCAACGAGCGTCACTACGGCGAGCTGCAGGGCAAGAACAAGGCGCAGATCCGCGACAAGTACGGCGACGACCAGTTCATGCTGTGGCGTCGCAGCTACGACACCCCGCCGCCGCCGATCGACCCGGCCAACGAGTACAGCCAGGAAGGCGACCCGCGCTACGCGGGCATCGAGGTGCCCAAGACCGAGTGCCTGCTCGACGTGGTGAACCGGATGGTCCCGTACTGGGAGTCGACCATCTCCAAGGAGCTGCTCACCGGCAAGACCGTGCTGGTCGCCGCGCACGGCAACTCGCTGCGCGCGCTGGTCAAGCACCTGGACCAGATCTCCGACGACGACATCGCGGGCCTGAACATCCCGACCGGCATCCCGCTGCGCTACGAGCTGGACGAAAACCTGCGCCCGGTGCGTCCGCGCGAGTACCTGGACCCGGAGGCCGCCGCCGCCGGTGCCGCCGCCGTCGCGAGCCAGGGCGGTAAGTAGTACGAACCCGAGAATGCGCCGCGGTCGGCTGTCGACCGCGGCGCATTGTCGTTTAGTAAGGCGATCGATTTAGTAAGGCGATCGATTCCGGCAGTCCCCGCGCCGGATCTTCGGTCGAGTCCGCGCTCCGGAGCGCGCCAGGGGTGGCACGGACTATCGGGACCGATGAGGCTCTGTCCCGAGCGCCGAGCGCCGAGCCGACTTCGATCACCGATCGCGCCCCTCCTGTGCCGAGGAATGCCGCCCGGGGTGATCCGGCCGCGGTATCTCGCGGAAATCCACCCGCGCTTTCAGCCCGCTCCGGCGTGTACATCCGCGATGCCGCGGCCCATACGGTAAGCCTTCATTCTGGCGCGCGGATCTCGCGAAGATCTCCATATTCAGCCACTATCGCGAGCCGTCCGGCGTATGTGAATCGCTATTCCAGCCGATCTCCGCGAATCCGGGAGTTCTTACCGACTGGTAAGTTGTGTATGCTTCCGGACGTTCGACCAGTCCGAGAGGTGGATCACGTCCGATGAAGTACGCGTTACGGGCCACAGTCGCGGCGCTCGCCGCCGCGGTGCTCGTTCCTTTCCTCACCACTGGCGCGACCGCCGCGCCCGTCGCGACCGGTCCCGACGGAGGCGCCGCCGGAGCGGCGTGGGCGGCCACCGAGGACGGCGCCCAGCAATACCCGAATGTGCACATCGAATGGGACGTGCCGATCACCATGAGTGACGGGACGGTGCTGAAGGGCAATGTGTACCGGCCCGCCGACGCCTCCGGCCGCCCGATCGACGCGCAGACGCCGACCATCGTCAACATGACGCCCTACACCAAGCTGGTGTCGAACCTCGCCGATCACGCGCAGTCCGTTCCGGTGCTGTCGGACGCGCTGCTGAACCTGTTCCGCCAGATCGACTTCAGCGGCACCCCGCTGTCCGGCGTCACCGATCTCACCAAGGCCTTCGGCGGCGGCGAGCTGCGCAACTTCACCGTGGACCGTCAGCTGATCAAGAGCGGGTACTCGCAGCTGGTCGTCGACGTGCGCGGCACCGGCTTCTCGCAGGGCGAGTGGGACATGCTCCGCGCCCGCGAGCAGCAGGACACCCTCGAGGTCATCGACTGGGCTTCGCGCCAGCCGTGGTCCGACGGCAAGATCGGCATGAGCGGCATCTCCTACTCGGGCATCAACCAGGTGCAGGCCGCGGCGAAGCAGCCGCCCGCGCTGAAGGCGATCTTCCCGGTGGTGCCGGGCAGTGACCTGGTCAACGACGTGCTCGCGCCCGGCGGCGGCTTCGGCTTCAACTTCATCCCGCTGTGGCTCACCGCGATCAACAGCCTCAAGTGGGTGCCGGATCTGCAGTCCATCGTGAACGGCAAGTTCGACTGGGAGTGGCTCGCCGATCGCGCCGCCTCCCCGCTCACCTTCATGGACGTCTTCCTGAACGCTTACACCGCAACGCGTTTCCAGGATGCCGACCCGCGCCTGCTCGGCCTGCTCAGCCACAACAGCCCCGAACGCGGCGATTACGTCAGCGATCCCACGCAGATCCGGGTGCCGACCTTCGTCGTCGGCGGCTGGCACGACCTGTTCACCTACTCGGAATCCAAGATCTACAACGAGATTCCGCTGCCCGCCGGTCAGAAGCAGCTGCTGATGGGCAACACCTACCACGTGAACTCGGGCAACGAGTACGGCAAGCCGGGCCTGCCGCCGCGCCTGGACGTGCTGCAGCGGGCGTGGTTCGACAAGTGGCTCAAGGGCATCGACAACGGCATCGACAGCTACGGCCCGGTGACGCTGCGCCAGCAGGGCGGCGGCTGGGTCACCCAGAACGGCTTCGGCGCTTCGGCCGTCGGCGAGGCCGCCGCGCAGCACCGCCGCATGTACCTGTCCGCGGCGCCGAGCGGCACCGCGCGCAGCGTCTACGACGGCTCGCTCACCGCCGAAGCGAACGACGACACCGCGCGCCTGACGGTCGCACCCGGCCTGACCACCCTGTGCTCCAACGACGCCGCGCAGGGCAGTGCGGGCATACTGTCGATCATCGACGGCTGCGCCAAGGATTCCCGCGTCGCGGAGCTGAACGCGCTCACCTTCACCAGCGCGCCGGTGGCCGAGGCGACCACCATCTCCGGTCCGATCGCGGTGCGGCTCAACACCGTTCAGGACGCGATCGACGGCTACTGGACGGTGACCGTCAACGACGTCGCGCCCGACGGGCAGTCGACCGTGCTCACCTCCGGCCAGTTGATGGCCTCGTTGCGCCAAGTGGACGAGGCCAACAGCACCCGCTCGGCCAACGGCGACTACACCGACCCGCGACCGTTCACCTCACTGGAGACCAGGCAGCCGACGGTGCCGGGCGAGGCCACCACGCTGGACATCACGCTCAGCGCCACCGAGGCGATCCTGCAGCCCGGCCACCGCCTGCGGGTGGACGTGTTCGCGGGGAACTTCCCCAAGGGCCTGCCCGTCCTGCCGATGCTGCTCGACACGGAGTTGAAGCCGCAGCACGTGCAGCTGGACCCGGCGCGGCCGAGCTTCGTGAACATCCCGGTGCGCGGCAATCACGGTTGGTGAATTCCTTTTCGCGAGGGCGCCTTCGAATCGAAGGCGCCCTCGCGCTTTTCCTGCGGCCGCGTCCCCGGCCTCACTGCTGATCCCGCGTAGCGAACGCAGCAGACAAAGGCGGAAGCATGGCGCGGCTGTCATAGCCCGCGAACCACAGACCGACCGTTAGAACGGAGGCAGCTTCCAGATACCGAGCCCGATGCAGCCCGCCCGCGAGGAACGGCCGCAGTTTCAGATCCTCCGCCAAGCCCGCTACGACGCGCACCGCATCCGGATCATCGCCACAGAGAGGCACGGACAACGGACTGCCCTCGAATTCGCGAGCATCGTCCGCCCACACCTCGGCCGCGCAGAGATTGAACGCCTTCACCACCTGCGCGCTGGGGACGGTCGCGGCGATCCGTTCGGCAACCGCGTCCTCGGCGAGGACGAACCCGGCCGCACCGTCCGGTGCCGCGGTATCGGGTTCGAAGGCGTTGGTGCAGTCGACGAGAACGCGACCGGCGAACTCGGGCGTCGCCCGCAGAACTGCGTCCAGTCCGTCGACCGGCACGGCGAGCAGCACCACCTCCCCGAACCGAGCCGCCTCCTCGATGCTCCCGCCGCGCGCGCCGTAGCCCACGCCGGCAGCCAGTTCGTCCGCCGCCTCCGTCCGCCGTGCGCCGAAGTAGATCTCGTGCCCCGCCGCGGCCCATCGGCCGCCGAGCGCCCGCGCCATCGCGCCCGCCCCGATGACTCCGATCTGCATGATGAACTCCTCACTGTCGAATGTGTTTCCGACGGTAAGGAATTCGATAGGCACCTCCGGGTGCCCAACGGCGGTGCCATGCTGAACCCCATGACCGCGTCACCCGCCGGCACCGGCAGCGCGAACGCCGGACCGATGTCCCCACCGCAGCCGGAAGCCTCCGCCCAGTCCTCACCGACCCGCGTGTTCCACGGCCCCGCGCCGCATGACCCGGTCCGCGCAACGGCGCGGCGACACGAACCCGCGGCGAGCGTTCCGACGCCGACCGGGGCGGAGCCGACCGAATGGCCAGAACCGCTCCTGGTCGATTACCCGCCCTACGGCGACTACGAATCGGACTGCCCCGCGCGCATGGGCGTCGATCTGTTCGGCAACTCCTGGCTGCCGGTGATCGTCTACATGTTGCGCGACGGTCCGATGCGCCCGGGCGAGCTGCGCGACGCGATCGGCGGGATCAGCCAGAAGATGCTCACCCAGACCCTGCGCCGGATGGAGCAGCTCACACTGGTGGAGCGCCGCCGCTACGCCGAAGCCCCGCCCCGCGTCGAATACGAACTCACCGAGGCGGGCCACGACCTGCTCGGGCCGATCTACGCGCTCGGCGAGTGGGTCGACAAGCACGGCCGGGCGGTGAACGAGGCGCTTGCGGGCGACGCGGATTGACCGCCGCAGTCGATCTTGCGTACCGGATAGGGGTCGATCTTGCTCGCGGCGACGTGCCACGGCACCCTTAGTCCGAACAACGCGTAAACACACGGCTAACGGCCCTGGAATGCCCTGTGACCTGGGTGAAACTTCGTGTACCCGGCGTTGGTCAGTCGGTCGGCGACCGTACGATTCAAGTGTGAGTGTTCCGCAGGCCGTGTTGTTGGCAGTCCTCGCGGCTGTCGTCGGCCTGGCAGTCGGCGGGCTGCTGATTCCCTACGTGAACGCCCGCCAGGCCGCCCGAAGACAGGCCGATTCCGGACTGACGATGTCGCAGGTGCTCGACCTGATCGTGCTCGCTTCCGAAAGCGGCATCGCGGTGGTCGACCAATACCGCGACGTGGTGCTGGTGAACCCGCGCGCCGAGGAGCTCGGCCTTGTCCGCAACCGTTTGCTCGACGAACGCGCTTGGGCAGCGGTGGAGAAGGTACTGACCACCGGGGAGTTCGCCGAGTTCGACCTGACCGCGAAGAATCCGATGCCCGGCCGCAGCAGGATCGCGGTGCGCGGCGTGGCACGGCCGCTCTCGCCGGAGGAGACCGGTTTCACCGTTCTGTTCGCCGACGACGATTCCGAGCAGGCCCGCATGGAGGCCACCCGGCGCGATTTCGTCGCGAACGTCAGCCACGAACTCAAGACCCCCGTCGGCGCGATGAGCCTGCTCGCCGAGGCGCTGCTGGAATCCGTCGACGACCCCGAGGCGGTGCGCCACTTCGGCGAGCGCGTGCTCGGCGAATCCCGCCGCCTCGGCAAGATGGTGACCGAGCTGATCGCGCTCTCGCGACTACAGGGCGCGGAGAAGCTGCCCGAACTCGAGGTCGTCGACGTCGACACCGTCGTCATGCAGGCGGTGGACCGCTCGCGCACCGCCGCCGAGGCGGCGGGCATCACCGTCAGCACCGACCGGCCCAGCGGGCTCGAGGTCCTCGGCGACGAGACGCTGCTCGTCACCGCACTGTCCAACCTGGTGGAGAACGCGATCGCCTACTCGCCGACCGGTTCGCACGTCTCGGTGAGCCGTTCGCTGCGCGGCGACCACGTCGCCATGGCGGTCACCGACCGCGGCATCGGCATCCCGAAAGAAGACCAGGAGCGGGTGTTCGAACGGTTCTTCCGTTCCGACAAGGCGCGCTCGCGCGCCACCGGTGGTACCGGGCTCGGGCTCGCTATCGTCAAGCACGTGGCGGCCAACCACAACGGTGAGATCACCCTGTGGAGCAAACTGGGCACCGGATCGACGTTCACCCTGCGAATACCCGCTCACCTCGAGACCGACAGCGACGAGGAAGTCGAGGCTCCCGTGGTGAGCACGAAGGAAACCGGCCCGCGCCCCCAGGGGCCGGGCAGACCCAATGGTGTGGAGGCACGCAGATGACGAGTGTTCTGATCGTCGAGGATGAGGAGTCGCTGGCCGATCCGCTCGCGTTCCTGCTGCGCAAGGAGGGCTTCGAGGTCACCGTGGTGGGCGACGGACCTTCCGCGCTTGCCGAATTCGACCGCTCCGGTGCCGACATCGTGCTGCTGGACCTGATGCTGCCCGGCATGAGCGGCACCGACGTGTGCAAGCAGCTGCGCACCCGCAGCGGCGTACCGGTCATCATGGTGACCGCGCGGGACAGCGAGATCGACAAGGTGGTCGGCCTGGAGCTGGGCGCCGACGACTACGTCACCAAGCCGTACTCGGCGCGTGAACTCATCGCGCGCATCCGCGCGGTGCTGCGCCGCGGCGCGGGCGACGAGCTCGACGGCGGCAGCGAGAACGGCGTGCTCGAGGCCGGTCCGGTCCGGATGGACGTGGACCGCCACACCGTGCTGGTCAACGGCAAGCCGGTGACGTTGCCGCTCAAGGAATTCGATCTACTCGAGTACCTGCTGCGCAACTCCGGCCGGGTGCTGACCCGCGGCCAGCTGATCGACCGCGTCTGGGGCGCCGACTATGTGGGCGACACCAAGACCCTCGACGTGCACGTCAAGCGGCTGCGCTCGAAGATCGAGGCCGATCCGGCCAAGCCGGAGCACCTGGTGACCGTGCGTGGTCTCGGGTACAAGCTCGAGGCCTGAGCCGAAAGACAGCGAACGGGCCCCGGTTCCGCGTCCTCACCCCGAGCGCGGAACCGGGGCCCGTTCTTCGTATGTGCGTTGGCGGCCCCCCGGAAGGCGTGTACCTCCGCCTTCGCTCCGGCCATGTGGGCGGTGCGATCGACGGACGCCGTCTGTTACGGGAGGTAGACCCAGGTCGGGCCGATGGCGGGAACGTCGGTCTTGCGCAGCGTGATCCAGCCGAGGTCGTCTTCCTGCATGCAGTCGTAGAGCGGCACGCTGGTGCCGTTGCCGCGGCAGGCGATGGTGCGGCCGACGCCGTAGGGGCTCATGATCACGTTCTTGCCCTCTTTGGCGGCGTTCATCGCGTTCGGATCCGTCGCGGGCACGAAAGTGGCAGTGAAGTCCGAGAATTTGGTCGGATCCGCGTCGGGTTCGGCGTGTGCGCCGCCGGCCATGGACAGGGTCGCACCGATGACGAGGGTTGCGAGGGTGAGCGCTTTCTTCATGACCCGACATCAAACCCGAAATGAGTGACGCGCGCATGGCGAGCAGATGACCTGCGGGGTATTTCGGCTCGCGCACGCTGATCCAGAAGGTGTGCAGACCGTCGAGTGACGGCCTGCACACCGCGCGCTCAGCTGCTGCCGAGCAACCCACCGAGCAATCCGCCGAGCAGCTTGCCCGCGCTGCCGGTACCGCTGCCGGAGGAGGCGCTGCCCGAGCTTCCGCTGCCGCCGCTGCTCGCCTTGTCGACCTCGACCACGATGGACTTGGTGCTGCCGCCCTGCTCGACGGTGAGGATGTGCTGGCCGGGCGTGCTCGGCTTCCATTCGATGGTCGCGCTGCCCGGCGGCCACGGAACCTTGGGCGCGCCGATGAATTCGCCGTTGTCGCTGAAGTAGACCAGCAGGCCACCGGACGCGCCGCCGACCTCGGCCGTGATGGTGTACGTGGTGCCGACCTTGTGGTTACTGCCCTCGACCGAGACCGACTGCACGGCCGCGTACGCCGAGGGCGCCGCGAGCACGGTGACGGCGGCGGCCGCCATCGCGGTGATTCCGACGCCCGCCCCGCGCCGGGTGATGCTGAGTGATGTCATGGTGCTCCTCCTGTGCCGACCATGCCGATCGACTGGACCCTACTCTTTGAAGCGGAGATGTTTCAGATTTTGGCGCGAGTTCGGCCGCGCCGAAATGCGTTGGGGGAACCGGGCTCAGCGACCGAGCAGGCCGCCGAGCAGTTTGCCCGCGCTGCCCGTTCCCGCGCTGCCGGTGCCGCCGCCCGGATTGCCGGGGTCGCCGGGATCGCCCGGGTCGCCGGGGTCGCCCGGATCGTTCGGGTCCTTCACCTGGACGACGATCGTCTTGGTGCTACCGCCCTGCGAGGCCGTGATCAGGTGCTGCCCAGGCGTTTTCGGCGTCCAGCTGACGGAGGACTCGCCGACCGGCCACGGCACCTTCGGGCCCGAGATCTGATCGCTGTTGTCCGACCAGTAGACCAGCAGCCCGATGCCCGCGCCGCTGAGCTTCGCGCGCAGCGTGTAGGTGGTGTTGATGGTGTGGTCGGCGCCGGACACGGTGATCGAGTCGACGGTGGCGTGCGCCTGCGGCGCCGCGAAGACGGCGACGGCCGTTGCCGCGGCGAAACCCGCGAGTCCGGTGCCGATCCGTCGCCCGACCAGGCCTGGGGAAGTGGTGCTCATGCCTCCGCCTCGCTGACGCTCGGCTCCAGCATGCGCAAGGCGCGCTGGCACTTGATTCGCTCACTTCGTTCGCTCATGGTGTTCTCCTGTGCTGCCCGCTGGGTGTGGGCCTCCGCACAGTAAGCGACCGGATGTGTGAAATGTGAGCGTTTCGCAAAACTGGACAAGCGTCCGTTAGGGGTTGGCCCAGCGGGGGCCACGGTCGCGATGGGGGAGTTGCGGCTAGGCGCCGTGCGCTTGCTGCTCGGCGTTGCGCTGCGCGTGCACCGTCGCGGGATGAATCGCGATCAGGCCGAGTCCCTCGCGGCGCTTGCAGTGCCTGGCGAGTTCGTCGTAGGCGGGTTCGCCGAGCAGTTCTTTCAACTCGGGTGCGTAGGACTGCCAGACCGGCCGCTCGCCCACGTGCGCGTCGGGCGAGCCGGAGCAGTACCAATCCAGGTCGAGCCCGCCGGGGCCCCAGCCGCGCCGGTCGTATTCGGTGATCACCGTGCGCAGGATCTGCACGCCGTCGGGGCGGTCCACCCATTCCTGGGTGCGCCGAATCGGCAACTGCCAGCAGACGTCCGGTTTCACGGTGTGCGGCTCCATGCCGCGGCGCAGCGCCATCGTGTGCAGTGCGCAGCCGACACCGCCCTCGAAGCCGGGACGGTTCAGGAAGATGCATGCGCCGTCGACGCGACGGGTGCGCAGCGCGGGCTCGTCCTCGAGCTCGTCGAGTTCCAGATAGCCCTTCTTGGTGATCTTGCCCTTGGCGTTCTCGGCCTCGTGCATCAGCTGCCAGTCGGCCGGAGTGAGCATTCTCACAGCGTTACGCAAACGCTGCTGGTCGTCCTCGTCGGACAGGAACGCGCCGTGCGAACAGCAGCCGTCGTCCGGGCGGCTCGCGATGATGCCTTGGCACGCGGGCGTCCCGAAGACGCACGTCCACCGGGACAGCAACCAGGTGAGGTCGGCGACGATCAGGTGCTCTTCATTTGCTGGATCGACGAACTCGATCCATTCACGTGGAAAGTCCAGATCGACCTCCGGCGCCGGGTCGATCTTCGCCGCTGGTCGGGGCGGGGTCTGGCTGCTCGCCGTTACGCCTACCGTCACACCTTGAAACGCTAACAGTTCGATCGCCTGGCCTGAAGTGCTGGTCGACCCAGTACCGTATTCATGTGCGCCTTGGGGTACTCGACGTCGGAAGCAACACCGTCCACCTGCTCGTGGTGGACGCACACCGGGGTGCCCACCCGATGCCGATGAGCTCGACGAAGGCCACGCTCCGGCTGTCGGAGAACCTGGACGACGAGGGCCGGATCACCGTCCAGGGCGCCGAGCGGCTCATCAAGACCGTGGCCGAATTCGCAAGCATCGCCGAGACGTCGCGCTGCGTAGAGCTGATGCCGTTCGCCACCTCCGCGCTGCGCGAGGCGGCCAACTCCGAACAGGTCTTGGCCAGGGTGCGCGCCGAGACGGGTGTCGACCTGCAGGTGCTCACCGGCGTCGACGAGGCCCGGCTGACCTTTCTCGCGGTGCGCCGCTGGTACGGCTGGAGCGCGGGCCGCATCCTCAACCTCGACATCGGCGGCGGCTCGCTGGAGATGAGCAACGGCGGCGACGAGGAACCCGATGTCGCGCTCTCGCTGCAACTCGGCGCGGGCAGGCTCACCAGGGAGTGGCTGCGCGAGGACCCGCCGGGCAAGCGCCGGATCGCGGTCCTGCGCGACTGGCTCGACGCCGAACTCGTCGCCCCCGCGAAGCAGCTGATCGAGGTGGGCAAGCCCGATCTCGCCGTCGGCACGTCGAAGACATTCCGCTCGCTGGCCAGGCTGACCGGAGCCGCGCCGTCGACGGCGGGCACCCGGGTGCGCCGTACACTCACCAGCTCGGGTCTGCGCCAACTGATTGCGTTCATCTCGCGGATGACGGCGTCGGACCGTGCAGAATTGGAAGGCGTAAGTTCCGATCGGTCACAGCAATTGGTGGCTGGCGCGTTGGTCGCGGAGGCGAGTATGCGGGCGCTGTCGCTGGATACCCTCGAGATTTGTCCGTGGGCGCTGCGAGAAGGGCTGATCCTGCGCAAACTGGATACCGATATGAACGGTGGACCCAAAGCGTTGTCTTTGACGACAGGCCCGGCGGCCGAATCCGGCACGCCGGCGTCCGGTGGTGCCGCACGCTCGGGTCCGATCGAAACGGTGTCGTCATGAACGAACGCAGTAATGAGCGAATCATGCGTCGGCGCGCGTCGCGCATGCCGGAGCCGAGCGTCAGCGAGGCGCGCGCATGAGTGAAGGCAGTGAGCGAATCGTGTGCCAGCGTGCCTCACACAGGCCGAGCGCCAGCGAGGTGCAGGCATGAGTGATGAATCCAAGCAGCTATCGGTCGCCGAGCTGCTGGCCCGCAACGGTCAGCAGGGTTCGTCGTCGTCCGGCGGTGGCCGACGCAGGCGCGGTGGCCGCGGCATTTCCGTCGCCGAGCTGACGGGCGATCTCCCGGTCATCCGGGACGGCGGCAGCCATTCCGCGCACGCCGCACCCGAAGACGAAGTACCCCCCGCGCCCGCGTACGAATCCGCAGCGCCCGCGTACTCAGTGCCCGCGTACGAATCCCCCGCGCCCGCGTACGAACCCGCAGCGCCCGCGTACGAACCCGCGTCGTACGACCCCGCCTCCTACGCGCCCGCACCGTTCGAGCCCGCCGCGTTCGAACCGACGGCTTACGAACCCCCCGCCTTCGAGCCCGCCGCACCGGATCCCGTCGCGGAGCTACCGAGCCATTCCCCGATGTCGGGCCCGATCACCCGGTACGACCCGCTGGCGCCGTACCGGGAATCGACGCTCTATCCCGAGCCGACGCGTTACCCGGCCTATCCCGAGCCGACGCCTTACCCGGCGGCGCCGTCCTACTCGGATCCGCCGCCCGGGCGCTCCAATCTGGTCATGCCGGGACGCGACATGTCCTCCAACTCCCGGCACAGTGCACCGGATCCGCTGGAAGCCGCCACGCCGTACGGCGCCGATCCGCTGGCCGAGGCCCCCGCACCGAAGCGCAGCGGCCGCAGGCGGAAGCCGGACCCGGACGACGACGCCACCGGTGTGGTCGGCCCGCC
>NZ_BDBP01000045.1 GCF_001613045.1 Nocardia lijiangensis NBRC 108240 | reverse complement strand
CCGGCGCGCTCGCGGCGGGCGTCGAGAGACCGCCCGCGAGACCGGTGCCACCGGCGTTCGTACCCGGCTGCTCGACCGCGCCGCGCGACGTGCCGTTCCCCGGCTGCGAGCCCTCGAGCCAGTCCGAGAAGTCGTCGAGCTGGTCACCGATATTGGTGCCCGCGCCCGTCTTCACGGTCAGGCCCGAGGACGCCTCGACGCGCAGATCGGTGGTCAGGTACGCACCGTCGGGCCCGATGCCGAAGTCGACATCCAGGTGGGTCCAGATCTCCGCGCTCGCGTCGACGCCCAGGTACACACCGAAATCCCCCGCTCCTACGCCGTCGAACGCGTCACCGGGACGCAGCAGGTTGTCGACGGCCTGAGTGCTGTCCGCCTCCCGTGTGCCCTCGCTCGGCTTGGCGGCGGGCACCTTCGGCAGGAACGGATTGGAGCCGGGCGCGAGGAAGCCTTCGTTCCCTGGCATTCCGAAACCGTGTCCCGCCGGGCCGAGCCCGTGGCCGGGCAGGCCGAAACCCTGTTGCTGCTCCCACCATTCGTACGGCGAACCGGCGCCGGGCGCGGCCTCGGCGGGCGACGAAGGCTGAGTCTGGTCCCACTGCCCGAACTCCGGAGCCGGAGACGACAGCCCGGGGGTGGGGGCTTGACTGTCCCACCACTCGTAGGGCGACTCGGTCTCCGTTTCGCCGGGCCGGTTGTTGTTCCAGTAGTCGGACGGCGCGGGCGGGGGCGCGGGCTCCAGGTGGAACCCGGGCGGCTGCGGGGCGGTGACCGCGTTCGGCCACCCGGTGAGCGGCGCGGGCGGCAGCGCATCGGGTTCCGGATCCGGGAAGGTGACCACCGGGCTCGGCACGTCGGGATCCGGGTCGGTGTTGTGCGCCCAGCCCGCGTTCCAGCTGTCGAGCCGCTGGCCGCCCTGAGCCGGAACTCCGCCACCGTTGGAGGCGATCAGCGCGCCGCCGGTCACATACGCTCCGGCTCTCGCGACACGGGCGACGCCGGTCGCCACGCGATACGCGGTGTCCCCCGTGGGCTCGGCGTCCTCGGGATCGTCGTCGAAAGGCAGGTCACGCGTCATGCAAGCTCCACATCTCGGGTCTCCAGCAATCCTCATCTCGCCGGGAAGACCGAGTGAAGATCACCTAACGATATCCGGAAAACCCAGCTGTCACATTCTCCAAGACAGCAGAGATCATGACGGTAACGAGCACAACAACCTTGCCATCCTGCTAACCGGAACGGAAGCCCCTTTTTCACAGGCCATCCGGACCGGCCGACACCTCAGCGAGGTGCCTACTTCTTCTCCTTGGGCTTGTCCGCCTGGGCGTCGGAGGAGAGCGCGGCGACGAAGGCTTCCTGCGGAACCTCCACGCGACCAATGGTCTTCATGCGCTTCTTGCCCTCCTTCTGCTTCTCCAGCAGCTTGCGCTTACGGCTGATGTCACCGCCGTAGCACTTCGCGAGCACGTCCTTGCGGATGGCGCGAATATTCTCGCGGGCAATGATTTTCGACCCGATCGCGGCCTGGATGGGCACCTCGAACTGCTGGCGCGGGATCAGTTCGCGCAGCTTGGTGGTCATCTTGTGGCCGTAGGCCTGGGCCGCGTCCTTGTGCACGATCGCCGAGAACGCGTCGACCGCCTCGCCCTGCAACAGGATGTCCACCTTGACCAGCTGCGATTCCTGCTCGCCCGACTCTTCGTAGTCCAGCGAGGCATAGCCGCGGGTGCGCGACTTCAGCGAGTCGAAGAAGTCGAAGATGATCTCGGCCATCGGCAGCGTGTAGCGCAGCTCCACGCGGGTCTCGGACAGGTAGTCCATGCCGCCCAGCTCGCCGCGCCGGGACTGGCACAGCTCCATGATCGAGCCGATGAACTCGCTCGGCGAGATGATGGTGCACTTCACCACCGGCTCGAACACCTTGCCCACCTTGCCTTCCGGCCAGTACGAGGGGTTCGTCACAATGTGCTCGGCGCCGTCCTCCATCTCCACCCGGTACACCACGTTGGGCGCGGTCGAGATGAGATCCAGGTCGAATTCGCGCTGCAACCGTTCCCTGGTGATCTCCATGTGCAGCAGACCGAGGAAGCCACAGCGGAAGCCGAAGCCCAGCGCCACCGAGGTCTCCGGGGTGTAGCTGAGCGCGGCGTCGTTGAGCTGGAGCTTCTCCAGCGCGTCGCGCAGGTCCGGGTAGTCCGAGCCGTCCACCGGGTACAGACCGGAGTAGACCATGGGCCGCGGCTCGCGGTAACCGGTGAGCGGTTCGGTCGCGCCGTTGCGCGCGGCGGTGACGGTGTCGCCGACCTTGGACTGGCGCACGTCCTTCACGCCGGTGATCAGGTAGCCCACCTCGCCGACGCCGAGCCCGGCGGTCGGCTTCGGCTCCGGCGAGACGATGCCGATCTCCAGCAGCTCGTGGGTCGCGCCGGTGGACATCATCTTGATCTTCTCGCGCGGGGTGAGCTTGCCGTCCACCACGCGCACGTAGGTGACCACGCCGCGGTAGGTGTCGTAGACGGAGTCGAAGATCATCGCGCGGGCCGGGGCGTCGGCGTCGCCGACCGGCGGCGGCACCTGCTTGATCACCTCGTTCAGCAGCTCCGGCACGCCGACGCCGGTCTTGCCGGAGACGCGCAGCACGTCGGAGGGCTCGCAGCCGACGATGTGCGCCAGCTCGGCGGCGTAGCGGTCCGGGTCGGCGGCGGGCAGGTCGATCTTGTTGAGCACCGGGATGACGGTGAGGTCTTTGTCCAGCGCCAGATAGAGGTTGGCCAGGGTCTGAGCCTCGATGCCCTGGGCGGCGTCGACCAGCAGGATCGCGCCCTCACAGGCCTCGAGCGCACGGGAGACCTCGTAGGTGAAGTCGACGTGGCCGGGGGTGTCGATGAGGTGCATCACATAGTCGGTGCCGTCCACCTGCCACGGCAGCCGGACGTTCTGCGCCTTGATGGTGATGCCGCGCTCGCGCTCGATGTCCATCCGGTCCAGGTACTGGGCGCGCATCGCCCGCTCCTCGACCACACCGGTGAGCTGCAGCATCCGATCGGCCAGCGTCGACTTGCCGTGGTCGATGTGCGCGATGATGCAGAAGTTCCGGATCCGGGACGGATCGGTGAACGTCTTGTCGGCGAAGCTGGCGGGCACTCCACTCCTCAGCTGGGTATCGGCAAACTGTGGTCTATCGTCCCATGAGCGCGGGTGGGCGCGGTCCACTGGTCCGTCCCCGGCGCCGCGTCGTCCCGGTCCGCACCGCCACGCCCGGTTTTCCCGGGATGTCCCCCGCTGCGGCGGGTCGTCCGAGCGCCCGCGATCCCCTACCGCAAATCCTCAGCTGTGCCAAGCGGATTGCGTGCCGGATGAGAAGTCGTCACCACACCGTTATCCTCCAACGATGGCCCGAAGTTGGAACTCTCTCGGCAAGCAGTTGAGCCTGATCGCGAAGGAGCAGGGTCCCAAGATCGTCCGGCAGCAGGGACCCCGCCTGGTGGAACGGCTGGTCGGTTCGCTCACGCAACGACGCAACGACAGCGTGTCCGTGCGTCCCGCCGCGTCGACGCCGGTCCCCACGGCGCAGCGAGCCAGGCAGATCGTCTACTGCCCGCACCTGGATGGACGCGCCGATCCCGGCGAGATCGTGTGGACCTGGGTGCCCTACGAGGAGGACCCGGACAACGGCAAGGACCGCCCGGTGCTCGTGGTCGGGCGCGACCGCCGCACCCTGCTCGGCCTGATGCTCTCGTCGAATCCCGAACGGGCGCACGACCGCAACTGGGTCGGCATCGGCAGCGGCAGCTGGGACCACGACGGCAGGCCGAGCTGGGTGCGACTGGACCGGGTCCTGGACGTTCCGGAGGCGGGCATTCGCCGCGAGGGCGCCATCCTCGCCCGCAAGACCTTCGACCTGGTCGCCCACCGGCTGGTCGTCGAATACCACTGGAGCTGAACGGAACGGCCCGATTCCAGCGGTGCCGGAATCGGGCCGTCGAGCGAACCGCTCTCAGCTGACCATTTCCCGGCTCCGGCCGAACAGCAAGCCGTAGATCAGCGCGCCGAGCACGGCGCCGATCAACGGGAAGACTATGAACGCCCA
Source organism: Nocardia lijiangensis NBRC 108240 (assembly GCF_001613045.1). Lineage (GTDB taxonomy): Bacteria > Actinomycetota > Actinomycetes > Mycobacteriales > Mycobacteriaceae > Nocardia > Nocardia lijiangensis. The sequence goes on along the minus strand of NZ_BDBP01000045.1, from coordinate 72,426 downwards.
CACCTGTCCGGCCGCGCCGTCCTGGTAGAACGCGACGGCCAGGCTGCGCGCCGGGTTGACCGAGGTGTAGTCCACCGGGATGGACACCAGGTGGATCGCCGCGAGGGTGACGCCGATGGACAGACCGGCCAGCGGCACGTCGGAGATCTGGTCGGTGGAGGCGAGCACCACGAAGACCAGCAGTGCCGTCAGCATCACCTCGATGATGATCATCGCGGCCATGCCGTAGCCGTTCTGCACGACGACCTCGCCGAGCGGCCCGGTCTTGGCCGACGGGCTGTGCTTGCCCCAGCCGTTGGCGGCGAGACCGTCGACCCTGCGGTCGTAGGAGGGCAGGTTCTTCGCGATCGCGAACAGCACGAGCCCGGCGAGGAACGCGCCGATCAGCTGCGCGATCGCATAGGCCGCCGCGTTGATCGGGGTCAGCCTCCCCATGATGAGCTGACCGAGCGTGACCGCCGGGTTGACGTGGCAGCCCGAGATCGGCCCGATCGCGTAGACCAGGAACATCAGCGTGAGACCGAAGGCGAGCGCTATCCCGAGCGCGCCCACCTGCTCGCCGGCCAGCACCGCGGTGCCGACACCGCCCATCACCAGAACGAACGTGCCGAGCGCCTCGGCCGCCCATTTCTTCATATCGGGAATCGGCCTGTCCTCGGCCAGTTCCTCGACTACTTCCTGCGCCGTGGGAGACATACAGACACACCTTCCGCCATTCGAGCCATTGCTACTGCTAGACGAGGTATTGCCGCGAAATCAGACCCATTCAAGATCAAAGCCGATCCTGCAGTGGGGACGCTACGCCAGACGGGTGATCTCTACAACGACTTCGAGGTCTGTCGAGCCGCCGCCGGAGAAGATCCCCTTCAGCGGCGGCACGTCCGCATAATCGCGCCCGACGCCCACCGAGACGTGCTGTTCGCTGATCGGGATGTTGTTGGTCGGGTCGTACCCCCACCACTGTCCGGTCCACGCCTCGATCCAGGCGTGCGACTGGCCCGCCACCGTCTCGTCGATGGCGGCGGCCGGGTTCGGGTGCAGGTATCCGGAGACGTAGCGGCTCGGAATCCCCATGCTGCGCAACAACACCAGCGTCAGGTGCGCGTAGTCCTGGCAGACGCCGTTGCGATCGGCGAAGGCCTCCACCGCGGAGGTGTGCACCGAGGTGGTGCCCGCCAGGTAGGTCATCTCCCGGTGCACCCACTCCGCCGCCTCCAGCACCGCCTTGGCGGGCGGGACGCCGCGGCCCAGCCCGCGCGCGATCTCGGCCAGCTCCGGGTCACGCGGCACAGAGGCGGTGGGCGTGAGCATTTCGTCGAAGCGGTCGGCCAGGTGCGCGCCGCGCAACTCATCCCAGGACAGCTCTTCGGGCGGTCCGGGGAACGGCTCGGTCTCCACCACCGACGAGCCGGTCACCTCCAGCTCGGTGTGCGGTGCGTGCAGGTCGAACGCGGTGACCGCGGTGCCCCAGTAGTCGGTGTACCGGTACGACCGCGTCGAGGGCACCGTCTCCACCCTGTTCAGGATCACGTTCTGTCTGCCGTCCGCGCGCGGGGTCAGCCGCGCCTCGTTGAACGACCGGGTGACCGGCGCGTCGTAGACATACCCGGTGGTGTGCACCACCCTGATCCGCCAGCTCACAGCTCCCCCTCCACCGGTACGTCGTGACTGCTGCGCAGGTCGGTCCAGGCCACCCACGGCGCGGCGTGGAAATACTGCAACGCGATGGCCTCGCTCACCTCGCGGCAGATCCGCTGCAGCGCGAGCAGCCGATCCTGCAGGTCTTCCAGCAGCACGCCGGGCGGCAGGAATTCGAGTTCGCTGCGCGCCCTGCCGAGCAGGCGTTGCGCCTCGTGCCGCGCCCCCACCCGGCTGCTCGGGCGCTGGTCCAGCTCCGCGAGGCAGGACTCGGCGACCCGCACCGCGTGGAACACCGACCGCGGGAAGAGCCGGTCGAGCAGGATGAATTCGACGACGAGACCCGCGTCCAGCGCGCCGCGGTGGCTGCGCAGGTAGGTGTCGTGCGCGCCCGCCGACCGCAGCAACGTCACCCAGGCGGGTGAGGACGTGCGGTCGCCCGCGCGCGAGAGCAGCAGGCGCACCATCATGTCCACCCGCTCGATGGAGCGGCCGAGCAGCAGGAAGCGGTAGCCGTCGTCGCGGCTGAGCGTGGAATCCGACAGCCCGGCGAACATCGCCGTGCGGTCCTTCACATAGGCGAAGAACTCGTGCGGGCCGAGGCTGCGCGCGGCCTTCTCCGCGGCGGTCAGCCCGTTGTAGGTCGCGTTCAGGCACTCCCACATCTCGCTGGAGGTGACTTCGCGTGCGCCCTTGGCGTTCTCGCGTGCGTTGCCGATCGAGTCGACGATCGAGCCGCCGTGTTCGTGACCGAACGCGACCAGGTCGGTCACCGACCAGACGTCGAGTACGCCCGCGGGCGGTTCGATGCCGAGCACCCGCAGCAGCACCCGGGAGGTGCGGTCGGGATCGACGGTCGCGTCCTCGAGCAGCTGGTGCACCGCGATGTCGAGGATGCGGGCGGTGTCGTCGGCCCGCTCGACGTAGCGTCCGATCCAGTACAAGGATTCGGCATTGCGGGCCAGCATCGGCTATTCCTTCCCCGAGCGCCGGGTGGATCGCTGCGGCAGGGTCGATCGCGGCCTGCCCTGGCATTGCTCCTGCTGTTGTTGCTGCTGTTGCTGATTGGCCTGCGCGGCGGTGAGTTCGCGACCGACCTCGCGCGAATCCGATTGCGGCGGATCGCTCACCAGCTCCCCGCCCGCCAGCTCTCGTTCCTCGGGCGAGGCGCGCCCCGCCAGCACCCAGGTGTCCTTGCTGCCGCCGCCCTGACTGGAATTGACCACCAGCGAGCCCTCCGGCAGCGCGACCCGGGTGAGGCCGCCGGGCAGCACCCAGATGTCGTCGCCGTCGTTCACCGCGAACGGGCGCAGGTCGACGTGCCGGGGCACCAGGTCGTTGCCGATCTTGGTCGGCACCGTGGACAACTGCACCACCGGCTGCGCGATCCAGCCGCGCGGGTCGTCCTCGACCCTGCGCCGCACCTCCGCCAGCTCGCGCGGGCTCGCGTCCGGCCCGATGACGATGCCGTAGCCGCCGGAACCCTCCACCGGTTTGATCACCAGTTCGGCCAACCGGTCCATGACCTGCTCGCGTTCGTCGTCGAGCCACAAGCGGTAGGTGTCCACATTCGGCAGCACCGGCTTCTCGTTGAGGTAGTACTCGATGATGTCCGGCACATAGGTGTAGACGAGTTTGTCGTCGCCGACGCCGTTGCCGACCGCGCTGGAGATGACCACGTTCCCCGCCCGGGCCGCGTTCAGCACGCCCGCGACGCCGAGCACCGAGTCGGGACGGAAGTGCATCGGGTCGAGAAAGGTGTCGTCGATGCGGCGATAGATCACGTCGACCTGCCGCTCGCCCTCGGTCGTGCGCATGTAGACGAAGTTGTCCCGGCAGAACAGGTCCCTGCCCTCGACCAGTTCCACGCCCATCTGCCTGGCCAGCAGCGAATGCTCGAAGTAGGCGGAGTTGTCGACGCCGGGCGTCAGCACCACCACGGTCGGGTCGGCCTCGTTCGGCGCGGCCGACGCGCGCAGCGCCCGCAGCAGGTGGCTCGGATAGTCGCCGACGGCGCGCACCCGGTGCGAGGAGAACAGATCGGGAAAGACCCTGGCCATGGTGCGGCGGTTCTCCATGACATAGGACACCCCGGACGGCGAGCGCAGGTTGTCCTCCAGCACCCGGAAGTCGCCGCGCTCGTCACGGACGAGGTCGATGCCCGCGACGTGGATGCGGACGCCGTTGGGCGGGACCAGCCCCGCGGCCTCGCGATGGAAGTGCTGGCAGGAGTTGACCAGCCGCCTGGGGACGACCGCGTCGCGCAGGATGTTCTGCTCGCCGTACACGTCGGCGAGGAACAGCTCCAGCGCCACCACCCGCTGCTTGATCCCGCGCTCGAGCTTGTTCCACTCCGCCGCCGCGATCACCCTGGGCACCAGATCCAGCGGAAACGGGCGCTCCTGACCGGACAGCGAGAAGGTGATGCCCTGGTCGATGAAGGCGCGGTCGAGCGCATCCGAGCGCCGGGCCAGATCCGCGACGTCAATGGGCGCGAGGGCGGCGAAGATCCCCTTGTACGGCTGGCGCACCCGGCCCGCGTGGTCGAACATCTCGTCGACGGCAGCCGCGAAACGACCCGGCCCGTATCCCTGGAACAGCCCCGTGGAGGTTGCCCGCCCATTGCCGTTGGCCCGCCCATGGAGCCGGTTCGAATTCGGTCCCGAAGACCGTCCCGAACGCGGCGGAGAGGCGGAAGTCATGCAAAAATCGTGCAGCACGCGGCGGCGGTGCCATGTGAGACGCAGGTAAATTTCTTGCATCACTCGGCAGCCGAACCGTTCCTACCGCGATCCGAACGGCCGGACCGGCCCGGACACGCCGATTTCGTGTGCCGCGCGGCGGCTGGTAACCTCGATCTTCGGCGTTGCGATACCCGTTTACCCCGGGCGTGTCGCACGCGCAAGACTTCTCAGTACATACCACTCAGCGACAGGAACACGAGGAAACAGGCGTGGCCAACATCAAGTCCCAGATGAAGCGGATCCGCACCAACGAGGCGGCTCGCAAGCGCAACCAGTCGGTCAAGTCCGCGCTGCGCACCGCGATCCGCAGCTTCCGGGAGGCCGCTGCCGCCGGTGACAAGGATCAGGCCGGCGAGCGTCTCCAGTTCGCCAGCCGCAAGCTGGACAAGGCAGCCTCGAAGGGCGTCATCCACGCCAACCAGGCCGCCAACAAGAAGTCGGCGCTCGCGCTGGCTTACAACAAGCTCGGCTGATTCGCCGGTCCCGGACATCCGGGATCTTTCTCCTGACGCCAGCCGCTGTGGCCTCGATGACCACGGCGGCTTTTGTCGTGTCTGCTTCGAATCCGAGCTTCGTCGACGAGTTCACCGGACCGTAGCCGAGATGTCGGTGTCGGGGGCTACGATTCCGCGCATGGTAACCGTGTACGCGAATCAGACTGTGGTGAGAGGCGAGGACCTGCCCGAGGTCATCCGCGCCGCCGAGGTGCTCGGCATCGGCATCAAGATCGAGAACGTCATGGTCCCCGACGACGACGGTGGTTACTCGCTCGAGTGGATCGTGACGCGGGACGAGGAAGTGCCCGTGTACGACGAATGGGAAGGCCGATTCGAGGAATCGGACGAGGACGAGGACGACGGCGAGCTGCTGCTCAGCTCGGCGGACTGAGCGTTCGACTCGGCGGGCGTCGGCGCTACGGGCGTCGGGCTCTACGGACTCCGCTCTGCTCCGCAGCGCCGCTCGGTCCGACGGACCCTGCTCGGCTCGACAGACAACGCTCAGCTCGACAGGCCCTGCTCAGCTTGGCAAACAGCGCTCAGCGAAAGGCGCAGCGCGGCGGGCTCAGCTCCGCCGCGCGCGGCTTCTTTGCCGCGACTCCGGCCGTCCGGCGGTTCAGCGCCGCCTGCGAGTCGGCGTTCACGGGCCGATAGATGACGATCCGCTGGTCGGGATCCCGCATGGGCATCAGCACCTCGCGGGTGACGACCAGCGGCCCGATCACCAGAGGCGCCGAGGCCGAGTTCCCGCGCCTCTGCACCTTCACACCGTGCCGGTTCGAGGCGCGCGAACTTCTCGCCGTGAACTCATGCAGGCGACCCGGAAGCGGCTGGCGGTGATGGCGGGCGGCATCGCCAGAACCCGTCGATGAGTTCGTCCCGCTGGTGCGCGATCTCGGCCTCGGCGTGATCCCGTGGTCGCCGCTGGGCAGCGGCGTGCTCACCCGAAGGTACGGGCGCGCCAATCTCGAGCAACGGATCGAAGCGTCCGCCGCAGGCGCCGTCTTCGCACAGTTTCCACACGCTTCGCAGCAGCCGTAGCCTCTGCGAGGCGTGGAAACGGCCTGCGAGGACCCTGGTTTGCCCGGTGGGTCAGTTCACGCAGGGGATGTCGTTGCCGGTGATGGTGGCGTTCACCGGTTTGCCTGCGTCCGGGGTGGGGATTGTGGTCGGGGCTAGCTTGGTGGTCGGCGTGGCCCTGGCGGTGGTCGATGCGCCGGTCAGGGCCGCGGGCATGGTGAAGTCCGAGGCGATGATCACCTTGATGCGGCCCGCGGGCACGGTCGCGGACTGGATGACGGGCAGGCCGCCGAGAGTGTCGGCGAGGCGGACGGCTTCGGCGACGTTGCCCGGGTCGTAGTACACAGCCGAGGCAGATCCGTCCGTGGACGTGGCGTGGCCGACCGTCCCCTTGCCGTAGCCGCGGCGGGTGAGCACGGTGGAAACCCGTGTGGTGTAACCGTCTCCACCTCCGGCGTCGAGCACGTCGACGGTGCTGGACGGTGACGGCGGGCCGCTCGGCTCGGCCTCACCGAAGGCGGCGCGCACCTCGCGGCGGATGGCGACCGGATCGATGATGTTCACGTCCTGGCCGTTGATCACGTCGTAGCGCAGCACCGGCAGGGTACGGAACTCCACGCTCGGGGCGGCGGAGCCGACGGTGCGCAGGAAGTCGGTGACGTGCCAGCCGTCGGAGAGCACGATATTGCGGTGCGCGACGTCCATCAGGGACGAGAGCTTGCCGACGTCGGTGAACGTGCCCGCCTTGCGCAGATCCCTGGCGACGGAGGTGAGGAAGGCCTGCTGGCGGTGGGTGCGGTCCAAGTCGCCGTTCTCCAAGCCGTGGCGCTGCCGGACGAAGGCGAGTGCCTGGGCCGGCTCGAGGCGCTGGCGACCGGCTGGGAAATCGGCGCCGGAATATTCGAGATCCTGCACCGGCTTGCGCAGGCAGACCTCGACGCCGTTGAGTGCCTTGGCCAGATCGTAGAAACCGGCGAGGGTGATCTCGGCGAACCGGTCGATCGGGACGCCGGTCAGATTGCGCACGACCTGCACGATGGAGGCGCGGCCCGCCTCCCGGCCCGCGCGCTCCAGCTTCGTGCGATCGGTCACGCCCCGCGCCTCGAGCTGCTCCTGCACCAACGCCTTCTTCAGGCCGTACGCCTCTTTGATCTTCATGTGGGTGTAGCCCGGGATGCCGGAGACCGCCACGTAGTCGTCGCGCGGGATGGAGACCGCGGTGATCTTCTTCAGGTCGGCGGGGATGTGCACCAGGATCAGCGTGTTGGCGTTGTAGCCGCCCTGGTCGCTGTCACCCGCGTGCAGCTGATCGAGGATCTCTTGGGGAAGGTCGTTGCCGTTCTGGTCTTTTCGCGTGTCGAGGCCGATCAGCAGGATGTTCATCGCGCCGTCCAGCGACCGCGGCGCGTCGTCGCCGAGCGCGTGGGAGCGGCCGAAGCCGCCGTCGAAGCCGCTCTCGGCGGCCCAGCCCGCGGCGGTGCCCACCAGCACGAGCGCCGACAATCCACCCGCCACCACTTTCGCCACCGTGCGGCCGATTCTCCGGCGCGACGCTGGGGACAGCCGAGGCGCGCCGCGGGACGCCCGATGTCGCCGGAAGCGACCGGAATCGTCGATGCGGAAAGCCCGCGCGGTTCGCTCGTCCATCCCAATCCAGTTTGACACGGATTGGGTAACTATATATTTGCCACACTGGAGACTTTTGGGTATCAGCCCTTGCCGTACAGGTCGAGAATGCTCGTCAGAGCGTGTTCCAGGGCGTAGCTCGAGTCCGCCGCGCCACCCTTCACGTCGGCGTTCAAGGTCGCGACCACCTGCATGGCCGTGCCGATGGTGGCCGGCGTCCAGCCCCGCGCCTGGGCCTGCGCCTTCTTCACCTTCCACGGCGGCATCCCCAGCTGCTGGGCCAGTTTGAACGGGTCGCCGCGGCCCGCCGAACCAACCCTGGCAATGGTGTGCACAGAATCGGCGAGCGCGTCGGCCAGCAGCACGTGCGGGACGCCGCGATCGTTTGCCCACCGCAACGCCTCCATCGCGCCGGGCCTGTCGCCCGCGACGGCGAGCTCCGCCACGTCGAACCCGGACACCTCTGCCTTGCCCGAGTAGTACTGCCGCACCGCCGCGACATCGATCTTGCCGCCGGTATCGGCCGCCAGCTGCGAACAGGCGGCGGCCAGCTCACGCAGGTCCGAGCCGACCGCCTCCAGCACCACCTGCACGACCTCTCCTCCGACCCGCACCCCCGCGGCTCGGAACTCGCCGCGCACGAACTCCATCCGCTCGGATGCCTTGGTCAGCTTGGCGCAGTTGTGCACCACGGCCCCCGACTTCTGCAGCGCGGGCGCCAGCGCCTTGGCCCTTCCGCCGCCGGAATGCAGCACCACCAGCACCACGCCGTCCGGCGGGTCCCCCGCGGCCTCCGTGATCACCGCGACGGCATCCTTCCCCGCCTCCGCCGCCGACTCCAGAACGATCACCCGATCCTCCGCGAACAGCGACGGACTCAACAACTCCGCCAGCTCCGCCGTACTCGCGTCCCCCGCCCGCATCCGATCCACCGGCACCGCATCCCCATCCGGCGCCGCCCCCCTGACCTGCGCGGTGATCTCCCCCACCGCGCGCTCGATCAACAGCTCTTCCTCCCCGAGGACCAGATGCACCGCCGCAGACCGTTCGCTCACCCGCCCGATCCTACGGTCCTCCACCGACACCGCCGCTCACCCTCACGGCCTCCCCGCGGCACCGCCCACTCGTGCGTGGCTTCGGGACGATATGGGCGACGTGTCCGGAGTCGCAGCCGCAGCGCATGGCGATCGGTCCCGAGCCGGTGCCACCACGACCGCCACAGGCCCGGCCGCCCGGCGCGCCACCTTTCACGTCGGCGATGAGCATGCCCCTCAACGACCGCATGCTCCCCTCTCATGACTTCCAAGATGATCGACTCCGGTTGCTCATGGGCTCAGGGCGGACCACGGGTGATGACGCGCAGGTCGGAGGGGCCTCCGGCGATCAGGATGTCGCCGTGTAGGTCGGTGCGGGCGATCGTGGCGCCGAGGGTCTGTAGGTCGGCGAGGATTGTGGGGTGGGGGTGGCCGAAGGTGTTGTCGGCGCCGGAGCTGATGATCGCTAGTCGAGGGTGTACGGCGGCGAGGAATTCTTTTGTCGTGGTTCGTGATCCGTGGTGGGGGACCTTCAGGATGTCGGCGTGCAGCAGTGCGGGGTCGCGGAGCAGGCGGAGCTGGGCCGTGGACTCGATGTCGCCGGTGAGCAGGATTCGGCCGGCCGGGGTCGTGGCGGTGATGACGAGTGAGCGGTCGTTCGGTTCGTCAGCGGAGTGCGGGCGGTGCGGGCCGGGGTCGGCGGGGGCCAGCACGGTCAATTCCACGGCGCCGAAACGGAGTACGTGTCCAGTGGTGAGTTCGAGCAGCGGGATTCCGGTGCGGCCGGCGATCTCCGCCACCTGTGCCGCGCCGGTGAGAGGTGTGCGTTCGTCGGTGACGCGGCGGCGCTCGGCGGTTCCGCCTGGGCTCGGCGGGACGGCATCGGTTGCGGGAGTTGTCGTCGGGCGTGCGGTCGAGTCGGGGTGGGCCGCGGGCGGGTAGTGCGCACCTGTTGTTTCGAGTTCGTTTCTCTCGGGGGCGCCGAGCTCGGCGGAAGGTCTGGCTTCGACGAGTTCGCCCGGAGCGGTGGCGATGGCGGCGACGGTGCGACCGTGGATCGCGCCGGTCAGGCCGCCGATGTGGTCGGCGTGGGGGTGGGTCAGGGCGAGGAGGGCGATGTGGCGGATGCGGAGACGGTCCAGGCAGGCGCGCATGGTGCGCGGGTCGGGGCCGACGTCGATGACGACAGCGGTCCCCGGGCCCGCGGCGAGGGCCAGGCCGTCACCTTGGCCGATGTCGCAGGCCGCGAGGATCCAATCGGACGGGGGCCAGCCGGGGTGCCAGAGCCGGGCGGGTAGCAGTACGGCGGTCGCGGCCAGCACCACAACGGTCGCGAGCCTGCGGACCATGGCGGCACGCAGCGCCCACACCGTCACGATGACGAGCGCGGCAGCGGTCAGGCCGCCGACCGGCCCGCCGGGCACGGTGATCGTCGCGCCGGGCAGCGCGGCGGTGTGTTCGGCGACCTTCAGCAACCACCACGACGGCGGGCCCGCACACCGCAAGACCAGCTCCGCGAGCGGCGACCACGCCGATGCGCAGGCGGCGCCGAGTGCGCCGACGACGGTGAGGGGCGCGATCACCGGTGCGACAAGCACATTCGCCAGTATCGCGACGACGCTGACCCGGCCGGTCATGGCGACCATGATCGGCACGGTGACCGCGAAGGCCGCCGCCGAGACCGCGACCACCTCGGCGGGCAGCCGCCACCAGCCGTGCGCCCGCAGCCAATCGGCCCAGCTGGGCGCGAGCAGGATCAGCCCCGCGGTCGCCAGTACCGACAGCGCGAATCCGGCGTTCACCGCGAGTTCGGGCCAGACCAGCAGCAGGCCGATCACCGCCGCGCACAACGCGGGCAGCGCCTGTCTGCGGCGACCCGTCACCAGTGCGAGCAGCGTGACCGCCCCCATTGCGGCCGCCCGCAGCACGCTCGGATCCGGCCTGGCCACCACCACGAACATGAGCAGCGCTGCCGCCGCGGTCATCGCCGCTGCGCGGGGCCCCAACGTGAGCGCCCGCACGACGAACAAGACGACCGAGAGCAGGATCGTGAAGTTCGCGCCGCTGACTACGCAAAGATGTTGCAGGCCTGAGGTTTCGAAGTCTTGGCGAACAGGTTCGGGCAGGCCCGAAGTATCACCGAGCACCAACGCCGGGAGCAGTCCCGCGGCGTCCGAGGGCAATGCGGCAGTCGCCGCACCGGCGAAATCGTGACGCACCGACGCGGCCGCCCGCTGCCACCACGGCGGTGCGGCGACAGGCTTGGGAAGCCCGACCGCGTGCAGCGCGGCGACCGTCAGATCGCGGTTCTTCGGGGGCTGCGGCTGCGCCCGGAATTCGATCGGCTGCCCGGGCAACAGTTCACCCCACTCCGGCCCCGAGGCAAGGATCACCACCCGGCCGCCGGACCGCACCGTCGCATCGGCGTTTCGATACTCGCGCAGCGCAGCCCGAACGATCCACCGTCGCTCCCCACCGAAAGAACTGCCCCGCACAGGTTTCGGATCATCCGTCGGGGTGACGACCACTCGCATCGAGAGCCCGTACACCTCGCGCATCGGATGCGTCGCGACGCGATGCTCCCGCCACGCCGCCGCCACCGCGAAACCCGCGCCGAGCAGCACAGCAGCCAGCAGCGTCAGCGCCACCGCCCGACGCCCCTCCGAACCCTCGCCCCGCCTTCGCATTTCCGATACGACCGCTGCCAGCACCGATACGACCACCACAGCCACCGCGACCGTCATCCCGGCCCCGACGCCCGCGACGGCGACGGCTCCGACTCCGCACAGCCCGGCAACCAGAAGCGTGCACGCTGTGGCCCGCCGCGCGAGATACTCCGTGCGCAACGCCAGTGCGAACACCGATCCGACCGCGACACCGACCGCGACACCGGCACTGGCACCGGCACTCGATAATTCCGTCACTACGGCGACGCCCGCGCCGAGCAGGGTCAGCGCGATAGCTAGCGTCCGCGCGAAACGCTTCGTGCCCAACACCAGCAGCGACGCGGACCCGCCCATAATCAGCGCGACCGGCACCGCGAGCCCGCCCGGAAATCCCGCGACCGGCACCGCGAGCCCGCCCGGAAATCCCGCGACCAACGCCGGACTGGCGCCGAGCAACAGAATCGACGTCACCACCTGGCGCCGCGTGAAATGCGCCGGTAGCACCGTGGCCGCCACTCCCACCGCCGTCACCAGCAATCCGAGGGCCACCGCGATCCCGGCCGACCAACCCGAGATCAGCACGACAATCGTCACTGCCCAGCAGCACAGGGCGGCGGGGAGCAGTCGTGCGTCCACGGTCGGCCGGGCGTCGGCTACCTCCGGTTCCCGCGTGCCGAGGGACGAGGTCATACCGTCACCAGATCGCGCAGACGGGCCAGCCGGGCGGGGCCGATGCCGTCCACTTCACCGAGTTGTTCGAGGTCGGTGAAGCGGCCGTTTGCCGTGCGCCACGCGACGATGGCGCCTGCGGTGACCGGACCGACGCCGGGCAGGGCGTCGAGCTCCGCTTCGGTGGCCTTGTTGAGGTCGACCTTGCCGGACGGCCCGCCACTCGGACGGGCGGTCGCGCTCGGTCCGGTTGCGGTGATCGTGGTGCTGCCGAGTTGGGGCGGCCCCGGTGCCGGTGCGGCGGGTCCGACGAGGATCTGGTCGCCGTCCCGCACGCGCTGGGCGAGGTTGATGCCGGTCAGATCCGCCCCGTCGCGGGCACCGCCCGCCGCCGCGAGCGCATCCGCCACCCGTGCGCCCTCGGGAAGCCGCACCAGTCCGCCTCGCTGGACGAGTCCGACAACGCTGACGACCAGCTCGGCGGACGCGGGTGTGGGCTGTGCCCCCGATGCGGCGGGAATCGTCTGCGCCGTACCAGGGTTCGGACGCGACCCAGCCGGAGTCGCGCTGATGCGCGCGGCGGGCAACGGCGGCACGGCATGCGCCACCGGGCGCTCACGGAACACCACGACCGTCGCGACAACCACGGCGGCCAGCCCGACCATCGCCAACATCAGCACACCCCGACGGCCGGGATCGATCCGCGCACCGTGAAAGCGCTGCGGGACAAAACGTTCCCGCCAGCCCGGACCGCGCGGGGGTTCGTCCAGCCAGTGCGGGGTGCGCACCTGACCGACCGACTCTTCGTCTCCGACCCCGCTGGAATGCACGGCGGAACGATGATCCGGCGCCGAGGTGCTCGGTGCCGACCGCTCCCGGCCGCGACGGGGATTCGCCGCTACTCCACCTTCGCCAGGAACCCTTCCTCGATCGACTCGCGACGCCGCTGCGCCAGGTTCGGGGTCACCGACCTCCATAGATTCCCCGACCCCGTCCAATTCTTCCGGCGGCAGCCGCTCCCAATGCCAACGCCCCGAACTCTTCTCGGATCCGCCTCGGAACCGCCTCCCCTCGGGATGTGACGCGACGATAGGCACATCCCCTTCAACCGGCGGCCGCGCGCTGTCATCCGACGCCACGGGTACACCTCGAAACCACTGTGTCTCCGCCGAATGCGCCCCCACGACAGGCACATCCCCACCAACCGACCGCCACACACTGGCATCGGACGCCATCGGCGCGTTCTCGCCCGACCCACCTCCCGAGCCCGCACCCATTACGGCAGTCGACGCCACCCCACCACCCGCCGCGCCGATACTCGACAGCTGGACACGACCACCGCTGGACGCGTTCTCACCCGACGCCCCTCGGGACCACTGCGCCTCCGCCGAATGCGACACGACGACCGCCACATCCCCACCAACCAATCGCCGCACGCTGCCATCAGACGCCGCAGGCACGTTGTTACCCGACGCACCTCCCGTGCCCGCGCCCACCACGGGTGCCGACGCCCTCCCACCACGCGCCGCGCTGACACTCGACAGCTGGACACCGCCACCGCCGGACGCGATCTCACCCGACGCCCCTCGAGACAACTGCGCCTCCGCCGGATGCGACGCGGCGACCGGCGCGTCCACACCGACCGATCGCCGCACGCCGACATCGGGCGCCATAGGCACGGTCTTGCCCGGCACACCTCCCGAGCCCGCACCCGCCACAGCAGCCGATGGGATTCCGCTATGCGCCGTGGCAATACTCGACAGTCGGATGTGGCCACCGCTGGACACGGTCTCGCCCGACCCGACCGCCTGCCTCGCGGCCACCGACGCAGGTGACGTCGCCCCGGCACCCGACGACCGAGCGCGACCGCCGGAGGGCACTCCACGGCTCGCCCCTACCCGGACGGTCAGCGCACCGAGCCGCCGTCGAATCCGCTCGCGTTCGTCATGTCGTCGCATGCCCGCGACCGTACGCAGCCGAACGCATCGAACAGTCCGGTGCGACCAGGCATTTCGATAGGTCTGTTGATAACCGCGCCCCTGGGGACAACCCCTCCCGTGAAAGCCCGGCCCACTTGCGCGCACGCCCTCGTCGCCAAGGGCGTGCGGTATCACTTCAGTTGCTTGGCAAAGCAATTCGACAGGGGAAGGACCTCGTAGGGCGGGAAGATCGGAATGCGGTGGTATCCGCTGCGGACATAGAACCGCACCGCCTCCGGCTGGAGATGGCCGGTCTGCAGGATCAGCCGGGGCAATCCCTCGGCGCGCGCGGCATCTTCGGCCGCGGTGAGTAGCGCGTCCGCGACACCCGAACCGCGATAGGCGGGGCGGACGAACATCCGTTTCAGTTCGAGCTCGCCCGCGTTCCAGCGGACCGCCGCGTGACCGGCGGCCCCACCGGAATAGGCGACGAAGGTGCGGTGCACGGTCTCCTCGTCGACCGCGTTCGGGGTGCCGCGCACGGTGCGGGCCAGGTCGGCATACCGGGGACCCACCTCGGCGGCCATTTCCTCACGCAGGGTCACCGCGTCGTGATGCGCCCAATCGACCGTGGCCACGGTCAGTGGTGGACGGGTCGGCCGCGTCGAACTCGTCATCGTCCCGACGTTATCCGGCGCACTTCGCGATCGAACCGGTTGCGCTCACCGTGATCGCTCCGTCATGCGCAGCCGCCGGGCACCACGAGTACACCGACCGCACCGAGGCCGAGGTGCACGCCGAGCACCGGTCCGAACTCCGCGACGATGAGTTCGCGGATCCCCGGAATCAGTTCGCGCAGTTGCCCGGCCACGGTTTCGGCCGCCTCTGCCGCCTCGAGGTGCTGCACCGCCACCGCCGCGCCGTCTTCTCCGGCGGCGTCCACCGCGGCGGCCACGAGTTTCGCGTACGCCTTGGACCGGGTGCGTGCCTTCTCGCGCAATTCGAGACGGCCCTCGACGATCTGCAGCAGCGGTTTGGTGACCAGCTCGCTGCCGAAGAACGCCGCCGCGCTGCTCAGCCGCCCGCCCCTGCGCAGCTGTTCGGTCCGGTTGACCAGGAAGAAGGTACGCGCCCGGCTGGCCGTGGCGACCGCGGTGTCGTACACGATGTCCAGCGCCGCACCGGCGCGCGCCCGGCGGGCGGCCGCCAGGGTCGGGAGTCCGGTGGCGAGGCCCGCGCCGAGGGAGTCGACGATTCTTACCCGGTCGGCGGCGTCCATGTCGCGCACGGCCTGCCTGCCCGCCTCCCAGGTGCCGGACAGTTGACGCGAAAGGTGCACGGCGACAACGCCGTCGCCCCCGCTGCGCGCCAGCGCCAGCTCGTAGACCTCGCGCAGCTCGCCCGGCGAGGCCGCCGAGGTGGTCACGGTGTCCGCGGCATAGTCGATGTCGATCGGTTCCACGCCCTCGCGGATGGCGCGGTCGCCGACAAGAACGTGCAACGGTACGACGGCGATGTCCAGCTCGTCGACGATTTCGGCAGGGAGGCTGGCGGACGAATCGGTGACGACCACGACGGCCACGGACTACCGAACCTCCTGCAAGGTCTTGACCATCGCGGTGGCGACCGCGGTGTGCCCGGCCCAGCCCCAGTGGATGCCGTCCGGATTGGCGTCGCCGGAGAAGACGTTCTCCCGCACCGCTTCACCGAGATCCACCAGCGGCACCGCGCTGCGCGCCGACCACGCCTGCAACGCCTTCACCGCGCGCGGCCGACCGGAGTGCACACGTCCGTACGCCTCGGCCTTGTGCACGGAGGGCAGCACCGCGACGAACGGCAGATCCGGGCGCAACTGCGCCAATGCCTCGCGGGACTGTTCCAGGTAGTCGACGCTGACCTTCGGCGGCAGCGCGACCGGGCGACCCAGCTTCGACAGCTTCGGCTGCAGCCAGTTGTAGGTCGAGCGGACGAGCCTGCGCAGGCCCGGCGGACGCACATAGCGGATCAGCTCACGCAGCGCGGTCGGCAGCGGCGAAGGCAGGGTGTCCATGCCGCCGACGGCGAAGACCACGGCACCCGCGTTCGGCACGGCGGCCCACACCCGCGGGTCGCCGATGAGCGCCCAGTACGCGTCGCGGCAGGTCCAGCCGATACGGCCGACCAGTTCCACGTCCCAATCCAGTTCGGCGCCTACGAGATTCGGCCAGATGCGCGGATCATCCGCGGGCAGACCGCCCTTCGGGCCGAAGTAGGAGAGCGAGTCGGCGATCACCAAGAGGACCGGACGCTTGGCCTGGGTCGTCTCGGGCGCGGGTACGACCTCACCTGCGGGCGCCGTACCCGGCTCGGCAGAAACGGCCGAAAGCGGTGCCTCGGAAGGGATCAGCGTGGCAACGGCGGCCGCGGCCGCCGAATCCGATACCGAAGCAGGAGCCGAGGCGGCCGTCGCGCCGGAATCGGACGCCGAATCCACCGACGCCGCTTCACCGGTCGGCGCGGAGTCCGCCCCGTCGACGGTGGCGGGTCCGGACTCGGCTTCCCCCGCGGAGTTTTCCGCGGATAGGCCGACCGTTTCGGCCGCGGCGGAACCCTCTGCGGCGTCGGGCTCACCCTCATCGGACAGCAACTCGCCGACGATAGGTTCGACGTCCTCGCGCACAGCCGCGGCATCGGGCTCGCCCTCATCGGACAGCGGTTCGCCCTCGATAGGTTCGAGATCCTCGCGCACAGCCGCGGCTCCGGAACCGGTGGACGCTGCGACCGAGTCACGCTCATCCGCCACGCTCACCCGATCGGTCGCCGATGCAGCCACGTCTTGTCCTGCCGCACCATCGAAGGCCGCCTCGGACTCCGACGGCCCGCTCGAGACCGGCCCTTCGGAGACCACCTGGGCGTCGACTGCCTCACCATCCAGCGCGCCGTCCCCGGCACCCGTCCCAGCGCCCGCCTCGACCTCGGCCACCACGGCATCGGCTACGGAGCCCACATCACCATCGGCATCCGACTCGTCCGCGGCATCGCCCGATGCCTCGTCGGCAGGTCCCGCACCGGCGAGCGCATCGGCCCCGGCATCCACCACCGCGCCGGACTTCTCCGGCGAATCGGCCTCCGGCTTCCGCGGCGGCCCACCGAACAACGCGTCCGGCAGGTGCCGTTCCGGCTTGGCCGTGACCTGCTTGAACAACTCGTCCGGCACTGTCCGGACGGGCTCGTCGCCCTTCGCGGCGCTTTTCGGGGGCGATGCGGGCGCGGCGGGTCCGCCGAACAACGCATCGGGAAGCTGGCGTTCCGCCTTGCGGGTCACCTGCTGGAACAGTTCGTCCGGCACCGATCTGATCGGTTCTTCAGAGGACATCGGGAGCTACCTTCGCCGCTGCGTTCCACACATCGAGACGCCACCCGGGCTGTTCGATTCCTGGACCGTGGCTGCTCAGTTGCACCCAGCTGGTATTGGCCAGTCCACCGAGGATGGGCCAGTTCTGTGGCGGCAGGTCGAGCAGCGCGGCCGTCAGGGCGGCGATCAGCCCGCCGTGCGCCACCAGGATGATAGTCCGGCCCGGCCAATCCTGTCGCTCGCTGTACAGCTCCTGCACGACGGGAAGGGCGCGCGCACCCACCTCGAGCTTGCTTTCGCCGTTGGGCGGCCGATACGTGGCGTCCAGCCGCCAGGCCAGGCGCGCCCCCGGGTAGTCGGCGTCCACCTCGAGGTGGGTCAGTCCCTCCCAGTCACCGAGGTGCGTCTCCCGCAGGCGCGGGTCGCGCACGACGGGGACCGCGGTGTGCTCCGCCAGTGCCAGCGCGGTGTCGTTGGCGCGCTTCAGATCGGAGGAGACGATCGCGATGGCGTTGCGTGAGACCAGCTCGCGCGCCGCCTCTTTGGCCTGTCTGCGGCCCAGTTCGGTGAGATCGGTATCGATCTGGCCTTGCATCCGATCCGAGGCATTCCATTCGGTCTGCCCGTGCCGCAACAGGATCAGGGTGCGCACACCGGCATACTTGCTCACTCGGTGCCGTTCCCCTCGTCACCCTCCGCGGCACGCGGATCGCCGATGCCTGACACCGGAACCACCGGGCAGTCCTTCCACAGCCGTTCCAGCGCATAGAAATTGCGCTCGTCGTTGTGCTGGATGTGCACGACGACGTCGACGTAGTCCAGCAGCGCCCAGCGGCCCTCGCGGGTGCCCTCCCTGCGGACCGGCTTGTGGCCTGCCTGCCGGAGCCGCTCCTCCACGTTGTCGACGATCGCGTTCACCTGGCGCTCGTTCGGCGCGGAGGCGATGACGAAGCAGTCGGTGATCACCAGCTGCTCGGAGACGTCGAGCACGACCACGTCGGCAGCCAGCTTCTCGTCTGCCGCCCGCGCGGCGACCTGCGCCATCTCGACCGCCTCGACAGATGCGCTCATGCCTTTTCAGCTACCTTCCGCTGTTTCGGGCACGTAGAGGTGCCGCTTCGATATGTACTGGACCACGCCGTCGGGGACGAGGTACCACACCGGCCGATTCTCGGCGGCGCGTCGCCTGCACTCACTCGACGAGATGGCCAGGGCCGGGACCTCGATCATCGTCACCGCATCGGCCGGAAGATCACGCAGATGTTCCTGAAGATGATCGGCGTTCAGCTCGTAGCCCGGTCGGCTCACCCCGACGAACTTCGCCAGTTCGAACAGTTCCGCCCAATCCTGCCACGACAGGATGTTGGCCAGTGCGTCCGCTCCCGTGATGAAGTACAGCTCGGCGTCCGGATACTGGGCGCGCATCTCGCGCAGGGTGTCCACGGTGTAGGTGACCTTGCCCCGGTCGATGTCGGCCCTGCTGACCGAGAACCGCGGGTTGGAGGCCGTCGCGATGACGGTCATCAGGTACCTGTCCTCGGCCGGACTGACCTTCTTGTGTGCCTTCTGCCACGGCTGTCCGGTGGGGACGAAGATCACTTCGTCCAGGTCGAACCGGTTGGCGACTTCGCTGGCGGCGACCAGGTGCCCGTGGTGGATCGGGTCGAAGGTGCCGCCCATCACCCCCAGCTTGCGTCCGGTCCGGCCTTTCTCGTGCATGAGTGCCGAGCTTAATGCTCCGCCGCGGACCGCCGTCCGGACGCCCGGCCCGAGGACGGGCGTCCGGTTCAGCGTCGCCGGGCCCAGCCGGGCGCGGAAGGCCGCCGCTCGCGGCGGGGTGGATCACGCGGGACGCGGCCTACTCACGCCCCGTCGGTCGAACCGAAGCGGCGCACGAACTCACCCGCGAGCCCCCCGCCCGCCGCGGCGACCAGGGCGCCGACGGCGGGATGGACGATCAGCCCGGTCACCGCGCCCGCGAGTTCGGGCAGCCGCCGAGCGAACCAGTTGCGGACGTACTCCATGGTGGACAGGTCCGGCTCGGACGCGGTCACCGCCTCTTCCAACTCGTCGACCCGTTCGGCCGCCTGGTCCCGCAGCGGGCCGTCGGCGGGCAGCTGGGCGCGCAGACGCTCGAACTCGGCGCGCAGACCGGCGAGATCGACGTCGACGTTCTGGGTCGAGTCCCCGCCCGCCTCGACCCGGCTGAGGGTGTTGTGATGCCCGACGGCGATCTGTCCTGGCACGTCGCCGCCGACGTTCAGGTGGTAGTTGGCTCCGGATGCTTCGGTCACGGGTGGTGTCCTCTCAGGTCGTGGGGATGGGAATGAGCGGGGGCTCCAAGGTGCTGGACGACGCCGGGAGGCTCACGGTCGGCGACGGCGGGGTGGTCGTTGTGGTGGTGGTCGTCGTCGACGGCGGGGTGGTGGTGGTGGAAGGCGAGCCGGTCGGCGAGGTGGTCCCGGTCGGTGGGAGCACCGCGCTGCCGCGCAGTTCGAAGGTGATGGCCGAACCACCCGAGTCGGAGGGGATGACCAGCTTGGCGGCATAGTCGCCGGGCTCGGTGGGGCTGAAGGTGAAGTCGTACACGCATCCGCTGACTCCGACGGGCGGGCAAGGGTTGGGCGCCGCTTCGAAGGCCGGGTCGCCCGAGAGGGCGGCGGCCGCCTCGTTGTCGCACGACAACCAGGGAAATTCCCCCGGCCGGGTCACGGGTTCCCCGCCCACCACCGCCTCGAAAGTGACCAGGTAGGTCTGCGGAGCGCAGTCGGTGGCCCCCGGTCCGGGGTCTGTGCGCGGCGTCGCGGGCGCCCGCGGCGGGGGCGGGGCCTGGGCCGGACCGCTGGTCTGTTCCGGGGTCCTGGTGACCGGGAGCAGACCCGTCGTCGCGGTGGACAGCACCGTCGTGATCGGCGCTTGACCGGCCGCGGGCGGCGCATCGCCGGAGGTGAGACGGACTCCGGTGACCGTCACGGCCGCCGCGAGCGCCGCGACCACGGTGCCGGTGGCGACGGGATGACCGAACGCGACCGAACGCAGCGCGCTCTGCACCGTGTGTGATCCGGCTTGCTGTGCCGCGACGACCGTGGCGCCCGCCCCGACGCCGACGGTCATGCCGACCGCCATCCCGAGCGCCTGCTCGCGCACGTGACTTTCCCTGGTGAAGTACGCGAGATCGGCGGCATGGCCCACCTGGGTCGCCGCCTGCAGGCCGACCGCGAGCACCTCTTTCCAGCAGCCCCAGCGCAAGGCCCTGCCGAGGACCGGCGAGACGGCCCTGGCGAGTTCGCGCACCGAATCGTGCCGTCCGCGGACCATGCCAGCCCGCAACACCCGGACGACCACGACGTCCAGCTCGAGGATCTCCGGGGCGGTTGCCGTCCGGACGGCCCAGTCCCGCAGCGGGGCAACGAAATCGGCGGGATCGGGCAGTGCGCCCTGCCAGTCGGCGGTGAGCGCGGTGGGGTTGCCGGTCAGGCGATAGCCCGCCGCGGTCGGCTCGGCCAGGTGGACGCGTTCCAGCGCCGCGAGGGCGGCCGCCGCGTCCGGCCTGCGCAGCAGAATGCCGAGCAGCGCGGGCTTCACCGGCATGCCCGCCAGCGCGCACAGCACGCCGAGCGCGTCGCGCACGTGGCCCGCGAGTCCGGCGATCATCGCTCGTTGCAGCAGGCCGGGGTCGGTGAAGAGCTCGCCGGTGCCCGACTGCGCGACCCACGCGGCGGCGCGCACCAGGGCGAGCGGGTGTCCGCGCGCCGCACGGCACAGCCGCCTCGCCGCGTCCGAGTGGCCGAGCCCGCGGCCGGCCACGCCCGCGAGCAGCGCCATGGCCTGCGGCTCCGGCAAGCCCTGCAGTTCCAGCGAACGTCCTTGTCCCCACAGCACTCTCGCCATCGTCGCGACAACCAGATCGCCCGCGGGCACGATGTCGAGCACGCTGTCCAGATCGGCCGCGGAACCGCCGAAGTCATCGATCACGACGAGCGCGCGGATCGATCCCATCAGCCGCCGCAACACCGCCGGGTCGGGCCGGTAGTCGACCGCGTCGTAGCAGGCCTGGAACAGCGACTGGATCAGATCTTCGACCGCGAGACCGGCCGCCGACAGATAGACGACGGGATGCCCGCCCCGGGCGCGATCCGCCGCGAACCGGCGAAGCACCGTGGTTTTCCCGACGCCCGGCGGACCCGAAATTTCCACCGGCACACCCTGATCCAGTGACTCGGCGACGAATCGCAATTCCGCCAGCCTGCCGATCATGTCGCCGCGCGCCCGCGGAATCGGCACTCCCACCGGCCGGGTCCGCCGCCGCACCTCGGGCGGTGGACCGTCGCGGACGAAAACTTGTGACCCCTGCGCATTGATCACGACGTTGTTCTCACCGACGACAACCTGCCCCGCGACGCTCCCGCCGATAGTGACGCGATGGAACCTGCTGTCTTCCCCACTCATGCGAATCTCCCCGGCGACGTCAGTCGTAGCGCAAGAGTAATCGATGGATTACTTTCGGGCGCAGCTATTTTCGCGACATGAAACCCTCGGAAATTCGTTCGGGCAAGCAGTCAATTTCCCGCACACCGACCGGCGGCCGGAAATTGTCCGAACAATCGGTGCGAAGGAATTGCTCAGCCGCCGACCACATCCCGCATTCCCGGCGCGAGCACCGTCTCCAGCTGGTACCACGGAACGGTGACCACGATGTCGCCGGCGGGGTCCGCGGCGGGGGCGCCGAAGTGGATCTGCATGCCCGCCGGGGTCGCCAGCCAGACGCGGTAGTTGTATTCGGCAGGCTCGAGCGCACTGGCGGGGAGATCGGTGTGCGGCGAGAGGAGGTCGGCGACGCAGGTGGCCAGGATGTCCAGGCCACGATCCAGATCGGTGAACAGGTCGGCGAGGGTGAGTGTGCGGCCGGTGCGCGCATCGGTCACGTGACTCGTGCGCAGGACGACGGACGCGTCGCCGGTGTCGACCGAGACCGACAGCAGCCCGCTCAGCGCCCGCGTCCCGAGATAGGTGACCTGGCCGGGGCCGGGCGCCAGGGTGGTTCGCGCATCCACCTGGTCGATCCAGAAGCGCGCCGCCGCATGCATTCCGGCGTTGAACGCCGCCGCGGCGGGATCGCCGCCCACCACCTGCGGGACGTCGAGGAGGTATCCGGGCCCCGTGACGAGTTCCGAGGCCGCGACGTGCACCGCCGCGCTCGGCGGGGCCGCCACGGCGTCCGGCTCGATGCCGGCCGCGCAGGTGGTCAGCAGCCCGGCCATCACCACGACGGCAGCGGCGGCGGCGTAGATCTTCATTCCGGTCTCCGAATTCGCGACGCACCGAGGCGATCTCGGTATCTGTCGTTACGGTCCGGCACGCCGCCAAAGAAAGGCTGAGCATCGGCTGAAGAACGCCGTCAGCGCTCCCGCATATCCGCGAGCTGGTTGCGCGTGTACTCGAGTTCGAGGGTCACCTGGGCCGAGGGTTCGCGCCGTGCCAGCGCCTCGAGTTCGGCAAGCACCTCGCCGAGCGCGGCGATCCCGGCCTCCCGATCAGCCTCCGAGTCCGCGGACCAGTACCGCAGCCAGGCCGCCGATCGCAGGCAGCGCGAGCGCGGCCCGATGCGGCCGAGTTCACCCCACAGCTGGGCGGCACGCAGGTACGCCTGCCGCGCCTGATCCTCCGCGCCGCCCGCGTCCAGCGCGGAGGCGGCCGACCAGATCAGCTCGGCCTCGGCCTCGACGCGAGCGGGATCGTTGCCGATCAGCCGTGCGCCCTCGAGGAACTGCGCACCCGCTTCGCGATATCTGCCGATGCGTCGCAGCGATTTGCCGAATTGTCCACGCAGCACCGCCATTTCGGGCGCGGGATAGGGCGCGTCCTGCGCCGCGAGCGGTGGCTCGAAGAGTTCGACGGCCTCGGCGTGCCGCCCCGCCCTGTGCAGTGCGCGCGCGGCGACCAAGGTCAGATGCACCGCGTCCGCGTCCGATACGCCGCCCCAGCGCGCGGCGGCGTGCAGGGCGCTCTCCGCCAGCTCCAGCTCCCGTCCCGGACGACCCGCCAGCACCATGACCAGCTGCGAATGCCACCGCGCGAGCGTCTCGGCGGGCAACGCGCCCGCGCCGAGCGCCAACGCCTTCCGCAAATACTCCTCCGCCTCGTCCGGCGCGTCGAGCAGCCGAGCCGCGGCCAGCCCGGCCAGCCGCTCGGCGTCCTCACCCCGTTCGTCCCCTTCCCCGTCGCCGGTCTGCCCGGCGCACCCCGCCTCGACGCCGTCCGGCGCTCTGTTCCCCATGCGGGCGATCGAACTCCATGCCGCCAAAGAAACGCTTAACGAATCCTGATGGGCCGACCCGGTGTCCCGGTCAGGGCTTGGGGCGCTTGGCTTTCGGCAGCTTGCTCACGACGGCGTCATAGGACTGATCCACGAGCTCGCGCAGTTCGTCGGGCGGGACCGCGCCGCCGACGCGGATGCTGTTCCATCCGTAGCGGCCGATGTAGGCCGATGCGGTGACGTCGTCCGGGTAGATGTGCACGAGTTCGTCGGCCTCGTCCCGGTTCCGGCCGCATTTGAGGCCGACGGACGCACCGCCGAGGAACGCGAAGATCTTGTCGCCGACCTTCGCGACGACGTCGCCTTCCCACGGTTCGTCCTGCCAGGCGCCCGGCTTGGCGAGGCAGTATGCCAGCAGCTGTGCGTCGTCCATCTCAGACCGGCAGGAGCCGGGAGACCACGTCGGTCAGTTGTCTGGCCGAACGGCATTCGTACATGTCGATCACCTCGCGGTAGCGTTCGGCAGCCGAATCGCCGGAACCCCACTGGGTGCGCGGCTCCGGATTGAGCCAGTGCGCGTGCTTGGCGACCCCGACCAGCGCGCGCAGCGTATCCAGCTGCGGGTCACGGTAATTCGTGCGAGCGTCACCCAGGATCAGCAGCGAGCTGCGGCTGGTGACGGCGTCGGGAAATTCCCGCGCGAACGCGGTCAGTGCGCCGCCGTAGTCGGAATGCCCGTCGAAGCCGACCACATCGGATTCGGTGAAGATCTTGGTCATCGCCTCGTCGAGCTGGGTGTTCGGGTCGAAGAACCGGGTCACCTCGTCGGTATTGTCGACGAACGCGAAAATCCGCACCCGCGAGAACTGTTCGCGCAGCGCGCTCACCAGCAGCAAGGTGAAGTTGCTGAAACCGGCGACGGATCCGGAGACGTCGCACAGCAATACCAGCTCCGGTCGCCCCGGATGCGGCTTGCGGTTCACCAGGTCGATCGGCACGCCGCCGGTCGACATGGACTTACGCAGCGTGCGCCGCAGATCGATCTCACCGCGGCGAGCGTGCTTGCGCCGCACCGCAAGACGCGAGGCCAGGATCCGGGCCAGCCGCTGGGTGCTGCGTCGCAACTCGGTCAGCTCCCGGTCGGAGGCGCGCAGGAAGTCCACGTCCTCGGCCTGTCGCGCGACGCCGTAGCTCGCGACCCGCTCGCGGCCGATGCGTTCGGCCACCCGCCTGCGGGTCTCGGCCTCCACGGCGGCGCGGAAGCCGTCGATGCGCTGTCGGGCCGCTCGGCGGGCGATCTCGGTGTCGAACGCGCTGGTGTCCGGCCCGACGGCCAGCCCGGCCAGGATCTTGGCGAGCAGCGTCTGCGGCTGAACCTCCTTGAGCGCCTGGTACGCCGAGAACGACGGACCGCGCGCGGACTGATACTGGCCGAGCTGTTCGACCAGCTGCCCCGCCAACTGTTCGAGCTGCCGCCCGGAATCCTCCAGCGCGAGCAGCTCGGCCAGCAGTTCGCGCAGGGCCGGAATGTCCACCTCCCCGGCGGGCGTGCGCGGGATCGCCACCTCGTCGGCGGCGACGCCGCGTTGCCCCACCGCGACGGGGAACCACAGGTCGAACAGTCCGTCGAAGGTGGCGCGATGGGTGGTGCGGCGCAGCAGCGCGCAGGCCAGTCCCTCACGCAGCACGTCGCGGTCCAGCAGGTCCAGCACCGTCATCACCCGGCCCGCGTCCACCGTCTCCGACGGTCCCACCGGAATGCCACGCGCCCGCAGCGCCTCGACGAAGCCGACGAGATGGCCGGGCAGCCCGTGCGGGGCGTCCAGCGACACCGAATCCGCCGGGCCCGATCCCGTGACCATGGCTCAGGCCAGCTTCAGCTCGGCCAGCGCGCGCTGGTGATCGCTCCGGTGTTTGAGCACCGCGCCGAGGGTGGCGCGCACGGTGGAGTCGTCCAGGTCCTTCAGCCCGAGCGCCAGCAGGGTGCGGCCCCAGTCGATGGATTCGGCCACCGAGGGCAGCTTCTTCAGCTGCATCCCACGCAGCACGTGCACGATGCGCACCAGCTGGGCGGACACCGCGGCGGACAGCTCCGGTACCCGGCTGGCCAGGATGCGGCGCTCCAGTTCCTCGTCCGGGAAGTCCAGGTGCAGGTACAGGCAGCGGCGCTTGAGCGCCTCGGACAGCTCCCGTGTGGCATTGGAGGTCAGCACCACGAACGGCTTGCGGCTGGCGGTGATGGTGCCCAATTCCGGGACGGTGACGGCGAAATCGCTGAGCACCTCCAGCAACAGGCCCTCGATCTCGACGTCGGCCTTGTCGGTCTCGTCGATGAGCAGCACCGTGGGGTCGGTGCGGCGGATGGCGGTGAGCAGCGGCCGGGAGAGCAGGAACTCCTCGGTGAAGACGTCGGCTTTGGTTTCCTGCCAATCGTTTTCGCTGGAGGCCTGGATGCGCAGGATCTGCTTGGCGTGGTTCCACTCGTACAGCGCGCGGGCCTCGTCGACGCCCTCGTAGCACTGCAACCGCACCAGTTCCGCGCCCGCGGTCTGCGCGACCGCGCGGGCCAGCTCGGTCTTGCCGACACCGGCCGGGCCCTCGATGAGCAGCGGCTTGCCCAGCCGGTCGGCGAGAAACACCGAGGTGGCGGTGGCCTTGTCGGCCAGATAGCCGGTGGTGGCGAGCCGCTCGATCACATCGTCGACCGAGGTGAAGATCGGCTCTTGCGGTGCATCGGCCACTGGTCAGTCCTTCCTTCGAAAAGCAGGAGGCGGTCGCCTCCGAAACGCCCGCGCCGCGGCAGGCTACACCGGCCGGGTCTGCCCGTCGCCCCAGACGATCCACTTGGTGGACGTGAGCTCCGGCAGCGCCATCGGGCCGCGCGCGTGCAGCTTCTGGGTCGAGATGCCGATCTCGGCGCCGAACCCGAACTGCTCGCCGTCGGTGAACGCGGTGGACGCGTTGACCATTACCGCCGCGGCGTCCACCCGGCTGGTGAACTCCCGCGCCGCCGCGAGTTCAGCGGTGACGATGGCCTCGGTGTGGCCGGTGCCCCAAGTGTTGATGTGCTCGACGGCGGCGTCCAGATCGTCGACGATCTTGAGCGCGATGTCCAGGGTGAGGTACTCCTCGCCCCAGTCGGCGTCGGTGGCGGGCACCTGACCGGGCAGATCGCCGTGGATGGTGACGCCGTGCCGCTCCAGGGCCGCGGTGAGCTTGGGCAGCGCGGTGTCGGCGATGGCCTTGTCGATGAGGACCGTCTCGGCCGCGTTGCAGACGCTGGGGCGGCGGGTCTTGGCGTTGATCAGGATCTGCTCGGCCATCTCCAGGTCGGCGGCCGCGTGCACGTAGACGTGGCAGTTGCCGGTGCCGGTCTCGATGGTCGGCACGGTGGCGTCGCGCACCACCGCGTTGATCAGCCCGGCGCCGCCGCGCGGGATCACCACGTCGACCAGGCCGCGCGCCTGGATCAGGTGGGTCACGCTGGAACGGTCATGGCTGGGCAGCAGCTGCACGGCGTCGGCCGGAATACCCTGGGCCGTCAGCGCTTTCCGCAGGACCTCGACCAACGCGGCGTTGGACTCGGCGGCCGACGACGAGCCGCGCAGCAGTGCGGCATTGCCCGACTTCAGCGCCAGACCGAAAGCGTCGACCGTGACATTGGGCCGCGCCTCGTACACCATGCCGACCACGCCGAGCGGCACCCGCACCTGACGCACCTCGAGGCCGTTGGGCAGCGTCGAGCCGCGCACCACGTCGCCGACCGGATCCGGCAGACCGGCGACCTGACGCAGCCCGGAGGCGATGCCGTCGATGCGCGCCTTGGTCAGCCGCAGCCGATCCAGCAACGAGGCCTCGGTACCCGCGGCCTCGGCGGTCGCGATGTCCTTGTCGTTGGCGGCCAGCACGGTGTCGGCCGCGGCGAGCAGCGCGTCGGCGGCGGCGTGCAGCGCCTCGTTCTTCTGCGCGGTGGTCAGCTGGGCCAGTGCCCTGGACGCGACGCGGGCCTTTCGCGCGGCGTCGTGTACCGCCTCGCGGACATCCAGCTCGGTCGTCGTTCCTACCGTCATGGCTACAGCCTACGCACCGGGTCGGCGGCGCTTTCCACCACTCGAGCAGCCCCGCGTGCGGATGTGCCGTTCGGTTGCGTGCGGGCGGAGCGACCGGGGACTACCGTCCGGCGGTATGACCGCTGACGCCCCCGCGATCGCCGTGCTCGGCAGCATCAACATGGATCTGGTCACCACCACCCGGCGACGGCCCGCACCCGGGGAGACGGTGCTCGGCAGCGAGTTCGCCATGGTGCCCGGTGGCAAGGGCTCGAATCAGGCGATCGCGGCGCGGCGGGCGGGCGGCGCGGTGGCGTTTCTCGGCGCGGTCGGATCCGACGTGTTCGCCGGCGATCTGCGCCGGGTGCTCACCGAGTCGGGCGTCGGCGCCGACCGGCTGCGCACGGTGCCGGGGCCGAGCGGGATCGCCGCGATCGTGGTGGACAGCACGGGTGAGAACAGCATCATCGTGGTGGGCGGGGCGAATGCGGCGCTCACCGAGCTGACCGACGACGATCTCGCGGTGATCGCCGCGTCCGATGTGCTGCTGTGCCAGTTGGAGATTCCGGTGCCGACCGTCGCCGCCGCGGCGCGGCACGCGCGTGCGAACGGCACCGTCGTGATGCTCAATCCGTCACCCGCGCAACATCTTCCGTCCGAGCTGTGGGAGGACGTCGAGGTGGCCGTGGTGAATTCCGGCGAGGCCGCCCAGCTCGGCGGGGCGCTGCACGCGGTCGCGCACCTGGTGGTCACCCGGGGAGCGGCCGGTGCGACCTATCGCGGCCCGGACGGTACCGAGCTGTCGGTGCCCGGCGTCCCGGTGGACGTCATCGACACCACCGGCGCGGGCGACGCCTTCACCGGCGCACTGGCCGCCGCCTGGCACCTCGGGCCCCTCGCCGCACTGCAATGGGCTTGTGCCGCAGGTGCTCTCGCCACCACCCAGCTCGGCGCCAGCGACGCGATCCCGGACCGGGAGCACATCGAGACCCTGCTGAACGAACACGCGAACTAGCCGTACTGCTCTGTCGCCGCGGGCGTGCGCGCAGCCGGTGATGGCCGCTTCGGCGCGCCCACCCGGGTTTCCCGCGACCGCACCGCGCAGCGCCTATCGTTGGGATTCATGCCCACCATGCCCGAGCGCATTCCGGCCGACGGCGAAGCAGCGACGCTCATCGATCGCGTCGACGCCGAGATGGTCGCGCTGTCCTTCGTGGACAACGCGGGCATCACCAGGGTGAAGACGGTGCCCGCCACGCGGCTGGCGCATGCGGCGCGCTTCGGCGTCGGCGTCTCACCGTGTTTCGAGACCTTCGGTTTCGATGATCTGATGACGGTGGGCCGCTATCTCGGCGGACCCGACGGCGACCTACGTCTGATCCCCGATCTCGGCGCGCTCACCGAACTCGCCGGTCAACCCGGGTGGGCGTGGGCGCCCGCCGACAAATACACCCAGGACGGCACGCGATTCGCGGCCTGCCAGCGCGGTTTCGCGACGCGGCAGGTGGAGGCGGCGCGACAGGCGGGACTGCGGCTGTCGATGGCGTTCGAGACCGAGTGGGCGCTGGGCCGGGCCGAGGACGAGACCTGCTTCACCCCCGCCGTTCACGGGCCCGGCTACGGCATCATCCGGCTCGGCCAAGTCGCGGACTACGCCCGCGAATTGGTGCGCCTGCTGCATCGACAGGGCCTCACCGTGGAACAGTTCCACCCGGAATACGCGGCGTCGCAACTGGAGATCTCCATCGCGCCCACCGATCCGGTCTCAGCGGCCGACGAGGCCGTGCTGCTGCGACACACCATCCGTCGGCTCAGCGAGCAGTACGGCTGGCGCGCGACGCTCGCGCCCTGCCTCTCCCCCGGCAACGCGGGTTCCGGTGCGCACCTGCATCTCTCGGTGCACGACGAGAACGGTTCGCTGTTCGCCGACGGCACAGGCCCCTACGGCATACAGGAGACGGGCGCGTCGTTTCTCGCCGGTGTGCTGCGGGAACTGCCCGCACTGGTCGCGGTCGGCGCGGGCAATCCGGCCAGCTTCCTGCGACTGGAGCCGTCCCGGTGGGCCGGGATATGGCAGTGCTGGGGACGCGAAACACGGGAGGCGGCACTACGTTTCGTCACCGGGGTGCGCGGGACCGAGCGCTGGGCCGCCAATGCCGAGGTGAAATGTTTCGACGGGACGGGCAACCCGTATCTCGTCGTCGGTGCGGTGATCGCCGCCGGGCTCGCCGGAGTCGCGGAGGGCCTGCCCCTGCCCAACGAAATCACCGGTGACCCCGCAACTTTCGCACCCGAGAACCACGTGCCCAGACTGCCGACCGATGCCGCGCAGGCCGCCGAGCAGCTGGCCGCCTCCACGGTGCTGGCCGAAGCCATGGGACCCGAACTGCACGACGCGCTGCTCACCGTCCGGCGCGCCGAGGCCGAGCGCTACCGCGACTCCACACCGGAAGAGCTCGTCGCACACACCCTCTGGCGGTTCTGATGGCGCTGACCGACGACGTCACGCTGACCGACCAGCACTGCCACGGCGTCACGTCGGCCGATCTGGACCGTCCCGGCTTCGAGTCGCTGCTCGGCGAAGGCCCGCGCGGCAGCTTCGATTCGGCCCTCGGGCTCGCCGTCCGGCGCTGGTGCGCACCGGTGCTCGACCTGCCGCCGCACACCGGCGCGGACGCGTACCTGACGCGCCGCGCCGATCTCGGCTGGCGCGAAGTGACCACGCGGCTGCTCGGCGCGGCGGGGACGGCGCGCTGGCTGGTCGACACCGGACTGCCCGCCGGGCTCACCGACCTGGCCGAGTTCGGCGGGCTGGCCGGCGGTGAGGTCGGCGAGATCGTGCGGCTCGAGCAGGTCGCCGAACAGGTCGTCGCCGAGGTGGGCGGCACCGCGAAGGCCTTCGACCGGATCGAGGCCGCCGTGCGCGAACGGGCCGCGGGCGCGGCGGGGCTCAAGACGGTGGCGGCCTACCGAACCGGCCTGGACTTCCCGCTGACGAGCACGCCGCCGCCGGTGCTCGAGCCCGAACATCGCCTCACCGACCCGGCCACGCTCGGCTGGCTCGTCGGACTCGGCGCACGCCTCGGCGCGGAACTCGCCCTCCCGCTACAGATCCACACCGGCTTCGGCGACCCCGACCTGCGCCTGCACCGCGCCGACCCGCTGTTGCTCACCGACTTCCTGCGCGCGACCGCGCACACCGGGCTCACGGTCGTGCTGCTGCACTGCTGGCCGTACCACCGCAACGCCGCCTACCTCGCCCACGTCTTCGAGCACGTCCGGATGGATCTCGGGCTCGCTATTCCGCACGTCGGGCGCGGCGCGCGGACGGTGCTGGCCGAAACCCTCGAACTCGCGCCCTTCCGCTCGCTGCTCTACTCCTCCGACGGCTACGGGCTTCCCGAGCTGCACTACCTCGGCGCCGTGCTGTGGCGCGACGCCCTCGGCAGGCTGCTCGACGAATGGCTGGCCGACGATGTCCTCACCGTGGCCGATGCCGAAACGCTCGTCTCCACCCTCGCCCACGGCAACGCCGCCAAGGATTACCCGTTCTCCGACACCTCGCGGAAACCCAGCCCGCGGTAGAGCGCGATCGCCGCGACGCGGAAATCCTCGGTGCGCAACGTCATCCGGGTGTATCCGTGCGAGATCGCGAAGCCGCACGCGGCCCGCACCATGGCGTTGCCGATGCCATGCCCGCGCCACCCGGTGTCCACGGCGAGCCAGTGCAGCTTGGCGACCTCCGGAGTCCCGGTGGAGTGCACCGAGACGAATCCGACCAGCCGATCGTCGGCGCTGCTGCGCGCGCAGATCGCCAGCCGACACGTCGCGGGATCGAGTACGCCGTCCGAAATCGCGGCCACGTCCCACCGGCGATCGTCGAACGCCGAACTCAAGACGGGCAGCAGTTCGGTGCGGGAAATGGCCGCGAGGTCTCCGCTTCCCGAGGTGGCCAGCGTGACGCCGTTGGGCAGTTGATATCGATCGTCGATCCTGCCCAGCTCGACCTCGAACCGCAGCTGGCGCGCCGAACCGCTCGCGCCGCTGCTGCGAATGTAGAGCTCGTACCGCGACACGACTTCCTCCCACGGTTCCGAATTCGCCAGCAGATTTCCGAACAGAGAATCGTAGAACTGGACGAGCACCCTACCCTCGGCGCTCTGCTGATCGGTGAGCACCGCGGGATTGTTGTGTCCCCAGACCTGACGGCCCGCGATACCGGGCCTGCGATCGTAGGTGTACCAGCCGAGCGAAATGAGGGTGTCGTCGACCTGCCTGCCGCGCACCGAGGCCGTGTCGCGGTAATAGGAGAAGGTGATCCGGTCCTCGTATCCGGCGTACTCCTCGTGCTTGGTCACGATCTGGAAGATCAGACGCCTGCGCTGGCTTTCGTTCACCGCGGAATCCGGGTGCTGGAGCAGACAGTGCACATTCGCGCCCTTGTCCAGGAAAAAGAAGATCAGCGCTTTGACCGATTCGCTGTCGTATTCGATCATGCGGACGCTCTGCACCTTCTGATTGAGAAGCAGCCGCATGATGGCCTGATTGTTCGCGGACTGGGCCGCGACGACGCTGATGCTCTCCGGTCCGATCAGGTCGTTCAGGTAATCCTGGATCGACGTCAGCATCAGCAGCACGACCGCGATCGAAATGATGTAGGACTGGCCGAGGGTCAGGATGTTCAGCAGCACCGGTCCGAGCAGC
The DNA here is from genome assembly GCF_001613045.1 of Nocardia lijiangensis NBRC 108240. Classification (GTDB taxonomy): domain Bacteria; phylum Actinomycetota; class Actinomycetes; order Mycobacteriales; family Mycobacteriaceae; genus Nocardia; species Nocardia lijiangensis. Next base: position 40,270 of record NZ_BDBP01000045.1, on the reverse strand, counting down.
CAGGCGACCAGGACGATCAGGGTCAGCAGGACGTTGAAGGTATTCGCATAGCGCCGGTACAGGCGTCGCAGCTTCCCGAACAGGTCATCCCCCTACGCCGGACGGCATCCTCCGTTTCAGGGTAAGTCGGGCGACGAATCGGGACGGCGAATCGCGTCGAGGTGGGCCTCGGAAGCGGCGGGTCACAGGGCGCTGTTCTGATGCGTCGCGGCCGGGTGGCGGCGCGTTTTAATCGAGTGCGGAGCGGTCAACCAGTCTTTACGGTGGAACTGTCGAAAGAGAAAGAAAAGAAGGTAGACCGATGTTTCCCGTCGAGCTGCGCGGTACCCGAGCGCAGACGCTGATGTGGGCCAATGAGCACGATATCGAGCCTGCCGCGCTGCGGCAGCTGCGGAACATCGCGCAACTCGAGTGGGTGCACGGGGTGCGCGTGATGCCGGACGTGCACCTGGGCAAAGGGGCGACGGTCGGGTCGGTCATCGCGATGAAGAACGCGGTGGCGCCCGCGGCCGTCGGAGTGGACATCGGGTGCGGCATGGAGAGCGTGCGGACGAATCTGACGGCCGCCGACCTGCCCGCCAACCTGCATTCCCTGCGGAGGCGGATCGAGGCCGCCGTGCCGGTGGGTTTCCACGCGCACGACGACCCGGTCAATATCGGCAAGGTCGGCGCCGAGGCGTCGGCGCTCGGCGCGGGCACCGCCACCCTGCGGTCGGGGTGGGACCGGTTCTGGGGTTCGTTCACCACTCTGGACAAGGGTGTCAGCGCGCGAGAGTCCAAGGCGCACAAGCAGATGGGCACCTTGGGATCCGGCAACCACTTCATCGAAGTGTGTGTGGACGAGAACGACCAGGTGTGGATCCTGCTGCACTCCGGTAGCCGCAATATCGGCAAGGAGCTCGCCGAACGCCATATGACGGTCGCGCGCAGCCTGCCGCACAACAAGGACCTGCCCGATCGAGATCTGGCGGTATTCCTCTCCGGCACACCGCAAATGGATGCCTACCGCCACGACCTCACCTGGGCGCAGGAGTACGCCGCGCGCAATCGCGCGGTGATGCTCGCGCTGATCTGCCGTGCCGTGCGTGACGAATTCGCCGGTCGTGAGGTGCGTTTCGAGACGCCCATCTCCTGCCACCACAACTACGTGGCGGAGGAACTGATCGATGGGATTCCGATGCTCGTCACGCGCAAGGGCGCGGTTCGGGCAGGCGCCGGTGACCTGGCGCTCATCCCCGGTTCGATGGGCACCCGCTCCTATGTGGTGCGCGGCAAGGGAAATCCGGCCTCGTTCGAGTCCGCGGCGCACGGCGCGGGCCGCCGGATGAGCCGGACCGCGGCGAAGAAGCAGTTCACCGTCGCGGACCTGATCGCCCAGACCGAGGGCGTCGAGTCCCGCAAGGACGCCGGCGTGGTGGACGAGATTCCGGCGGCGTACAAGAACATCGACGAGGTGATCGAGGCACAGCACGATCTGGTCGATGTCGTCGCGACGCTGCGCCAGGTCCTCTGCGTCAAGGGGTGAGAACGGGATTCGGTGTGCGCGAGGGTCTCGCGGGTGGTCGTCCCGCGAGACCCTCGTCGGCCGACCGAAGCGCGTGGTGAGTGCGTGCCGACATCGCGCGGTCGCGCGCCGAATTCAGCGGCGGCGCAAGGTGCCTGCGATGCCCGCGCCGACGAGTAGGACGCCCGCCAGGAAGATGCTGCCGTTGATCACCCAGGCGTGCACCGCCAGACGGGTCTCGGCGGAGAGCAAGGGCAGGCCGTCGATCAAGCGGAAAGTGTCGTCCGGGAACAGGAAATAGACGATGCCGGGGAATACGCCCCAGACCAGGCCCGCCAGGATCGTCCCCACCGGCGAGTAGGCCGCGAGCGCGGCGACCAAGAGCAGAAGCGCTGCGCCGCCGATGATCTGGAAGGTCGAGCCGAGGCGGTCGGCGGTGTCACCGAGAATCACCCACTGCCTGGTATCGGCGGCGCCGTGCGCGGCCAGCGCGATCCCGATCGGCGTCACCACCAACCCGGCCAGCACCGCGACCAGCGTGCGTCCGACGTTCCCGCTGGTGCGGAACTGGGCGCCGGGCGGGGTCCAGTTCGGGGGCGGCTGGTACTGGTACGACATCGTTCGCCTCCTGCGATCCCGCCATCGCGGTTCATTGTCGCCCCGCAGCGTCGCTTCAGTGCGGCCACGGAGTACCACGATGATCCCGCGCGGGCGCCGGTTCGGCGGGCGGATCGGGACTTCGCGCGACACCGCTCGCCGGTGTGGGTCGGCGTGGGTAGTGGGGGCGGGCGGCGGCGGGTGTCGGTGGGGTGGGGCACGATGGAACGCGTGACCACGGCCGAGGAGAGTTTCGCGATCGACGGCACCGCTTCCGACCTGCGGGAGCGGGCCGAAACACTGCTGCGCGAGCTGGCGGGGGCGGGCGCGCGGCTGCGGGAGGATCAGTGGACCGCGATCGAGGCGCTGGTGGTGCGGCGGCAGCGCGCCCTGGTCGTGCAGCGCACGGGGTGGGGCAAGTCGGCCGTGTACTTCATCGCGGCGAAGCTGCTGCGCGCCGAGGGCCGTGGTCCGACGGTGATCGTGTCGCCGCTGCTTGCGCTCATGCGCAATCAGGTAGCGGCGGCCGAGCGCGCGGGGGTGGTCGCGGCGACCATCAATTCGGGCAACGTCACCGAGTGGGACGAGATCCATGACCGGGTCGCCCGTGGCGAGATCGACGTGCTGCTGGTGAGCCCGGAACGGCTGAACAATCCGGACTTTCGCGATCAGGTGCTGCCGAAACTGGCCGCCGACGCCGGTCTCGTGGTCATCGACGAAGCGCACTGTGTCTCCGACTGGGGCCACGATTTCCGGCCCGACTATCGCCGCATCCGCACTCTGATCGCCGACCTCGGCTCGGACGTGCCGGTGCTTGCCACCACCGCCACCGCCAACGACCGCGTGGTCACCGACGTCGCCACCCAGATCGGCACCGACACCCTGGTCCTGCGCGGCACGCTCGACCGGGAGTCGCTGCACATGTCGGTGGTGCGCGTGGACGACGCGGTCGAACGCACGGCTTGGCTGAGCGGCCACCTGCACCGGCTGCCCGGCTCCGGCATCGTCTACACGCTGACCGTGGCGGCCGCCCACGACCTGGCCGACGTGCTGAACTCACACGGCCACACGGTCGCGGCCTACACCGGGCAGACCGATCCGGCCGAACGCGAGGCGCTGGAATCGGCGCTGCTGCGCAACGAGGTCAAGGCGCTCATCGCGACCTCCGCGCTCGGCATGGGGTTCGACAAACCCGATCTCGGTTTCGTCGTGCACGTCGGCGCGCCCTCGTCGCCGATCGCCTACTACCAGCAGGTGGGCCGCGCCGGACGCGGTACCGAACGCGCCGAGGTGGTGCTGCTGCCAGGCCCGGAGGACACCCGGATCTGGAGCTACTTCGCCTCGGTGGCCTTCCCGCGCGAGCACATCGTGCGCAGCGTGCTCGACGCCCTGGACCGGGACCGTCCGCTGTCGACCGCGGCGCTCGAGCCGCTGGTGGAGCTGAACCGTTCCCGGCTGGAGATGGTGCTCAAGGTGCTGGACGTGGACGGCGCGGTGCGCCGGGTCCGCGGCGGCTGGATCGGCACCGGCGAGCCCTGGGTCTACGACACCGAACGCTACGAACGCCTGTCCGCCGCCCGCGAGGTCGAACAGCAGGCGATGCTGGACTACCAGTCGACCACCGGCTGCCGGATGAACTTCCTGCGCCGCCAACTCGACGACCCCGGCCTGCCCGCACTGGACGGACAAGCACCGGGCTGCGGCCGCTGCGACAACTGCACCGGGACGCGCCCCGACGCCACGGTCGCCGCGGACGCGGTCGCCGCCACCCGCGCCCGCCTGGATCGCCCCGGGCTGGACCTCGCGCCGCGCAAACAGTGGCCGACCGGCATGGCCAAGCTCGGTATCCCGTTGTCGGGCAAGATCGGTGACGGCGCGGAGACCGGCCGCGTGCTCGGCAGGCTCACCGATCTCGGCTGGGGCCAACGCCTTCGCGCCCTGCTGGATGCCCCCGACGATCCTGTGCCCGACGCGGTATTCGACGCCTGCATCGCGGTCCTGCGCGAGTGGGACTGGTCCACCCGCCCCACCTCGGTCATGGCCCTCGCCCCCGTGCGCCATCCCGTGCTGACCGCCACCCTCGCCGCCCGCCTTGCCGAGGTCGGCAGACTCCGCGACCTCGGCACCCTGGCGACCCACCCCGGCCGCCCGCCGGTCTCGGCCGCCAACTCCGCACACCGCGTCGCCGGTCTCTACGACTCGTGGGAGGTCCCCGATCTCTCCGGCCTCGATGGCCCGGTCCTGCTGGTCGACGCCCGCACCGACACCGGCTGGACCCTCACCCTCGCAGCCCACGCCCTCCGCCGAGCGGGCGCGCCTGCCGTGCTGCCCTTCGCTCTGGCCTCGGTCACGTAATCACGCCTGCCGCCTTGCCCGCGGCTCACCCCTCGATGGTCCCGCGATCGGGGCTTCCAGCGGGGTTGACCGGCTGTGGTTGCGTTTCGAGCTGCGGCGTCGAGGTGGTCCGGCGCGTTGCCTAGGGGGCAACCACCATTTCTCTCCCGTCGATAGAGAAATGGATTCGACGGTAGTCACATGGCGGTTAGTCGATCTTGGTAAGCCGCCTTTTGACTACCGTCGATTCTGAGCAGGCACTGCCGCAGCACAATTCCCGCTGCTCTCAGCTCCCTGAACAGCGTTGGCTCGGATAGGAGGCGCGGCGGCAATCCGTGCTCCTGGTCCGGCCGCTGCTGGCAGCGATCCCGCCGCGACCAGGCCAGTCCGCAAGTTCGATGCGGCGCTGGCGCTCGCCTACAGACTCAACGTCGCGCGCAGGCTCGCGTCGAGCGACTCGCTCTCCGCGGCGGTCAGCTTCCCCAGTTTCTCGGTGAGCCACGGCCGGTAAGCGCGGTGCAGTTCCAGTGCGTCCGCCCAGCCGTGTTCGGTGTACACCCCGAGCACATGGCCGGGATCGCTCGCGACGACCGGGACGACGTGCAGCCAGCGGTACGGCGACGTGATGACGGCCGGGTCGGAGACCAGCACCACCGTGCTGCGCCGGGGGAAGGGGGTGCCGTCGCTGAGAGTCGGTGCGTAGCTCCAGATTTCGCCGCGCCTCATGCGGCACCGCGGGAGCGGCGGCGGGCGTCGGCGGCGGCCGACTCGGTGAGGTCGAGTTCATCGTGGGCGGCGGCCAGGTCGGCGGCGTCGTCGACGGTGAGGCTGGTCAGACTGTCGTGCACGAGCGCGCTGCGCAGCGACGCGTTGATCAGCGACGACAGGCTGCGATTCTGACGCTCGGCGGCCTGCTTGGCCCATTCGGCGACCTGCGGATCCAGGGTCACCGTGATGCGCGTCGCCTTGCTCATACTTTCATGCATACCAGAACGGTGCATCGCGCGGAACCGCGACGGCATACCGATCGGACGCCGGGTTGCACGATTTTCGACGGACGCCGTCACGCCGCGCCATTAAGCTCTGACCGTGGCCAGCAAGTCCACCCCGGCCATCGAGCTGGACGTCGGTGACCGCGCGGTGCGCATCTCGAACCCGGATCGGGTGTACTTCCCCGAGACCGGTGCGACCAAGCTCGACCTCGTGCAGTACTACCTGAGCGTCGGCGACGGCATCGTCAACGCCCTGCGCGACCGTCCGTGCATGCTGCACCGCTTCCCCGAGGGCTTGGCGGGCGGCAAGGTGCACCAGAAGCGCCTGCCACAGGGCGCGCCGGAGTGGATTCCGACGGTGCGGGTCTTCTTCCCGCGCTACGGCCGCCATGCCGATGAGCTGTGCGTGCGAGAACTGGCCGACGTGATCTGGGCGGTGCAGATGTCGACGGTCGAGTTCCACCCGTGGAACTCCCGCCGCGCCGATACCGAACGTCCCGACGAGTGGCGCATCGACCTGGACCCGATGCCGGACTGCCCGTGGTCGCGGGTGCAGCGCGTCGCGGGCGTGGTGCACGAGGTGCTCGACGAACTCGGCGCCGTGGGCTGGCCGAAGACCTCCGGCGGCAAGGGCCTGCACGTGTACGTGCGGATCGCGCCGGAGTGGGGTTTCGCCGACGTGCGCAGGGCCGCACTGGCGTTCGCGCACGAGGTGGAGCGCCGCGCCCCCGACGACGTCACCACCGCATGGTGGCGGCGCGACCGCGATCCGAAACTGCTGTTCGTCGACTACAACCAGAACGCACGCGACCACACCATCGCCGCGGCCTACTCGGTGCGCGGCGTGCCGGAGGCGACCGTCTCCGCGCCGGTCCGCTGGGACGAGATCCCCGACATCGACCCGCACGACTTCACCATGAAGACCGTGCCCGCCCGCTACGCCGAGGTCGGCGACCTGCACGCCGGGATCGACGATGCCGTCTTCGCCATCGACAAGCTGCTGGAGTGGGCCGACCGGGACCGGATCGAAGCGGACCCGCCGGAGGACGACTCGTAGGACGCAGGTGCACACAGCGTCCTGGTGCTAACGTCGCGGTGGCGAGCAGTCGGTCCGAGCGCGGGCCGCTACGGGTGAAGGAGGTCCGCGGTCGTGAGTGAGCGTCAGCGAGCGAACCGACGACACAACGTGCCCTCGCGCACGACGGAGCCGAGCGTCAGCGAGGCGCGGTCGTGAACGAGACGCCAGTACCGATCGCGATCTGTCCCACCCAGCCCGCGCCGACATTGCTGGAGAAGGCGGTCACCGAGGGTGGCGCCATGCTCAGCGACCTCGCCGACGCCAGGGCCCTGATCTGGGCGGGCGGCCCCGGCGAGTTCCCAGAGCGGCTGCCCGGCTCCGTCGAGTGGGTGCAGCTGCCCGCGGCCGGCGTCGAGGACTGGTTCACCGGCGGCCTGATCACCCGGCATCCGAACGTCCTTTTCACTTCCGCCGCAGGCGCTTTCGCCGCGAGCGTGGCCGAGCACGCGCTGATGATGCTGCTCGCCGGTGTGCGCTATCTGCCCGAGCACCTGCGCGCGGGCAGCTGGCGCCAGCAAGACTTCTTCCCACACGTCGGCACCTTGCGCGGCAAGACCGTCGCCATCGTGGGCGCGGGCGGTATCGGCCGCGCGCTGATTCCGATGCTGATCCCGCTCGGCGCGCACATCATCGCGGTGAATCGGTCCGGGCGACCGGTCACCGGCCCCGGCATTCCGCCGACTGTCGAGACGATCTCCGCCGCGCAGGTGTCCAAGGTGTGGCCGCGCACCGATCACGTGGTGGTGGCCGCGCCCGCGACCGCCGATACCCAGCACCTGATCAGCGCCGACGTCCTGGCCCGGTTGAAGCCCTCCTCGTGGGTGATCAACGTGGCCCGCGGCAGCCTGGTCGACACCGACGCGCTGGTGGCGGCACTCGCTTCCGGCGCGATCGGCGGCGCCGGGCTCGACGTCACCGACCCGGAGCCGCTGCCCGACGGACATCCGCTCTGGGTGCTGCCGAATGCCATTGTGACGCCACATGATTCGAATCCACCGCAGCTGCGTTTCGCGGCCTTCGCCGACCACGTCGAGGCGAACGTCGTCCGCTTCGTGGAAGGACGCGAACTACTGGCCCCGATCGATCCCGCGCGCGGGTACTGATCCCGGTCTCGGGCTTCTCCCGGCCACGACGCCGTAGTCGTACACGTCCCGCCGACGCGACGCTCGCGCACATCCGACCTCTGCGATCCCACCGTGACACCAGCGTTCTCAATCTGCCATTGACAAATGGCACATTGCCAGATGATCCTTAACTCCATGACAAGGTCAACGAGGACCTCGGTCCCCGGCGTTCCCGCCGCGCCGTCGCTGCGCGCCGGTGTTGCCGCCGCGGCCGCCGAGTACGGATTGCGGCCGCTGAACTGCGCCATTCCCCTGAACACGACGGGCATCTGGTTCGCGCGCAAGCTGATCGCGACGATCATGGCGGCGGGCGGACCGCCACCGTCCGGCACCCGCGTCAGCCAGGTCCGCGCGGGCACGGTGCGGGGCGAATGGGTACGGGCGGCCGGTGTCGAGTTCGGAAAGCGGGCCATCTACTACATCCACGGCAGCGGGTACGTCCTGTGTTCGGCGCAGACGCACCGTGGGCTCGCCGCACGGCTCTCCCGCGACACCGGTCTGCCGGTGTTCCTCACCGACTACCGGCTCGCTCCCGAGCACCGCTTCCCCGCCGCGGCCGACGATGTGGCCGCGGGCTACCACTGGCTGCTGAAGAGCGGCTACGCGGCGAAAGACATTGCCATCGCCGGTGATTCGGCGGGCGGCCACCTCGCGCTGGATCTCCTGGTGCAGAACGGGACCCGGTCGGTGCCGCAGCCCGCCGCCGTGGCGATGTTCTCCCCACTGCTCGATCTCACCCTGACGCTCGCCGCGGAACAGGAACGACGCAAGCGCGATCCGGTCATCTCGGCCCGCGCCGCCGCCCGGCTGCCCCGCCAGTACACCCGCGGGCTGCCCGCCGACGCGCCGAGGCTGCGGCTCACCGTGCCCTCGGGCATCGAGCTGCCGCCGATCCTGGTGCAGGCCGGTGGCGCCGAGATGCTCAGCGCGGATGCCCGGCGGCTGCACGAGATGGTGCGCGCCGCGGGCGGCGCCTGCGAGCTGGAGATCTGGCCGGGCCAGGTGCACGTCTTCCAGGCGCTGCCCCGGCTGGTTCCGGAGGCCGACCTGGCGCTGCGCCGGGCGGCGGAATTCCTCGGCGCGGCATTGGCCGCGCGCACCGATGTGGAACAGGTGAGCTGAGATGTTGGAAAGAATTGTGCCGCTGAGCCTTCGGGCGCGCCGCAGCCACGGCGCGCGAGCCGTGGTGACCGGGGCGGGCAGCGGCATCGGCCGCGCCTTCGCGGTCGAACTCGCGGCCCGTGGCGGTCAGGTGATCTGCGCCGATATCGACCAGGCACGCGCTGAGGAGACGGTCGCGCTCATCGAGCGCACCCGTCCCGGCGTCGCGTACGCCTTCCGCTGCGACGTGTCCCGGCGCGCGGACGTGGAGGTGCTCGCCCGGTTCGCCGAGTCCGTCTTCGACCAGCCGGTCTCGCTGGTGATCAACAACGCGGGCGTCGGCATCGGCGGAAAGCCCGTGGGCGCCATCGGTTTCGCCGACTGGGAGTGGGCGCTCGGCATCAACCTGTGGGGCGTGGTGCACGGCTGCGAGATCTTCACCCCGATGCTGCGGGAGAAGGGGCACGGCGGCATTGTCAACGTCGCCTCGGCGGCCGGTTTCGCGGCCGCGCCGTCCATGGCCGTCTACAACACCTCCAAGGCCGCGGTGCTCTCGCTGTCCGAGACCATGGCCGCCGAACTGAGCGGCAGCGGGGTCGCGGTCACCGTGCTGTGCCCGACCTTCGTCAAGACCAACGTCGCCAAGGACGGTCGCATCACCGCGCAGTCCATGAAGCTGGCCGAAACCCTCATGCGCTGGACCGGTTTCACCCCGGAACACGTCGCCCGCGTCACCCTCGACGCCAACGACCGCGGCAGCCTCTACGTCCTGCCGCAACTCGACGCGCACCTGATCTGGCGCCTCAAGCGCTACTTCCCCGCGCAGTACACCTTCGTCCTCGGGCTGCTGGAAAGGCTCCTGCCGCAGGACGATTCGACCACCCCGGACCGCGCCGCGGTCACCGACAAGACAGGAGTCTGACATGGCCGCCATCGCTATGGACTTCGAGGACATGCTCCGCAAGATCAAGGACCGCCAGTGGGCCCTGGCCGACATCGACTGGGACGCCCCCGGCGCCGAGACCATCTCCCCCGAACTGCATGCCCGCCTGAAGCCGTTCATGGCCGACCTCATGTGGATCGAGAACGTCGGCGCCCGCGGTTTCGCCGCCATGGCCAAGAAGGCGCCAACGGAGACCCTGCGCGAGATCTATCGCTACTTCCACGCCGAGGAACAGAAGCACGCCAACGCCGAACTGGCGCTGATGCGCCGCTGGGACATGCTCGACGGCGACGAGATCCCGCAGCCGAACGTGAACGTCAAGCTGGTCATCGACTTCCTGGACAGGTACTCCGACGACATGTCGCTGTCGTTCCTCGGCACCGTGATCCCGATGCTCGAGGTGGCGCTGGACGGCGCGCTGGTGAAGTTCATCATGGACGAGATCGAGGATCCGGTCTGCCAGGAGGCGTTCAAGCGGATCAACGCCGACGAATCCCGCCATCTGGCCGTCGATTTCGCGGTGATGGACCTGCTCGGGCACGCCGAGATGCGCAAGTTGCTCATCGAGCTGGTCGGCGGCTGGGTCAAGCCGACCTTCCTCATCGGTGTGCTGAGCTATGTGCCGCTGCTGAACAAGATGCGCGACAACATCGTCGCGATGGGCGTGGACGAGGAGAAGCTCTACACCGCGCTGAAGCGCTATCGCAACGTCGGTGAGCGCAGCGATTTCGCTCGCAGGCTGCCGATGTATCAGATCGTGAAGATGCACGGCGGCTGGGTGGTCAACCGAGACCATCCGTATCACCTGCTGGCCGACGCCCTGGTCAAGATCACCGCGCGGGTGCCGAAGCGGTTGCTGCGCAAGGACCCGAGCTGGGCCAAGGAAATCACCTACGAGCCGGCGGCATGAGGGACGACATGACCAACGCACAGACGCTCGACGTCGCGGTGATCGGCGGTGGCTTCGCCGGTATCGGCGCCGCGATCCGGTTGAAGCAACGCGGCATCGAGAACTTCGCCATCCTGGAGCGCGGCACCGCGCTCGGCGGCACCTGGCGCGACAACACCTATCCCGGTGCGGCCTGCGATATTCCGTCGCGGCTCTACTCCTACAGCTTCGCGCCGAACCCGAACTGGTCGCAGACCTATTCGGGCAGCGCGGAGATCCTCGGCTACATCGAGGCGATGGTGGCCGAGTACCGGCTGCGCCCGCACGTCCGATTCGGTTGCACCGTCACCGGAATCGCGTTCGACGAGGACGCCGGCGCGTGGGATATCGCGGTCGAAGGCGGCGCACCGGTGCGGGCGCGCACCGTGGTGCTCGCCTCCGGACCGCTGGCCAACGCGAGTTTCCCTGCCCTCCGCGGCATCGAGACCTACGAGGGTCACAAGATCCACAGTGCCCGTTGGGATCACGGCTACGACTTCACCGGTAAGCGAGTCGCGGTGATCGGCACCGGCGCGAGCGCGGTGCAGATCGTTCCCGAGCTGGTCGGCAAGGCGGCCTCGGTCAAGGTCTTCCAGCGCACGCCGGGGTGGGTGCTGCCCCGGGTGAACCGGCAGACCAACCCGCTCACCAAGACCCTCTACCGGCACGTGCCCGCGGCGGAGTCGCTGGCCAGGCGCGCGTGGTTCTACGGGCACGAGTCGGTGGCGCTCGGCGTCGTCTGGAACACCCCGCTGACGCGGGTCGTCGAGCTGGTCGGGCGGGCCCAGCTGCGCAGGCAGGTGCGTGATCCGTGGCTGCGCCGCCAGCTGACACCGGACTTCCGCGCCGGGTGCAAGCGCCTGCTGATGACCGACGACTACTACCCGGCGTTGCAGCGCGACAACTGCAAACTGATCACCTGGCCGATCGCGCGCCTGGCGCCGCACGGTATCCGCACCGCGGAAGGCGTTGAGCACCAAGCGGATTGCATCGTCTTCGCGACCGGCTTCGACGTGTCCAAGGCCGGGACGCCGATCCCGATCACCGGCCGCGGCGGCCGGGTGCTGGCCGAGGAGTGGTCGCGGGGCGCGTACGCGTACAAGAGCGTCGCCGTGTCGGGCTATCCGAATCTGTTCTTCACCTTCGGGCCGAACTCCGGGCCCGGCCACAATTCGGCGCTGGTGTACATGGAAGCCCAGATCGACTACCTGGTCCGGGCGATCGGCACCATCCTGGACCGCGATCTACGCATGCTCGACGTCCGCAGAGACCGCCAGGACCGCTACAACGCGGCCATCCAGCGCAGGCTCACCGCGACCACCTGGAACTCCGGCTGCCACAGCTGGTATCTGACCGACGACGGTTTCAACGCCACCATGTATCCCGGCTTCGCGACGCAGTACGTGCGCCAGTTGCGCACTCTTCGGCTCGAGGATTACCACGTGGTGTCGGCCGACACGGGCACGCGGGCGGCCCGGATCGCGGCGGTCTCCTGACGGACCGCCGTCCGACCCGCCGGAACGACATGAGCTCGGCGCGCGCCCACGCCGGTGCCGCCGGGCTCATCTCGCTAGACTCGGTCTTTTCGACGATCAAGGTCGCGGCCATCCGGTGCGCCGCGGCGGGCGAGGAGGTGAGCGCGGTGGCCGAGTATCGGATCGACGATCTGGCCCGCGCGGCGGGCACCACCACCCGCAACGTGCGCGCGTACCAGGAGCGCGGCCTGCTGCCGCCGCCGATCGGCAAGGACGGCAGGGCCAGCATCTACGGCGAGGCGCACCTGGACCGGCTGCGGCTGATCGACGCGCTGCTGCAGCGCGGCTTCACCACCGCGCACATCGCCGATTTCATCACCAGCTGGGAGACCGGCAAGGACCTCACCGAGGTGCTCGGCCTGCAACACGCGGTCACCGCCTCCTGGTCGAAGACCGAGCCCTTCGAGGTGCCGCGCGAGCTGATCGACACGCTGCTCGGCGCCGAGGCCGCCGATCTGGTCGACCGGCTCACCGAGATGAAGCTGGTCCGGGTCGAGGGCGAGACCGTGGTGTTCACCGACACGCAGCTGCTGGCCGCTTTCGCCGAACTGCACGAATACGGCCTGGAACTGCGCACCCTCATCGAGATCTACGCCAAGGTCGCCGACCGGATCGACGACATCACCCACATCATGATCACCGCCGCCAAACAGCACATCATCGACGAGCACGGTCCGGGCTGGCTGCCGCAGACCAGCGGCGAAATCGGAGAGACCACAACGATGTTGAACAAGATGCGGGAGCTGGCCACCGCCTCGGTGCACGCCACCCTGGCGCGTTCGCTCGACGTGACGCTGCGCCGCGAACTCGGCGAGTATCTCGCCACCGCCGCCGAGCGGGAAGCCAAGCGCACCGGCAAAGGCGCCTGACGCACTCATCGCCGCGCGTACAGCGCTGTGGCGCAGGCATATCCGAGGATCGTCAGCGCGAGGCACCACAGCACCGCCGCGGCCGCCTGCCCGCTGCCGCCGGTCGTCAGAAGGTCGCGCACGGTGCCGATCACCGGAGTGGCGGGCTGGTTCGCGGCGAACGCGCGCAGCCAGCCGGGCATGGTGTCGATCGGGACGAACGCGCTGCTGATGTAGGGAACGAACATGATGGCGTAGGTGAATCCGCCCGCGGCCTCCGGACTCCTGGCCAGCACGCCGAGCGCGACCGCGATCCAGGTGACGGCGTGCACGAACAGCACGATCAGCACGAACGCGGCGGCCCAGTCGAGCACCCCTGCGCCGGAACGGAATCCGAGCGCGACGGCGATCACGAGCACGATGCCGACGGCGGCGAGATTCCGGACGACGCCCTCCCCCACGTGCCCCGCGAGCAGCGCAGGCCGGAAGGCGGGCAGCGTGCGGAATCGCTCCACGGCGCCCGAGACCATGTCCGCTGACACCGCCGTCGCCGTGATGGACGCGCCGAAACCGGTGCACAGCAAGATGATTCCGGGCAGCACGTAGTCCAGGTAGGGCATGCCGACCTGGATCGCACCGCCGAACACGTAGACGAACAGCAGCATGATCAGGATCGGCAGCAGCAGCGAGACAACCAGGGTGTCGCGACTGCGCACGGTGCGCCGTGCCGCGCGCCGGGCCATGACCGCGGAATCCGCGACGGCCGCGGCCACCCGCCTCATCCGCAACGGGCGAGCCCGCGCGTCGTCCGGTCCGCGTCGGAGCGATGGGCGGCCGAGGAGTGCGCGGACCGGATCACGTCGCGGCCCGCTCGACGATGTCGGCCGTGCGCCGGGTCGCGTCCGAGCTCGAATGCAGCTGCACCGCCAGGCTTTTCGCCCGCTGTCCGGTCTCCGGGGCGAGCAGGATCCGCACGCCCTCGGTCAGCCGCTCGGCGTCCAGCCGCCGGAACGGCAGGTGCGCGCCGACCCCGAGCCGTTCGACCTGGCCGCCCCACATCGGCTGATCGAACGACACCGAGCAGACCAGCGTCGGCAGACCCGCGCGCAGACTCTCGAAGGTGGTGCCGATTCCGCCGTGGTGCACGGCCGCGGCGCACAGCGGGAAGACGATGTCGTGCGCGAGCGGCCCGACGACCTGCACGTTCGGGCCGGTCTCGGCGTTCGCGGCGTCCAGATCGCTCCATCCCGCGCTCACCAGCCCGCGCCTGCCGAGCCGTGCGCACACCTGCTCCACGATGGCGAGCACCGCGTGCGTGTCCCTGATGGGCATGCTGCCGAATCCGAAGTACACCGGCGGCTCGCCGTCGGCGATCCAGGCCAGCACCTCGCCGTGATCGGCGGCGAGTTCACCGATCGCCTCGCGCGCCGATCGTTCGAGCGGCAGGAAGCCGACCAACGGCCTGCGCTCGCCCCACTCCTCGGCCAGACCAGGCACCAGCGCACGGTCGTAGATCTGCACCTCGGGCACGCCGCGGCGGTCCAGCACGGCCGCCGGGCTCGCGGCCGACCTGCGCAGGCCGAGTTCGCGGCGCAATCGATCGAGGTAGCGCAGGAACACCACCCGCCGCAGGTTCTCGGCCAGGGTCCAGGTGGCGCGGTTGACCGCGGCGGGCGGACGCCACCGCGGCGGCAGCGCGCCGGGGAACGGATACGCCCCGTTCTTGCGGCCGGGGAAACCGTGCATGGTCACCATCGGCACCCGCATCGCCTCGGCCACCGAGGCGGCCCGATCCTCGGTGAGCAACGTGGAGACGATGATGTCGGCGTCGCGGCAGACCTCGATCACCTCCCGGTTCATCCGCTCGGCGTAGCCGGCCATCTGCTTGCCGACCAGCTGCATCAACCGGAAACTGCTGCCCGCGGCCAGCGCCCGCTGCCCCTCGTCGGAGGCATACAGCTGCTGCACATCCGGACCGCAGGGGATCGCGGCGAGCCCGGCGCGTGCGGTGAAATCGATCAGATTCGGCGGTGCGCCGACGGTCACCTCGTGGCCGCGGCGACGCAGTTCCAATCCGAGCGCGACCGCGGGCTGAACGTCCCCGCGCGTGCCGGTCAGCGGTATCGCCACCCTCATGCCGTCGCCTCCAGCCGCTCGGCGCGATTCTCCCTCATCGGACCTCCTGCGTCCGTACGGTGGTGGCCATGCACGTCGCGTTGTTCACCGACTTCCATCCCGCGACTCTCGGCGGGATCCAGACGTCCGTGAACGCCCTGCGGCGCGGCCTGGTACGGGCCGGTCACCGGGTCACGGTGTTCGCCGCTCCCACGCCGGAATCTACCGAACCCGACCCGGACCTGGTGGTCCTTTCGGCACTCGCGGGTGTGCGGGTGAACGGATTCGCGATGGTGCTGCCGACACCGGAGAACAGTCGCCGCATCGACGCGGCCTTCGCCGACCGCGGTCCGGTCGACATCGTGCACCTGCAGACCACCTACGGCGTCGCGATCGCCGGGCTGCGCGCCGCGCGCCGCCACGGGATTCCGGTGGTGCAGACGGTGCACAGTCGTGACGACGCCTTCATCCAGCACACCTCACCGACGCCGTATCTGTCCGCGCTCACCCTGCGGGCGCTGCACGGCCGCTTCGTCGCACATCGAAAATCGGTGTCGCACAAGGACACATCGCGCGCGGCGCGGCATGCCTGGCACACGATGGTGAACCACGCGCGCGCCGCCGACCGGGTGATCGTGCCGACCGAACACTTTGCCGACAGATTCCGCGCGCATGGGCTGGACCGCCCGATCCGGGTGATCTCCAACGGCATCGACGACGAACTGCTCGACAGCGCCCGCGCCGCGGCATCGACAATGCCCGCGGTGGTCGAAACGAACGACACCACAGCGTCTTCCACCGTCGATGCCGCGGAAAGTGCACCGCCCCTGCGGGTGCTGTGGTGCGCGCGGTTGTCACCGGAGAAGCGGCTGCTGGAAGCGATCGAGGCCGTCCGTAGAACGCCCGGCTGCACGTTGGACGTATACGGCACGGGCGATCAGGAGGCGGCGGCCCGCGCGGCGATCGAGGCGGGCGGGCTCGCAAGCCGCGTCCGGCTGCACGGCGGCGTGCCCCAACTCGACTGCCTCCTCGCGATGGCGGCGCACGACGTGCTGCTGTTTCCCTCCTCGGGATTCGACACCCAGGGCATGGCGCTGCTGGAGGCGGTCGCCATGGGGCTGCCCGCGGTCTACTGCGATCCCGACCTCGCGGAGACGGTGCCGCCCGGCGGCGGTGTGCGCACGCCGGATCCCTCGGTCGAGTCGATCGCCGCGACCCTGCGCGATCTGGCCGCCGACCCGGCGCGGCTGATCCCGATGCGGAAGATCCTCAGCGAATATGCCGAAACGGCGCGGCAGTCACGGCTGATCGCCCAGGTCACCGCCGAGTACACCGCGCTGACAGGCGGCGCAGGCCGGGCCTCGGCGCAGGCCGTCATTCCCACCGCTCCCGGTCGTCTCCCGCTGCTCGGTCACAGCCTCGCCGCGGTGCGCGGCGGGTTGCCGTTCGTCGCCGGGCTGGCCGAGATCGGGCCGATCGTGCGCATCTATCTCGGCCCGCGCCCCGCCTACGTCCTGACGACGCCCGAGCTGATCCGCGAGGTCGGCTTCGGTGAGGCCGGGGCGTTCCACCGCGAAGAGCTGCGGGAGGCGATGCACGAGGTGATCCGCGGCGCCTCGAACGTGCTCAGCGGCCCACCGCACGAGTTGCGTCGCCGCATGATCGCCCCGGCGCTGCGCAGGCGCAGGCTCGCCGAGTACACCGCCGTCGCCGCGGAAGTGGCCAATGCGTGGGCCGACGCGCTCCCCGCCGATCGCCCGCTGAACCTGGTGGAAGAGGCGCACCGGCTGGTCCTGGACACCATCTCCGCCACTCTGTTCACCGCCGACTTCGGCGCGGACGCGAAACGCGAGGTGCGCAAGAACATTCCGTGGTTGCTGGGTCAGGTGATCCAGCGCGCCGCGCTGCCACCGCCGGTGCGGCGGCTGCGGGTGATCGCGAATCACCGCTTCGTCGCGAAGTCCGCCGCGCTGCGGGCACAGATCGCCGCGGTGGTCGCTGAATATCGCAGGGCCGACCGGGATTTCCACGACGTGCTCTCGGCCCTGGTCCGCCACACCGATCCGGAGACCGGCGCGCGCCTGTCCGACGAGGAGATCGTCGACGAGCTGATCCTGATGCTGGCGGCGGGCGTCGGCTCGACGGCGTCGATCATGGCCTGGGCCTGGCACGAGACCATGCGCAACCCCGACATCGGCGACGAATTGCGCAGGGAGCTGGACGATTTCGTCGACGGGGGGCCGGTCCGGCCGGACCACGTCATGACGCTGCCCTACCTGCGGCTGGTGGTGCTGGAAACGCTGCGGTTCTGGGGGCCGTGGGTGAGCACGCAGACCGCCGACGGGCCGGTCACCGTCGGCGGCGTCACCCTGCCCGACGGCGCGATGGTGGTGTACAGCCCGTACCTCGTGCACCACACCGAGCGCTACTACCCCGCGCCCGAAACCTTCGATCCGGATCGGTGGTTCGCCGGACGGGTCGCGGAGATCGACAAGCAGGCGATCCTGCCGTTCGGCGTGGGAGAGCGGCACTGTCCCGGCAACAACTTCGCCGTCATGACCATCACGCTCGCGACCGCGGCGCTGTTCGCGCGCTGGCGGCCGGAGCCCGACCCGGGCTATCGGGTGCGGCCGACCACCCTCGATTTCGTGCCCTCGCCGTCCAAGCTGCCGGTCGTGCTGCACCGCAGGTGATCGGAGCGGGGCGGGTTCGACATCCCGTTGTTCCTGGCTTGTCCTGCTTATCCGTCGAACAACCGGGCGCTCGACGTACGCTGCTCGATGAGCGTGTGTGCCGACCACCGACCGATGGAATGGACCGCCCATGGCCTACGGACGAACCCCGATGCCGCCCCTCCCCCTGCTGCACGCGGTCGAACGCTTTCGCGGCGCACTGGCGGTGCTGCATCGAAAACTGGTTCCCGGTCATATCGCGCTGATGGAGATGATGACGTCCGGCTGGCTGGCGCAGGCCATCGCGACCGCCGCCGAGCTGGGCATCGCCGACGAGCTCGCCCGCGGTCCGCGGCAGGGCGCGGAGCTGGCCGCCGCGGTGGACGCCGACGAGGACGCGCTGCACCGGCTGTTGCGCCTGCTGATCAGCCACGGCATCTTCGCCAGGCGGCGCGACGGCGCCTACCGGCTGACCCCGCAGGCGCGGGCACTGTGCCGGGACGCCCCGGTGTCGCTGCGCGACGCGTTTCTGTTCTTCGGGTCCGCCCAGCATCGCGGCCACTGGTCACACCTCACCGACGCGGTACGCACCGGCCTGCCGGTGGGCCCCGCACTGAACGGCATGCCGTTCTTCGAGTACGTGCAGACCGACCGCGAGCTCGGCGAGCTGTTCGACAACGCGATGACCAGCATCAGCACACTCGCCCTCGAACCGCTTTTGGCCGCACACGATTTCACGCGCTACGACACCATCGTCGACGTCGGCGGCGGGCACGGCAGCCTGCTCGCCGAGATCCTGCGCCGCGCACCGCGATCCCGCGGCGTCTTGTACGACCTGCCCGAAGTGGTCGTCGATGCAGCGCCAGGCCTGGCCGCGCGCGGCGTGACCGATCGCTGCACCGTCACGGCCGGATCGTTCTTCGAGGCCGTGCCCGAGGGTGGGGACGCCTACCTGCTCAAGCACATCATCCACGACTGGCCGGAGAAAGAGGCGGGACAGATTCTGCGCACCCTGCACGCCGCCATGCGCCCCGACGCGCGGCTGCTGCTCGTCGAACTGGTACTGCCCGAGCACAATCGGCCGCATCCCGGCAAGTACATCGACATCGAGATGCTGGTGAACGCCGGGGGCCGCGAACGCACCGAGTCGGAATACCGAGATCTGCTGGCGCGCTACGGCTTCACGCTGCTGCGCGTCATCCCGACCGTCTCCCCCGACAACATTCTCGAAGCACGCCCGGCCGACCTGTAGCCAACTTCCTCCGGCGCTACGGAGGCTGACCGCTCAGGTCGTGCAGACCAACGCCTGCCCGATGAGCGCCAGGTACAGGGCGAGGACGAAGGCGACGGCGGGCAGGATCGGATGCTCGGGTTCGTCCGAACGCAGGAACCGCCATTCTCCGTAGACGGGAATCAGCAACAGCGCCGGGGGAATCCACGCGATCAGGGCACGCGCGCCGCTGTCCTCCCACGGCCGGACCAGCACGAGCTCGACCGCCACCGCGAGCGCGGCGAACCCGAGGATCGCGGCCACACTGCCCGCGACCCCCAGCCGATTCGAATACAGGTGCTCCCCCGGACGCCGTTCCCGCGAAGTCTTGCGGGCGAACTCGAACTGCAGGAACGCGCCCGCGAAGATCGCCACCGCAGCGGCCGTCTGCCACTCTGCGGCGACCTCTCCGGTGTCGATCGCCGAAACGAGGACGTACGCGGCGACCAAGAGCTGAACCGGATACGTGACAACGAGATTGAGCAGGATGTCGTCGCGCACCGCGGCCGAGCGCCGCTCCACGGCCCACAGGAACACCCCGTACGCCAGCACCGCCGCGATCGCCACGCCGGAAGCCACCGACAGGACAAGGCTCGCGCCGATCGCGCCGACCGCGATCGCGCCCATGGCCGCGCGCAGCTCGCCCGCGCTGACCGCGCCTGTGACCAGGGGCCGATCCGGGTTGTGGACCCGGTCGTAGTCCAAGTCCTTCTGCTCGTCGACCATCCGCAGATACAGCAGCACGAAGGCCACGACCACGATGCGCAACACGGTGGCCCCGCTCGGCCGCCACGGAATCTCCGGTTGAGACACCAGGGCGGCCGTTCCCTCCAAGGCCAGCACGAAGAGGATGCCGTACAGCAGGTAGTGCGGCTTGTACATCACGGCGGTGAAGCGTGCGACGCGCCGTACCGAATCCAGCGGTGAGCGCACGTCGGTACTCATGTCCCGCCCCACCGGTCCCACGCGGTGACCTCGGCCGCGGGCAGCCTGCGCGGGGCCCGAGCCGGTGAGCCGGGCCGCAGATGGGCAACCGGGAGTAGCGCGACTTGAGTGACCTCCTCGAAGGGAATGGCCAGCAGCTCGGCCACCTCGCGCTCGTAGGCCAGGTGCGCGGTGGTCATGGTGCCGCCGAGTCCGCGATCGTGCAGGGAGAGCAGGAAGTTCCAGACGGCCGGATAGACCGAGCCGTAGAAGCTGGCCAGGTGCAGCGCCGAACCCGTCGCCGGCGGGCGGCCCAGCGAGCAGACCAGCACCAGCGCGGGGACCTCGTGCATGCGCTCGGCCAGATATCGGCCGGAGGCGAGGTCGCCGAGCTGGTCGGGCCGCGGGGTGCGGGCCGACAGGTACGCCGCGAAACCCTTCCGGTAGTACTCCGCGATCTGTTGCCGGGTGCGCGGGTCCTGGACGACGAGGAAACGCCACGGCTGCCGGTTGGTGCCGCTCGGCGCGTGCACGGCGGTGTCGAGGCAGTCCAGCAGCTCGGCGCGGTCCACCGGGCGGGTGAGATCCAGCCGCCTGCGGAACGCGCGGGTCGTCCGCAGCAGCTCGGCGGCGTTCATCGGGGGTCCGCCAGCGTCTCGGAATCGAGAGCGTCCGCGTCGAATTCGAGGTCGATGCTGGCGGCGACGGCGTCGGCCTGCCGGATCTCGCAGTGCACGACGGTGGTGTCCAGGCCGGGCTCGGTGATCTCCGCGACGCACTCGGCGGGCAGATCCAGTTCCACGAATCGATCGAAGGTGCTTGCCACACAGACCAATCGGGGCATATCGCGCAGCACCATGCTCAGCGCGGTCTGCCTGCACGCCTCGATCAGCAGGCTGCCAGGCACGTGGTCGAGCTGGTGGTCGAACAGGAACGGGTGGGACAGGTCGGGGACGAGCGCGGCACGGGCGGCACGACCGTCCGTCTCCGGTGTGGCGATCACGACATTGCGCCGGTTCTCCCGGCCCACCGCGGCCGCCTCGGCGCGCTCACCCAGCGCCGCAGCACCGTGAAAGGGGCCGAGTCCCAAGCTTTCCCGGAACTGGTGACGCACTGCGTTCCACTGGCGCTGGGTCGTCCAGGAGAACGAGCCGTCGACCGTGAGCATCGGCTCGCCGCCGGAGAAGATCTCCAGCACCATGTCCAGGCCCTGGAGCGCTTCACCGCGGCGGTGCCTGCGCGGTATCCGCACCTGCATCACCAAATCCGCGGGGGCAATGCCGATCTCCCATGCCGGGGTGTCCGAGCCGGTGCCGTTGAAGGTCCGCACGATGAACGCCATATCCGCGGGCACACCGTAGAACTCGTGGGTCACGGCGATCGCCGCCTGCCTTGCGGCCTCCATCACCACCAGCGGATCGTGGCGCAGGCCGAGCGATCCGGCGTGGTCGCCGTAGTAGGCGTGCATGCGGGGTAGTTGCGCGCCTGCCAGGAAGACATCGGGCCCGATGGTGTCCAGCGAGGTGACGAACACCTCCGAGACCGCGCAGCGGTGCGCCAGCTGCCTGGGGATGGTGCGGTTGTGCGTGGCGGTCTTCTCGACTGCCGCGTGTGTTGTCACGATCGGCCCTCCAACCATTCTCGCGCGGCCACGGGCGGCAGCGTCTGCGGCTGCAAGCCCACCCGCATCGGAAGCACATAGGACCCGAGCACCAGGACCGACCAGGGATCCAGCTGCGCGCCCGCGGCCCACGCCGAATACAGCAGCCGCGCACCGTCCGCGTCCTCGGCGGCGCCCGCGGCGATTCCGGCGCGGCGCAGATCGTCGAGGACGCCACGCAGCGCGTCGTCGCGGTCGAAACTACGCGCCGGGACCTGCGCGTACAGGTCGGCGGCCAACGCGCTGACCGCCGCCGTGCGGTCCAGCCCGGCGGTCGCCTGCCCGAGCAGGTCCGCGCGGGTGTTCTCGTCGAAGTAGACGGCGAGTTCGCGGAGCACGTCGGCAGGATCGTCGGGCGAGTGCACCAGATTCAGCAGGAAGTTGTGCCTGCCGAGCAGGTATCGGAGTTCGCCGGGATTGCGTTTGCGCGGATCGGTGGCGCCCTTGGCCTCGGTGAGGCGGACCGGCACCGGCAGCGCGCCGTCGGCGCCGTGCACGACCAGGACGAGCACTTCCGAGATGTCGATCAGCAGATCGGCGAGCCGCCTGCGCTCGGGCGAGGCGATGTTCCACGCGAAGTACCACAGCGCACGCACCAGGTGCCGGTTCACCCGCATCCGGTGCGCCGCGACGACGCGGAAACCGTTGGCGGGCAGCCATTGCAACGTCGGCTCGACGGCGCGCGCCACGATCGCGTCCGGCTTGAGCAGCAACAGCGAGTGCTGTCTGGCGAAGCCGACGGGATCGATGCCGAGCCGCTCGAGCTGTTCGACGCTCTCCTGCACGTACGTGTCGCCGGCGTAGGCGTCGATCTTGGCCGCGGCGGGTGTCAGCTCGCCGAGCAGGGCGTGCAGCGACGCGCCGCCCCGATCGAGTGGCATCGCCGTCATCGCGCGGCTCCGCCGAAACCGTTGGCGGCCAGCACTTCGTCGATCGACGGCAGCGGGACGCCGAGGTAGCCCCTTTCCAGGCAGTAGTCCAGCAGCAGGCGCAGGTATTCCTTGCCGGTAGGCGGCGCGGGGCGGCCCAGCAGTATCTCGGCGCGGGTGGTGTCGAAGTCGAGCCTGCGCTCGAAGTAGCTGGTGTAGAGCGCGCCGATCCTGCGGTAGTACTCGCGCTCGACCGGATCCAGATCCTCCTCGGCGAACGTGGATTCCGGCACGAAGGTCGCCACCTCGAAGGACGGGTACTCGGCCAGCACGTCGGACACCTCGCGCAGCGAGAGGGCGTCGCGACCGAGCGCGTGCAGGGTGCGGAAGCTCGCCGAGTCGAAATCCAGTACGGCCGCGGCGATCACGTCGGCCACGTGGTCGACCGGCGCCAGCGCCAGAGTCGCGTCGTAGCGGCCGGGCAGGGTGCGCAGCTTGCCCTCGACCATCAGCTTCACGACGGTGTACAGGTTCTTGTATTCGCGGATCTCTCCGGTGGCCGCGGCGCCGGTGACGATGCCGGGCCGCACGATCGCCCATTGCAGTCCCCGCTCGCCCGCCGCGTGCACCAGCTGTTCGGCGCGGAACTTGCTGCGCTCGTAGCCGTTTCCGAAGGACTGGCCGACGTCGAGCTCGTCCTCGCCGACCGTTCCGCCGCGCCTTCCGCACACGTACGCGGTGCTGACGTGCACCAGCGGCACGTCCCACTCCTGCGCCAGATCGATCGCGTGCGCGGCGCCACGCACGTTGAGCTCGTCGTAGGCGGCGGCAGGCGCGTCGAAGGCGGTGGTGGCGGCGCAGTGCACGATCAGGCCGACCCGCTCGGCCAAGTCGACGGTGTCACGCGCCGACAGGCCGAAGCCGGGGCGGCGGATGTCGCCCGCCACCGCGGTGCCAGCCTCCAGGACCGTGCCGTCGTTGCGGACGATCTCGGCGTTGCTGTGCAGCACCGCGGCGACCGGCCTGCTCGCGGCCGAGAGCCGGGCGACCACCTCGGCGCCGACCAGGCCGGTCGCGCCGGTGACCAGCACGGTCTCGCGCTCACCCATGACCGCTCCCCCGTGCGCCGCCCGCGACCAGCGCGATCACCTCGCCGACCCGGCGGACCCCGACCAGGTCCTCCGGCCGTTGCCGCGGTAGCTCGAAGGCCCGCTCCAGCACCACGGTCAGCTCCATCAGTCGCAGCGAGTCGAAGCCGAGATCCTCCACGAGGCGGTGCTCGTCGGCGAGATCGGCGGGCGGTTCGGGCGCCATGGTCCGGACGAGGCGTCGCACCCGGGCGGCCAGGGTGGTGTCGGCGGCGGCGGTCATGAGGATTCGCTTTCCCGGAGATGGGGCTGGTGGCCACCGGTGGTGAGCAGGTCGCGGGCCTCGTCGAGAGGCAGGTCGGTGTTCAGGTAGGCGGCCAGGCGCAGCCAGTCGTAACCGATCGCCAGGGTGCGCCGCCACTGCTCGCGCGAGTCGAACGATGCGGGGAAGGCCACCGCCGCGTCGGCACCGCCCGCGACGCCACGCACCACCTCGACGAAGTCGTCGAGGATCGCGAGTCCGGCAAGGGTGTCGCCGTCGCGCAGCAGCGCCGAGAACCGCACCCGGCGCGCGGCATCGAGGTGCGCCAGCACCTCCGCGCGTCGCGGCGCGCCGGGCGGCAGCAGGCGCGCGACCGTGGTGGCCGGGGCCACGTCGGCGGGCAGCGGGTGAATGCCGAAGGCGGACAGCAAGATCCGCACCGCCATGGCGACCAGCCGGTGTGCCGCGATATCGGCGACACCGCCTTGGCCGTTCTTCACCGCACCCGCCAGATCCTCCCTGGCGTTCTCCAGCACGATGTTCGACCACACCAGGTGCAGCGCGCATTCGGTGAAGCGCCGCGCGGGCAGCGGAGACAAGGTGGCGATCGCGTCGTCGCGAGCCGCACCGGTCAGCCCGAGAGCGGGACGATATGCGCTCGGCACCGGCGTGTAGGGCGCGGCGGGCTTGCACATGGCGAGCGCGGGTTCGATCGGGCCCGCGCCTCGCCACTGCAAGCCGACCAGGCCGAGTCGCACGAATTCGGCCAGCTCCGTGGCGATGTCGCGCGGGGAGCGGGTCAGCACGTCGCGCACCGAATGCTTGAAGACCACCGATCGCCAGGCGCGGGCGGCGGCGTCGGAGAGCGCGAAGACGTCGCGATCGTCGCGGACGACGTGCACCCGGCCGCCGATGGTCCACGTCGTCACGCCCTGGCGGCGGGCGAAAAGGATGCGGTGCGGGTCGTCGGTCGTTTCTTCGACGCCGAGATCGGCGACCAGTTGCCAGAGGTGCTGCCAGGTTGTGTCTTCGGCCGAGCGGTGCGCCGGGGAGTCCGGGAGGGTGGGCACATCAGGGTGTAGCACGGTCTGCGGCGATCCGGATGCTGTGGCGGACAACGAGTCCGGCTCGATTGTGCGGTGCCCGTTGGTCGTCAGCTCGGGCATGGCATCACCGTCGTCCTCGCGCAGGTGCTCGAATTCCATGGTGGACAACGAGTCTGGCTCGACTGTGCGGTGTCGGTTCGTCGTCAGCTCGGGCACGGCGTCACCGTCGTCCTCGCGCAGGTGCTCGAATTCCATGGTGGACAACGAGTCTGGCTCGACTGTGCGGTGTCCGTTGGTCGTCAGCTCGGGCACGGCGTCACCGTTGTCCCCGCACAGGCTCTCGAAGGTCCACGTCTTGGGGTCGCTCAGCTCCCGGTAGCGGTCGATGACATCGTGAGGGCCGATCCGATCGAGTTGGTGCGGCAGCCATTTGGTCTCGAGATAGGTCTCGCCGCGGCGGGCCGCCCATGCCTTCATGGCTTGCAGCAGTCCGTCGCGGGCCCACTCGCTCGCCTCGTCGGGCGCGCGCAGCGCACGCAGCGCCGCGGCATAACGCAGCGCCTGCACCGCGCGGGCGGTCCACCACTGCGACATTCGAGTTCGGAAGTCGTCGTGCGGAAGCAGCGCGCGCAAGCCGTCGATGTCGACCGCGCCGGGCCGGACCACCGTGGCGCGCAAGAAGCGCTGGCAGCGGTTGAGCAGATCCTCATCCGGCGCGGCCGGATCGCCAGCGGCGGCCTGGTCGAGCTGGCGCCGCAGCTGGGCCGCCGAGCGGCTCCGGACCTCCACGCGGCGACCGTCGATGAACAAGACCGTCGGCAAGGTCGGCAGTTCTTCGGTTCCGGGGACGACCGCAAGGAAGTCCACGTCCGAACCTTCGTTGCCGAAGCCCTCGGCCAGCGAGCCTTCGAACAGCACCACCGAATCCTCGGGAAGCGCAACGCTTTCCAGCGCGGAGTCGAGAAGTTGACGCACGCGCTCGGTTGGCAGGGCAGGCGTTGGCGCGGCGGATGCCAGTGGTCGAACGTTCTCGGTGCGCTCGGCGCGGGGCACAGTCGGTCGCGCGTCGTTCGACTCCGGTCGGTCCGCATCTGCGGATCGGCGGTCTTCGGGGGCAAAGGATCCCGGCTGCGCCTCGGCGGTTAGCGCGAAGTCGAGCAGCTGACGGTCATGCTCCACCGATAGAGCGCGCGCGGGCGCAGCGGAACCCACCGGTGGCGCATTGGAACCCACTCGCAGCGCAGCGGTCGATCCGGCGGTTCCGTCGGCCTCGTGGACCTCCACCCCCGTGAGCCCGCCGTCCCGGAACAGCTGCCACAGGTGGCGGCGGCGCGGCTTACCGCTGGACGTGCGCCGGATCGTGCCCCGAGGGCCGGTGACGATGGTGATCGCGGCAGCGGGGCCGAGTTCGCCGCGAATCACTCGGCGCGCCTGGGCAATCCAGTCCCCGGACGGCGCTTCGGCGAACAACGCGATGCCGGGCGCGCCCAGTTCGGTGAGCGCGACGGCGGCCAGCTTGCCCTTCGTGATCCCGGTCTCCCCCGCGACACGAGATTCGACATCCTCCATGAACACCGAGCGCCCGCGTACCTTCAGGCTGGTGCCCATCCTGCCGAGCACGAAAACCTCACCGCGGTAAAGGAATCCGGCGTCACCGGTGTGCAGCTCGCCGTTTCGTATCCGGGTCGCGCCGTCTTCGCCGTCCCCGGTGTAGCCCATGGCCACCGAATCGCCGACGACCACCAGTTCGCCGAGCACCCCGTCGGGCAGCTCGCGCCCCGCCTCGTCCACCGCGCGGACCGTCGATTCCGGTGTCGAGTAGCCGAGTCCGGTGATCCAGCCCGCGCCCTCGACCCGATGGGCGTCGTCGAGCGTCCCTTCCGCCAGCACTCCGACGGGTTGCCCGAAGCGCAGGTTCGGCGTGTCCAGGCGCAGCGCGGTGATCGGCCGTCGCCGGGCCGAGGAGGTCACCATGAGCGTGGCCTCGGCCAGACCGTAGGCCAGGGTGTAGGCGTCCATCGAGAAGCCGCGAGGGCCGGTGAGCTCGGCGAACGCTTGCAGGTCGGCCACTTCCACCGGCTCGGAGCCGACGGCCAGGGTGCGCCAGCCGGACAGGTCGAGATCGGCGATCTCCTCCGGCCGGACCCGGTGCGCCACATAGCCGAGCGCGAACGAGGGCGACGGCGAGTGCTGGGCCGCGGCCATCGCGCGCAGCCAGCGGGCCGGATCGCGAACGAACTGGTCCGGTCGCATCAGGTAGAGATCGCCCTGGTTCGTGACGGTCGTCAGGAACGCGCCGACCAAGCCCATGTCGTGGTAGAGCGGCAGCCACGACACCATGGCCTCGCCAGGGCGCCAGTCGACGAGTCCGGAGATCATGGCGATGTTGTTGGCCAGGTTGCGCCAGCTGACCCGCACCCCGCGCGGCGTCCCGGTGGACCCGGAGGTGAACTGGAGCAACGCGCACTCGGCGGGTGCGCCGAGCTCGCGCCGGGCGGGCGGCTGCGGCAGCCACGCTCC
Organism: Nocardia lijiangensis NBRC 108240; assembly: GCF_001613045.1. Taxonomy (GTDB): domain Bacteria; phylum Actinomycetota; class Actinomycetes; order Mycobacteriales; family Mycobacteriaceae; genus Nocardia; species Nocardia lijiangensis. Next base: position 12,860 of record NZ_BDBP01000045.1, on the reverse strand, counting down.
GATCACCAGCGGCTCGTCGGTCCGACCGGCCGCGACCGCCGCGCGGCACACCAAGTCCTCGAATTCCGGCGACGTGACCACCAGTCGCGGCTCGGCGGCGGCGAGGATGGCCGCTATGTGCGCGACGATCTGGTCGAGGTCGCCGAACAGGGGCGGTGCGATGGGCGTAAACACGCCGCCGCAGGCCCACACCGCGTAAAAGGCCGCGGTACAGGCGAATCCGGTCGGCATGATGACGCACGCGCCCTCGCCGCCCGCGAGTCCGTGTTCGCGCATGAGCGCGGCGATGGACCACGATTGCTCGGCCAGGTCGTGGTAGCTGCGGAACTCCCAGCCGTCGGCCTCATCGGCCAAGTGGACACCGGTCTCCCGCGCGGGTCGCAGGAGCCAATCTCGCACGGCCGCAACATCTTTGTCAGGTGCCATCGCGGTGATCTCCTTCGGACAGCACAGTAACCGTTCCGGCAGTTCCATCCACCCGAATTCGCATACTGGTCCGTATTTTCTTCGTGACGTCCTTGACCTGAACGACCGTCGGCACCCCGAGTTCGCGCGCCACGATCGCCACGTGGGTCAGCGGGCTGCCGCGTTCGATCACCAGCGCCGACGCCGAGGGCAGCGCCGCGACCCAGCCCGGGTCGGTCCGGTACGCCACCAGGATGCCGCCCGCCACGTCGCTCGGCTCTCCGACGACCACCGCCTCGCCCTCCACCGTCCCCGCCGCCGACGGCGTGCCGCTGAGGACGGTGCCCGCGGTCGCCGCGGGCATGTCGCGGACCGGCACCCAGCCCTGCGCGGCCAGTTCCGCCCGCCCGAACGCGCCGCCCCTGGTGACGAACCGGGCGGGCGCGACCAGTTCGGCATCGGCGGCGCGCTGCGCCTTGCGCGCCACGACCAGCGCGCGCAGCGGATCTGTGTCGGCGCCCTCGTAGCAGCCGCGCAGTTCGTCCACCGTCAGGTGGAACACGTCCGCGAACTCGTCGAGCACGCCGCGTTCGACCAGATCCCGGCCCATCGCCCGGATCATCCGCTTCACCATGCCGAAAGCCCTGGTGCGGCAGAACCGCAGACGCTCGCGATGGGCGGCGCACCGCGACACCTTGCCGCGCAGGCGTTCGTAGACCCGGCGGCGCGGGCCGCGCAGGTGGGCGTCGAGATAGGCCTCGGCCTCGTCGCGTCGATCCGACGGCGCCGCCTCCTCGTGCACCCGGCCCAGCGCGCTGCGCAGCATGATGAACAACCCCGACGGGTCCTCCCGGAGATCCGGCGTCTCGAGCTTCAGTTCGTCCAGGCTGCGGTAGCCGTAGCGGTCCAGGTAGGCGTCGATCTCGGCGCGGAAATCGGGATGATCGGCCAGCGTGTCGAACAGCCGGTCCGGCGGAGTCGACTGCACCAGCGCCGTCAGCTCCGGGTCGGCATGCACCGTCCTGGCGAGCGCGGTCATCGCGCGGGCGGGCTCGGCCGATTCGACGTCGGCGCCAGGGCCGACGACCGCGTAGAGGAACCACTCGGGCGCATCGGGCAACAGCGCCTTGGTCAGCGCGTAGAGCAGGCCGGTGCAGGTCAGCAGGATCGCGTCCAGCACCATCAGCGGGCCCCAGCGCTCGACGAGATCGCGATCGACCGTGCGGTAGGCGGCGTAGGCCTGTTCGCCGGACAGCGACGCGTAGTCGAGTGCGTCGTATTCGTCGTAGACGCGGTAGAACTCGGCGAGGAAGTCGTCGACCATGGCATCGATGCCGAACAGCCGGCGCAGATAGGTCGCCGTGGTCACCGCACGGGAGCGCAGGCGGGCCAGCGGGTTGCGGAAGGTGAAGGGCCGCAATGTCTTCGCGAGGTCGTCGGCGAGCGGCTCGGCCACCCCGAGCGCCGCTTCCAGCACCCGGCGGTTGAGCGGGTAGCCCGGCGCGATACCCACCATCCGGTACCAGTGCAGCAGGTTGTAGTACACCCGGCCGTGAAAGTAGCCGAGCAGCACCGGAGTCCAGGCGTCGGTCTGCCGCAGCTGGGCGGGCGGCACCCGCAGCGAGGCGGCGTAGCCGCGGTACACGCGACCGTAGATGCCCGCCGCGACGGTGTAGGTCAGCGGGGAGGTGACGCCGTTGAAGCTCTCGATGATGTTGGAGTTGTCCCAGATTCGCAGTTCGCCGGGCGCGAGCGGCTCACCGGCGCCGCGCAGGAGCGCGTCCGGCGCGTGCGGTACCGGTTCGGTGGTGATCGGGCGGGACTGAAGTATCCACAGTCCCACGTCGTCCAGCGCCCACTCGATGTCCTGCGGTGCGCCGCAGACGATTTCGATCTTGCGCCCCACCTCCGACAGCTCGGCGATCTCGGCGTCGGTGAGCACGGCGCGCTCACGCAGCACCGCCGCCACCTCGCCGACCTCACACCCCTGCTCCGCGGCGGGGACGTAGCTGCTGTCCTTGGCGCCGACGACCGTGTCCAGCACGGCGCCGGTCGCCTTCTCGACGGTGACCGTGTCCGCGTCGACCGCGCCGGACACCAGGCCCTCACCGAGGCCGTACACCGCGCTGATCACCAGTTCGCCGGGCGCGCCGGTGCTGGGATTCGCGGTGAACAGCACGCCGCTGGCCCGCGCGGCCACCAGCCGTTGCAGCACCACGCCCGGCGCGCCGCCGACCGGACGCGCCCGCGCGAAGGCGTACCGTATCGACCGCTCGGAGAAAGCCGATGCCCAGCAGTCCCGCACCCGGTCGGCGACCGCCGCGACCCCGTTGACGTTGAGGAAGGAGTCGAACTGCCCCGCGTAGGAGTGTTCGGCGCCGTCCTCGACGACCGTCGAGGAGCGCACCGCGATCGGACCACCGCCGATCCGTGCGTATCCGTCGGCGATCAGTTCCCGCAGGCCGGACGGCAGCGGCGCCGCCGAGATCGCGGCGCGCAACTCGGCGGCCAGCGCCAGCGCACGCTCCAGGTCGTCCACCGCGCCGATCGCGGAAACCGTCTCGGCCAGACCGTGTTCGGCGAGGAAGCAATCGAATGCATCGGTACCCAGCGCCACCCAGTCGGGAACGCGGAACCCGCCATTGTGGACGGTGTGCAATCCGCGCGCCTTGCCACCCGCCGCGGCGATCGTCGCCGGTTCGTCCCACGACCCGAGTACCTGCACGGCATCTCTCCCATCGCCCTTGATCGACGCGCCGGAGCCTGGCGCCCCGGGCTTGCGATCGGCCGCGCGAAAACCAAGGGTTTGTCTGGGTATATCCGAGTTGTCGGCGCGGCGTTAGCCCCTGATCCAGTGGTACCAGTTCCCGAACAGTTCGTCGCGGGGCATGCGACACCGTTATGCTGCGGGCAGTTCGGTGGGTTCGGTGAGGAGTGATTCGGCGTGGGTTGGACGTTCACCCCGGACGAGTTCGCCCACATCTGGCGGGAAACAGAGGTGGATCGCCACCCGTACCCGCTGCGCATCCTGGAGACGCCGCGGACCGAGCACGAGGCCGAGGCGCTGCGCGCCCAGCTGAATCAGAGCCTGCCGCTGCGCGCCGACCCCGATCTGTCCGCCTGCCTGCGGATCCTCGCCGATCCGCACACCAGGATCGTGGCCATCGGCGGCGCGCACACCCCGAACAGCGAGCTGCGGCTGCTGGCCTGCACGGTGTACGACCGCGCGGTGCTCGCCGTCCAGGAACCCGGCGCCCGACCCGATTTCGGCGGCCGCGTGCGCCTCTCGATCGGACACGCGAGCAAGCTCGGCAACCGCATCGCCGCGCTGCTACCGAAGACACCGGCCGGACGTGAACCTGCGCGCGCCGCGACCGCCGCCGCGGTCCGCGATACCGAGACCGTCGTCGCCACCCAGCCCACCGCGAACCCCATCCGCAGGCTGCTGCTCAAACCGCACACCGCCGAGGGCCACCTGCGCATCGAAGCGCGCCTGGATCGGGACGAACCGGTCTCCGCGATCCACTACACCTGGATCGATGTGCAGGGCGACGGGCGTTACCTGATCAAAGCGGGCGACACCGTGCACATCGTGCCCGCCTCGCCGGAACAGATCGCCGCGCAACTGCAGAAACGCATTCCAGCGCAGGCCAGGTGAGCGGCGTACCTCCGCCATCGCTGCGGCCACACGCGGGCTTTGGGCGGACTCCGCCCGGCCGCAACCATTAGGCTGAAGCGGACCGACCGATCCCCGGGGGTGCGCATGACGATCGAGACCAGCCGAGCCGATATAGCGCGGTTCAAGCAGGAAGCGCAGGCAGGCACCGTCAAGTTCGATCCGGACGCCGCGCGGCGGTGCGCCGAGATGTACGACCATCAGGCCGACCGGCTGATCTACTTGCAGCAGCGGCTCGAATCCGTAGCCGACCTGCAGGGATTCGGCGGGTTCGTCTCCTCGCAGCAACTACAGGCCGGTTTCGGGCACAAGGCACGCGACGCGGCGGAATTGCTCGACCACTACATCGAGGCCGCCTACCGCATGAAGGAAGCGTTCCTGATCAGCGCCGGACTCTACGAAGAAGCCGACGCCGCCAACGCGGCCGCGCTGCGCGCAGTGGAAACGAGGCTGCCCCGATGACAGGCACCGACCCCACCTACATCAACTCGATGGAGCACTTCGAGTCGGTGCCGCACGAGGAGATCTACGCCAAGGCCCAGCAGATCGACGCCGGGGAGATCCTGCGCGCCTCGGTCGCCTGGCTCGAGGTCGCCGCCGCACTGGCCAGCTCGATGCCGCTCACTCGCGGCAGCGTGGACCGCCTCATGAACGGCATGGAATGGGAAGGCGCCGCAGCGAACGCCGCCTACGCGAGCACCCGCAGCTTCGCCGCCTCCGTCGACGAGCTCAGCGCCGTCATGGGTCAGGTCGGTGCGCGGCTCGGCGGCGTGGCGGCCGCGGCCGAAGCGGTCAAGCTGGCCGTCGTGCCGCCCGGCAGTTCCGGGCCGATCGGCGCCATCGCACAACTGCTCGAGGCGGCGAACGTCATCGACGCGCAGATGGCGCAGGAGGCGCTGCGGCAGGAAGCCGTGCTCGCGATGAACATGGTGTACAAGCCCGCCTACACGATGGCGGGCAACGGCGTCCCCGCGCTGCCGGAACCGCCTGTGCTGCCGACCGTTCCGGACGCCGGGATGATCCCGCAGTCGCCGAACGGGTCGACGGAGTACGGGACGGAGACGCCGCGCGGATCGGAAAGCGTTCCGCCGGGAGCGGATTCGCCATCGGAACCGCCCCTCGATTCGGTGCCCGAACCATCGGCCCCGGAATCGCAGACACCGTCTCCGACCCCCGACGCGCCGCCGACCCAGGAAACCCCCGCGCCGCCGACCACTCAGGCGCCGCCCACCCTGGACGCACCACCGCCTACCGAGGAGACTCCAGCGCCACCACCTGCCCAAGCGCCGCCGACCTCGGACACCCCACCGCCTACCGAAGAAGCCCCGGCACCGCCCCCAACCCAAGCGCCGGACGCGCCACCCCCTGCCCAAGAGACACCGGCGCCGCCGACCCAGCAAGCGCCTCCGCCCACCCAAGACGCTCCGCCACCGAGCCAGGAGAACCCGGCACCACCACCCACCCTGGACGCACCACCGCCTACCCAGGAGCCCCCCGCTCCGCCGACCCAGCAGGCACCCCCGCCAACCCAGGACATCCCCGCGCCACCACCCACCCAGGAGGCGCCCCCGCCCCCGACCCCGGAACCGGAACCGGCTCCGCACTACGGCGAGACCCAGCCACTCCCCGACCCGGGCGGCCAGCCCGGCGTCACAGGCCCCATCCCGGAGGCCCAGAACCAAGGCTCCTCCCACACCGACCAACCCGGCGTGGTACCCCAATCCGGCACACCCAGCTAACCCCCGAACCGACACTCTCCACCCCAGAGAGTCGTCGCAGACCCTTCACACTCCTCGCACACGCCACAACCCCTGCGAGGAGGACAAACGATATGCGAAGTGCACGTGGCACTGGTGGCGCTGTGATGCCCGCGGGTTCGGATCGTTGCCACACACCGCTTGTACGCGTCACACAGCAGGTGAAGGTGTGAGGGGTACGCGCGGTGTGTGGGACGGCCGGGTGCGGGCCCAATCCCGGCGGCTCCGAACCAAAGCTCCTCCCACACCGACCAACCCGGCGTGGTAACTCGATCCGACACGGCCGGCAACCACCCAGCCCGCGCCACCCCACGCGGGACTTGGCGGCCCCTGCACCGCGCTCGTACCCTCCTACACCCGGTGCGAGGGGCACGACTCGACTACGGCCCGGCACCGCGCTTGGCAATGTGCGGTGCAGACCAACCGCTGTGTTCGGGAGAGTGGCCGCCTGTCGTCGATGCGGACACAGCGGGGGCGCAATGCATCGAGAAATGCTGCGGCCCAGTGCTTTACACGACTCGGCGAGGAGCCGAGTGAGCCGCAGTCCGGCTTGCTCCTAGGCGCGAAGCCGCGACCGGAACCAGCCTCCGACCCCATCCGGGACACCCGGAACCCAGGGCTCCACCCCAGCGAGTCGTCGCAGACCCTTCACACTCCTCGCAGACGCTACAACCTCTGCGAGGAGGACACACGGTATGCGAAGTGCACGTGGCACTGGCGGCGCGGCGCGCGGTTTCGGATCGTCGCCACATAGCGCTCGTACGCGTCACACAGCCGGTGGAGGTGTGAGGGGTACACGCCGTGTGTGGAACGGCAGGTTGGTTGATGGGGTGGGGAGCGGGTTCAGGTTTTGACCAGGTCGTCGGCGTGGATTACCGGGCGCTGCATGGTGTCCGGGAGTTCGGTGGTGGAGCGGCCGAGCATGGTGGACAGTTCGGTGCTGTCGTATTCGACAACGCCGCGGGCGATGAGGCGGTGATCGGTCGAGAGGAGGTCGACCACGTCGCCGCCGTAGAAGCGGCCGCGGACGGCGGTGATGCCCGCGGCGAGCAGGGAGCGGCGGCGGTGGGCGACGGCCTGCACGGCGCCGTCGTCGAGGACGAGGGCGCCGCGGCTGTCGGCCGCGTGGCGGACCCAGAACTTGCGGGCCGACAGGCGGACCGGGCGCGCGGCGAAGGCGGTGCCGACGGTGCCGGAGGCGAGCGCGGTGGCGGCTTCCTCGGCGGCGGCGAGCAGGACGGGGACGCCTGCGTCGGCGGCCAGTCGCGCAGCGGAGAGCTTGGAGGCCATGCCGCCGGTACCGAGCGCGCCGCCGCTGCCCGCAATGACGCCGTCCAGATCGGCGCTGCTGCGGACCTCGGGGATGAACTTGGCCGCGCCCTTGCGCGGATCGCCGTCGTAGAGGCCCTCCACGTCGGAGAGCAGGATCAGGGCGTCGGCGCCGACCAGGTGCGCGACGAGGGCCGCGAGCCGGTCGTTGTCGCCGAACCGGATCTCTTCGGTGGCGACCGTGTCGTTCTCGTTCACCACCGCGACCGCGCCGAGCGAACGCAGCCGGTCCAGGGTGCGCTGGGCGTTGCGATGGTGCTCGCGGCGGGAGAAGTCGTCGGCGCTGAGCAGCACCTGGCCGACGGTGCGGCCGTAGCGGGCGAAGGAGGTGCCCCACGCGTGCGCCAGCGCCAGCTGGCCGACACTCGCCGCCGCCTGCTTGGTCGCCAGATCCCTTGGGCGGCTGGACAATCCGAGCGGAGCGATACCCGCGCCGATGGCGCCGGAAGAGACGACGACGACGTCCGAACCCGCGCGCATGCGGGCCTCGACGGCGTCGGCGAGGCGGTCCAGCCGTGTCGTGTCCAGACCGCCCTTCAGGCTGGTCAAGGCCGACGAGCCGATCTTCACCACGACACTGCGCGCCGAGGCGATCGCCTGCCGCGCCTCACTGAGCCCGCCGGGCGACACCGCGTCCGCTAGCTCCGAATTCACCTGCGTCACAACTGAACTCCCTGTACCGCAACCGAATGTGCTGTCCGACCGGCCACGCCGGTCATCCACCCGATCCGCCGCCGGACGTTCGAAACCGTTCGGCGGCGGTCGTTTTCACGACTCGTCTTCGTCCTCGGCGACCAGGCCGCGGCGCACGCGCGAGGCGTGCTTGCGCTCGGCGGCGCCGACCCGGTCGGTCTGCTCCAAACGAACGTCGGTGCCGCGACCGGTGGGCACCCGGTCGATGCCCGCCGAGATCTGCGGCTCCCAGTCGAAGCTGACATCGCCGATGGTGACCGGTGCACCCGGTTCGGCCCCGAGGCGCACCAGCTCCTCCTCGACGCCGAGGCGGGCCAGCCGGTCGGCCAGGTAGCCGACGGCCTCGTCGTTGTCGAACTGGGTCTGGCGCACCCACCGCTCCGGGCGCGAGCCGCGCACGATGAAGCCGCCCGGCTCCTCCGGGTCGGCGATGACGCTGAAGCCGGACTCGTCCACCGCGATCGGCCGGATCACCGCACGCTTCGGCGCGGCCTTCGGGTGCGCCTCGCGGTATTCGCGGACCAGGTCGGCGAGCGCGAAAGTCAAGGGGCGCAAGCCCGCTCGGCTCACGGCGGAGATCTCGAAGACCGGCCAGCCGCGTTCGGTGAACTCGGCCGCTACCATCTCGGCCAGCTCGGCGCCGTCGGGGACGTCGGTCTTGTTGAGGATCACCACGCGGGGGCGATCGGCCAGGTCACCGAGACCGGCGTCGGCGGCGAGCGCGGGCTTGTACGCGGCCAGCTCGGCCTCGAGGGCGTCGACGTCGGAGACGGGGTCGCGGCCGGGTTCGAGGGTCGCGCAGTCGACGACGTGCGCGAGCACCGCGCAGCGCTCCAGGTGGCGCAGGAAGTCCAGGCCGAGGCCGCGGCCCTCGCTGGCGCCGGGAATCAGGCCGGGCACGTCGGCGATGGTGAAGGTGGTGTCACCGCTGGCCACCACGCCGAGGTTGGGCACGAGTGTGGTGAACGGGTAGTCGGCGATCTTCGGCTTGGCCGCGGAGAGCACCGAGACCAGCGAGGACTTGCCCGCCGACGGGAAGCCGACCAGACCGACGTCGGCGACCGACTTGAGCTCCAGAACGAGATCGCGTTCCTCGCCCTCCTCGCCGAGCAGCGCGAAGCCGGGCGCCTTGCGCGCCTTCGAGGCCAGCGACGCGTTACCGAGACCGCCGCGTCCGCCGCGCGCGGCGACGTAGCGGTTGCCCGCGCCGACCAGGTCGGCCATGATCTCGCCGTCCTTGCCCAGTACGACGGTGCCGTCCGGCACCTTCAGCAGCAGGTCGCCGCCGGTCTTGCCGTCCCGGTTGCCGCCCTCGCCCGGCTTGCCGCTGCCCGCCTTGGCGTGCGGATGGAAGTGGAAGTCCAGCAGGGTGTGCACGTTCGCGTCGACCTCGAGGATGACGTCGCCGCCGTTGCCGCCGTTGCCGCCGTCCGGTCCGCCGAGCGGCTTGAACTTCTCGCGGTGCACCGACGCGCACCCATGACCGCCCTTCCCGGCACGCACGTGCAGCACGACACGGTCGATGAATTTCGACATGGGTCGAATCATCCTCCTTCTGGGCTGGTCGTTCTTCGAGGGCTCGCGCTGATTCCCCGGCGGCTGCCGCCACGAGAACGCGAAAAGCGGGTCAGGGTGACATACCCTGACCCGCTCGGCTTTGTCTGGATCGGCTAGGCGGTCAGGCCTGAACCGGTTCCGGGACGACGATGTTGACGGTCTTGCGGCCACGCTTGGTGCCGAACTGGACCGCGCCCGCCTCGAGAGCGAACAGGGTGTCGTCACCGCCGCGACCGACGTTCACGCCGGGGTGGAAGTGGGTACCACGCTGACGCACCAGGATCTCGCCTGCTTTGACGGACTGGCCGCCGAAGCGCTTGACGCCGAGTCGCTGGGCGTTGGAATCGCGTCCGTTCCGGGAGCTGGACGCGCCCTTCTTGTGTGCCATAGCTGAGTCTCCTCGGGATGTCTTACTTGATGCCGGTGACCTTCAGGACCGTCAGCGGCTGACGGTGACCCTGGCGCTTGTGGTAGCCGGTCTTGTTCTTGAACTTGTGGATGCGGATCTTGGGGCCCTTGGTCTGCTCGACCAGCTCCGCGGTCACCGAACGCTCGGCCAGCTTGGCCGCGTCGGTGGTCAGTTCGGCGCCGTCCACCACGAGGACGGGCGAGAGCTCGACGGCGGCACCCGGCGCACCCTCGATCTTTTCGACCTTCACCAGGTCACCGACCGCGACCTTGTACTGCTTTCCGCCGGTCTTGACGATCGCGTACGTTGCCATCGGTCGGCTTCCTCCACTCGATGTCTTCTCGTGCTTCACTCACGCCACAGGTCGCGACGTGAGTTGTCTTGGCTTGTTGCCGCACGGGGCGCAAACCTCGCTGCGTCTGCAGCTTCGGGCGCATCGCCAGGCAGCGACCGTCCAAGGCTACCAGAGCCCCGGCCTACGACCCAATTCGACGGCTGGCACTCGCTCGGCAACCCTGTCACGCGCGGTTTTCACCGAGCTGTTCGACGCCGGAACGGATTCGGCCGGCCGCCCCTCTCGGGTTCGACCGGCCGAATCGCCACGATGCACTCAGCTGGGCGTATCGACCGGCGGGCCGGCGGGACGGCCGACGGCCCTGCGCCGCGGACGCCCGCGCTGCGGCAGTTCGACCGGCTCCGGCTGCGAATAGTCGACCGCGGGCGCGCCCTGGTCGGTGCTGGACAGCACGAACACCGCTCCGGCGCTGTCGGCCGCGGGCGCGGCCGCCGAACGCGCCACACGCCGACGGCGACCTGTCGGCCGGGGCTCCGGTTCACCGTTGGCAACCGACCTGTCGGAGGCGGCGACAGCGGCCTCCGCGACCGCCACCTTCTCCCGCACCGGCTCGGGCTCGGCGACCTCGGTCACCGGAACCCGCTCGGTCTCGGCGGCTGCGGTCACGACGGCCTCGGCCTCGGCGGCTTCTTCGGCCACCGCCTCGGCTTCGGCGGCTTCCTCGGCCACCGTTTCGACCTCGGCGGGCTCCCCGGCGACCGTCTCGACCTCGGCGGCCTCCTCGGCCAGCGCCTCTTCCGCGGCGGCCACGGCGTCGGCAACGTTCGCCGCCACCGCTTCGGCCTCGGTCGCCTCGGCGATCGCCTCCGCGGCCTCCTCGGTCTCGGCTTCCGGGGCGGTGTGCGCGGCCATGGCCAGCGCCACCGGATGCGCCCGCTTGACGGCGGCCTCTTCCTCGACCGCCTCGCTCGGCTGCGGCGTCCCGTTGGTGGTGACGGCCGCGGCGGCTGCGCCCTTGTCCCGGCCGCGACGGCGACGCGAGCCGCTCTCGCGACGGGTCGCGGTCTCCTCCGCGGACGACGGCTCCACCGGGTAGGTGTGCACCAGGATGCCCCGGCCGTGGCAGTGCTCGCAGGTCGACGAGAACGCCTCGACCAGTCCGGTGCCCAGCTTCTTGCGGGTCATCTGGACCAGGCCGAGCGAGGTCACCTCGGAGACCTGGTGCCGGGTGCGGTCCCGGCCGAGCGCCTCGGTCAGGCGGCGCAGCACCAGATCGCGGTTCGACTCCAGCACCATGTCGATGAAGTCGACGACGATCATGCCGCCGATGTCGCGCAGCCGCATCTGGCGCACGATCTCCTCGGCCGCCTCCAGGTTGTTCCTGGTGACGGTCTCCTCCAAGTTGCTGTTGCCCGAACCGGTGAACTTGCCGGTGTTCACGTCGATGACGGTCATGGCCTCGGTGCGGTCGATCACCAGAGTGCCGCCGGAGGGCAGCCACACCTTGCGATCGAGCGCCTTGGCCAACTGCTCGTCGATGCGGAAGGTCTCGAACACGTCCACGTTGTTGTTCTCGTGCCGGGCGACCCGCGCGAGCAGATCCGGCGCGACGGTGCGGATGTAGTTCTCGACCGTGCTCCACGCCCGGTCGCCCTCGATGACCAGCTTCGAGAAGTCCTCGTTGAACAGGTCGCGGATGACCTTGACCAGGAGATCGGGCTCCTCGTACAGCGTCTTCGGCGCGCCGCCGTCCTTCTTGGCCTGCTCCTCGATGGAACGCCAGGTGGTCTGCAGCCGCTCCACATCGCGGGCCAGCTCGGCCTCGCTGACGCCCTCGGAGGCGGTGCGGATGATCACGCCCGCGTCGGCGGGCACGATGTCGCGCAGGATCTCCTTCAGGCGCTTGCGCTCGGTGTCGGGCAGCTTGCGGCTGATGCCGGTGGAGGTGCCGCCTGGCACGTACACCAGGAAGCGGCCTGCCAGGCTGATCTGGGTGGTCAGCCGGGCGCCCTTGTGCCCGACCGGGTCCTTCGAGACCTGGACGAGCACCTGATCGCCGGGCTTGAGCGCCTGCTCGATCTTGCGCTCCTTGCCGCCGAGCCCGGCGGCCTCCCAGTTCACCTCGCCCGCGTACAGCACACCGTTGCGGCCACGGCCGATGTCGACGAACGCCGCCTCCATGCTGGGCAGCACGTTCTGCACCTTGCCGAGGTAGACGTTGCCGACCATGGAGGCCTGGCCGGTGTTGGTGACGAAGTGCTCGACGAGGATGTTGTCCTCGAGCACCGCGACCTGGGTGGCGGTCGGGTGTTCGGAGTAGGACTTCTCGCGCACCACCATCACCCGGTCGACCGCCTCGCGGCGGGCCAGGAACTCCGACTCGGTCAGGATCGGCGGGCGGCGGCGACCGGCCTCACGACCGTCGCGGCGACGCTGACGCTTCGCCTCGAGGCGGGTGGAGCCGGTGATGCCCTGCACCTCGTCCGAAGCGGCCCGGCTGCGGCTCTTGGTGCGCGGCTCGCGCTCGTGCACGACGGTGTTCGGCGGGTCGTCGTCGGCGGCCTCGGCCTCGCCGCCCTCACCGCCGACCTTGCGGCGCCGACGGCGACGGCGGCGGCGGCTCGCGCCCTCCGGCACCGATTCCTCGGTCTCGCCGTCGGCCTCGCCCTCGTCGGACGGCTCCGCGGCTTCCGGTCCCTCGGCGGCCTCGGCGGGCTCGTCCTCGGCGTGCTCGTCCTC